>NZ_CAJQUC010000001.1:0-113866 GCF_907163155.1 Candidatus Accumulibacter sp. ACC012
GGTGTGGAAGCGCAGCAATGCGTTAAGCTAACCAGTACTAATTGCCCGTGAGGCTTGATCCTATAACCTTAAGCAGCAACTCAGAAACGAAGCGCAATCACAACGCCCACAATAACCTTCTTCCCATTTTGCGCACCCCGCCAACCGCGGTGTGCGAGACAGTTATGCTTGGCGGCAATAGCCCTTTGGACCCACCCCTTCCCATCCCGAACAGGACCGTGAAACGAAGGTACGCCGATGATAGTGCATACTTCATGTGTGAAAGTAGGTCACCGCCAGGCTCCCCATTGACAAAGCCCCCGACAACTTCCCGTCGGGGGCTTTGTGCGTTGACCGGTCGTTTAAAGAGGCCGGCGCAAGCGGCCTTTCAGCTCCTGCTGCGGCACGGCGGCTGGCCATGGCTGCAAGCCCATAGAGGCCATGAATCTCAAAAAGGCCAGTCAGTTTGATCCAGTTACTCTATGCGAATGCCGCGCTGACGGCGGTTGACCGCGTATGGCGTTTCTGGGATATTCGTCGCGTACCGTCACTTGAGCGCTCTCCGTTTCTGATCTTTGTTTGCCTTACGAGCCTTCGAGAGGCGTGTGTGCATCGCTGCTGCCGTCAAGCTTGTCGCGGAGGACCTTGGCGAACGGCAGGCTGATGGCGAATCGCTCCGGCCTCCTTCGCTTGCCGTTGCCAAATAGACGCTGAGTAGACGCTCATGCTGCTTGTGCTAGAAAACGCCATCGACACGTTGCTGAAGAGCGCGTTGCCGTCGCTGTTCACGGGTAGCGGCGCGGCGGCAGCGACTTTTTCCGCCGACAGCTGGGATTTCGATCGCCTCGCGGCCGATCCGATCGCCGGCGAACCGGGGCCCGAGGACGCGGTCGACGAGCTGCTCTTCGACCCAGCAGCCCCGGCCGGTCCCTACGCGCTGACGCGGCTGCCGTATCCGGGCCCGAAACGTGTCTACCTGCGCTCGACCAGTGGCGAGTTGGTGGCCTTGCGCAACACCGAGGTTGTCTGGAACGTCGCTGACGCGGCGTCGTTCTCGGTTGTTCCCGCCGCCGGCAGGGTTCTCTCGGGATTCGACTATCTGCACGTGATGTACGGCGTCATCGCCGCAGGGACACGCCTGAAGTCGCTACACAAGCTGGGCTTGCAGATTACCGGCGCGGACGCCGAGAGTGCCGAGCGAGCCTTCGCCCTGTCGCTTGCTGTGCTAGTGATGAACCGCGAAGCACTTCAGCGTGCTGCCTCCTTTTGCTGGACTGCCGGTGGCTATCAGGCTGACGGCACGCTGAAGACGCTGAGGTTCAGCTCGGGCGCGTCGCCTGGCCCGGCACAGCGCACGCTGGTGCTGGAAGTGGAAGTCGAGCTGCGTCTGGAGCGGCTGCTCGGCGATGACGACGGGCGTGCGATCGAAGCTATTCTTTCGCCGGGACGAACTCACGGCAGCAAGGTCGTAGGCATCGACCCGGCAGTGCCGTCCTGAGCTTTTGAACTCCGCAAGTCCAGAAATCCTGAACGAGCCGCAGCGTGCGTTGGCGCGCTCAGTCGCCGGGCGTTACCCGCCGCACCTGCACCGTTGCCGTCATTCCGAGGTAGGCGTTCGCCGCCCCGAACCAGTTTCCCGAGATTGGTGACGCCTGGCCAGGGTCGCGTGCGACGCCGACGCGGATCAGCTGGTTGCTGCCAAGCAGGTTGTTGGTCGGGTCGAAAGTCACCCAGCCGGCGCCCGGCAGATAGACTTGCAGCCAAGCATGGGTGGTGCCGGCGCCGATGGTGTTTTCGCTAGCATCGCCACCGCCTTCGCCGCTTTCGTTGCCACTGTCCAGCGCCTGATCGTAAAGGTAGCCGGATACGAAGCGGGCAGCGACACCGAGGCGGCGTACCGCCTCCATCATCAGCAGTGCGAAGTCACGGCAGGTTCCGGTCCCCAGTTCGAGGGTCCGCAAGGGTGTCTGTGTGCCTTCCTGTTCGCGTTGGGCGTAGCCAAAATAATTGCGAATGAACTGGTTCATGTTCAGCAACAGTTCACGCGTTCCGGTCGGACCATCGGTGCGCATGAACTGGCGAGCCCAGTGGGTCAACACGCCCTCGGGGTCGTCGTGGTGAGGGCGCATGTAGTGTTCGAGGTCGAAACGCTCTTCGACCGAATAGGCAAACGGGAAGATCTGCGCGCTTGGCGAGAGCTGCAGTTCCGGGTAGGGGTTCAGCGCGTGCTCGATGGTGAATGAACAGACGATTTTGAGTTCCGTGGCGGCACCGAGCGGTGTCACTAGCGCCACCGAATTGGAGTGCGGATCCTGGATCATGCGCACCACCGCTTCCGGGCTGACCCGCAGGTCGGTGGCCAGCACGCGCTGGTCGTGACTGTCGCGCGGGCGGAACATCACCCGGTGTTCGCCGAAAGTCACCAGCGAGCTGTAACGGTAGCAGGTGGTATGGGTGATGTTGTAATGGACGTGCATCGCTGGCCTCGCCTCCCGCGGTTCTATTGCATTGCTTCGATGATTGCCGCCGCCAGCACTTCGCCACTTTGCGCGCCGGAGATGCTCAGGCGGCGCTGAATGATGAAGAACGGCACACCACTTACGCCAAGCGCGGTGACCTTGTCGGCCAGTGACCGCACCGGCCGTTCGCCTTCGCTGCTGGCCAGATAATCGGCAACGTCCTTCTTGATATCGCCGCAGGCAGCGGCGATGTCGGCGAGTGTCGTGACGTCGCCGATATCTTCGCCACGCTGGAAATGCGCCACGAATAGCCGCTCGACCAGCGCTTCGATGGTCGCCGGTCGATGGCCGATGGACTGTGCGCGATAGACCAGGCGGTGCGCACGCAGCGTGTTCGGGCGGGTGACGATGCGCGCAAAGTCGAAGTCGACGCCCGCCTCATGTCCGGCAGCAGCGACATCGCTGTGCATCTTGTCTACCGCGGCCGAGCTGCCGAACTTGGCGTCCAGAAAAGCGCGGTAGGGTTCGCCTTCGGGCGCTGTGTTCGGGTTGAGAAAATACGGTAGCCAGTTGAACTGGAAACGGCTCTCGGGATGGCTGGCCTGGACCAGTGCGACCGCCTGCGCCAGCCTTCGTTTGCCGACGAAGCACCAGGGGCAGACGAGGTCGGAAACGATGTCGATGGTCACATTCATGGGGATCGGTGTCGAGTTGCCTGGCAATCAGTGACGTGCGTGGGGAGGGGCGGCGAGGGGAGCGGGAGCAACGGAGCACCATAACACAATGCCTTTTCATCGTCAGTGCCCGGCGCGCTGCAGTCTTTCCGTCAGTTGGTCGAGATACTGCGCCAGAAGTTGCGGCGCGTGTTGCCGAAATATGCGGATACGCCCGGTATGGATCAGCACCAGCAAGCCGACCATGTGGACGAACAGCGCAGTGACCTCGGTTTCGCAGGCGCTGGCATTGAGGTCGAAGTCGCGCAGTGCCTCGGCGGTCGGCTGTAGCGCGGCGCGCAACTGCTCGTTGAGCTGCGCGTCGAGTTCGCGAGTCAGGCCGTTCGGGCGCACGCCCTGGAACAGATAGAAGCCAAGATCGAGATCGCGCGGGTTGTCGCGGTAGAAATCGAAGAAGGCGCTGGCTTTGCTGCGCACTCGCTCCGCCGCGTTTCCGTCACCTGGCGCGCTGGCGACCTGCGCGTTGAGGCGCAGCAGCGACTCGCCGAGCAGGGCCGCGTAGATTTCCTCCCGACTTGCAAAATAGCTGTAGATGGCCCCCGGCGTATAACCGGCGCGCTTGGCGATCTCGCGCATGCTGGCACCTTGCAGCCCCAACTCGAAAAAAGCGGCGCGCGCCGCATCGAGAATCAGTTCGCGGCGCCGCTGCGCCATGGTGTCCGTACGCAGGCGACGCGCATCGTCGCTGCGTGCCTCGGGCGCGCCGGGTGCCGCCGTTGCGGTGGTGTCCGCCGAGCTCTTCATTGACTTTCGCATGAGCGCATTATACGCTTGCTAAAAAACTGAACGCCGTTCAATTTCTCTTCAAAGGTGGCCTCGATGGAAGGAGCCAGGACCATGAACCGCGCAACGCAGGAAGCTTCGTCCGGGCTGCTGATGAGTGGCAGCGACTACCGTGAATCGCTGCGCCGCTATCGGCCACTCGTCTATGTCGATGGCCATCAGATCGCATCGGTCGCCGATGCGCCGGAACTGCAGCCAGGGATCAACGCGCTGGCAGTGACTTACGATTTCGCACTCGACACCGCCAAAGCGCCCTTGATGATCGCCCGCCAGGCGCAGCGCGCCAGCCCGGTGAACCGCATGCTGCACATCAATGAATCGGCCGGCGATTTACTCAACAAGCTCGAAGCGGTGCGTCTGCTGTGCCAGGAAACCGGCTGCGCGCAGCGCTATCTCGCGCACGACGCGCTCAATGCCATCCATCAGGTCAGCGCGCGCATCGATGATGCGCGTGGCAGCAGCGAGCATCGCGCGCGCTTCGCCGAATACCTGACGCAGGTGCAGGATCAGGATCTGTCGCTCGGTATCGCCATGACCGACGCCAAAGGGGATCGCAGCAAGCGCCCGCATCAACAGAGCAATCCGGATTCCTACCTGCACATCGTCGAACGCAATGGCAAGGGAATTGTCATCTCCGGCGCCAAGGCGATCGTCACCGGCGCCGCATACATGCACGAGTTCCTGGTCATGCCCTGTCGCAACATGGGAGCGGAAGACGCCGATTTTGCCGTGTGCTGCGCCGTACCGGTCGACGCCGCGGGTGTCACCATCGTCTCGCGGCCGGCCGGCCGGCCGGGTGAGAAGCCCGAACACGGCCAGCCGTTGTTTTCGCGTCGCTACGGCCAGGCCACCGCAGTAGTCCTCTTCGAGCGCGTCTTCGTCCCCTGGGAGCGGGTGTTCTACGCCGGCGACTGGGAGCACTCGGGAGTGCTGACCTACAACTACGCCACCCACCACCGCCATAGCTGCATCGCCGCACGGGCCGGTTTCGGCGATCTCCTGATCGGCGCCGGCGCCCTGATGTGCGAGGCCAACGGCTTCCCTGATCCCGGTGCGCAGTCGAATCTGCGCGAAGCAATGGTCGAGTTGATTACCATCACCGAGAGCTTCTTCGCCTGCGGCGTCGCGGCCAGTGTCTATGGCCAGGCCGACGAGGCCAGCGGTAGCTTCATGCCCGACCCGGTCTTCGCCAACATCGGCAAGCTGCTGCTGGCGACCAAAATCTACGACATGCACCGCCTGGCGCACGAAGTTTCCGGCGGCCTGATCGTCGCCCTGCCGGGCCCGGACGAAGACCATAATCCGGCTACTGCCGCCCGCCTGGCCGAAGTCTTGCGCGCCAATCCCGACGTTCCCTATGAAAAACGCATCGAAGTGGCGCGTTTCATGGAAGACCTCACGGCCTCATATCAGGCCGGCTGGTACTCGGTGATCAGCCTGCACGGCGGCGGCTCACCGGCAGCCATGAAGCAGGAGATCTGGCGCAACTACCCGGTCGGCGACAAAGTGGCGCTGGTCGAACGCCTGCTCGATCGCGGCCTGGTCGACGACCCCGCGCGGCCGATCACCCGCAACCGGCAGCCGGGGCGCTGCTGCGATAGCGGCTGCACGCAGCCGGGGCAGGCGGTGATGGTGCCGCTGCCGGCTGGCGATGGTCGTGGCTGCGGCTGACGATACTCGCTCATCTGAATGCGCGCGATGTCGGTCTCGTTTGCTGTTGAGCCACTTGCAAGCGAGAAGATCGAATTCGCACCGGCCGAGGCTATTTGTTGCAATGCGCGGCTCAAGGACGCAAGGACAAATTCGGCGGCAACACCATCATCGTCAAGGGTGACGTCAAGGTGATGGCACGCTTGATGTTCGGTATTCTGGCGCCGATGGCTGACTAGGTGATGCGATTACGAGAATCACCGCCTGTGCTTGCTCTCCGACCGCTGCGCATCCGATGACGCAGGGCGGTGGTTGCCCCCAATGAGACAAATAATGCCATCAGGTTAGCCGTTCGACCAACGCAACTTCTCTGGCAACCAAAATCCCTCCCGACGTTCCTGGCGGGCCAGAACGCACGCCCACCACAACAGTCTGCAGTTTGAGAGTGATGCTAACGGTATAATTGTCGCTGTTGCAGATGATGCGCTGATGCACTTGCAACAATATTGCATTGGGCTCTGGTTTGCGCTTAAAATGGCGACCATGATGACTGCTGTTACGCCCTCTGTTGAAACGCCTGCGGAAACCGAAAGCGTCGTGCTGCTAATTCGTCGGACCGGTTCTCGCGCTACGCCGGCGCGTGTCCGCGTCCTACAACTACTTCGGGTTGCGCCGGCGGCACTGACGCGTCACGAGATCGAGCAGGCACTCGCTGATCAAGCGCTTGATCGCGTCACACTCTACCGCGTACTCGAGTGGCTGGTTGAAAGCGGCTTGGCCCACCGGAGTGCCGATGCACAGGGGGTGTTTCGTTTTTCGGCCGCCGCCGCAGGCGAACATGCCGCACATACGCATTTTCGTTGCGAGGATTGCGGGCGGGTCTTCTGCCTCGATGCGGCGCCGCCGGCGGCACCGAATCTGCCCGAGGGTTTCTCGCTGTCGCGCATCGAACTCGACCTGCGTGGGCGTTGTGCCGAGTGTACCGGGGCATGCCGATGAACACCGTCGCGCCGATCGGTGATCGCGAGATCGGCAAAAAAACTTGCGCCATGTTCTGCGGTGTGATTGCGGTGATCGACAGCGAATGAAGCTGCTGCGCTCCGCCTTCCTCGCGTTGCTGCTGGTGCTTGCCCAGTCGGCAGCGTTGCTCCATTTCGTCGATCATCTCAAGCCCGATGCCGACGCCGGTGGCGAGCATGCCTGCTCTTTCTGCTTGGCCGTACACGGTCTCGACTCCCCGCTGCCGGCGCTTGCCGAGGCCGTGGCCGGACCTTTGCTCAGTTTCGCACCGCTGGCGCAGGAAGCTTGGTTCTCCTGCTCGCTGCGGCTCCACCCTGCGTGTGCCCGCGCTCCTCCCACCGCCTGATTTCTTCACCAGAATCGTCGATCCGCCAACAATCCCTGCCCAGGGAGGCGTTCTGCCGTCTTGAGGAGTCATCATGCGTACCCCCGTTACCGCCGCGCTGGCTGCGGCACTGAGCTTCACCCTGCCGGCGCTCGCCGCCAACGACGCCGATCTGGCCCAGATCCGCGCCCAACTCAAAGAAATGAAACAGACTTACGAGCAACGCATAGCGGCGCTCGAAAGCCGCCTCGCCGCGGCCGAGAAGACGGCTGCAGTGGCCGAGAAGACCGCTATCCAGGCCGAGAAGAGCGTTGCCAAGGTCGAGGCCGGTTCGCTACAGACTGCCGCGGCCGCGGCACCCGCTTCGGCGAGCGCTTTCAATCCGGCCATCTCAGCCGTGCTGCAGGGCGTTTACGCTGACCTGTCGCAGGATCCCGACAAATACGCAATTTACGGCTTCGTTCCGAGCGGCGACATCGCACCCGCCAAACGCGGATTCAGTATCGTCGAATCCGAGCTGGGCTTCAGCGCCAGCGTCGACGACAAGGTCTACGGCAACCTGATTTTCTCGCTCGCCCCCGACAACAGCGTCGAAGTCGAGGAAGCGTATGGGGTGTTGACCGCCATTCCAGGCGGGCTGACGCCGAAGTTCGGACGCTTCCTGTCAAGCATCGGTTACCTCAACGACCAACATCAGCATGTCTGGGATTTCTACGATGCGCCCCTGCCGTACCAGGCGTTTCTCGGTGGCCAGTTCAAGAGCGACGGTGTGCAACTGAAATGGATTGCACCGACCGACACCTTCATCGAAGTGGGCGCAGAGGTCGGCGATGGAGCGAATTTCCCCGGCGGTGAGCGTAACCGCAACGGCATCGGCGATGTCGCGGCCTACGTGCACACCGGCGGCGACATCGGCAGGAGCCACAGTTGGCGTGCGGGGCTATCGTATCTCGGCCTGCGACCAAAGGATCGCGAGTATGTGCAAACCGATAGCAACGGCAACGATGCGCAACTGGGATTCAGTGGCACGAGCTATTTGGGCATCGCCGACTTCGTCTGGAAATACGCGCCCAACGGCAATGCTCAAGAGACGAACTTCAAGCTGCAGGGGGAGTACTTCTGGCGCAAGGAGAGCGGCGACCTGACCTACGATCGCGACGGCACGCTCGGCCTCACCAACACCTCGAACTACGCTTCGCGTCAGAGCGGCTGGTATCTCGACGGCGTCTACCAGTTCATGCCGGCGTGGCGAGCCGGCGCTCGCTATGACCGGCTCGACCCCGGTAACTTAAGCTACGGCGCCAATTTCGCTTACCTCGACTCCTTGTCAGGGTTCAATCCGCAGCGTTACGCGCTGATGTTCGACTACACGCCGTCCGAGTTCAGCCGCTTTCGCATGCAGGTGCAGCAGAGCAAGCTCTTACCAGACGTGACCGACAATCAGGTATTTCTGCAGTACATCCTGACCCTGGGCGCGCACGGCGGGCACAAATACTGAGACTGAGGAAGTGAGAGATCCGACATGAATTGTCTACTACAAATCCTGGCGGCGTTCACCCTTGCCGTCTGCGCGGCACCGGCGCTGGCCGTGCTCAACGTTTTCGCAACCGTGCCAGAATGGGGCGCGCTGGTAGAGGCGCTCGGCGGCGACAAGGTTAAGGTCTACACGGCGACCAATGCCGTGCAGGATCCGCATCACGTCGAAGCAAAGCCCAGCCTGATCGCGCGTGCGCGCAGTGCCGACCTCGTCGTCGCGACCGGCGCCGAACTGGAGGTTGGCTGGCTGCCGCTGGTGCTGCTACAGGCCGGGAATCCGGCCCTGCAGCCCGGCAAGTCAGGGTATTTCGAAGCGTCACACTACGTGCCCTTGCTTGAGAAACCGGCTCGCCTCAACCGCGCCGACGGCGACGTGCATCCGGGTGGCAATCCGCACATCCAGACCGATCCCCGCAACATCGCGCGGGTGGCGGCGCCGCTGGCTGCACGCCTTGCCGAACTCGACCCCGGCAATGCCGCCGACTATCAGGCACGCTACAAGGCGTTCGCCGCGCGCTGGAACGTGGCGATCGTGAGTTGGGAGAAGCAGGCCTCGTCGCTGCGCGGTGTGCCGATCCTGGTGCAACACAAGGCGTTCGCCTACCTCGAGGACTGGCTAGGGCTGCAACAAGTCGCCGCCCTTGAACCGAAGCCTGGCGTCGAACCGACCACCGCGCACCTGTCGGAGGTGCTCGCCAAGCTGCAGCAGCAGCCTGTGAAGATGGTGCTTCGTGCCGCCTATCAGAGCGACCGTGCGTCACAGTGGGTCGCCGAGCGGGCCAGGATCAATGCGGTCGTTCTGCCGTTCACGGTTGGCGGCGATGACACGGCGAAGGATCTGTTCAGCCTGTTCGACGATACGATCCAGCGCCTGCTGAGGGGGGCGCAATGACTTTCAATCTCGGCGCGGCCGAACTGTCCATCCTGTTGCCAGCCTTCGCCGCGGGCTTGTTGGTCACGGCGACGCACGTTCCCCTTGGTATGCAGGTACTCGCCCGTGGCATTGTTTTCATCGATCTGGCCATCGCACAGATCGCGGGTTGCGGAGTGCTCCTCGCCGATCAACTCGGCTTCGAACCGGAAGGTGCTGCGGTACAGATCGGTGCTTTGTCGGCGGCGCTGGCCGGCGCCTTGCTGCTGACATGGACCGAACGCCTCTGGCCTGACGTGCAGGAAGCGGTGATCGGCGTGACGTTCGTGCTCGGCGCCACTGGCAGCGTGCTGCTGCTGGCCAGCAACGTGCATGGCAGCGAGCATCTGCGCGACCTGCTCGTCGGGCAGATCCTGTGGGCGGCGCCGGCACGTCTGCTTTGGACGGCGGCGGTCTATGCCTTGATCCTGGTACTGTGGTTCGGTGTTCGCGAGCGCCTGGGGCAGATCGGCTTCTATGCGCTATTCGCTGTCGCCGTGACTGTGTCGGTGCAACTCGTTGGCCTCTACCTAGTGTTCGCGACCTTGATCGTACCGCCGCTGGCAACGAGGCGGATGACGCGCAAGCGTTTGCCGACCGCGTGGGCGCTCGGCGTCTCCGGCTATGCCTTTGGCCTACTGCTGTCGACGGCGCTCGACCTGCCCGCCGGGCCGGTCATCGTTTGGGTCCTGGTCGCGCTCGCCTTGCTGTGGCAGGCGACTACTGCCAGCAAGGGCGCGTCGGTCAATGCGCCGGGTTGACGCTGAGGCAACTCCCTGCCGGGGGCCCTGCTGCCTGTCTCCGCAACAGGAATGCCTTGCTGCTTCTGCAGCAGTGTTGCATTTTTATATTGGTCAAGTTCCCACTTCCTTTTTTTCTTCCATTGTTGCGATCAACATCATCACAAGGATCTCCCATGCTTTCTCGCTCCCTGTTGGCAGTTACGGCTTCCTTGGCCATCGCCAGTCCTTTCGCACACGCTGAAAAAGCCCATGCTCACGGGCTTGCCGAACTCAACATCGGCGTCGAAGGAGATACGCTACGCATTGCGCTCGAATCGCCGCTCGACAGCTTGCTGGGTTTCGAGCGCGCGCCGAAGGGCCACAAGGAACTGGACAAGGTACGCCGCATGGCAAGCCAGTTGCGTCAGGCCGAGAGGCTGTTTGTACCTACTCCCGGCGCTGGCTGTAAGCTCGCAAGCGTGAAACTGGAATCCGCGGTCATTAACCCCACGCTCCTCGGCGAAGCCCCTGTCGCCGCCGGGACCGCAGCGAAAGTCGCGCCGGGCGGCGATCAACCCGGAACTGGCCCTGAGCACGCCGACCTGGATGCCGAATTCATCTTCCGTTGCGCCCAGCCTGCTGCACTGCAGGGTCTGGAGGTAAAGCTCTTCGACGCCTTCCCCGGCTACCGGCAAATCCGTTCGCAAGTGGTGACGGCTAAACGACAATCGGCGGCCAAGCTTTCGCCCACGGCCAGCACATTGAGCTGGTAGCTGTGAAAAGCGAAACGGTCGTCGATATCAAGGATCTGGTCTTCCGCTGGCCTCGCCAGAGCACAGCCTGCCTCGATCTGCCGGAGTTACGTCTGCAGCGCGGCGAGCACGCCTTCCTCCACGGACCCAGCGGCTGTGGCAAGAGCACCTTGCTTAGCCTGATCGGTGGCGTGCTGGCGCCCGGCAACGGACGCATCGATCTCCTGGGCCAGGATCTGGGGCGCCTGCGGTCGACGCAGCGCGATCGGCTGCGGGCCGACCACATCGGTTTTGTCTTTCAGCAGTTCAATCTCGTGCCGTACCTGCCGGTGATCGACAACGTTCTGCTGCCTTGCCGTTTCTCTGTGCGGCGACGTGAGCGGGCGCAGACGAGCGGCTCCTCGCTACGCGGCGAAGCGGAACGTTTGCTGGGCCATCTCGATCTGGCCCGTGACTTGTGGCGACGTCCGGCCACTGATCTTTCGGTGGGACAGCAACAGCGCGTGGCGGCAGCACGCGCCCTGATCGGGCATCCCGAACTGCTGATTGCAGACGAACCCACTTCCGCGCTCGATGCCGAGCGACAGGAAGCATTTCTTGATCTGCTCTTGCGTGAGGCAAACGCTGCCGGTTCGACAGTGCTATTCGTCAGCCACGACCGCCGCCTCGCGCCGCATTTTCTACGCGATCTGGCATTGCCGGCGCTCAACCGGGCAGCAAGTGGAGAGACAGCGTGAACTATCTAATTGCACTGGCGGTGCGAAGCGCCTGGAACCGGCGTTATACCTTGAGTTTTACCCTGCTCTCGATTGCCCTTGCGACCAGCTTGCTGGTTGGCGTCGAACGCCTGCGTCACGATGTGCGCGAGAGCTTCTCGCAATCCGTCTCGGGTACCGATCTGGTCGTTGGCGCCCGCGCCAGTCCTGTCCAGTTGATGCTGTACGCGGTTTTCCGGATCGGTGAAGCGACTCAGAACATGCGCTGGACCTCGGCGCAAAAGCTGGCCCATCATCCGGCCGTGGCCTGGAACATCCCCCTTTCGCTGGGCGATTCGCATCACGGCTTTCCGGTGCTCGGCACCTCCCTTGACTACTTCACGTATTTTCGCTTTGGCGATCGCCAGCCACTGCGGATGCAGGCCGGCAAGCCGTTTGCTGGCGTCTTCGACGCTGTGCTGGGCGCAGAAGTTGCCCGGAAACTGGCTTATCAGCTTGGCCAGAAGATCGTGTTGGCCCATGGCAGCGTTGCGCTCGAAGGCGCTGCCCATTCCGACAAGCCTTTCTTTGTCGTCGGCATACTGGCACCCACCGGCACGCCGGTGGATCGCACCGTACACATCAGCCTGACCGGCATGGAGGCCATTCATCTCGATTGGCAGGGTGGCGCCCCGGTGCCGGGCTTCTCGATCCCGCCGGAGCTGGTCAAGAAGTTTGATCTCACGCCCAAGACCATTACCGCTCAACTCATCGGCCTGAAACAGCGTGGTGATGTCTTCGCCATGCAGCGTGCGATGGCGAATGATGTCGATGAACCCCTGATGGGAGTGATGCCGGGCGTGGCGCTGGATCAGCTCTGGGAAGTCGTTGGGCAAGGCGAAAAGGCGCTGCTCCTGGTTTCGTGGATGGTTGCCCTCGTCGGGCTGGGCGGTTTGGTCGCTGTCATTCTCGCCAGTCTGGACGCTCGCCGGCGTGAACTGGCGATCCTGCGTTCGGTGGGCGCACGTCCGCGAGAACTGCTGCTCTTGCTGGCCCTCGAAGGCGTTTCGGTGACTGTCGGGGGAATGGTGGCGGGCCTCGCCCTGCTGGCCGCGCTCCTGTTCTTTGGCACGCCGTGGATCGAAGCCCGCTATGGAATCTCGCTGAATGGCCTGTGCTTCTCTGGCGACGATCTTGTTTCTCTCGCAACGCTGCTTGGCTGGATACTGCTCGCCGGCAGTGTGGCGAGCCTGTTGCCGGGTTTGCGCGCCTATCGTCTTTCGCTAATTGATGGCCTTTCCCCACGGACCTGAACCATGCACACTTTTCGTCTTTTTGCTCTCTTGCTACTCGTTGCCGGCTCCGCAGCGTTGGCTGTCGACCTTACACGCGTGCCTTACAAGGTGGGTGAACGTCTTGCCAACGTACCCACCAAGCCTGCCACGGAGTTCCGTGAAATCAAATGGGACGACCTCATTCCGTCGAACTGGAACCCCGCGGACGCATTCAAGGATTTCGACCTTGCGAACCTGCAGGATGGTGACCCGCGTGCGATGGACGCGCTCGCCCGCATGGGCGAAGTCTGGGCCAACGCACCGGTCGAGCCGTCGCTTAACGGTGCAGCCGTTCGCATCGCCGGTTTTGTCATTCCCCTCGAACGCGTCAAGGACGAAGTGCGTGAGTTTCTGCTCGTGCCCTACTTCGGCGCCTGCATTCACGTTCCGCCTCCTCCTGCCAACCAGATCATCTACGTGATCTCCGACAAGCCGCTCAAGAACGTACAAACCATGGATGCGATGTGGGTCAGCGGTATCCTGGAAGTCTCCGCCGGCGACAGTTCGTGGGGGCGCTCAGCCTACCGCATGCAAGCCCAAGCGACTGCTCCGTATTCGTTACCAGGCAACAAGTAATATTTCAAGAGGGAACATTTGACCATGATGATCGTGAACAACTTTGTGCTCGGTATCGCTGCCTTGCTGCTCTCCACCGCAGGACTAGCTGCGGACAGAATTCCGGTCATCGCCAGCTTCAGTATTCTCGGTGACTTGGTTTCCGTAGTCGGCGGCGATCGGGTGGCAGTCAGCACGCTGGTCGGTCCCGATCAGGACGCCCACGTCTTCGAACCCCGGCCTGCCGGTGTCAAGCTCGTCGCACAAGCAAAGCTCTTCGTGGTCAACGGCCTCGGTTTCGAAGGCTGGCTGGATCGCCTGACGCGGTCGGCAGACTTCAAGGGGGTCACGGTGGTCGCTTCGCGTGGAATCCAGTCTCGGCAGATGGCGGACGAAGACCACCCCAGCAAACTCAGCAGCGATCCGCATGCCTGGCAGGATCCGCGCAATGTGATCGACTACGTGCGCAATATCGCCAGCGCCCTGGGCGAGATTGACCCCGCCGGCGCGGCCTATTACCAGGAAAACAGCCAGCATTACGTCGAGGCGCTCAAGCTGCTCGATGCCTGGGCGGCCGGGCAATATGCGACGATTCCTGTCGCCAAGCGCAAGCTCATCACCTCACACGACGCTTTCGCCTATCACGCTGCCCGTTACGACATTGCGTTTCTCGCGCCGCAGGGCGTCTCCACAGAGAGCGAGCCCAGCGCCAAGGAAATGGCCAAGTTCATCCGCCAAATCAAGCATGAGAAAATCAAGGCGGTATTCATGGAAAACATGAGTAATCCGAGACTGCTCGAACAACTTGCCAAGGGCGCCGACGTCATTCCCAGTGGCAAACTTTACTCCGATGCGTTGTCGACGGCCGACGGACCTGCGCCAACCTATCTGAAAATGATGCACTACAACGTGGAACAGATTCTTTCGGGATTGAAGCAAAACTGAGAGGGGGGTGAGTGCGTGGCTTCCCTCGCAAACCTCTCGAACCGGTACGCGCTGGCTTCACCCAACATTCCCGTTCGCTCTCCCGCGGCCTCTATTGCTTGGGACAAGAGGCGGGCAGCGCAGCCCGCAGCACGTTGCCCGGTCGTTCACCAAGCGGCGAAGCAACCCTCTGCGTACCCGGCGTCAGTGATGAACGCGATGGTTCGTATCTCCCTAGGACAGCCTACGCAGAGGAGCGGAAAGGCCGCAGATCCCCGAGATCAGCAGCGCGTGAGTGTGATCACCCGATTTGATATTCCAGGAGGAAAACGGCAAGGGGGCCGGCAGCGGGGCTTGTTCAGAGCGCCGCTCGCCCGAGTTGCGCCGCGAGCCCTGCGGCATCGGTGACCGGCAGCTCGCAACGACCCTGACGACAGACGTAGGCCGTCGGGAGACCGCCTTGCGCCACTTTTCCGCGCACGAAGGTGACGGTCTCGGCCAGCGCTGCGATCGCCGATTCCGGGCCGCCGGCGATGGCGCGTGACGGCAGGTAGGTTTGACGCAGGACCGACAGTAGCGGCGCCGCCGCGTCGGCCGCAGTGGCCGTGTCAGCCACCCTCTCGGGCCAGACGATGGCAATTTCGAGCGGCGTGTCGGTCAGGAAATCGAGCGCCAGCAGTGCTTCGGTCATGGCGATCGGCCTTTCGCGGAGGACCTGGGCGTGCGCTCGCAGGCCGCGTTCGGCGATTTGTCGCCAGTGGTCGTCGCCGGTGAACACGCCCAGGCGCAGGGCGTTCATCAGCGCTACCGAGGTTCCCGACGGCTCGGCGCCGTCGTAGGCCGGTTTTTCGCGCGCAATCAGCGTTTCGTGCCGGGGACTGCTCATGAACCAGCCGCCCGTCGGGTCCGCGAACAGGCGCTCGGTGGCTTGCGCGAGAGTCAGCGCTTCTGCCAGCCAGCGCGCGTCGAAGCTCGCCTCGTAGAGGTCGATCAGGCCGGCGGCCAGAAACGCGTGGTCGTCGAGGAAAGCGGGGTGCCGCGCCTGCCCGTCCTTGAAGCTGCGCTGCAGTTCGCCGTCGCTGCTGCGCAAATGGGCGAGCACGAAATCGGCCGCGCGTGCCGCCGCGGCGATGTAGCGGGGTTCGTCGAGAATCCGTCCGGCGACCGCCAGTGCCGAGATCATCAGGCCGTTCCAGGCGGCCAGGATTTTGTCGTCACGCAAGGGCGGAAGGCGCCGCGCCCGCGCCTCGTAGAGGATGGCACGCGCCTTGGCCAGCGCTGCCCAGCGGCTTTCATCGGGGCTAGGGACGTTGAGGATGCTGCGCCCCTCCCAGTTGCCGCCGGTTCGTACGTCATAGTGGGCGAGAAACAGCCGCGTCGTCTCGCTGCCAAGCGGGGCCAGTTCGCGGCGTATCTCGTCCTCGGTCCACACGAAGAAGCGTCCTTCGTCACCTTCCGAGTCGGCGTCGGTGGCGGAATAGAAAGCGCCGCCGCCGTCGGTCATTTCGCGCAGGACGTAGTCGCAGGTCTCACGCGCGACGCGGGCAAAGTCGGCGCGGCCGCTGACCTGGAAGGCCTCGGCGTAGGCGACGACCAGCAAGGCGTTGTCGTAGAGCATTTTTTCGAAGTGCGGCAGCAGCCATTGCGTGTCGGTCGAGTAGCGATGAAAGCCGCCGCCGAGCTGATCATAGAGCCCGCCGGCAGCCATTTTCTCGAGCGTCAGGGTCGCCATGTGCAGCGCGTCGCTGTCGCCCGTGCGCTGAACGTGCCGCAGGAGAAGGCGTAGCGGAACGTGTGAAGGAAATTTCGGCGCCCGCTGCAGGCCGCCGTGCGCGCTGTCGAAGGAGGCCTTGTAATGCGCGACGGTGGCGGCTATCAGCTGACGGGCGGGCAGCTCGGCCATGTCTTTCGCGGCGTTCCCTGTGTTCTCTCCGTTCACCGCGGCCGTGCCCTGCATGTCCTGGCGCACTGCGTCGACCAGTGCCGCCGACGCTTTGCCGACGCGCTCGGGATCGCGATGAAAAGTCTCGGACAAGGCGCCGAGCAGCGACAGGAAGCCGCGCGAGCCACCGCGGACGCCGTCACGCGGCGGGAAATAGGTGCCGGCAAAAAACGGTTCGCGCGCGGCGGTCAGCCAGACGCTCATCGGCCAGCCGCCGGACCCGGTCAGTTGCTGCACAGCGCTCATGTACACCGCGTCGATGTCGGGACGCTCCTCGCGATCGACCTTGACGGCTACGTAATGCTGGTTGAGGAAGCGGGCGATCTCCTCGTCTTCGAAGGACTCGGCTTCCATCACATGGCACCAGTGGCAGGTCGAATAGCCAATCGACAGGAATACCGGTCGGCCGAGTCGCCGCGCTTCAGCAAAGGCCTCGTCTCCCCAGGGAAACCAGTTGACCGGGTTGTGCGCGTGCTGCAACAGGTAGGGGCTGCTCTCCAGTGCCAGGCGGTTGCTGAAGCGGGGCCGGCCTGCGTCGTCGAGGTGATGCGTGCGTGGCACATAGTCCGGGCCGCGCTGGGCAATCGCTGCGCCGAGCGTCTTCGCCAGTTGGTCGGAAAAAGGCGCGCTTCCAGGCGGGGTTCCGTCAGTCATTGTCTTTCTCCAGTCGATGGGTCAAGCAGTGGTTCACTGTCCGGCAGCCGACCCGAAAAAACGCGCAAGCGAGCAGGCTGCTAGAATACGCCGCTTGCCAGCCACGCGACAAAACAGACATGATCGCCACCATCAAGGAATTCTTCAACCAGTTCATCGAACCCGGCACGCGGCAGGGCGCGGCGGGCGCCGCACATGGCCTGCAGGTGGCCACGGCCGCCTTGCTCCTGGAAATGATGCGCATGAACGATCGCATCACCGATGAAGAACAGGCGGCCATCGCCAGCGCCTTGCATGTGCAGTTCAAGCTTGATGCCGCAGAGCTCGAGACCTTGATGGCCCTTGCCGATCAGGAAGCCCGTGGGGCCAGCGGCTACTATCAGTTCACGTCGCTGATCAATGCCAGTTGCGGTGCGGAACAGAAGATCCGCATCATCGAAAATATGTGGCAGGTCGCGCTGGCCGACGGCCACCTGGACGCCCACGAAGCGCACCTGATGCGCAAGATTGCCAACCTGCTTTACGTCGGTCACGGCGACTATATCGCTGCCAAACAACGGGCGCGCGAGGCGATGGGTGTGCCACCGGCAAGGTAGGCCCGATTTCGCCCGCTATCTGGTCGGAGTGCAGCGTGCAGCGTGCAGCAGAGGTGCGGCGCGGCAAGCCGTCACCGCTCACTCTTTGTGGAGGTCAACAGTCATGCCCGGATCAGCCAAGCTTGTCAGTCGCGCACTTCTACTGGTTTCGGTCTGCGTCCTGCCTGTCGCTCAGGCGCTGGCGGCCGAGCTTGAGCCGCAGCGCGACGTGCACGTGAGCTTCTCGACTGAAGGTAGCGAGAAAGGCGCCGGTATTGTCGTCGGTGAGGTCAGCAAGGTGGGCAAGGCGGCCAGGCACGACTTCTCCTGCGTCTTTCTCGACTTCGGCCTATTCACGCGCTTCGATCAGAAGGCTCCCGGGCAGCCGTCGCAGCGTCTCGGAATGCTTTCTGTGGAAGTGAAAGATCTGGGCTCGCAGACGACTGTTGCCTACCGCAAGGCTTTGCCGTTTCCGGCCGGGATCCGCCTGGAAAAGATCAGCACCTGCGACAGCGATGCAGCGAAACAAGCAGCGAAAGAAGCAGCGAGAAATCCAGCGAAAGAGCCAGCGAAAGAGGCTGCGAACGAGCCGGAAAAAAAAGCGGGACCACCGCAGATCCTGTCGTTCAAAGTGACCCCTGATCGTGTCCAGCGCGGCGGCTCGGTAACCCTATCCTGGGAAGTGCAGGACGCGGACGGCGTTCGCCTGTTCGACGATTCCGGCGAGGTCGAGACCAGGAACCTGGTTCCTGGCGGTCCGCGCGGCCGGCCGCTGTCGATCTCGGGTTCAGAGTCCCTGTCGATCGACAAGGCAACGACCTTCAGGCTGCTGGCGGTGGATCGTCAGGGGCGGCGGGTGGCGGCGACGACGACGGTTCGGCTGCTCAATGGGCAGTCAGTCAGCTGCCGGATCTTCGGGAAAGTGAGCGGAACGCCGGTGCGCATTCGCCTCTCTCCCGCGGGGCCCCTGGAAACCTTCAAGCTGACGCACGTAGGGGTCTTCGTTCCCGGCGAGCGGCAACCGGCACTCAGCACGCGAGTCGATGCGCAAGGAAGCTACAGTTTTCCGAATGTGCCCGGGAATCAGGAGTTTCGCGTCGGGCCTCTGGGGCCAAATTGGCTCTACGAGGACAGCAACGAGAGGGTGTCGTGCCTGGCGGGAAAATCGTTCAGGGTAGACTTTGCGATCAAGGGTGTGCGGGCCGATTGAGTGCTTGCGCTGCCCTGGATTTAAACGCCTTGTCGGGTGCCTGGCGAGGTCGCCGGAACCAGCAGGCTGGAGTGCACAAATCAGGAGGAAATACCTGTGCAGAACTATGACTATGATCTATTCGTGATCGGCGCCGGCTCGGGCGGGGTAAGATCTGCGCGCATGGCGGCCGGTTTTGGCGCCAGGGTGGCGGTCGCCGAAGATCGCTACCTGGGAGGCACCTGCGTCAATGTCGGTTGCGTGCCCAAGAAACTCTACGTTTACGCGGCCGAATTCGGCAAGTCCTTCAAGGACGCGCGCAATTTCGGCTGGGCCAGTGAAACCCCCGCTTTTGACTGGGCAACCCTGCGCGACAACAAGAAAGCAGAAATCTCGCGCCTCAACGGGATCTATGACAAATTGTTGTCCGGGGTACAGGCCGAGGTAATCAACGGCCGTGCGCGCATCGTCGACGCGCATGGCGTGGCCGTCGGCGAGCGGCGCTACACGGCAGGCAAGATCCTGATTGCCACTGGCGGCTGGCCGCATATCCCGGACTTCCCGGGCAGCGAGCACGCCATCAGCTCCAACGAGGTTTTTGACCTGGAGACTTTTCCCGAGCGCCTGGCCATC
Organism: Candidatus Accumulibacter sp. ACC012; assembly: GCF_907163155.1. Classification (NCBI taxonomy): domain Bacteria; kingdom Pseudomonadati; phylum Pseudomonadota; class Betaproteobacteria; genus Candidatus Accumulibacter; species Candidatus Accumulibacter sp. ACC012. The sequence goes on from NZ_CAJQUC010000001.1 coordinate 19,372, forward strand.
GTCGGCGGCGGCTACATCGCGGTGGAATTCGCCGGCATTTTCAACAGCCTGGGGGCGCGCGTCACGCAGTTGTACCGCGGCCCCCTGTTCCTGCGCGGCTTCGATGCCGATATCCGTGCGCATGCTGCGCAGGAGATCGCCAGGACCGGCGTAGACCTGCGTTTCGAAGTCAATGTCGAGTCCATCACCCCGGGACCCGGTGGCCTGCAGCTCAGTCTGAGCGACGATACGGTCATCGAAGTCGATGCCGTGCTCTACGCGACCGGGCGCAAAGCGAATCTGCAAGACCTGGGTCTGGAAAGCGTGAACGTGGCCCTCAACGATGATGGCACGATCAAGGTCGACGAGGATTTCCGCACTTCCGAGCCGAGCATTTTCGCTCTTGGCGACGTTACCGGCGGCATCGAGCTGACGCCGGTGGCTCTGGCCGAAGGCATGGCTTTCGCCAGGCGCCAGTTTGGCGGGCTGGAAAACACGGTCGACTATGACTTCATCCCGACGGCCGTGTTCTGCCAGCCGAATATCGGCACGGTCGGCTTTACCGAAGAGGAAGCGCACGCCAGGTTCGGCCATATTCGCTTGTTCAAGTCCACCTTCAAGCCCATGAAGCACACCATCAGTGGGCGGGAAGAGAAGACGTTCATGAAGCTGATTGTCGATAAGGCCAGCGACCGGGTCGTCGGTGCGCACATGATGGGTCCGGACGCCGGCGAGATCATGCAGGGAATCGCCATCGCCATGCGCGCCGGGGCCACGAAAGCCGTTTTCGATACCACGATCGGCATCCATCCGACCGCGGCCGAGGAGTTCGTCACCATGCGTGAAGCCTGGCGGGAAGACTGATGGTGGCTGTTTAATGCCTTGCCGACCCTTGGTCGAAGCCGAATATGGCATACAATAATTTTCGTCCGACCCGCAAAAACTGCTGATTTTCAAACTCAACGAAGGAGAAACAAGATGTCGCATGCTGTCCCTAGCGTTATTTTCAAGACTCGCGTACGCAATGATGCCCTGGGTGGGCCGAACCCGTTCGAATGGAAGGATCTGACCAGCGACGAGATCTTCAAGGGCAAGAACGTCGTCGTCTTTTCACTGCCCGGCGCATTCACGCCGACCTGCTCGACCTCGCATCTGCCGCGCTATGAGGCACTCTATGACGAGTTCAAGGCGCAGGGTGTCGATGCCATCGTCTGCATATCGGTGAACGACGCCTTCGTCATGTACCAGTGGGGCAAGAGCCAGAATGCGGAGCATGTCTTCCTGCTGCCGGATGGCAATGGCGAGTTCACCCGCAAGATGGGGATGCTGGTCGACAAGCACAATCTGGGCTTTGGCCAGCGTAGCTGGCGCTACTCGATGTATGTCGAAGACGGTGAAATCAAGCGCCTGCTTGCCGAAGAAGGCTTCGCCGACAACTGCTCGACCGACCCCTTCGAAGTGTCCGATGCCGACACCATGCTCAAGTATCTGAAAAGCCGCTGATCACCAGCGCCGGGGATAGGGAGGATAGGGAGGTTTTGTGACGCAGCGGCAAGCGTCGTCGTCCTTCCTTGCCCCTGCTGTGTCGTGTGCGCGACCTCTACGTTACGACAAAGCGCGTCAGGCGCACATCCACGGTGAGTGACAGCGTCGTCAGTTCTGCCGCCAGCGCACGGCGCTCGGTACTGGCCCGGTAGAGGTGCGGGGTCATCGCCAGCAGATCGGCAATCGTCTCCTGGCCAGCGAGGTGCAGCGCGTAGCGTAGGTTTTCGCTCGCCAGGCTGGCAAAGCCGGGCGGTGGCTGCACCTTGGCCGTCGCTTCCGGTTTCAGCCTTGGGTAGATGATTTCGCGCAGTTGGCGCAGGTGATCCGGGCCGGCATCCACCTGCAGCAACTGGCCGTTCGGCTTGAGGACGCGGGCGAATTCGGCATGGGCGGGAAAGCCGAACAGGCACAGCAGGCGGTCGATGCTGCCCGTCTGCACGGGCAAGCGGGCGTTGCTGCCGACGACCCAGTTCGGCCGCGGCTCCTGTTTCGCTGCCGCCAGGACCGCCCACTTGGAAATGTCCAGCCCGAGCAGGGCCAGCGTTTGTCCCTTCCCGGTCGCCGCCGCCAACTGGCGCAGGTAGTAGCCTTCCCCACAGCCGGCATCGAGGCAACTAGCCCTTGCCATAGGGGGCAGATCCGCCAATGCGGCCTCGCTGACTGCGGCTGCAATCGGCTGGTAGTAGCCAGCAGTCAGAAAACGGCGGCGCGCGGCGACCATCTCCTTGCTGTCGCCCGGGTCGCGCGAGCGCTTGTGCTGCACCGGCAGCAAGTGGGCATAGCCCTGGCTGGCGATGTCGAAGCTGTGCCCGGCCTGGCAACGCCAGGTCGAGCCGCACCGCTGCAGCGGTACGCCGTCGAGCGGGCAGGCCAGCGCCTGGAAGGGGGTGATGTTCATGAACGGTGGGGTCTGCAAGCGTGAGGAAGGAGGTTCGCCCGTCGCGGCAAGTGGGCTTGGTGTCGGCGAGGGAACTCGCGGTGCGCATTGATGAAGTGAGGCGCCCTCGAGCCGGGCCGCGATGGAGAGCGGCTTACGCCGGCCATTCTACGCCCGGCGGATGCGTATTCGATCGGCCGCCGCCCCTATTTCACCAGCGAGTGACCGCGTCAGAATCGTCATGTAGGGCAAGTTCCTGCCCTACAAGAGCTGCTGATCGCCTCGTCGCGCAGATTCGGCGCCACCTCAGGCTCAGGCGGGCACTCGCTGTGGCGTTGGGGCTGCCGGAGAGAGACCGCCGGTGAGCCGATCAGTCAGCCCCGCGGCTGCGGGAGCTGCCCTGGCAGGACCGCTCCGGGGAGCGCAGCAAGCGCACGGCGAGAACCAGGACCCACAAGGAAAGAATCAAGGTGGCGAGGTGCTCAAACAGGCCGGGAGCAGGCACCGGATTTCGCGCCCACGACATGAGCAGGAGGCAAGTCAGCGCCAGGGCTCCGCTGCCGACAGAGTACCCGCTCAGGGCCGGCGACCAGGCGTGGCGTCGGCAAGCGATGCCCCAGGCGAGGGTAGCCAGGATGCCCGCGAGGAAGCCCAGCGTGGCGAACAGCCGGTGTAGTTCCTGGCTCATCGAGAACCCCCACAGCCCGGGTCGCAGGCGAACACGCCGGCCCCTATCCGCCCGACGCCATCCAGCGCGATGAGCACGGCCGTCAGTGTGCGCCATCCCCACTCCCCGTCCCGAAAGGTCGCCAGTAAAGCCAGGGCGAAACAGACGTAGAGAAAGCCGGTGAATCCGAAGGCCGCGATACGCATCATGAATTCCGTGGAGCTGCCATGTTCCGCGAGTTCGCTGATGTAGTGCGTGCGGTGACTGAACTCCGGGCGCATCGCTCCTGCCACCCCGATCAGTGTCAGCCAAAGGAGCGGGCTCAGGATGCCGCAAATGAGGCCAAGTTTTCGCAGGCTCATGGCCGCAGCGCAACGCTTCCTCGGTCAAGACGGAGGACGGTGTTAACGGGGTGCCCGGTGGCACAGCCGGCGCAAGGCAGTAAAGCGAACGGCAGCAATAGCTCAGGCGGTTTCACGCGCGCTCCGGATTGCCGCAACGTCGAGCACGCGTATCCCGGACGGCCCCTGCTCGACGCAGGCGACCAACGCGCGCAGCATCTGCTCGCGCGTGACCAGGCCGAGGCGCAGAGCCGCTTCTCGGGTCGCCGGCAGTCGTTCCAGGATTGCGTAGCAGGGAACAAGAAGAACCGGCCAGCGGTGGCCGGGACCCAGCACGTACCACGGACGGAGGATGGAGGCACTGATTCCGTTCGAGCGAATACGGTCTTCGGCAGCTTGCCGCGCGGCGATGTAGGCCTGCATCAGCGGCGCGGGATGGGCCACGCTGACATAGACCAGGTGCCGAATGCCTGCGTCACGAGCAGCATCCAGTGCGGCGTCGACCGAGGCCAGATCCACGGCCTGGAAACTGGCGGCTTTCGCCGGACTGGGGTGGCGTGTACCGATCAAGTGCACCAGGGTGTCGGCCGCGATGGCACTTGCGAAGGACGCCGAATCCAGGGCGTCTCCCAATACCGTCTCCGCGCCAGGCGGGATGCGGTGTGCGCTTTCCTTTCGGGCGAGCGCCTGAACCCGATGACCACGCGCCAACAGGGCCGCAACGAGAGCGCTCCCCATATACCCGGTAGCACCCGTAACGAAGACGGAGCGGAGCATCATCGGTGCCTCTGCGATCTGCGGCCTGATAGTGTTGATCTGTCGCGCCAAAAGCGCTCAGCCTGACCGCCGGCGGCTGGTGGCAAATGACTCCTGGTGGACAGATTGAATCGCCAGGATGGCGGTCGTCATTCGGATTTTAAGGCCGCTTCGCTAGAGGTCAATCGCTTTGCATCGTTGCCGGGCGGATCGATGCGCGCACAAGGGCGAGCTTGGACGCTGTGGACGGTCAAGCTCGCTTCCAACGACCACTGGTCGGCCACTGCGGTCATTGGGGGTATGCGCCTTGAGCGTCGGCTGAATTCTGAAACCTGCCCCACCGGCAACTATGAATTGCAGCAGCGCCAGGATTCAGCGCCGATTCCACGTCTGCCGAAAGCGTCTCCATCTTCAGGAAAGCAGCGCTACACTTCCCTTCGAGATTATTTTGGATTTTCCTCTGCGTTGCAGGACAATCCCCAAAATACCCATAGAACCCGGCTAGTGATTTCCGCCTACCACCCCCAATATCTTGCCTGCGAGCTGACGCGCCGCTGCCCGCCGGACAGCGGCGAAAAGCTGGCCGGAGTGTTGGTCGATGCTCAAGTCGATCTCAAGCCGCACCAGGTGGATGGCGCTCTGTTCACATTCAATTCGCCGTTATCGAAGGGCGCCCTGCTCGCCGACCAACGCGTCTTCGACTTGCTATCAGAAAAGTTCCAGCTCTTCGAAGGCGTTTTCGGCGCCAGCGACGAGGTGCTGGGTGCTAGACAGTACGCAGGCGCCCCGGCGACTTCTTCTATCTCAACAACGGCATCACGGCCGTGGCCGAAACCATCACGCCGGCGGCAGGAGCCCCGGAAAGGTGCACTTTCGGCTTCAAGAAGCTCTCCATCGTCAACGGTGCACAGACGGCGGGGGCTATTTTCAACGCGACCTTGGCTGGCGCAATCTCGCCGGATGCCAAGCTGCTGGTGACCCGCATCGAGATCGCTAACGGTGCGGACGAAATCGGCCTGAAAATCACCCGTGCCCGCCGTCGCCTTGGCCTGCCAGGGCTTCAAGGTCAGAAGTGCCGCCGAACTTCGGCAGCACCCCAGGCCGACCAGCGCCATCGACTTCGTGGTGAGCGCCAAGAGCAATCGCACGGATTTTCAGCCACGCGCCAACCATGTGTTGCGCCGACTGGCCGAGCAGGATGCCCAGCAGCAGGTTCAGGCGCCGCCTCAAGGTGCTTGACCAAAAAATATCGAGAAGAGCAATGCAATGAGCAAAAAACAAAAACTCGAACTCACCTGGATCGGCAAGGAGAACCGGCCGCAGCTGGAGCCGCGCATCCTGCTGGAAGACCCGGCCCGGTGTTATCACGCCGCCCATCGAATGAGCGACAAGGACATCTTCGACAACCGGCTGATCTTCGGCGACAACCTGCTGGCGTTGAAGGCGCTGGAGGCCGAGTTTTCAAGCAAGGTGAAATGCGTCTTCATCGACCCGCCCTACAACACCGGCAGCGCCTTCACGCACTACGACGACGGCGTCGAGCATTCGATCTGGCTGTCGCTGATGCGGGATCGTTTGGAGATCATCCGGCGGCTGTTGTCGGAGGACGGCTCGCTATGGATCACCATTGACGACAACGAGGCGCATTACCTGAAGGTGTTGTGCGATGAAGTGTTTGGGCGCGCGAACTTCGTCTGCAATGTTATTTGGGAGAAAGCAGACTCACCTCGAAACTCTGCCCGACAGTTTTCAACTGACCATGACCACTTGTTGGTTTACTCAAAACTTCCAGATTGGATTCCTAGAAAGCTTGCGCGCACTGATGCGGCAAATTCGATCTATGCAAATCAAGACAACGACCCACGAGGGGCTTGGTTACCGGGAGACCCATATGCCAACAAGCCGTACTCCAAAGGTCAATACAAGATAACAGGACCGACTGGTCGGGAGTTTTCGCCGCCGGCAGGCCGGTTTTGGCGAATTTCGGAAGAGAAACTTCGTGAGCTGGACAAGGATGGGCGAGTCTGGTGGGGCCCGACCGGAAATGCTCGGCCGAGTATAAAACGGTATCTGTCGGAAGTTGGCGACTTGGTTCCACGGACCTTGTGGTCAAAGGACGATGTGGGAAGCAATCGCACCTCGAAAAATGAAATGCGTTCGCTGTTCCCAGAGGACGAATCTTTTGGCACTCCCAAACCCGAGCGCCTCTTGAAGCGCGTTATAGAGATCGCCACCAACCCCGGCGACCTTGTCCTCGACTCCTTCGCCGGCTCCGGCACCACCGGCGCCGTTGCTCACAAGATGGGCCGGCGCTGGATCATGGTCGAACTGGGCGAGCACTGCCATACGCACATCATTCCGCGCCTGAAAAAGGTCATCGACGGCGAGGACACCGGCGGTATCAGCAAGGCAGTGATCTGGAAAGGCGGCGGCGGTTTCCGCTATTACCGTCTGGCGCCATCGCTGCTGGAAAAGGACAAGTGGGGCAACTGGGTCATCAACCACGACTACAACGCCGCCATGCTGGCCGAGGCGTTGTGCAAGCTCGAAGGATTCACCTATGCGCCTTCGGACGCGGTGTATTGGCAGCACGGCCGTTCCACCGAGCGGGACTTCGTCTATGTCACTACCGCCAGCCTGACCCACGAGCAATTGCAGCAACTCTCCGACGCGGTCGGACCGGATCGGTCGCTGCTTGTCCTTTGCACGTCATTCCGCGTGATGGGGATAAATGCAGCCGATGCCTACCCCAATCTGACGGTGAAGAAGATTCCCAACCAGGTGCTCGCTCGCTGCGAGTGGGGGCACGACGATTATTCCTTGCAGGTGGAAAACCTGCCCAAGGAACCACCCAAACCCGGCCAGCGGAGCCTTTTTGACGGGGACGAGACATGATTGGCGTGTACAAAGTGGCGCTGCGCCGCCGCACATGCCGGGCCTGTCTGCAACTGATGCTGGCGGCGAATTCCGACGCAGCGTGTCGGAAATCTCTCGGAAGGTGCTGGATGCTGCCATGAAGAAAATCATCATCATTGCCGGGCCGAACGGTGCGGGGAAAACGACCTTCGCGCGCGAGTTTCTGCCCAATGAGGCGGAATGTCCGCAGTTCATCAATGCCGATCTGATTGCGGCCGGATTATCGCCGTTTGCGCCGGAGGTGGCGGCGCTGAAGGCGGCGCGCATCATGCTGGAAAGCATGGCTCAGCTTGAACGACGTGGCGCGAGTTTTGCCTTCGAGACGACACTTTCCGGTGTGGCTTATGCGCGCCGCGTTCGCCTTTGGCGCGAGGCCGGCTATCACGTCACGCTGTTTTTCCTGTCATTGCCAAACTCGGAAATGGCGATTGACCGGGTGGCAGAGCGCGTGCGCCAGGGTGGGCATGACGTGCCCGATGATGGTATCCGCAGGCGTTTTGTGGCGGGGCTACGGAATCTTGAGCAGGTCTAGCGCGATGCAGTGGATGCCTGGGCCATCTATGACAATGCGGGCGATGAGCCGGTGCTGAGCAATTGGGGAGAAAAACCATGAACCAGAAAAAAATCGAACTCGCGAAAGACCCTGATTCGGCGGCTTCCTGGGTTGCCATCCGCCGTGCTGCAAAACGGGCGGAGCAAGTGGCGCTGAGTACGAATACCGAGCTTGTCGTCCAGCGCAACGGCGAGTGCGTGCATGTGAAGCCGAACGCAAAGCCAATGCCCCGATGAACCGCCACGTCAACGCCATTGCCGGCCGCCTGAGCCTGCGCCATCCGCAGCGCCGCTCGCTGGAGATTCTCGACCGCATTACGGAGATTGCTCCGCCCGCAAAGGGCGCCGATGTCGCGGCAACGCTGGAAGCCATCCGCAGCGAGTTTCCTTCGGTGACGGACTTCGAGCGCGATTTTCCCTCGCTCTGCTTCGCGCTCGCCACCGGCGTCGGCAAGACGCGGCTGATGGGGGCTTTCATCAGCTATCTGCACCTGGCGCACGGCATCGACAACTTCTTCGTGCTGGCGCCGAACCTGACCATCTACAACAAGCTGATCGCCGACTTCAGCGACCGCAATCATCCCAAATACGTGTTCCGGGGTATCGCGGAATTCGCCATCGATGCACCTTCGATCATCACCGGCGACAACTACGATCAGCGTGACCCGCGCAGCGGTACGCTCTTCGGCGGCGTCCGGATCAACATCTTCAACATCTCGAAGATCAATTCCGAGGTACGCGGCGGCAAGTCGCCGCGTATCAAGCGGCTTTCCGAGTACATCGGCGAAAGTTACTTCGACTATCTGGCCGGCTTGCCCGATCTGGTGATGTTGATGGACGAATCACACCGCTATCGGGCCAGCGCCGGTATTCGCGCCATTAACGAGCTGAAGCCGATCCTGGGGCTGGAGCTGACCGCCACGCCGTTTGTCGAGACCCCGCGAGGTGCCGTGGCGTTCAAGAACGTGATTGTCGACTATCCACTGGGTCAGGCAATGAAGGATGGTTTCGTCAAGGAACCGGCCGTGGTAACGCGCAAGAACTTCAATCCTGCGGGCATGTCGGTTGAGGAGATAGAGCGGCTGAAGCTGGAAGACGGCGTTCGGCTGCATGAAAGCGTGAAGGTCGAGCTGGAGACGTACGCCCGCGAGAGCGACAACGCCATCGTCAAACCCTTTCTGCTGGTGATTGCGCGCGATACCACCCACGCCGGGCAACTGACCGAGCTGATCAAGTCGGACAACTTTTTCGCGGGGCGCTACCGCGACAAGGTCATCCAGGTGGATTCGAGCAAGACCGGTGCGGAAGAAGAGGCGATGATTGGCCGCCTGCTCAAGGTCGAGCGCACCGACGAGCCAACGGAGATGGTGATTCACGTCAACATGCTCAAGGAAGGCTGGGACGTGACCAACCTCTACACCATCGTGCCGCTGCGGGCGGCCAACGCCCGCATCCTCATCGAGCAATCCATCGGGCGCGGCCTGCGCCTGCCCTATGGCAAACGCACCGGCGTAACGGTTGTGGATCGGCTGAACATCGTTGCCCATGACAAGTTCCAGGAAATCATCAGCGAGGCCAACAAGCCCGACTCGGCGATTCACTTGCAAGCGGTGGTACTGGATACGGATACCCTTGGGCAGAAGACGACCACGCTGGTGTCGCAATCGCAACTGGCCACCAAGCTGGGCTTAAGGCCAGCCCACGCGACGAGCAGCACGACGGTGGCCGGGCGGGATCAGGCGCCTGTGTTCACCAAGCCGGCAGAGCAGAAAGTGGCGCAGATCACCTATGAGATCATCCGCCAGCTGGAAAACCAGCCGCAGACTGTGCCCACCATCGAGTATCTGAAGAAACCGGAAATTCAGGCCGCCATCGTCAAAGCGGTCGAGGAACAGCATCAGCCGACCCAATTGGAGCTGGAGGGTGTGACCGAGAAGCCGGACTTTGCGGCTGTGGTGGCAATGACCGTCGAGTTGGTGACGCAGCAAACCATCGACATTCCGCGCATCCTGGTGGTGCCAAAAGGCGAAGTTAAATCCGGGTTCAAACCGTTTACCCTGGAGCTGGCCACGCTGAAATATCCGGCGGTATCTGACGAGCTATGGATTCAGCACTTGCGCACCAATCAGTTGGATGTCGTTTCCTTGCGCCGTGATGGTTTCGAGGAAGCCCGCGTCGAAGACTATGTGGTCAGTGGCCTGGTGGACTTCGACGACATTTCCTACGACAAACACGCCGACTTGCTCTACGAACTGGCGACGCAAACGGTGCAGCATTTCAAGGGTTACCTGTCCGAGGACGATACCCGCAAGGTGCTGCGCTGCTACCAGCGCGACATTGCGCGCTTCATCCATGCCCACATGCAGGCGCATTACTGGGAAGACGTGGCTGGCTACGAAGTGAAGATCAGCAAGGGCTATACCGAGCTTAAGCAGAGCGCCTACACCTATTCGGTGCAGGAACCGCCTGCCAATTACCGGGTGGAGCCGGCGGACAAGAGCAACATGGCGAAATACCTGTTCGGCGGCTTTTCGAAATGCCTGTACCCGGTGCAGAAATTCGACTCCGACTCGGAACGTAAACTGGCCGTGATTCTGGAACGCGATGCTTTCAAGTGGTTCAAGGCGGCCAAGGGCCAGTTCCAGATCTACTACCGGAACGGCGCGGAGGACTTCGAATACCAGCCCGACTTCGTTGCTGAAACGACGGCCACGATCTACGTGCTGGAACCCAAGAAGCGCATAGAGCTTGACGACCCGATTGTCATTGCCAAGAAGGAGGCCGCCGTCAAGTGGTGCACTAATGCCTCAGATCATGCGGCGAACCATGTCGGCAAGCCGTGGCGATATCTACTGATACCGCATGACGAGATTGTGGAGAACATGACCTTGGATGGTTTGGCGCTGCGGTTCGGTGGCAGAAGCTAACGGTCATGACATGTCGAGACACCCCTGATGATGAAAGCCATGACCGTTTTCCCTCTTCCCCTGACCCTTCTCCCGCGAGGGGAGAAGGGAGTTTCGTGAGTCGCTTGCGCGACTTTCACATTAACGATCGGCGCTGCTGAGGCAAGCCCTACGCTCGTAAAGCGTCCGCCACGCGATTCATCGCGGCCTGAACCGGCTTGAGTAGCCAAGGTCCGTTCAGGCAGACGACCAGATGAAGACCGTTCCTCTCGGAATGCCCGCTTCGCAGCAAGTACCGGACGCTGATTGTCGTCGCTCCGACTGCGTTTGCGTGCATTCATCGCCGCCAAATCCGTGCGCTTCGACGCCGCCGCTAACGCCGTCCCCCGTTGCAGGCGCTGAACGACTCGATACCCGTCGTAGGCGCAATAGGCCATCACCGTCAGTTCTGGGCGATGACCTGCCGGCAAGCGAACCCTTTCCGATGACCGCCAGACACCAGAAAGCTGGCGGACGACGATTCAGTTTGTGGAGTTGTCCTCAGGCGCTCGCCCTGTTGGGCCGTTGAAACTTCGTGTAGTGCTTCCATCGACTCCTCAACCGGGACCTTCCGGCTCTCGCCGTCCAGGCCGTGGCGGCGAGAAGTGCGGGCCATTCCCATGGCAGCGCCGCGCCGACCCGGTGCCGCCTATAATGATGTGCGTACATAAGGTCGCGAGGCGAAGCCGATGGCCACCGAGCAGGAACCCGATCCCCGCAGAGACTGCCAGACGATTGCCCGTCGGCTGGCAACCATTACCTTTCCCTGGGACACCACGCGGGCGCTCGAACTGGCCCTGTTCCGCACCTTTGCGGCAGCGCGCATTGGCGGTTTGCTGCACGGCAGCGGGGAATTCGAGAGGCGTGCCCAGAAACGTTACGACGACACCGATCTGTTGGTGAGCGAGATCATTGAGCACGGTTGCGACAGTCCGCGCGGCTCGCGAGCCATCGCGCGAATCAACGCCCTGCATGGACGTTTTCGGATCGCCAACGATGATTATCTGTACGTGCTGTCAAGCTTCGTCTTCGAGCCCATCCGCTGGAACGCGCGTTTTGGCTGGCGGCGCATGACTGAAACCGAAAAGCTGGCCTGGTTCTGGTTCTGGTTCTGGTTCTGGCGGCAGGTCGGCGAGCACATGTCGATCCATGACATTCCCGACGACTATGCGGAATTCGAAGGCTATAGCCGCCAATACGAAGCCGACAATTTTCACTGCACGGCCGCCAGCCAGCGCGTCGCCCTGGCGACGCGTGAACTCTTTGCCGCCTGGTTTCCCGCGCTACTGCGGCCACTGGTCCGCAACAGCATTCACGCCCTGCTCGATCCGCCATTGCTTGCCGCGCTCGCTTTGCGCCCGGCTCCGCGCTGGCTGGCATGGCTCGCGGAAAACGCGCTGCGCACACGCGCCCGGGTGCTGCGCTGGCTGCCAAAGCGCCGGCAGCCGAAGCTGCGCACGCAAGTGCCACGACGCGACTATCCCGGTGGCTATCGGATCGAAGGGCTGGGGCCGCCACCCTCGGGTCCGGCGGACGGGGCGGCGACGCTGCGCTGCCCGTTTTCCGGCGAGAACAGGGTCGTGGGAAGGGCTACGGAGAGATAATCAAGCTGCGGCATGGCCATTGCACGCCGCGCCCAGGAGCAAGGATCGAAGCAGGACCAAGGAGGACGAGGTAATGGCGATCAGGATCATGGCCCGGCTGACAGCCCGGGCAGGCAGTGAGGCAGTGCTGGCAACGATCTTGCGCGACTTGTGCGGCCCGAGTCGTGACGAAGGCGGCTGCCTTGGCTACGACCTGTTCCACAATCAGGACGACCCATGCGAGTTCGTGACGGTCGAGCAGTGGAGCGATCAGGCCGCCGCCGACGCGCACCTGGCGACGCCGCATGTCGCCGAGGCTGTCAGGCTGGCCAGCGCGCTGCTGGCGCAGCCACCCTTGATTCACCGCTTCAGGCAGCTCGCCTGACGGCGGCGCACGATCGGCGACCATCGGCGACCATCGTCGTGGCGGAAAGCGCGGTCATGCTTCGCATTGCGCTCGTCGGGCCAAGGGGGGCACGACATAGCAGGTTGCTGGCGGCCTGCCGACGGGCCTCCCGTCCGAGAGCGGGGCAGTCATCAGATACCCGACCAGGGCGTGATCAAAACAGCTGTGAGCGTGCCATCCCGGGCGGTGAGAACAGCGCTTCTCGGCGCGGCAATCTGCCCGCAGGTCATTGCGGGGAGGCGCAGCCGACGTGGCAATCCAGTTTCATCGCCTCACTCTTTTCCGCCGCAGTGACAGATTGGCACATTGATACAGTGGCCATGCAAAAAGCCAAACCTCTAGTTTGCCGCGTCGGCTGCGCCTCCTCGCAATGACGGAGGGTGGGGAGGGTGGGTATGGTGGCCGCAGCGGAAAATGCTGCAGCTTCGGTCAGACAGGCCGTGGCCTGGGGACTCCTGGTGGACGGCCCTACTTCTGCGCCACCATCAGGAAAACCGGCTACTCGCGGTTCGCCGCGCCTTCGCCTTCGCCCTTGGTCATGCTGAACGCGGTCGTCAAACCTGGCTGTTCAAATCCCGCCGCTTCGGCTTTTGCCGCCAGTTCGCGACGATCAAAACCATTGTGGTCCGCGAATTCCTGACCATGAAAAGACCCGCCGTCGGTGTCGAGATCGGCGATGCAGAGGTAGCCTGAAGGCGCCAGCAAGGCGTAGAGGCTGCGCAGCAGGCCGTCGGTGTCCGCGATGTGATGACAGGTCATAAAGGTGTAGATCGGCGCATAGCGTTCTGGGGGCGGGGGATCGGAGACCAGATCGAGTATGCGGCCGGCGGGTCACGTTCAATCGACCGCCTCACGGCGTGGCCGCGGCGAACCATCGGCGATAGATTGGTCGTGTGGAGCTTCCCCGTGCTCGACGATGCTCTGCTGCGGCAAGTTTCCTCCTTAGGGGGATGTCTTTGGCGCCGAGCAGAAATCTCCACTCCGAAGGCTAAAAAAATACAAAAAACAACTTTACATATTTACTGTTTTCTTCTTTCGTGGGTGGCATAATTGCGGTCACTTTTCGCTTCGCTTACAAAACTGGTTTTTTGAGAACGTTGATGCCTTTGTCTTTGCCGCGAGTGCCACGTATTTCTTGTCAGGTGAATGGCGATCACGTTCGTAACGCTCGAATAAAAGGTGTGCGTGTCCGTGCAGCCTGTCTGCGTCTGTCGTGCATCTGTGCCTTCGCCACGCCTTCCCGCGATACGTTGAGCGATTGCCTGGCAGGAGCCAAAGCATCGCTCTTCGGCGTGTCCGGGACCGCGTTTTCCGATGGTGATCGTTCCTCCCCCGTCAGTGCGGCTGCCGCACCAGCGCGGGCGCACATCGCCATCTCTACCGCCAAGGCAACGGCAAGCTTAGCCCCCAGGCCATGCGTCGAATTCCGGTTCAGGCGCTCGCCAGGGCAGCACGGGGTGTTGCGCTTCCACCAGCAGCGACGGCGCGAAGGACGGGAGTTCGTACTTTCGCAGGAGATGGCACCCGGCGCGTGCTTCTTGGTCGGGAGGGCTAGCTTTTCGGACTCTGGCGAGGCCCTCGAAGACCAGTTCGCGGTGCTCGGGAGTCCGCAGGAGAGGTCCATGCGGGTGGCGCAAGGCCATCCATTGCGCAGTGACGTTGTCGCCGAACCAGGCACGCCGCAAATGGCGTGCTCGGTCGGCGAGCTTGCATGGCCAGCCGTTTGTGCGGCGATTCCGCCCCGCAACCGGCCGGCTTTGGCGCGCAGAAACCCGGCGAGATACTCGCGTTGTTCGAGGTTCCATGGTCAGGGCGAAGGGCCGGAGCAGCGCGTCGTGAACGAAGAGAGCAAGCAGAAGGGCTGATAACAAGAGTCAGCTTCCGGTACGGGCGATGTGTTGGAGTCGTCCAGATGGTGGATTTCCGGCCGAGAGGAATCGGTAAGGTGTCGAAAACCGTCTGTGGTTGATCTGATAGTCGCCGCAAAGGGTGCCGAGCTTCGCTCGGCGTGGGGGTTCTTACTGGTGGGTGCCCGAGAGGGCAGATAGCACGGGGGGTTAGTCGTATGTTTAGTAGTCTGATGCCGAAGCGCAAAGAATTTTTTGAACTTCTCTCCGCACACTCCGAACGAGTAGTGGCAGGGGCCAACGCGACCTTGCGCCTGATCAACGGCCTGGGTGACGGTGGCGAGGATATTCCGGCTCTGGTCGCCGAGGTCAACCTCAATGAAAAAGAGGCCGACAAGATCAAGGCCGCCTTGATCGAGCGACTGCACAAATCCTTTACCACGCCGATCAACCGTGACCAGATTCACGCACTGACCACGGATCTCGACAAGACGCTGAATGCGCTGCAGGACGTCGCCAACGCCCTGGGCATGTACAGCATCAAGCAATCGACCGTCGAAGCCCGCGAAATGGCGTCTCTCAGTGCCGATGCCTGCATGCGCCTCAACCGCGCCGTCATGGCCCTGTCCGACAAGACGCGCAGCGCGGAAACACTCAATCTGTGCAAGGAAATCGAGGAGATCGAGAGCAAGGCCGACCGGGTGCAGCGCAAGGCGATCACCGCCCTCTTCCAGGATGGGGTCAATGTTTGGCAAGCCATGAAGATGCGGGAGTTCTACTCGCTTCAAGAGGGCGTCCTGGATCGCTGCCAGGACGCAGCCAAAATGATCGAAGAGATCCTGATCGAAAACTCCTGAGAGGTAGGCCAAGATGGAAGGTTTGACTATCAGCATTTGGGTGCTGGGGTTGCTGATCGCGATCGCCTTGGCGTTTGACTTCATGAATGGATTTCATGATGGCGCGAATGCCATATCGACAATTGTTGCCACCGGTGCGCTGACGCCGAAGCAGGCGGTAATCTTCGCCGCCTTTTTCAACTTTGCCGCCTTATGGGTTTTTGAGCTCAAGGTGGCGGCCACGATCGGCAAGGGCACGGTGAGTCCGCAGTTCGTTGATCACTACGTCATTTTCGGTGCCTTGATGGGGGCGCTGGCCTGGAACATCATCACCTGGTTCTACGGAATCCCGTCGTCGTCCTCGCACGCCCTGGTCGGTGGCCTGGTTGGCGCGACGGTCGCCAAGTCTGGCTCGGGTGCGCCCATCGTCTGGGAGGGGTTCGGCAAGATCCTGGCGTTCATCATCATTTCACCGCTGGTCGGGGTGATCATCGGGGGGCTGCTGATGGTTCTGGTCTCCTGGGTGTTCCGAAAGCACTCACCTCATCAGGCGGGGAAATGGTTCAAGAGCGGCCAGTTGTTCGCGGCGGCGGCCTATAGCCTGGGTCACGGCGGCAACGATGCGCAGAAAACGATCGGTATCATCTGGCTGCTGCTGATTACGGCCGGGGTCGCAACCAAGGACGTGGCCACCCTGCCGACGTGGGTGATCTACTCGTGCTACTTCGCGATCGCCTGGGGCACCTACCTGGGCGGCTGGCGAATCGTCAAGACCATGGGCACCAAGATCACCAAGCTCAATGCGGTCAGTGGTTCCTGTGCTTCGATGGGCGGCGCGATCACCCTTGGACTGGCGACGCTCGGGGGCATTCCGGTGTCGACGACGCACACCATTACCGGCGCCATCATCGGTGTTGGTTCGGCGACCGACGTCAAGGCGGTGCACTGGGCGATCACCGCCAATCTCCTGGTTGCGTGGATCCTGACGATTCCCGCTGCCGGGCTGATGGCGGCGGTCTTCTGGTATATCGGAACCAAATCATTCTAGGCCCCGACGCGGTATTGGTCGGGAACGGCGCCCCGCCTGGGCGCCGTCCCGCCTTGCTCGCGCCATCGCTGCAGCGCCACGTCAGGGGGGCTGCGGAGCCCATAGTGAGCGCGGATCGCCATTGCCCGCTCGCTTCTGGTGTATTGCCGCAGTCATTGCTTCCTGTCACCAAAATTTGTCATACAAATGCCTATCAAGGGGAACTAGCCATGTTACCAAAGCGTTCCGAGTTTTTTTCTCTTCTCACAGCACATAGCGAGCGCGTTCTGGCAAGTGCCAACGCCGTGCTCCGCCTGGTTACCAGCCTGGGCGTCAGCAAGGACGATGTCGCCGCCCTGGTCGAAGAAGTCAACATGAACGAAGCCAGCGCCGACCAGATAAAGAAGGACATGCTCAACATGCTGCACAAGGCGTTCGTCACGCCGCTCAATCGGGAACAGGTCTATGCACTGACCCTCGAACTCGACGCTGTGGTAAACGCAGCCCAGGATGTTGCCCAGTCGGTGGCGATCTACGATGTTTCGGAGGCCACGCCCGCCTCGCGTGAATTGGCTTCGATGGCCGTTGACGCCTGTACCCGCCTCAATCGCGCCATCAATTCACTGAAGGACAAGGAGCGTAGCGAAGAGACCGTCAACCTGTGCCTGGAAATCGAACGTATCGAGGAAAAGGCCGACGCTGTGATGCAGCGGGCGATCAAGACGCTGTTCGAGAATGAGGGCGACGACAATGCCGCTTTGCTGGCCATTCGGATGCGGCAATTTTACTCACAGCAGGAAAGGGTGCTCGCCCGCTGCAAGGAATCAGCCCAGATCATTGAAGGGATCCTGATCGAAAACTCCTGAGGCCACGGTGGAGTGGCGGCGTAACGGCAAGCGAGCGTTGCCGGATTGATCAGTCTCCGCTACAGGAAGCCTCCGGCTTTGCCGGGGGCTTCCTTGTGTGAGCCGAGCAAAGGGTCGGCGAGAATATGGCGCTCGTTGCTGCTGCGTCTTTGCGCCTAGCGTCGGCTCGCCGACTTGCTACGGACGCTGGTTTCGTCAAACTTAGCGGTCATCGCTGAGCCGGAAGCGGTCAAGGTGGAGGCACGACAAAGCTGGCCGATGGTCGCTGCCGGCCCGTCCGAGAGCGGAGTCAGTCATCAATTTACCCGAGCAGGGGGTGATCAAAAAAGCTGTGAGCGTGCCATCGGGGGCGATGAGAAAAGCGCTTCTCGGCGCAGCGATCTGCGCCGCGGCCCCGTGCTCTCAGTTGATCGAGAGGAGCGGCCGGCAAGCTGCCGGCGTCGCCGGCTCGGCCCTGGGAGTTGAGCTTTTTTTCGCCGGTTGGCGGGCCTCGGCGCTGAACCACCAGTCCAGTTCACTGCCGCAACCGTCGTCGGCCGGGATGGCGGCCTGCGGCGTGCACTCGCTGCTGTCGCGCGGGCAGCGCAAGCGGGCGTGGAAGTGGGCGTCGTGTCCGAACCACGGGCGGAGCTTGCGCAGCCACGCCCTGTCGCCATCGCTGGCGCACAGCGCCCGCTTGATGGCGGCGTTGACGAAGATGCGCTCCACGCGGGGATCTTCGGCTGCGGCCTGGAGCAGGGCCAGCTGATCGTCGCCCCAGAGGGCGCTCAAGCCCTCGCCGTCCGGGGTGACCATGCTTGGCGGGTCGGCTTGGTTGGCGGTATCACGGTTGGCGACGGCGGCGGAGGGGGCGAGCTGGAACCAGATGTCCACATCCAGTCCGTTCTGATGGCTGCGGTGCGAACTGGACATCAGCCCGCCTCGGGGCTGGCTCAGATCGCCGATCATAATCAGGTCCGGGCCGCGCGTGGCCTGTTTGCGGGCGAGGTCGGAGACCAGGTGCAACAGATCTGCGTGTCCGTAGAAGCGGTTACGGTAGCGGCGGATACTGACGTAGCCGTCGCCTTCGGCGGGGAGCGTTTGGGCGCCGGCAATGCAGCCGCTGGAAACCCCGCCGATGACCTTGGTGGGGCCGGCGCTGGGGGTCGTTACCTCAGCCCAGGGCCCGGCCAGGGCAGTGCCGGTCACCCCGGCAGTGAGCCAGGTGGCGAGCAGGAGGGCGCGGGTGATGGGGGCTGGCAGGAGGTTTCGATTCATGGCTGAAAGTCTGCGTAGTAGATGCTTGCTGGCGAGGAAAGTGCGGCTGCGCGCGGCGGCGTTCAGTGCAAAGGAGATAAAGCAATCAAGGGAGGGGCGGTGGGAGCACCAGCAGACCAGGCATCGTCCCCGGTCGGGCAGGCGATGCGCGTGTGGACGGCCCTACTTCCGCGCCACCATCAGGAAGACCGGGTACTCGCGTTGCGCTGCGCCTGCGCCCTTGGTCATGCTGAATGCGGTCGTGAAAGCCACCTTTTCAAATCCCGCCGCTTCGGCTCTTGCCGCCAGTTCGCGACGATCAAAACCATTGTGGCCCGCGAATCCCTGACCATGAAAAGACCCGTCCTCGGCGTCGAGATCGGCGATGCAGAGGTAGCCTGAAGGCGCCAGCAAGGCGTAGAGGCTGCGCAGCAGGCCGTCGGTGTCGGCGATGTGATGACAGGTCATCAAGGTGTAGATCAGCGCATAGCGATCCGGGGGCAGGGGATCGGTGACCAGGTCGAGCTTCGTGGCGCGCATGTTGGTGATGGCGTGGGCGGCGATCTTCTCGTTCAACACCGCCAGCATTCCTTCCGAGCTGTCGGCCAGGGTAATGTTGCCGAGCTGCGGCTGCAGGGCAAAGCTGAGCAAACCGGTTCCACAGCCGTATTCCAGCGCCTGCATCTGCGGCGACAGGGCTATCTGGGCTTGAATGGCCTTGCCGACCGCCAGCGCGCGGGACTGCTTGGCGGGATCGGCATCCCAGGTGGCGGCGTTGAGATCGAAATAATTGGGCGCGCTTGTGTTTGTCATGTCACGGGCAGTGGCTTTTGGGCCAGTAGTGGAGGATGTACACGGGTGTCGTCGCTACGTTTCGCTTCGGCGCTCGGCGCGACCACCCCAGTGCTTTGTCGGGATCGACCGTGACTCGCTGGGTTTTCCTGGCTCCCCTGGAGGGACGAAGCACGACCGCCAGTACGGAGCGTAATACGAAGCAGCCGGCAGGGGAAGCGGTGCTGGCTGGGCGCGCTCTTCCAGGGGGCATGTTCTTCGCAACAGCGCTCGGTGTAGAGCGATGATCGACGCTTGCTTCCTCTATGCTGAACGATTGACTTTGGCCGATCCCGCCCTACAATCGCTCTGCTGATCGCCATCGGCGATCCCGTCCAGCACGTCCCATCTGCCGTGCAGCGCCCGCTACTGAGACCGAGGTGGGCGTTTTCGGCCCGGCAGATAGACGCCAGTTCCCGGCTGGCCGTGGGCTGCGCGGCTCCCCGCATCGCCTTCCGGTGGGCACAGAACCACGACGCTGCTGGCGCGTCAGACTGACCGATACTCAAGGAGACAAAGCAATGCAGCCACTCATCAAACCGCTGACTACTCTCGCCTCGTGCCTGCTGTTGGCGCTTCCCCAACTGGCGAGCGCACAGGAAAAGAGCGCCATCCCGGCTTCGCTGACGACGCCCGACAAGGTCGAGACGCGCATTGGCACGCTCGAATTCAAGGATGGTGCGCCGAGCGTGGAAACGGCCAGCAAGGTCTATGACACGCTCGACTTCACGCGTGCCCTGAACGTCTTTAACAACAGCTTTCGTGGCGCTTCGGCGTATGCGATTCGCAAGGGTTTCCTCAGCATTGGTGCCGAGGACAACACGGTGGTCATCTTCCCCGACTTGATGGATGCCAAGTCGCTGTTTCTCACCGCCAACGCCGACACGGTCTATTATATGGCGGTGGTGGATCTGAGCAAAGGGCCGATGGTCGTCGAACAGCCGCCGCAGGGTCTGGGCACGATCAACGACATGTGGTTCTCCTGGGTCATCGATATCGGCTTCCCCGGGCCTGACCGCGGCGAGGGCGGCAAGTACCTGCTTTTGCCACCGGGCTACGACGGCCCGCTTCCGGATGGTGGTTTCTTCATCGCACGTGCGCAGACGACACGGGTACTCTACGCCGCGCGTTCCTTCCTGGTGGACAACGACCCGAAGCCGGCCGTCGATTTGATCAAGAAGAGCATCAAGATCTACCCCTACACCGCGGGCGGCGTCGGTACCAGCATTGCCACCGCGCTCGCCGGCGAGGTCCGCCTGGGACGCAACGCGGCGATTCCCGAGACCAGATTTGTCGAGGCCAGTGGCCGGGTGATGAACACCATTCCGCCGAACGACTACTCGTTCTTCGAAATGATCAACGAAAACGTCCAGCAGGAGCCGGCCGGCAGCTACGACGTGGAACTCAGCGGGCAACTGGCGGCAATCGGCATCGTCAAAGGCAAGCCTTTCAATCCTGACGAGCGGATGAAAAAGATTCTCACCGACGCGGCGGCCGTGGGCAACGCCGCAGGGCGCGCCCTGAACTGGCGTTACAGCCAGGCGCATGACTGGAACTATTATCCGGGGTCGCAGTGGGGCAACATGCTGTGGGAGGGCGGGGCGAACTTCGAGACGCCGCCGCCGCAATTGACCAAGGAGGGCATGTTCAAGCCGCTACCGCCGACCGGGGCGCGCACGCTGGACTCGCGGACGGCGTTCTACTATGGCTACACCCTCGACTCCCCGGGCATGATCATGCGCATCCCGGACGTTGGTTCGCAGTACCTGATGGGTTTTCTCGACGCCAACAGCGAGCCCTTCGACGGCGGCAAGACTTACAAGCTGACCCTGCCGAAGGATATCCCCGCGCGTGCCTTCTGGTCGTTCACCGTCTACGACAATCAGACACGTTCGATGCTCGACACGCCGCAGCGCTACCCGCGCGCCGGCAGCCAGACTTACCCGTCACCCGCAGCCGAAGCCAACGCCGATGGCTCGACGACGATCTACTTCGCTCCTACCCAGCCGGAAGGCATCAAGCGCGGCAACTGGATCCAGACCCTGCCGGGGAAAGGCTGGTTCACCATCCTGCGTCTCTACAGTCCGCTTGAATCCTTCTTTACCAAGGCCTGGCGCCCGAGCGAGATCGAATTGGTCAAGGGGGGCAGCAAGTCGTAGGCGATTTCTGCCCGAGCAGCGTCACTTCTCTGCGGCAGGTGCTCGGTGGTGGTGCAAAACCGAGCTGGGAGGGCACCATCTGCGGGCATTCCGGGAGACCTCAGCCGATCGCTGCAGGGACCGGACTGCGCCCTCCTGCCGCCGCTTTCCGGGGCGGGCGCGCCGACGATCAGCAAGGCGCGGCAAGCTTGCAGACTTGCCAAAACGCCAAGCGTCGTCATCACACACCCGGCAGCAGGGCCGGTCGGACCTGCGCCAGCCAGCTTTCGACGCGTTGTCCGGTCAATCCCGGCTGGTTGATCTGGTCAAGCGCCAGGCCAAGGAAATGCTCGCCGGCGACTGCCCGAGAAGCAGCGAAATCGTAGCCGGTGGTCGGCCAGCGCCCGACGACGCGGGCTCCGCTTGCCAATAGGGTGCTCTGGATAACAGCGATCGCGTCGACGAAAGCGCCAGGATATTGTTTCTGGTCGCCGACACCGTAGATGGCAGCTACCTTTCCGGACAGGTCGGCGCCCGCCAGTTGCGGCAGAAATGCCTGCCAACTTGGCGGGCACGCGGCGACGGAGCGGTCTGGCAGCTGGCCGCCGCCGTGCGTCGGGCTACCAAGGATCAGGGCGTCGTAGGCGAGGAAGTCGGCCAGCGTTGCGCGGCCGATATCGATCGGCGTGCTCGCTGCGTCACCCAGACTCTTGGCGATGTATTTGGCGACCAGATGCGTACGGCCGCTCTCGGTACCGAAGAAAATGCCGATCTTGGTCATGATCGTCACGCCGCCAGGGTTCGATTGTGCTTCGCTGCCTTCGGCAGGCAGGCATCGCTGACGATGGCGTCGGCGGTGTAGAGCAGATAGGGCGTCGGATAGTGAATGTTTTCCATGTGATCTCCTTGTCGATGAAGATCCCTAAGCAAGGAGCGTGCCGTGTTCGAGGGCGTCCGATTCCACGCTTTGCCGGCTGGCGGCGCGGGCAGGGCCGGCATCGAAGTCTCCTCCGGAGTGCTCAGCTTGGCGCAGGCGAGAGGGGGGGATTCCGTGGCGCGCACCGAGCAGGCTCGCTGCTCGCCTTGCCTCCCTGGCCTGCTGGCTCGGTCAGTCCGCCAGCACGCGGTTGCGGCCCTGTGCCTTGGCGTCGTAGAGCAAGCGGTCGGCGCGCTCCAGGGTCTGGGTCACGCTCTCACCGGCACGGTGTTCGGTCAGTCCGGCCGAAAAGCTGACGTGCAAGCGCTTTTCGCCAAAAGTGAGTTCCAGCTTCGTCACCTGCTCACGCAGCCGCTCCATGGTGGCTCTAGAAAACTCGATGCTGGTGTCCGCCTGCATCAAGACGAACTCTTCACCACCCCAGCGCGCCAGTACGTCCGAGCGGCGCAAGACCGCCTGCGCGCTATTGGCAAAGGCGCGCAGTACGGCATCACCCGCGGCGTGGCCATGCCGGTCATTGACGCGCTTGAAATGATCCATGTCGAGCAGGGCCAAGCAAAAGCCCCGTCCGGAGCGCAGACTGCGCTGAGTCTCCTGCTCGAGCAGGACCTGCATGTGGCGGCGATTCAACAAGCCAGTCAAGTCATCGTGTGCGGCCATGAGCTTGATCTGTTCGAGTGCCACCGTCAGCTCTTGCTTTTGCTGGCCCAGGCGGCGGCGAATGCGGCTCAAACGCCCGGCCAGGACCGAAACCGCGGGAACGACGATACTCAGCATCATGAAATGCGCCAATTCAACGGTCGGCGGGTAGCTATCGGGATCGATCGAAGTCATCAAAGCCATGCTCAGGCCAAAGGCCAATAAAGCAAAAATGCTGATCCCAAAGGCGCTGGCCGCGCGTAGGCCGAACATGCCGAACATCAGAATGATCAGCAAGTTAGGGAACGCAATTGCGCGCACCGGGCCCATCAGCGCATAACCGCTGGCGCTACAGATAATGGCAATGGCCATCTGCGGCAAGGTAAGAGAGGGGTCCTTGAAGTGCTGTGACCAACCGCAGCGAATAGTCATATAGACCATGACGATGGCGAACAACGAACTCAGCGTCCAGAGATGCAGCGGAGCACGCGGCAAGTGCAGCGCCCAAGCTGCCCACAGTACGACCGCCATGCCGGTGAGCATCAGCAAGAGGCCCAGTCCGGTCTGCGCCACGCGCAAGCGCATGGCCGGGTCGGTGCCGAGCAACAGCTCGCCAAGGTACTGATTTACGGACATATTGCGGCGCATTGGCGTGGCATATCCGGGTGGGTGGATGACGTCTTGTCTGGTGCTTACGAGAACGCAGTGTAGCGCCTCGCGACGCGCGCAGGTCGCGCAAGTTGCGACGTCGCCAAGCTGCTGAAGGGCATCAGTTGCTCAGAACGTCGCCAGCCTCTCGAAGAACCAAAACGATGCCAGAATCCCGATCACATAGGGCGTGGTGGCGCGGCCGTAGCGCACCAATGACGTCGCCAGCTTGATTCGCCTGGCTAACGCCAAACACGCCAGCACGACGAGAACGAAAGCGAGCTGACCGAGTTCAACGCCGATGTTGAAGGCCACCAGGGCGAGCGGAATGTCGCCGCGCGGCAGGCCGATGCTGGCCAGCGCGCTGGCGAATCCGAGTCCATGCAGCAAGCCGAAAGAGAACGCGACCAGCCATGGCAAGCGCGCCGTCAAGTTCGCTTCGCCGCGCTGCAAGCGAACGACCTCGCTGGCCAGCAGCAGAATGGAAAGTGCGATGCTGGCCTCAAGCGGCGGGCCCGCCAGGTGCACCAGTCCAAGCGTTGCGAGTGCCAGCGTGATCGAGTGCGCGACCGTGAATGCTGTGATCGTCCACAGCAACATGCGAGTCTGACGCACGATAAGCATCAGTGCCAGGACAAACAGCAGGTGGTCGTAGCCGAACAGGATATGATCGATGCCATGCCGCAGGTAAGCGCCGCTGACCGACAGCCAGCCGCGCTCCGCGGCGATTTCCAGCCACGGCTGCGAGGGATGGACGAGAGTGGTCGAATGGCTGCCATCGTGCATCTGCACACGCACCAGGACATCGGTGATCGTCGCTTGTAGGCCGACGATGTCGATACGCGTGCCGGCAAGGCCGCCGGGAGCTTCGATCACGCGACGCTCGAGCAGAGAATCGGACAGTTCGCGCAGAGCGGGTTCGGTGACGTTGTACGTGCCCTCAGCGAATTTCAGCGCAATTGGCAGCGGCCTTCCCGATAGCACCGGCGTCCGCCACAGCACGTCGTAGCGGCCCGGCGCGGTGGCGTTGATTTCGAGATAGGCGGGACGCGTTTCGTGCGCCCAGGCGCCAGCCGACGCGAGGAGGATCGATAGCATCGCGCTGAGCAATGCCCAGCGCAACAGCGCCAACATCCGCATGCCGCTGTTCATCGAGTGTTTGTGGTCGATTCCGTTCCGGCGACGGGAGCATCCTTTTCATCCGGCGGCGGCAGCACGACTTCGTAGCGCGCGCGCATCGCGGCGAACACCTTGCGCTTGGCTTCGGCGCGTTGCACGTTGATCCATTCGGCTTTCACTTCCGGCTCGATCTCGTCAAATGTCGGCACCCGTCCCGGTGTGATCGAATCGATGAACACCAGATGCCAGCCCAGTCCCGATTCGATGGGCCCGATCCAGGCGCCTGGCGTAAGCCCGGACAGCGACTGGGAAAATGCCGTTCCAAACACACTGGCCACCTGCTCCGCTACGCGCTCGGCGTAGTAATCCTGGAACATGAAACGATCGCCAATCTCGGCGACTAGCGGCGAGTCGGCGGGCTTGCCGACGAGCTTTCCCAGTGCTTCGACGGCCGCATCCCGCGCCCCGAGGCCGCGCTGGTCGGGTGAAAAGTACACATGGCGAAACGACATCCGGTCCGGCAAAGTGAAGCTCGCCCGGTTCTCTGCGAACCACAGCTTCAGTTGCGCGGCAGCGGGATCGCGGATCGAGGACGTGTCTTCGGCAAGGAATTCCATCTTCTGCGCCAAGCGGCGGCGGACGATGGTGTCGTTCTGGTCGAGGCCGAGTGCGAGCGACTCGCGATAGAGGATTTCTTCGCGAATCTTGTTTTCGATCAGGCTGTGCAGTTCCTCCGGCGTCGGCGGGCGCTGCCACTTTGCCGCCCACACCATTGCCATCTGGCGCAGATCGTCGCGCGTGAGCCGGATCTGATTGGCCTGGGATGGGACAACAGTCTGCGGGTTGAGTGCGCCATAGACCGCGAACAGCGCACCGCCGATGACCAGAAACTGCAGCAGTGGCTCTCGCAGCCAGCGCTGCACGCGTGATGGCTGCGGAACGCTGGCTGCAGCGGGAGCGCTGCTCATTCCTTTACCGGCTCGACCTCGTAGTTCGCGTAACCGAACTCGTTGCTGCGCGCCGCCAGGTACTTGTCGCCGAGCCGGTAGACCGCGACATCGAATTCGCTACCGTTGATGTCCGTGCGCAGGCGCCCGTCGCGAATCTCGTAGTCAGGGTCACCACCGTGCATCATCTCGCCTACTTCGCGCAAGTCCGCTGCCTTGCCGTCGACCGACGCTATCAGGCGCCGGCCGGTGGCGCCGTGCAGGATCTCGAAGTGCTGGCCGGTCACCGAGTTGCGCACTTTCACCGTCTTGCCGACGAGCAGTTCCTTGAGCTGCGCGTCGCCGAGCATCTGCGCGCCCTGCTTGCTCAGCTCAGCGATGGTCAACCCTGGCTTGCTGGCCTTGCGCGCCTCTGCACTGGGCGTATACCAAATCGGCGAACTCCATGCCCGTTCCTGGATCACTGCCGTGAACCCGCTGCCGCTCGGGGGAACCCTGCCCAGTTTCACGGCCTGCATGCTGCTCCAGCGCGGCGTCGGAATCTCGAGCACGCGGACATAATAGAAAGCATCAAGGGCTGCGTCGAAGTCGGGGTCCGTCCACACTGTTTTCAGCTCCACCGCACCGATGGTGTTGGTGTACGTGCCTTTCGTGAGATCCACCGTCGACCCGATCGCCGGCACCTTGCCGGTGCTCGCATCGGGCTTGCGCGCCCCCGCCCAGGCGATGTCGTAAATCTTCTCGAACGATTGTCCGTTGATGCTCCAGCCCTTGACGACCTGGACGCGGTCGAGATTGGCACTGTCGGGATCCTTCGCCGCCCAGACCACGAAGGAGGGCGCCTTGCTTGTCGGCTGCAGCAGATCGGATCCCATCGGGACGCCTGTGGCGTAGGCTGTCTTCAGCCACTCCTTCTGCTTGAGCATGCCGGCATCCAGCCCCCAGCCGCCGAAGAAACGCAGCGGAATGCGCACGCCGCTGGTCGAGTAGGTCTCCTTGCGTCGCATCGCGTCGAAGAGTGCGTCGCGCGTGTTCTCCTCGGCCCACACCGCACTCAGACCGGCAGGGGTGACCCAGAGGCTGTTCAGTCCGAGCACCGTGGCGCCGTTGATGCGTTTCTCGATGGTGTCGTCGACCGTACCGTGCACGCCAAAGAAGTTCTTCTGACGGTAGGGGACGACGCTGACGTGCGAATCGGAGCCGCCGACGACGCCGGGCTTGTAGGGATTGAAGCCGCGTGCCTGCTCCATGGCCAGGCCGTCCTTGTAGGCATGGCGTACGTAGCTGCCGTATTCGCTCGGCGGCGGGCCTTTCTTGCCGAGCAGATGCCAGACGAAGACTTCGTAGTTGGCGAACTCGTCGTTGGGCGAAAGCCCCGGCGTCGTCTCCGATTGCCCCTTGACCTGCTTCATCTCGGTCAGCGGCTCGTTGCGCAGGCGAGCCTCCGCCCAGGCGCGGTCGATCGGTCGGCCGGTGTGATCGACTTCGGTCGGGAACATCGTGCCGTTGCTCAGGTTCGCGTTGTGCGAGATGGCCAGCAAGTCGTTGCCTGCCGCGCGTTGCTGGTCCATCCAGCTCCAGAGATGACGCGGATCGGGCGAGTCCAGGGGCGTGAACGGCACTTGCGGTACTTTTTTCGAATCGCGGAAGAAGATGTTGCGATGCAGGTTCTTGGAATCCGGGGTGGAAGTCCACTCGTAGGCGGCGAAGGTCGTGAACTTGCCCGGCTTGTTGTACCTGTCGGCGATGTCGATGACCCGCTTCCAGACCGGCGCGACGACGGCCGGATCGCTGAATTCCTTGATCGGCAGTCCCTTGGCAATCGCCAGCGACAGCACTTTGAAAGCCAGCAGCCCATCGGCCCTGACGCCGTCCTCGAAGGCCCGGGCCAGCAGCGGCGAACTCTTGCGCAGCGGCGACTCGGGATCCATGGCTTCCTGGACCATGCCCATGTACTCGGCATGCTCGGTGACTGCGCCCCAGTCGAGCGGTTTGGTGATCTGCACCTGGTAGCCGCCCGGATGCAAGGTCGGTTTGCCCGTCGCGTACTGATAGAACGACTCGGGCCCGGTCTGCGTGTCGCCAAATGCGTAGGCGTCGAACGACCAGCTGGTATGTAAATGGGTTTCGCCGTAGTAGACATTGCGTTCGGGGTTTTTCTGCTGTGCGAAGCTCGGTGCTGACGTCAGACCCACGAGTCCGATGGCGAGCAAGGCAGGGACGATGCTTGTCGGTCTGTTTCGCATGGTTTTTTTCCTCCTCACGGGGAAGTGCTTCAGTTTCATGTTGCGCGCCAGCTGCGCCAGAGCATGGAACGGTGTCGCTCCGCGACCAGCACCTTGGCTGGCTTTGGGCACACCGAGTCCATTGCTGACAGACGCTAGAACTTCCAGCTGCCGTAAACGCTCATCACCAGCGTGCCGGTGTTGTCGTACGAGCCGATCAGGTTGCCACGACCGCCAAGGGCGACCGGCGCGGTGCCCTGCAAATCCGTCTTCAGCGTCCCGCCATAAATGTATTCCGCGGCGACGCCCCATACGGTTGTCTTGCTCAGCTGTTGCTGGCCACCGGCGCCGAAACGCCAGGCGGTGTTCAAGGGCATCAGCGGCGAGACCGTCGAACCATCCGGCTGGAAACCCGAGTCGTAGGCCACTCCGAAGTTGAGCAGCCACGGATCGCTCAAGCGATACTGCGCGCCGGTGGCGACGTGCCAGGTGTCCTTGAAGGGAATGTCCGTGGTCAGGCTGACCGGATTCGAGGTGTCGTCGATACCGATGTGGATGGCCCCGAATTTTGACCACTGCTGCCAGCCGACGCTGCCGAGCAGCGCCCATCGCGGGTCAAGTTGCGTGAATACGCTGGCCATCACCTGTTGCGGAACCTTGATGCCGACCTTGATCGTCGAGTTCAGCAGACCGGCGTTGTTCAATGCCGTTGCGACACCAGGCGAGAGCTTGGAGAACTTTGCCGGCCCCTCGAAGTCGAGATCGACCTGCGAATTCCAGGTCAGCCCGATTCGGGTCCCCTCGTCGATCTCGTAGAGAAGACCGAGGTTGGCGCCCCAGCCCCAGGTCCTGTCATCCAGCTTCAGCTTGCCGTCGCCGAAGATCGGCGCAGGGTTGTTGATTGCCACCTGGTTCGTATACATCCCGTACATGGCATTCAGGCTCGCACCGAGAGAAAGCTTGTCGTTGACCTTGAAGGCGATGCTGGGCAGCAAGGAGAGGCCGAGCATCGTCGTGCTCTGGACGTAGTAACGGCCTGCCCAGTCGTTGTCGTATTTCAAGGGTGCGCCGAAATTGCCGGCCAGGGCGAAGCCGAGTTTCAGTTCAGGTGACACGCTGTAGCTGAAAAAAGCGCCGCCGCCAGGAAACCAGCCGCCCGATCCAACCGCGTAGCCGCCATTGTCGTTGCCCAGCAGGGGCGAAGTCCCCGAGCCGATCGAGTATTTGGTGTTGGCCCAAAGCAGCTGCCCCGAGGCCAGGGCCTGCGTGCCTTCCAGACGGGTCATGCCGGCGGGATTGGTAAAGACGGTCGACGCGTCTTGCGCACGCGCGCTGTAACCCGCCGAAGCGAGGCCGACATCGGCCGTCCCGACTTCGTAGGCAAGCATGCCGCCAGCGAACGCCTGACCAGTTGCCAAGGTGGCGACAGCGAGGGCGACGAGCGAACAGTAGTGCCCGGGAACTTCGCTGCGCCAGTCGGTGGGGGTAGATTTGAAGCGACGCTGGAATAACATGCTGACCTCCATGAAATGTCTGCGGCTGCATTACCTCGCTGGGTTCTCGTCAGGGGTCGCACGCGCGACAAACGATGGCGAAGGTCTGCCCCTGGCGATCTTACGGCAGCGCGCCTGGGCACGGCAAGCGACACGGCAATCGCGTTAATGTGCAAGTCGCGCAAGCGGCTCACGAAACTCCCTTCTCCCCTTGCGGGAGAAGGGGCAGGGGAAGGGGGGACGGTCACGACTTTCATCATCCGGGGTGTTTCGACTGTCATGACCGTTAGACGCCCCCAGCCGCTATGCCGGTATGGGCTCGCATGCCGGCTAAAAATTGGCGATTGACGGCTTCTCCCGGTGTAAGTTACATTTCGCGAAAATCCATTCACGTTCGTTCGCAGTCATGAAGATGCACCAACCGACCAGTCCGAACAAGGCGTTTCCGGGCATGTCTCACCTCGGCAGCTACTCGGATTCGATACTGGAAATGGATTGCATCATCGGGCGCAGCATCGAGGTGGTTCGTGAAGTGGCGCCCGACACCACTACCATCGTCGTCCACACTCTCCCGCAGACTGTGTTCAAGCGCACGAAGCCCTAGCTTCAATTGTGAAACACGCGCGCCGTATCTGCCAAATTGCGGCCCGCGACTTCATCAGCGAAACGTCGTCACAATCAACGAGACATTCATCTAGCCATGCTCATGGATCCGGAATCTGCTCCCTTCGCCATTGCCTTTTTCCTGGGCATGGTCCTTTTTCTCGAACTCGGTCGGCGCATCGGCCGACGCATGCACGCGGATACTCCGGAACGCGCCCCGACGGGTGTGGGTGCCGTCGAGGGGGCGGTCTTCGCCCTGTTCGGCTTGCTCCTCGCCTTCACCTTCTCCGGGGCGGCATCGCGTTTCGACGATCGCCGCCATTTGATCATCGACGAGGCCAATGACATCGGCACGGCCTGGAGCTATCTCGATCTGCTCCCGGTGAATGAGCAGGGGCGATTGCGCGACCTGTTCCGCGCTTATACCGATGCACGTATCGCCACTTTTGAGAAGCTCCCGGACGTCGCCGCGGCGGAGGCGGAACTCGCCCGCTCGATCGCCTTGCAGGATGAAATCTGGAAGCAGGCCATCGCACTTTGCGAAGCGAAGAAGGACACCGCCACCACCAACCTGGTGCTGGGTGCGTTGAACGAGATGAACAACATCACCACGTCGCGCACTGCCGCCACCCGCATCCATCCGCCGCCGACGATCTTCGGGCTGCTGTTCGCCATGGGACTTTGCAGCGCGCTGCTCGCAGGATTCGGAATGGCCGCCAACCCGAAGCGGAGTTGGCTGCATATCTTGGGCTTCGCCGCAGCGATTGC
The DNA here is from genome assembly GCF_907163155.1 of Candidatus Accumulibacter sp. ACC012. Lineage (NCBI taxonomy): Bacteria > Pseudomonadati > Pseudomonadota > Betaproteobacteria > Candidatus Accumulibacter > Candidatus Accumulibacter sp. ACC012. The sequence continues at coordinate 50,099 of NZ_CAJQUC010000001.1, forward strand.
GCTCTGCGTCTATGTCATCCGGGACATCGAATATCCTCGGCTGGGCCTCATCCGGGTGACGGCCACCGACCAGGTGATGAAGGATCTCCGCGCCAGCATGAAGTAAGCAATGAACTTTCTCCTGCCCGGCAGGCGCACGACTGGTACCGGCGCGCTGGCGTGCCGGCTGAGCGATCCCGTGCCGTCAGCATGCATTTCGATGGTCACACGATGGATGACGTCAATACCTATGAGCTGGCGACGCGTGCTCGCCGCCAGGTCGTCGTCGCGCACAAGGAAAGCTAGTCCAAAGCTGCGACGCAGTCATTCTTCTGAACAAGAGGCTGGCTCAGTTTTCTCGCTAATTCAAATCTTCCGGTGCCGCTCGATCAGATCGTGCGCCAACTGGATCTCCTTGGCCTTTTCACTGGCCAGCGCGATCATGTCTTCCGGCAGGCCTTGTCCGATCAACTTGTCCGGATGGTACTGGCTGATCAGCTTGCGATAGGCGCGCTTGATTTCCTGGTCCGTATGGTCTTTGGTCACGCCCAGAGCCCTGTAGGCGTCATCCAGCGCCGCTTCCGTACTGGGTTGGCCCGCGGCGAAGTGGGATTGATTCAGGACCATGTCGATCAATTGCTTGAACGTGGTCTGATCAAAGCCAAGACGGTGGGCGATGTCGGCAAGGACGCCCTCTTCGGGCGGATTGATATCTCCGTCAGCCGTCGCCATCGAGATCAGATAGACCAGCAAGACCTGCTTCAAATGCCGGGTGTGACCACAAACCGACATGAACCTGGCGTAGGTCGAGTCGATGGCGAACGCTGGGTCGGCGCCCCGTTTGAACAAGGCGATCGCCTGAACGCGATGTTCCGGGGTCATGCCCAGTTTCTGCATCAATAGCTCGACATGCTCGATCTCGGCTGGCGAGACATGGCCATCGGCCTTGGCCAGTTTGCCCATCGAGATGAACATCGTCTCGAGGAAAACGGCTTGGCGAAGCGCATTCTGCAGCGGGTTTATGCCGCCCGCACCATAGGCGCGCGCACGATCGATGATCGACCCGAGAAAAAGGCCGAGAAGCGCTCCGAAGAACCCGAAAAAGTAGAACCCTGCAACGACGCCAATTAGCTTGAACAAGGCGACTCCCGATAACATTCAAGAAAACGGCAGGGCGTACTTACCCTCAAAAACAGCCTTCGACCGCCCGATTCATCGGGCGATATCCGATGGCTGCGAAAGATCCGCTTGTGGAGGCCAAGGGAAAGTCCGACCGTTCGCAGTACGCAGGCACGGTGCTTCAGCCCACCTCCCCGCATTCTGCCAGCTCCTTCGCCCGTCACTATATAGTACAGGGCAAATGGGTTGCGACTACGCGGCCGGCGCCCGAGCTCGTCCGGCGGAAAGGACTTCACCGCCCGCGGGGGCGGGGCTAGGGGTGGAAGCGCCTGCAGGGCTCGGCAGGGGCATCCCCCTTACCGGGGTCGGTCCCACACGAAACGACCTAAACCCTCGGAAAGCCGTATGCGGGAAACGGCATGCACGGTTTGATGGGCAGGGCAGGCGAAAGCCTGTCCTCCACTCTACCCCATGGCTCTCCTCGATCTGCCAGGGGGCACGACCGTAGTCGTCTAACGCACGTTTCGCTGGCAAACTGGAAAAGACTGGGGCAGGTTCTGATCCGCTTGTTTGGCAACGCTTGCCGGCAATTCGATCAGGACCTGCCCCAGCGATCAGGATGCCGAAAAACCGGCAACCCGATCGTAACTACATACTGCCCACCGTGGGTTAGCCGCGGCGGCGGAGAGCCATACCCACCAAACCAATGCCGAGGAGGGCGAGTGTAGCGGGTTCCGGAACGTCCCCCGGCGGCGGCGTGGTGGAGTTGTTGTACGACCCGTTGATCTGTCCGCCGGGACCAGCATTCTGCGTGTAGGCGGCTGACCAGTAGACCGGCGTCGGATCGAATCCAACTCCGACGATCTGGCTGATCGTGCCTACGGCCAACACGCCCAAAGAGTTCATCCCAGGGGTGGTCGACGTCACTGTCAGGGTTTCAAGAAAAGTCCCGAAGGGAGTCTCAAACTGCTTCGTGAACACTCCGCCAACGCTCACGGGCAGCGGGTCCGGAAGTAACAGGACGGTGGTTCCGCTGATCAGGCCGATGTTGTTCGCGATGATCGCGGCAACCAAGTCAGGAGCGCCACTGGAAATGGTGCTCGCAGTCGTGACGTCGCCAGTATTGGCCGTGAAGGTGCCGAGAGCAGCGACGTTGAAAGTAACTTCGATGGGTATTGCGGAAGCCGGGCCGGCTAAGACGGCAGCAAGTCCAGCCGCGATCAGGGTTTTCTTTATCATTATTAATTCCTTCATTGGGAGCTAAACTAAAAAAACCTCTGCCCGTGTTGTTAAACGGGCAGTTCGCACTTGTTGGCCCGACGTTCCGGCGGGCCCAGAGAGACAAAAGCAAGATTTATGCCAGATTCTGTTTGTCTTTTTAAAACAGTTTGTTAACGATCGTTACGGTATTTCGTCGGTCGGCCAGTGTAAAAAAAGTCGACACTCCAGCGCCGCCAGCAAGGCCGCACGAATCCTTTGCAGCGATCAGGAACGGAATCGAGAATCGGGGCCAGGTCTTGGTTGCGGCTTGGCAATGTTGTGTAGTTTAGCGGGTGGAACTCCCGTCCCGGTAGCCGCTAGCCGCGGCCGGTGCTGGCCAGCACCGGCTGGCCAGCACCGGCGCCGGCAGGGTCTTGATCGACAGGCGGCGGTTGGCGTCGCCGCTGACGAAGTCCTGCGGCTGCTTCTTCTCTTCGGCCTGCTTCTTCGATTCGACCGAGAGCACCGAGCCCATGACGCTATTCGGGCGGTAGGTGGCCAGGCCCTTGAGGCCGGCTTTCCAGGCGCTCATGTAGAGGCCCTGGAATTCCTCGCAGGGGTAGTCGGCGGGGACGTTGACCGTCTTCGAGATCGAGGTGTCGATGTACGGGGCGACGGCGGCGACCATGTCCTTGTGCGCCTTGGCCGAGATTTCCAGCGCCGTGACGAAGTAATCGGGCAGTTTTTCAACGTCGCCGCCGAGGTGCTTGTAGAGCCGCCAGGCGTAGTCTTCGACGGCGTATTCCTTGAGCGTGCCGTCGGTCATGCGCTTCTTGCGGCTGTAGGTCCAGGAGAACGGCGGTTCGATGCCGTTCGAGGCGTTGTCGGCGAAGGCCAGGGAGATGGTGCCGGTGGGTGCGATCGACAACAGGTGCGAGTTGCGCAGGCCGTGCTTGCGGATCTGGTTCTTGATGTCGTTCGGCAGCCGTGAGGCGAAGTTGCTGCCGGAGAGATAAAGTTCGGCGTTGAACAGCGGGAAGTGGCCGCGCTCCCTGGCCAGTTTGACCGACGCCAGGTAGGCGGCGTCGCGCAGATCGCCAACTTCCGTGGATCTCATGGATTCGTTTCAGTGAGCGAAAAAGGGTCAGGTTTCGTGAGCGTCGAGGCCCGTCCGCTGCCAGCCTGCGCCAATCGCCCTCTCTTCGGTGGCTCGGCCCACTTTTCTTCACGCTCAAACCAAAGGTTCCAGGCCCCAGTCCCGCCTTGCTCGCAGCAGATATATGTCGGCTCGTGGACGCCGATTTCGCCCCGGCGCGGACAATTCTGGCAAGGCGTGCGGTATCTCACGTAAGCGAACCGGCGCCCCCGTTCTAATGAACCCGGTCATCCCGGCGCCCGCAAACGATCAGTATCACGGTTTGGTGCGAATCTTGCAGGCCACGTGCTTGGCAGTTCAATTCATAACTTCACGGAGTCACAATGCGTACGGCTTTTCAGAAATTTGCGTCCCACCTAGCGGCGCGCGGCGCCGTTGCAGCGGTTGCCATGCTTAGCTGCGGCTTGGCCTCAGCTGGCGTCGTGAGCTTCAACGACACTACGGCCGGTGCTCCCACTTGGAATCGGCCCATCGCCGGCAACCCGCCAACCGTGTTGTCTGGCGTCGGCACCAACACGCCATACGACGTGAATGGGTTTTTTGTGGACCAGAGCGGCTCGTACACCTTTCAGAGCACGGCGACCAACCCCCTCGGCTGGGATAACTACAGCTTCCTGTACCAGCTCGCGTTCGACCAAACGCAGCAGCTTCTGAACGTGCTCATCGGCAACGACGACAACCCCTCAATCGGCCTCGCCGGCTTCACCTACAGCCTGGTGGCAGGGGTCAACTACTTCCTCGTTCAGACCGGATTCAGCAACAGCGACTTCGGAGCCTACAGTACCGAGATTCAGGGGCCGGGCAACATCACGCTGAGCTCGATCAGCGTGCCCGAGCCGGGGTCTTTGGCACTGGTGGGCGCGGCGCTGCTGGCAGCGCTGGGCCGCCGCAAGGCGGCCTGAGGTCCCGAGCAAGGCCCGTTACAGGCCCCGCCCCGGCGGGGCCTTTTTGCTTTTGCGCCACGGACACGCACGGACACGGGTAGAGGACAGGCGTGCGGTATCTCACGTAAGCGCACCGGCCCTCCTGTTCTAGCGGTCGTGACATGTCGAGACACCCCTGATCATGAAAGTCATGACCGCCCCCCCTTCCCCCGGCCCTTCTCCCGCGAGGGGAGAAGGGAGGTTCGTGAGTCGCATACGCGACTTTCACATTAACGGTCATGACACGTGGAGACACCCCAAATCATGAAAGTCATGACCGTTTCCCTCTTCCCCTGCCCCTTCTCCCGCAGGGGGAGAAGGGAGGTTCGTGAGTCGCATACGCGACTTTCACATTAACGGTCATTGCAGTTGCGGCCGCCCCGGATCATGAAAGAAAATTCGAGTTGGGAAGCGATGGGTAGAGGTCGCGCAAAGCTTTGGCGGCTCGACCCCGAACTTTAACGTGACCTGCTGAACCGACTCGTACCCCGGATTGCTGCCATCGAGCGCACACATTAAAAGGGCCGTTGGCGACCTGTCGCCTTCAGGCAACTTCGGTTCTGGCACCCACCGCCTCCCGCTTTCAAGTTTATTGCGAAAGGAGACGGTATGGAACTGGTTCCGATCCACAAGCGGGTCATTGGACTCGACATTCTTTGAGCTTTTCGTACTGAACAGGAAGTGGTCAGGTCTTTCCTTTTGCCCTCTCCGTAAGATTTCAACCGGCGATCTCCAACCGTCTCTCGATCCGGTCGATGCGTGTCTTTATCTGGTCGATACTCGACTGCTGCCGGATGATTTCTTCGTAGTTATGCGCGCCGTCGCGCCGGCCGGCAGCCATGCCTGCTTCCAGGCTGGTGAGGCGAGCACCAACCTCTCGCATTTCGCTCTCAAGGCGGTCTTGTCCGGCTCGCAAGGCGCGCAGGTGTTCAAGAATCAGATTTTCTACGTTGTCGGTCATGGCCAAGACTCCTTTGCTTGAGTCTATCCCTAGGGGCATAGCCTTATACACAACTTTAGGTTTCGTCTGTAAGCTGTCGTTTTTCCTTGAGAAGGTATCATGGCGAGGTGGGCTGAGGAGGAACTGAATGGAATCAACCTGGGTGATCGCCGTCGGGACAAACGAGCGATCGCGTTGCTGGATACGCTTTCTGCGAGACCGACGGCGAGTATCCCGGGGGCGTGTTCGGACTGGTCGGAGACGATGGCGGCTTACCGCTTCTTCGGCAACGATGACATTACCTGGGAGGCGATCCTCACGCCCCATTGGTCTTGCTCCCGAAGACGGATCGCGCAGCACAAAGTGGTGCTGATGCTGCAGGACACCACCGAACTGGACTTCAACGGGCAGAGCATCTCTGGCTTGGGGCCGCTGAGCTACGAAGCTCAGCGGGGCCTGTACGTGCATCCGACGTATGCGGTCAGCGTCGATCGCGAGCCGTTGGGCGTTCTGGATGCTTGGATGTGGGCGCGCGAACCGAAGGACGCCGACGGCCGGCGCCCGGGGATCAAAGAGAGTACGCGCTGGATCGAGGGCTATGAACGGGTCGCCGAACTGGCGACGGAGTTGCCAACGACCCGGCTGGTCTACGTGGCCGACCGCGAGTCGGACATGATCGAATTGATGGCTCGGGCCAGCGAAATGGGCCAGCCAGCTGACTGGCTGCTGCGTGCTCAGCACGATCGAGCGCTGCCCGACGGTCAGAAGCTGTGGCAGACGGTGACGTCCGACGAAGCGCTCGGGGGAATCGCCTTCACGATGCCCGCGAGGCAGGGCCAAAAGGCGCGTCCGGTACGTCAGCAGCTTTGGGCGCGTGTCGTCGATCTTCCTCATGGCAAGAACCAGACAATCCGGGCCACCTGTGTGGTGGCCAAGGAGATCGATCCACCGGCCGGCAGTCGCCCGGTCGAGTGGCGCTTGCTGACCAATCGCCCCGCCGAGACGCTCGAACAGGTGACGGAACTGATTGACTGGTATCGCGCACGCTGGGAAATCGAGATCCTCTTCCACATCCTCAAGAACGGCTGCCGCATTGAGGCTCTGCAACTGGGAACCATCGCTGGTCTGCAACGTGCCATCGCACTCTACCTCATGGTCTCCTGGCGGATTGCTGTGCTGATGCGATTCGGCCGAACCTGCCCCGAATTGCCCGCCGACTTGTTCTTCCACGAAGATGAATGGCATGCCGCCTACCTCCTTCACAAGAAGAAACCACCCGCTGACCTCCCAACTCTCAACCAGGTCCTGAGATTGGTCGCCATGCTCGGCGGCTTCCTTGCACGCAAAGGCGACGGAGAACCGGGCGTCAAAACCATCTGGCTCGGTTTGCAGCGTGTCATGGATTGCGCTATCGGCCTCCAGTTCATGCGTCAGGCAGATCCTGGGTAAGTTGTGTATAAGGCTATGCCCTAGGGGAGGGAATTGCCAAACAGTTGAAATCGCACACCAAACATGGCTGGCGGGCAAAGCCGCCCATTAGGCTTGACGCGGGCAGGGCGTCAGACGTGCCCCCAGCCGCACCCGCCAACCTCACCCGCAACTCCCCACCGCCCCACAAGCCGTACAAAAATCGCAGCCATCCTTCCTGATCATCGTCCGGTTGCCGCATTCCCCGCACAGCTTCCCGGCCGTCGGCTTCGCAGCCGTCCCGCCCGCCGGCGCTTCGAGAATCCCCATCTGCTGCAATGGCAGGCCGTTCTCGTCGAGGATGCCGAGCATCGCGTAGCGGTGGATGATCAGTTGCGCCAGATAGGCGACGGTGGAGGTGTAGTTGGTCTGGCGACGGGTGCCGGGGACGAAGGCCATGAAGTCGCCGAGGGGCTCGGGGTAGTCGAGCAGCTTTCTGAGCTTCATGCCGATCCAGGCCGGGTCTACGACGCGCATGTCGAGCGAGAGCAGCTTGGTCAGGCCGTCGAGGGCGCGCGGGTAGTTGCCGGCGAGCCATACCGAGTAGGGGCGGGTGACGCCGTCGGGGAGGGTGATCTCCTTGAGGCCGAGGACGAAGTCTTCGCCGGTGGCCGGGTTGAAGACATCGACGGTCCAGGAGAGGGTTCCGTCGGTGCCGGTCTTTGGCTCCTTGAGGCTGAACATGGCGTCGAGTACGGGCGTCGGGCCGTCGTGGTTGAAGGCGCCGATTTTCTCGACGCGGTGCTGGATCAGTTGCGCGACGGCGGCGACCACCGAGGGCATGCGCTTGCGCTCGCCATGCGGCGGGAAAGCCATCTCGAAGCCTTCGTCGCCGGGGGTCTTGGCCAGGGATTCGAGCTTCAGCGCCAGCCAGCCGTGGTCGTTGGCGCGCATGTCCATGGACAGGGTCTTGGCGACGGCGCCGAGGCCGCGCGGCTGCTCGGGGCCATTGACCCAGACTTCGAAAGGCCACTTGCGACCTTCCTGGTCGACGTGACCGACGAAGAGCGCGAACTTGCCGTGCATGTGCTCGATCATGTAGGTCCAGGCCATGTTTCCTTCCGGCAGGTTCGGGCGGTTCGGCCAGCGCAGGCTGGCCAGCACCGGCGCCGGCAGGGTCTTGATCGACAGGCGGCGGTTGGCGTCGCCGCTGACGAAGTCCTGCGGCTGCTTTTTCTCTTCGGCCTGTTTCTTCGATTCGACCGAGAGCACCGAGCCCATGACGCTGTTCGGACGATAGGTAGCCAGGCCCTTGAGGCCGGCTTTCCAGGCGCTCATGTAGAGGCCCTGGAATTCCTCGTAGGGGTAGTCGGCGGGGACGTTGACCGTCTTCGAGATCGAGGTGTCGATGTACGGGGCGACGGCGGCGACCATGTCCTTGTGCGCCTTGGCCGAGATTTCCAGCGCCGTGACGAAGTAGTCGGGCAGTTTCTCAACGTCGCCGCCGAGGTGCTTGTAGAGCCGCCAGGCGTAGTCTTCGACGGCGTATTCCTTGAGCGTGCCGTCGGCCATGCGCTTCTTGCGGCTGTAGGTCCAGGAGAACGGCGGTTCGATGCCGTTCGAGGCATTGTCGGCGAAGGCCAGCGAAATCGTGCCGGTGGGTGCGATCGACAACAGGTGCGAGTTGCGCAGGCCGTGCTTGCGGATCTGGCTCTTGATGTCGTTCGGCAGTCGTGAGGCGAAGTTGCCGCCGGAGAGATAGAGTTCGGCGTTGAACAGCGGGAAGTGGCCGCGCTCCCTGGCCAGCTCGACCGACGCCAGGTAGGCGCTGTCGCGCATGTATTCGGATATGCGCGCACCCATCGCCGTCGCTTCGGGGCGATCGTAGCGCAGGCGCAGCATGCACAGGGCGTCGCCGAGGCCGGTGAAGCCGAGGCCGACGCGGCGCTTGTTGTTGGCTTCGTCGCGCTGCCGTTCGAGCGGCCAGGCGGTGACGTCGAGGACGTTGTCGAGCATGCGCGTGGATACCTTGACCACTTCGCCGAAAGCGGTAAAGTCGAACTCGGCGCGCTGGCTGAAAGCGTCCTTGACGAAGGGCGTCAGGTTGATCGACCCCAGGCAGCAGCAGCCGTACGGCGGCAGCGGCTGTTCGGCGCAGGGGTTGGTGGCCTCGATCACTTCGCAGTAGTAGAGGTTGTTGTCCTTGTTCATGCGGTCGAGGAAGAGGATGCCCGGCTCGGCGTGGTCGTAGGTCGACTTCATCACCTGGTCCCACAGGTCGCGGGCGCGCACGCGGCGGTAAACCCAGATGCCGTCTTCGCGCTGGAAGGCGCCGGCACGTTTCATGTCGCTGTTCGGCTCGGCGCGGTGTGAGAGTTCGACTTCGGCGTCGGCTTCGACGGCTTCCATGAAGCCGTCGGTGACGGCGATCGAGACGTTGAAGTTGGAGAGGTCGCCGTGGTCCTTGGCGTGGATGAAGACTTCGATATCGGGGTGGTCGCAGCGCAGCACACCCATCTGGGCGCCGCGGCGGGCGCCGGCCGATTCGACGGTTTCGCAGGAGCGGTCGAAGACGCGCATGTAGGAGACCGGACCGGAAGCGCGCGATTGCGTGCCCTTGACCAGCGCGCCCATCGGCCGGATCGACGAGAAGTCGTAACCGACGCCGCCGCCGCGGCGCATGGTTTCGGCGGCCTCGGCGAGCGCGCTGTAGATGCCCGGCTTGCCATCGACGATTTCCACCACCGAATCGCCGATCGGCTGCACGAAGCAGTTGATCAGCGTTGCCGCCAGCGTCGTGCCGGCGGCCGAGTTGATGCGTCCGGCCGGGACGAAGCCGGTTTCCTGCGCCCACAGAAAACGCTCTTCCCAGTGCGCGCGCTGCTTTTCGTCCTCGTTGGCGGCGAGTGCGCGGGCGACGCGGCGACGCACGTCATGGACCGAGGTTTCCTTGCCCTTGGCGTACTTTTCGACCAGCACCTCGACGGAGATTTCCTGCTCGGCAAGCGGCGTGATGGCGGGTGCCTCGTCGACGGCTGACAGGGGTAGCTGGTGTTCAAGCTGGCTCATGGGTAATTCCTCCGGTGTTTTTTTGTGTGGGCGTGTTGACGACTTGTGTGGTCGATTGTTCTTGCGGGTGCTACGTTTCTCGGACAGGCGATTCATGAGGCGAGCCTATTGACGCGGGCTGGCTGGCGTCGGCTTTGGCTCCTTTGCGGCTACGAGTGCAATAGTGCAAAGCTACTGTATGTAGTGTGCAAAGGCAATATCTTGACTAAATGTAGTTTTTGCGCCGTGGCTTTCCGGGGCGCGGGAAAAGCCGTGAAATCACGGCCTTGCGGAAGTCCAGGGCGGCAGAATTTTTTTTCGGCTGTGCTGCGGGCAGCGTCGGCAGCCGCAATGCCGCGGCCGTGAGCGTAGCCAGGCGGAGCGGCACGGCGAAGAGCACACGAGGGGCGGGGAGAAAGATGTACTACGTCGCAGCGCAGCGGCCGAGGCGAGAGAAGCCCGCCCCGGCCAAGCGTGCGGCAGGTGGTTTCAGGTGCTCGCCTGCTTGGCGCGCGCGGCGTGCGCCATCAGTGCGGCGATGACGCAGGAGGCGATGCGCGTTTCGGAGGTATCGGCGCGGCTGGTGAGGACGATTGGCACGCTCGCACCGAGGACGATGCCGGCGCTCAAGGCGTTGGCCAGGTATTCGAGCTGCTTGGCGATCATGTTGCCCGATTCGAGGTCGGGAACGACCAGTATGTCGGCGCGACCGGCGACCGCCGAGACGATGCCCTTGGTCTTGGCGGCGACCAGAGAAACAGCGTTATCGAAAGCCAGCGGGCCATCGACCAGGCCGCCCCTGATCTGGCCGCGGTCGGCCATTTTGCACAGTGCGGCGGCGTCGAGGGTGGACTGGATCTTGTCGCTGACTGTTTCCACCGCCGAGAGAATCGCCACCTTGGGTTCGGGCGTGCCGATGATGTGCGCCAGGTCGATGGCGTTCTGCACGATATCGACTTTCTCCATCAGCGTCGGCGCGATGTTGATCGCGGCGTCGGTGATCATGATCGGCCGTGGATAGGTGGGAACGTCCATCAGGAAAACGTGGCTGATACGCCGGCCGGTGCGCAGACCCGAACGGCTGGAGATGACTTCGGCCATCAGTTCGTCGGTATGCAGGCTGCCTTTCATGAGTGCTTCGGCGTCACCGCTGCGAATCAGGGTCACCGCCATCGCCGCCGATTCGTGGCTGTGCTTGCAGTTCACGATGCGGTAGTCCTTGAGGTCCAGGCCATTTTCCTCGGCGACGGCGCGGATGCGCTGCTCGGGTCCGATCAGGATGGGGTCGATGAGCCTGGCTTCGGCGGCCAGCAGCGCGCCCTTGAGCGATTCGCGATCGCAGGGGTGCACCACCGCCATGTCGATCGGTGCCAGGCCCTCGGCGCGCGACACCAGGGTCTGCAGGCGCGCGTATTTGTCCGAAATGGTGATTTCCGGCATCGCCTTGCGCTTGGTGATGATTTTTTCGCGCGGCGCCAGAACTTCGGCACTGCCCGAGACGACCAGCAGCTGGTCCTGGTTGTGGCAGTTGCAGTCAAGCAGGATGTGCCGGTTGCGGGCGAATTTCTGGCCGACGGTGACGGTTACCGTGAGCGTGTCGCCGATCGCCACCGGCCGCGCGAAATGCAGCGACGATTCGACCATCACTGTCCCCGGGCCAGGGAATTGCGTGCCGAGCATGGTCGACAGCAGCGAGGCGCACCACATGCCGTGCGCGATGAAGTCCTGGAAAACGCCGCTGTGACTGAAATCGGCGTTGGCCAGTGCCGGATTCATGTCGCCCGACATCAGCGCGAACAGCTTGACGTCTTCCGGGCGCAGCGTACGTACCAGCGACGAGCTGTCACCGACGTTGATTTCGTCGTAGGTTCGGCTTTCGAGGAATTCCAGGGGGGTTTCGAAGTGCATGGTGGTGCTCCCAAGGGGACTGATCAGCGCGCATTATGCTGCAACGCAGCACGAAAATGTAGAGCGATTTATGGCGCGTAGCGAGATGGCAGTCCAGTGGCCTTTTGCCTGATGGCCGTCACGCTTGTTGACCTGCATCAGCACCTGCCGCCGTCGGAGGCTCTAGGCTTGGCCAGGAAATCGGCAAGGGCGCTGTCGTACTGGAGACGGTGATGAGCAAGGAATGCTTTGACGCGGAACGACTTGAGGAGCTGCTACGGCCGGTCGTCGACCGCCACAAGGGTGATCCACTGCGGCTGGTGCAGATCCTGCGCGAGGCGCAGGAAGTCGTCGGCCATCTGCCGGCGGCCTTGCTGACCGCCATTGCCCGGGCGCTCAAGTTGCCGCGGGCGCAGGTTGAAGGCGTTGCCGGTTTCTACTCCTTCTTCCATCTGACGCCGCCCGGCCGCTACCGGGTGTTGTTCTCGGACAACATCACTGATCGCATGCTCGGCAGCGGCGAACTGCGCGATCGCCTGTGCAACAAGCTGTGGATCGAGCGCGGCAAGGTCTCCGAGGACGGCCTGCTCAGCGTCGACACCACCTCGTGTACCGGCATGTGCGATCAGGGGCCGGCGCTGCTGCTCAATGGCCAGCCGCTGACCCGCCTCTCGGGCGAACGCATAGACCGTATCAGCGAGCTGATTCGCGCCCAGGTGCCGCTGGGCGACTGGCCGGCCGAGTACTTTCGGGTGGCGGACAACATCCGTCGCCGCGATACCCTGCTCTCTGCCGAGTGGGCCGCCGGCGAAGCGCTGCGGGCGGCGATTGCCCGCGGCAGCGAAGCGATGCTTGCCGAAATGAAGCTTTCGAATCTGCGCGGGCGTGGCGGCGCCGGTTTCACCACCGCCATCAAATGGGAGTCGGCGCGTCGCGCCGAATGCCATGCCGAGGCAGACGGTCAGGCCGGTGCGCGCTACGTCGTCTGCAACGCCGACGAGGGCGAGCCCGGCACTTTCAAGGATCGCGTGCTGCTCAGCAGCTATGCCGACCTGGTCTTCGATGGCATGAGCGTTGCCGGTTTCGCCATTGGTGCCAGTAAGGGCCTGCTCTATCTGCGTGGCGAGTACGCCTATTTGCTGCCGGCGCTGCGCGAGAATCTCGAGCGGCGCCGACGTAGCGGCCTGCTCGGCCGCGCCCTGTGCGATCAGGCCGGCCTGGACTTCGAGATCGACATCCATCTCGGTGCCGGCGCCTACGTCTGCGGCGAGGAAAGCGCGCTACTCGAGTCGCTCGAAGGCAAGCGCGGGATCCCGCGCATTCGCCCGCCGTTCCCGGTCACCGCCGGCTATCGCGGTCAGCCGACGGTGGTGAACAACGTCGAGACGCTGTGCAAGGCGGCGCTGATCGCCATCCGGGGCGGTGCCTGGTTTGCCGGTCTCGGCACCAAGCAATCGACCGGTAGCAAGCTGCTGTCGATTGCGGGTGATGTCGAGAGGCCGGGGATCTACGAGTACCCCTTCGGCGTTTCGGTGGAGCAGGTGCTCCAGGACTGCGGTGCCGGCAATGCGCAGGCGGTGCAGGTCAGCGGACCTTCGGGCGTTTGTCTGGCAATGCACGAATTTTCGCGCAGCATCGCTTTCGAGGATGTGCCGACGGCGGGCGCCTTCATGGTCTTCGGGACGCATCGCGACATGTTCGAAGTGGCGCGCAATTTTGCGCATTTTTTTAAACACGAAAGCTGTGGCTTCTGCACGCCCTGCCGGGTTGGTACGTCGCTGGTCGCCAACTGCATGGACAAGATCGGCAAGGGCCTGGGCACGCAGTACGAGATCAACCAGATCTTCAGGATTCATCGCCTGCTGCATGCGGCCAGCCATTGCGGCCTCGGTCAGGCAGCGTGCAACCCGCTCTTCGATACCCTGCAGAAGTTTCGTCCGGCCTACGAGCGGCGGCTGTGCTCGCTCGACTTCGAGCCGGCTTTCGACCTCGATCAGGCGCTGGCGGCGGCGCGCCAGATGACCGGTCGTGACGACCCGGCGGCACATTTCGGTCTCGCCGCCAGACTTCCGGGAGTGGCCCCATGAACCAGCCCAGTATCCTCCTCGACGGTCTGCCGGTGCCTTTCGTCGACGGGCAGACGATCATGGACGCGGCGATGGCCGCCGACATCTTCATTCCGCACCTTTGCCATCATCCCGAGTTCAAGCCGCAGGGCAGTTGCAAGCTGTGCACGGTCAAGGCCAACGGGCGCTACGTGTCGGCGTGCACCCTGCCGGCGCGCGACGGCATGGAGGTCGAGAACAACTCGCCGGATCTCAACGACAAGCGACGCACCTTGTTGCAGATGCTCTTCGTTGAAGGCAATCACTTCTGCCCTTCGTGCGAAAAAAGCGGCAACTGCATGCTGCAGGCGCTGGCCTACGAGCTGGAGATGCTCAGTCCGCACTTCGACCAGTTCTATCCCAACCGGCCGGTCGATGCGTCGCACCCGGAGGTGCTGCTCGATTTCAATCGCTGCATTCTCTGCGAGCTCTGCGTGCGGGCCAGTCGCGACCTTGACGGCAAGAGCGTCTTTTCGCTGTCCGGGCGCGGCATCACCAAGCACCTGATCGTCAATGCCGAGTCCGGGCGGCTGGCCGACACCGATTTTTCCTGGGCCGACACGGCGGCGCACGTCTGCCCGGTCGGCGTGATCCTCAAGAAGCGCAGCGGCTTCGCGGTGCCGATAGGCAAGCGCCGCTACGACGTCGAGCCGATCGCCAGGCAGGTCGAGCGCCTGGCGGCGCGTCGCGCCGATGAGGAGAGCTGAGATGGATGCTGGCGCAGGAAACACCGAAGTGCGCAGGAAAGTGCGTCTGGCGACCGCTTCGCTGGCCGGTTGTTTTGGCTGTCACATGTCCTTGCTGGACATCGACGAACGCCTCTTCGAGCTCCTCGAACGCGTCGATTTCGACCGCTCGCCGCTCACCGACATCAAGCACTGCGGTCCCTGCGACATCGGCCTGATCGAGGGCGGCATCTGCAATGCCGAAAACGTGCATGTGCTGCGCGAGTTTCGCCGCCACTGCAAGGTGCTCATCGCCGTCGGTGCCTGCGCGGTCAATGGCGGCCTGCCGGCGCAGCGCAATCATCTCGACCTCGGCCAGTGCCTGCAGGAGATCTACCTGACGGCGCCGGACATCGTCGGCGGCCAGATCCCCAACGACCCGGAACTGCCGCTGCCGCTCGACAAGGTGCATCCGATCCACGAGATCGTGCGCATCGATTACTTCATTCCCGGCTGCCCGCCGTCGGGCGACGCCCTCTGGAAGTTCCTGACCGATCTTCTCGAGGGGCGCACGCCGCGTCTCGGGCATCCACTGCTGCATTTCGACTGAGGGCGTCGCCATGCGCACAGGTACAGGAGCAGGCAGGAATTTCGAACTGGAAACCGCGTCCGCCGACGCAGGCGCACTGCGCCGCGTCGCCATTGACCCGGTGTCGCGAGTCGAGGGACATGGCAAGGTGACACTGCTGCTCGACGACAAGGACCAGGTGCAGCAGGTGCGCCTGCACATCGTCGAATTCCGCGGTTTCGAGAAATTCATCCAGGGCCGGCCGTACTGGGAAGTGCCGGTGATGGTGCAGCGTCTGTGCGGCATTTGTCCGGTATCGCATCATCTGGCGGCCGCCAAGGCGCTCGATCATGTCGTCGGCGCCAGCCGCCTGACGGCGAGCGCCGAGAAGCTGCGCCGGCTGATGCACTATGGGCAGATCCTGCAGTCGCATGCCCTGCACTTCTTTCACCTCTCGTCACCGGACCTGCTCTTCGGCTTCGAGAGCGAGGCCGGCCGGCGCAACATCGTCGGTGTCGCCGCGGCCTTCCCTGAAGTCGCCCGGCAAGGGGTGTTGTTGCGCAAGTTTGGCCAGGAGGTGATTCGCCTGACCGCCGGCAAGCGGGTGCATGGTACCGGCGCGATTCCGGGTGGCGTCAATCGCGCGCTGAGCCGCGAGGACCGCGACGGCCTGCTCGCCGACATCGGCCAGATCGTCGGCTGGAGCCGCGATGCGGTGCAGCTGGTCAAGCGTCTGCACGCCGCCGACCCGGCGCTCTACGACGTTTTCGGCGCTTTCCGCTCGAACATCCTGTCGCTGGTCGGCGCCGCCGGCGCGCTTGACTTCTACGACGGTCAGTTGCGCGTTCGTGACGCCGACGGCGGCATTTTCGTTGACGGCTTCGACGCACAGAACTATCACCAGCTGATTCGCGAGGAAGTCAAAGCCTGGAGCTACATGAAGTTTCCCTTCCTCCTGGCGCTTGGCCCCGAGCAGGGCTGGTACAAGGTCGGGCCGCTGGCGCGGGTGCAGAATTGCGACTTCATTCCGACCCCGTTCGCCGAAGTCGAGCGCCGCGAGTTCATCGACTACGGCCAGGGCAAGCCGGTGCACGCGCCGCTGGCCTATCACTGGGCACGCATGATTGAACTGTTGCACGCCGCCGAGACGATCGCCGAACTGCTTCACGACGACGATCTGTCGGGCAGCGACTTGATCACCGCTGGCCAGCGCAAGCGCGAAGGGATTGGCGTTATCGAGGCGCCGCGCGGCACCTTGATCCACCACTATCAGGTCGATGACGACGATCTGGTCAGCAGTTGCAACCTGATCGTGTCGACGACCCACAATAATCAGCCGATGAACGAAGCGATCCGCCGGGTTGCGCGCCGCTACCTCAATGGGCGAGAGCTCACGGAAGGCCTGCTCAACCACATCGAAGTCGCCATCCGCGCCTTCGACCCCTGCCTGTCCTGCGCCACGCACGCGCTTGGCAAGATGCCGCTGCAACTCGAACTTCAGGATGCGGCGGGTGAAGTGGTCGGGCGCCTGCGCAGCGCTTCGTGAAGCACGCGGGGAGACGCCGATGTCGCTGCCTCCGGTCCTGATTCTCGCCTGCGGCAACCCCAGCCGCGGCGACGACGCGCTCGGGCCGCTGCTTCTCGAGCGTCTGCAAAACTGGCTGGACAGTGCTGGCCTGGCCGCCGGCTTCGATTTGATCGGCGACTTCCAGTTGCAGATCGAGCATGCGCTGGACCTCGTCGGCAGGCGGCTGGTGCTGTTCATCGACGCGGGTGAGCAGAGCGCGGCGCCTTTCGTCTTTCGTCAGGCGCGCGCTGCTGCTGGCCGCGATCTCGCCAACCCCGGCACGCATGCCCTGTCACCCGAGGCCGTGCTGGCGGTGCTGGCGCGCATCAATCACGCCGCGCCGCCGCCGGCTTTCGTGCTCTGCGTGCGCGCGGAGTGCTTCGCCTTGGGCGCGGGCTTGAGCCCTGCGGCGAGCAGCCATGCCGAGTGTGCGTTTGAACTCTTGCAAGCCTTGTGTCGGGTCGCCAAGCTTGAGGCCTGGATGAGTCAGCTGACGTGAATAGGCGCCTGGCGGTGCTCGTTCAGCGCTTCAGTTCCGGGCTGCTGTTCCAGGCTGCTGTTGCTTGCCCGGGGAGCAGGGCCCAGCCGCCAACGGCCGCTTTTCGGCTTATCATGCCTGCTTTATCCGGGTTCGGTGCGCAGTGTTTCTTCCTTGCTCCGCATCGGCGATGCGTTTTCAGGGCAATGTATGTGGAAATCAGTTCTCGCCATTTCGATCGGCGCGGCGCTTGGCGCACTCCTGCGCTGGCAGCTTGGCATCCGGCTCAACAGCCTGTTTCCGACCATTCCGCCGGGCACGCTGGTCGCCAATCTGGTCGGCGCCTACCTGATCGGCCTGGCGGTCGCGTTCTTCACTTCGCTCTCGGCGATCTCGCCGGAATGGCGGCTGCTGATCATTACCGGTTTCTGTGGCGGGCTGACGACCTTCTCGGCCTTCTCGGTCGAACTCACGATGTTGCTGCAGCAGGGACGGACTTCCTGGGCGCTCGGCGCGGTGGCGGCACATGTGGTGGGTTCGGTGTTGATGACCTTCGCCGGCATCGCCACCGTCGCCTGGGCGCGCGCTGGGTCCTGATTGGCGGATCCTCCGGCCTTGCGATAGCCGCGGTCGGCAGGAGGCCGGTATCGCGTCGGCGGGTTGGTGCGCCGGTCCGCGGGAATCAGCCGCCGCGGAAGGCGCGCACGCCGAGGATGACGCCGCCGACCAGCAGGGCGATACCGATCAGTGCGGTGCTGCCGGGTAGCGCACCGCGCAGGATGAAAGCATAGGCGAAAGCGGCCAGGGTTTCGAAGACGATCAGTTGGCCGACGAGGGCGGCGGGCAGCAAGCGGCTGGCCCGATTCCAGAGCAGGGTGCCGAGCCACGAAGCGCAGAATCCGAGGATCAGCATCAGGCCGACGTAGCGCCCGGCGCTGGCGCCGAGCGGAAAATCGAAGCCGCCATGCGACTGGAAATACAGCCCGGCAGCGGCCATGCCAAGCAGCGCCAGCGGCAGTGTCGCCAGTCCCTGGGCGATGGCCCAGGTGCCGGAAGCCAGCGCAGGTCGTTGCTGCAACCAGCGCGAATTGCGCAGCGGGTACCAGGTCCAGGCCGCGACCGCCGCCAGGGCGAACAGCGTTCCCAGGAAGTAGTCCTGTGCGCTGTGGCGGTCGTCAAGGAGCGCCATCTCGTGGCGGTTCACCAAAGCGATACCTGTGGCGATGACCAGCAGCGACGGTAGCAGCCGGCGCCAGGGCAGCGCTGCGGCGCTGAAGTTGGCGACGATGGCGATGACGATCGGCAGGGTGCCGATGAGCATCGTCGGCAGCGGGGCGTCGGCGAGCTGGACGGCGGCCGACAGGAAGAGGTAGTAGAGGATGTTGCCGACCAGTGCCAGTTCGAAAGCTTTTTCCCAGTCCTGTCGCTGCAGGCTTTGCAGTCGTGGCCAGTCGGTGCAGGCCAGCAGCAGGGCAATCACCCCGAAGCTCAGATAGCGCCCGAAAGAAAGCATCGCCGGCGGATAGTCGGGCAGCATCAGCGGGACGACGAAAACGAGTCCCCAGAGCAGGCCGGCGCCGAGTGCGCAGCTCACCCCTTCGAGCAGGACGCGCCCGGCGGGCAGCGGCGGCCGGGCACGCGGCAAGCTGGCCTTGGCAGCCACGGTCAGCGCCGTCTGCTCAGCAGGCTAGGAGCGAAAAGCGGCCAGGCTGGGTAGCTGGGGCAGTTCGACGGCGTCGAGCATGTTCTTGATCACCAGGCCCAGTTCGGTGTCGCCGACGATCGACAGCTCGCGGCTGAAGAACAGGGTGTCCGGGTCCTCCTGGCGCGCCAGCAACTGCAGAAAAGCCGAGAGGTTGGCGCTGAACGACAGGTCGGGTGTTTCGGGTGACTTTGGCGCTTTCCACAACGGCCGGAACAGGCCGTCGCGGTAAGTGAAGCGTGCCTGCCCTCCGGCGTCGAGCACCTCAACCAGAAAGCTGCGCCCTTCGAGCAGTGCCAGACTGTCGTCGGGCAGCAGGCCGATCCTGGCGGCGGCATTCAGCCCCGTGGCCAGCGCCAGCGAGTGCGGCCACTGCGGCAGGCGCGTGCCGAGCGAAGCGACCAGCGCCGGTAGTTTGAAACGGGGTATTGAAAAACCCTGGCTCATGAACACACTCCTTAATGCGAAAGTCGCGTATGCGACTCACGAAACTCCCTTCTCCCGTCGCGGGAGAAGGGTCAGGGGAAGAGGGGGAAGGTCATGATCAGGGGTGTTTCGACCGCTCATGACCGTTCATTCCTACGTCCGCAGTCGGCTGATGGCACGCGATACCGGCGTCGCCGAACCAGTAGCCGTTGACCACGCCTTCACTGGCCCAGGTGCTGGTGTCGGGTGCTGGCTCTTGCCCGTTCCGGGCGGCGTCGAAAGCGGCGATGATGGCTGTCATGGCCTGCGGCTGTGGGCTGATGCGCAGCACCTCGACGCCCATCTTGAGCAGTTCCGGCACCTGTGGCAACAGATTGTAGGTCTGCGCGGACATCGTCTGGATGCCGTTGATGGCCAGAAATGGCTGTCCTTCGCGTGTGCGCAGGGTCATCCCCTCGGGATGATCGAGACACTTGAACTGGCAGTCGTCCTTGTTGAGACCGTAGTAGCGCGCCGTGAAGCAGCGCGCCGAGAAGGCCAGCGGCAGCTTGCCGAAAACGAAGACCTCGGTTTCGACGCCGGCCGGGCGGCTGCGGTGCAGCGTCTCGATCAGGCGGCGGTCCCCTTCGAGCGGCGGCACCCAGCGTTGCATGCCGTAGTGGGCATAGGTCGCCAGGGTGACTTCGTTGTAGATATTCAGGTGCGCTCCGGCGACAAAAGGGCTGCCGGCGGCGACATTCACTGCGCCGAGATCGTTGGCTTCGAGGCGGCAGCCGGGGATTTCGCCGAACTCGGCACAGAGGCGCCGCAGCATTTTCAGGTCGCCCTCGGATTCGAGCAGTGCCTGTGCGGAAAGGACGACTTCCTTGCCGGCGTCGGCGAGGTCGCGCGCCAGCGCCAGCCAGTCGGTGACGCGAATCTGCTGGCGCCGCGAGCAGACCACTTCACCGATGTAAATGATATCGATCGCCGGGTTGTGAGCCATTTCGGCGTAGAACTCGAAGACTTCGTGTTTTGGCCAGAAGTAGAGCAGCGGCCCAAGAGAGAGTTTCATGGTGTTCCTGGCCTTAATGTGAAAGTCGCGCAAGCGACTCACGAAACTCCCTTCTCCCCTTGCGGGAGAACGGGCAGGGGAAGAGGGAAACGGTCATGACTTTCATGATTTGGGGTGTCTCCACGTGTCATGACCGTTAATGTGAAAGTCGCGCGAGCGACTCACGAAACTCCTTTCTCCCCTTGTGGGAGAAAGGCCCGGAAAGAGGGGAAACGGTCATGACTTTTATGACCGCTAGCGCCACGGGCGGTTGTAGGCGCCAAGGGTGACCTGGCTGCCTTCGGAAACGTGCGCCAGCTCGGCCTGCCAGGCGGGTTTGACGTGGAAGTTGTCGGGATCTCTCGCCAGTTCGTCGAGCGCTGCGCGCAGGGCGCGCGTCACTTGCGCAACGTAGGCCGGGCTGCGCTGTCGTCCCTCGACCTTGATTGCTGCGACGCCGATGGCGGCAATCTCCGGCAGGACTTCAAGGACATTCAGGCTGGTCGGTTCTTCGAGCGCGTAATAGGTGTCGCCATTGACCTCGAAGCGTCCCTTGCACAGCGTCGGATAACCCGCCGGCTCGGCGTCGCCGAAGCGGTCGATGAGAATGCCGTTGAGGCGGGTGCTCATCTCGCCGGGCGACTTCTCCCACTTGACGTACTTCGCTGGCGAACAGGCGCCAACGGTATTCGGCGATTCGCCAGTCGCGTAGGAGGACAGCCAGCAGCGGCCTTCATTCATTACACACAGACTGCCGAAGCCGAAAACCTCGATTTCGACCGGTGTGTTGCGGATCACCGTCTCGACTTGCGCCAGCGTCAGCACGCGCGGCAGCACCGCGCGGCGGACACCGAATTCGCGCTGCGCAAAATTGACCGCTTCGTAGCTGGTCGCCGAACCCTGCACCGAGAGGTGCAGACGCAGCTCGGGGTGGCGGCGGCTGGCATAGTCGAGCAAGCCGACGTCGGCGAGGATCACCGCATCGACGCCGAGATCGGCCGCGCCATCGACAGCGCGCTGCCAATCGGCGGCGCGTCCGGGCTGGGCGAAAGTGTTGATCGCCATCAACACCTTGCGCTGCCGCGAATGGGCGTAGCGCAGTCCTTCGACCATCGCCTTGCGGTCGAAATTGAGGCCGGCGAAGTTGCGCGCGTTGGTGTCGTCGCGGAAGCCGAGGTAAACCGCGTCGGCGCCGTGGTCGACTGCGGCTTTTAGTGCCGGCAGGCTGCCAGCGGGGCAAATCAGTTCGGGAACGTGCGTGCACGACATGCGAAACCTCGGCGAAGCGGGTCAGTGAAGAGAACTGGCCAGTATAGTCAGGGCGGCCATCCGGCTCTTGATTCGGGTCAAGTTCGCAGCAATCGCCTTAGGCCAGGCGGGCACGCAGGCGGCGCAGATACGCCAGCCCGCGTATCGCCCGACTGCCATACCAGGAAACCATTTCACCGTCGATCAGCGTGGCGCGTGTGCTCGGCAGCTGCTCCGCCAGTTGGCGCAGGTGTTTTTCGCGAAACGGGTAGGGTTCGCTGGAAAGCAGTAGCCAATCCGCTTGCCCGGCCAGTGCCGGCAAATCGACTTCCGGGTAGCGCAGCGCGCTTTCGACCGGCAGGCTATCCCAGCCGGCGGCGGCCAGCATTTGCGAAATATAGGTGTCGCGGGCGACGCTGAGCCAGGGCTGCTGCCAGATCAGGTAGAGCACCTTTTGTCGCGGCAGGGTCGCGGTCTGTGCGCTCAGGGCCGCCGATTCGCGCTCGAAATCGGCCGCCAGTGCACGCGCCCGTGCTTCGACCTGCGGGTCGCGGCCGAAGATGCCGCCGAGCAACTGGTAAAGCGCGAGGTTGTCGCGTACCGCCAAGGGGTGGGTAACGATCACCTGCGGCACGAAGGCATGCAGGGCGGCGACTTCTTCGCGGCGGTTTTCGTCGATATTGACGAGCACGTGCGTTGGCGCCAGCGCGCGTAGTTTTTCGATCGCAAAACCCTTGGTGCCGCCAAGCTTCGGCAGCCGGCGAACGACATGTCGCGGATGGACGCAGAAGCCGGTGCGGCCAACGAGGTGCTCGGCGAGGCCAAGATCGACCAGCAGTTCGGTGAGGCTGGGCACCAGAGAGACGATTCGCGGCGTCTCCGCGTAGCGATCGTGTCGCTTGCCGATCGCGTCAGACCATTGCATGATTGGCGTTTTGAGGTGAGAGAATGGGGGGAGACAAATGCTAGCGCAAAAACTTGCCGTCGTTACCGGTGCCGCGCGTGGGCTTGGCCTGTCGGTGGCACGCGATTTGGCAGCGGCCGGATGCTGGGTCTTGATGGTTGGCCGCAATACCGAAGCGATCGAAGACGCGGCCCGGCAGCTGCGCGAGAGTGGCCACGACGTCTTTCCGCACACTGCTGACGTGACTGACGCCGGTGCCGTCGCGGCCCTCGCCGCCCGCCTGCGCCGCGAGTTCGGGCGCGTCGATATTCTCGTCAACAATGCCGGCGTGTTTCTCGAACGCAAAAACTTCGCACAGCCACAGGCCGGCAGCGTACTGGTTGTCGATGCGGAGATGGTCGCCGCCACCTACGCCTGCAACGCGCTGGGACCGCTGCGTCTGATTCAGGCAATTGTTCCTCTGATGCGCGAAAACGGCTACGGGCGCATCGTCAATGTTTCGTCGGGGATGGGGCAGTTGTCCGACATGGGCGGCTCCTGGCCCGGTTATCGAATGTCGAAAGCGGCGCTCAATGCCTTGACCTGCCTGACCGCTGCCGAACTCGCGGCGACTCCGATCAAGGTCAATTCGGTTTGCCCCGGCTGGTGTCAGACGGAGATGGGCGGCAAGGACGCCAGCCGTAGTGCCGATGAGGGGGCGAAAGGGATCGTCTGGGCCGCGCTCTTGCCTGACGACGGCCCGAGCGGTGGTTTCTTTCGCGATGGCCAGCCGATCGACTGGTAGGGCTGCGCGAGCTGCCAGCGGAGATGTGCTCGGTGGTCGCCTACTCGGCTGCGGCTTGTCGTGGTTTGCGTGGGGCAGCGACCATCAGCCGGTCATAGACAGCGTT
Source organism: Candidatus Accumulibacter sp. ACC012 (assembly GCF_907163155.1). Taxonomy (NCBI): domain Bacteria; kingdom Pseudomonadati; phylum Pseudomonadota; class Betaproteobacteria; genus Candidatus Accumulibacter; species Candidatus Accumulibacter sp. ACC012. Next base: position 73,344 of record NZ_CAJQUC010000001.1, read on the forward strand.
CGGCAGCAGCCGTAGCAAACGGGCAAGGACGCCCATTTGCCAGGGAACGACGACATAGCTGCAACCCTTGGCGATGGCCCGCGCAAAGCGCGGTGCGGCGGCCTCGGCGGACATCAGGAAGGGCATCGGGAAGGGGTTGACAGCGGTCATCGGCGTGCTGATGTAGCCGGGAGAGAGTGTCACCACCTTGACTCCCGAAGCGCGCAGTTCGACACGCAGGCTTTCGAGATAAGCAATCACCGCCGCTTTCGAGGCGCTGTAGGCCTCGGATCCGGGCAGGCCGCGGATGCCGGCGACCGAGGCGATGCCGACCAGCCGCCCGCGACCGGCGCGGCGCATGGGGCCGATGAAAGGCGAGAAGGTCGCCGCCATTCCGAAGAAATTGGTGTCCATGATCCGGCGAATGGCATCCAGGTCTTCGGCGTGCTCGCTCAGCGTGCCCATCGAGATGCCGGCGTTGGCAATGACGATATCGGGAACGCCGCGATTGGCCATGAAGTCTTCGCCGGCGGCACGCAAGGCGGCAGCGTCGGTGACGTCAAGCGGGTAGCAATGGACCTGCCCTGGCCAGCGCGCGGCCAGCTGTTGCAGCGGTTCGGAGCGGCGCGCGCAAAGCCCGAGCTGCGCCCCTTGCGCGGCGTAGTAGTCGGCCAGTGCCTGGCCGATTCCCGACGAGGCACCGGTGATGAACAGCTTGGCGGGGGGCGCCGGCATGGCGGCTCCGCGGGCGCTCATCGCGCCTGCCGGCTCACTTCTTCGGCTTCTCGCTGCGCGCCTTGTCGATCACCTGCTCGGTCAAGGCCAGGAGATCGCCGTAGCCCTTGAGCTCCTTGCTGGAGACGAGATACTTGCCGTCTACGGCGAGAGCCGGAACTCCCTTTATCTTGTAGGCGTGCGCCATCTGATCCGCACGCTTGGCCTGGCTGAGAACTCCGAAGGAGTTGTAGCTGGCGGTGAACTTCGCCTCATCGATACCCTGTGCGCTCACCCAGGCGATGATGCTCTTGTCGTCGAAGAGGCGCTTGTTCTCCTGATGCAGGGCGCGGAATATGGCCGCATCGAGCTTGGCCAGTTCGCCGCTCGCTTCCAGCGCGTAATACAGCCGCGCCAGGCTGGCCCACTGTGGGCGTCCGAAGGAGATCGGGACGCGTTTGAAGACCACGTCGCTCGGCAAGCCTTTGGCCCACTTGCTGACCAGCGGGTCAAAGTCTGCGCAATGCGGGCAGCCGTAGGAGAAGAATTCGAGCACTTCGGTCTTGGCCGGATTGTCGGTGACCTGCGCCGGGACGATGGCCACGTAATCACGATCGGCCACCACTTCGGCGCGCGCCGGTAAGGCCATGGCCAGTACCACCAGGGCGATCACGGCCAAGCATCCACTGATGCGTCTTTGCATTGTCTTGTTCTCCTTCCTTGTTAGCGTCTCAGAGTGCTTGTGCGTCTGAGTGTTTGCGTAGCGGACTCAGTCCTTCTTGACGACACGGGCATCGATACCCTGCCTGGCCAACTCGCCACGCAGGATGCTGACTTCTTCCATGCGTGGGTAGGGACCCAGGCGAACGCGGTACCACACCTTGTCCTGCAGCATCACCTGTTGAATTCGTGCCTCAACGCCCATTAACGCCAGCCGAGCCTTCTGGTTGTCCGCTTCAGCCACATTCTGGAACGAGCCGGCTTGCAGGTAAATGGGCTTCTTGAGCAGCGCTTCCGCTTCGGCCTTCTTGTCTTCGGCCTTCTTGTCCTCGGCCTTCCTGTCTTCCGGCGGCCGAACGTCGATCGGCTTGATTTCGAGCGGTTTTCCCTCCAGCGGCGGGATGGTCGCCGGCAGGCGTTCGGTCACGCGGGGTACGCGCTGTGTCGGGTCGGGAATGGCTTCGGCGTTGCCGGGCAGGATCTTGTAGAAGTCAAAGCGCGGTTTTTCGGGGGTCGTCGAATCGCCAGGCTTACCAGGCAGTGCAACCGGTGCCGGGGGGACGGGCGCCGCTATTTCCGGCGTCGGTTCCGGGCGCGGCGCGTCGCTGACCGGTGACGGCAATTTCGCTTGCTGGCCGGTGGTGGTGAAAGGCAATGGCACTTTGTTGACGTACCAGACCACGCCAGCCACGGCAATGACGCCGACGACCAGGCCAATGAACAGTCCAAGCAGAGTGCCGCCGCCCGAGGTCTTGCGGGGAGGCGTTCTGCGGGGTTGTTTCATGTCTCGACTCATGACCGTTTGTTCCTTTGATTACATCGATTCAGGGCAGCTGACGCCGAGAATGGCCATACCGTTGCGAATCACTTGCCTGACCGCCGCCGCCAGCGCGATGCGCGCATCGCGCAGCGCGGGTTCATCAACCAGCATGCGTTCGGCGTTGTAGTAGCTGTGAAATTCGGCCGCCAGTTCCTTGAGATAGAAAGCGATCAGGTGCGGCGCCAGTTCGCTGGCGGCGGTCTCGACGGTCTCCGGGAATTCGCCCAGTCGGGCGGCGAGCGCCAGTTCATGGCTGCCATCGAGGCGGCCGAGATCGGTGCTGGCGAGCGTTTGCGGCTCGCCTCCCCACAGGGCCAGCAGCGAGCAGACGCGAGCATGCGCGTACTGAATGTAGTAGACCGGGTTCTCGTTGGACTGGCTCTTGGCCAGGTCGAGGTCGAAATCGAGGTGCTGGTCCGACTTGCGTAGAACGTAGAAGAAGCGGCAGGCGTCGTTGCCGACATCTTCGCGCAGGGTGCGCAGGGTTACGAACTCGCCGGAACGGGTGGACATCTGCGCCTTGCGGCCCGAGCGATAGAGCACTGCAAACTGAACCAGCGCCACATCCAGCGTGTCTGGATCGAGCCCGAGCGCCGCGAGGGCGCCTTTGACGCGCGGGATGTAGCCGTGATGGTCGGCACCCCAGACATTGATCAGCCGCTGGAAACCGCGGTCGTACTTGTTGAGGTGATAGGCGATATCCGACGCAAAGTAGGTGTACTGGCCATTTTCGCGTTGCACGACGCGATCTTTTTCGTCGCCAAAAGTGGTCGACCTGAACCAGCAGGCGCCGTCCTGTTGGTAGAGATGTCCGGCCTTGTCGAGTTGCTCGACGCAGCGGGCCACCAATCCGCTTGCGAACAGCGACTCTTCGGAAAACCAGACGTCAAAATGTACTCCCGACTCTTCGAGGTCGCTGCGGCAGTCGGCGAGCTGTTCGCTGAGCACGTAGTTGTGCACGTCTTTCCAGTCGCCGCCGAGCAGCTGCTTGGCATTCGCAATCAGGGCGTCGAGATGCGCTTCGCGCTGCTGCGCAGCTTCGGCGTCGGTGCGCGCGGAGTCGGGCAGGCCGGGCGTGCCGGCGATGGCGCTGGCTGCCGAACGCAGATAGCGCTCGCCCTGCGTGGCCAGCAACTGCCTGGCCATCTCTGTGACATAGGCGCCCTTGTAGGCGTTGCTCGGAAAAGGGATGGGCTCGCTGGCGTTGCTTCCGTGGTCGGCCAGTGCCAGATAGCGCAGCCAGGTCGACACGGCCAGAATGTCCATCTGCCGGCCGGCATCATTGACGTAGTATTCGCTGGTCACCTCCCAGCCGGCGCAGGCGAGCAGCTGGCAGAGGCTGCCTCCGTAGGCTGCGCCGCGGCCGTGGCCGACATGCAGCGGCCCGGTCGGGTTGGCGGAAACGAATTCGACGAGCACTTTCTTCCTGCCGCCGGCTGCCGAGCAGCCAAAGGACGGCCCGTCCTCGAGGACGCGGCGCACGGCTTCGAGCCGGGCAGTGGGGTGCAGGCGAAAGTTGATGAAGCCGGCGCCGGCGATTTCGGCGCTGCTGAGCAGTGCCGACTTCGGCAATTCGGCCAGCAGCAGCTGCGCCAGCTGGCGGGGATTGCGTTTCAGCGTGCGCGCCAGCTGCATGGCCAGGTTGCAGGAGAAATCGCCATGCGTGGCCTGCTTTGGCCTTTCGATGTGGATTTCGCTCGTAGCCACCTCGGCAGGCGCAACGCTGCGCAGTGCGGCACGCATCAGCTCGGCAAGGTGGGATTTCAGGTCTTGGCTCATCAGGGCGCGTCGGGTCGTGGATTCGGTTGAGCCGTCGATTATACGTTGCCAGGGCTCGAGCAGCGACGATAGCCGGCGCGATGAAGCTCGTTTCTGTGTAAACTCGATACTTTGCCGACCACAGGGCGCCCCTCTTCCGTGCGACTTTTCCGCCTCGCCAAAATCCTCAGTATTGCCAGCCGCTTCGGTCTCGACGAGATGATTCTCGAACACGAGCCCAGCGGTCGTCTGGCCGCGCTATCGCGGACGCTGCACTTCTGGCGCCGCTTCGATACGCCCTCGGCGGTTCGTCTGCGTCTGGCCCTGGAAGCACTGGGGCCGATTTTCGTCAAGTTCGGGCAGGTGCTGTCGACGCGGCGCGACCTGCTGCGCCCGGACATTGCCGACGAACTGGCCAAATTGCAGGATCGCGTGCCGCCGTTCTCGTCCGAGCTGGCGCTGGCGCAGATCGAGGCCGCCTACGGCCGGCCGGCCAGCGAAGTGTTCGCCGAATTCGACGCGACGCCGGTCGCCAGTGCGTCGATAGCACAGGTACACTTCGCGCGCCTGCGTCCGGAAGACGGCGGCCAGGAGGTAGCGGTCAAGGTGCTGCGTCCGGAAATGCGCAGCGTCATCGCCAATGACCTGGCGCTCCTCGACACCCTCGCCGGATTGCTCGAAACGGTATGGTCGGACGGCAAACGCCTGAAGCCGCGCGAAGTCGTCGCCGAGTTCGCCAAGTATCTCTACGACGAACTCGACTTGATGCGCGAAGCCGCCAACTGCTCGCAGCTGCGGCGCAACTTCCATGGCTCGCAGCTGCTGCAGGTTCCCGAAGTGTACTGGGACCAGTGCACGACGACGGTGATGGTCATGGAACGGATGCGTGGCATCCCGATCAGTCAGACCGGGGCGCTGATCGTCGCCGGCATCGACCTGCCGGCCTTGTCGCGCGCCGGCGTCGAGATCTTCTTCACGCAGGTCTTCCGTGACGGTTTCTTTCACGCCGACATGCACCCCGGCAACATCTTCATTGCCACCGACCCGGAGCACCACGGCCGCTACATCGCGCTCGACTTCGGCATCGTCGGGACGCTGACCGATACCGACAAGAATTACCTGGCCCAGAACTTCCTTGCTTTTTTTCAGCGCGATTACAAACGCGTGGCGACGGCGCACATCGAAGCCGGCTGGGCGCCGCCCGATACCCGCGCCGACGAGTTCGAAGCCGCCGTGCGTGCCGTCTGTGAGCCGATCTTCGACCGCCCGCTGCACGAAATCTCCTTCGGTCGCGTGCTGCTGCGGCTGTTCCAGACCTCGCGCCGCTTCAACGTCGAGATCCAGCCGCAGCTGGTGATGCTGCAGAAAACGCTGCTCAATATCGAGGGCCTCGGCCGTCAGCTTGATCCCAATCTTGACCTCTGGAAAACCGCCAAGCCCTTTCTTGAACGCTGGATGAACGAACAGGTAGGCCGGCGTGCCTTCCAGCGTGGCGTCGAGCAGGAGGCGCCAAACTGGGCGCGCATGCTGCCGCAGCTGCCGCGTCTGGTGCACCAGGCGCTGGCCCGGCCAGAGGCGCCCAATGTGGCGCCGCAGCTGGCAAGACTGGTGCGCACGCAGCGCCAGCAGAACCGCTTGCTGGCGATCATCGTCGTGCTCCTGACTGCGCTGCTGCTCAGCCAGTATTTCGGACTGCGCTTCGGCTAACGGTCATGACAATCGATACACCTCAGATCATGAAAGTCATGACCGTTTTCCCTCTCGCTTGCAGTGCGCATTCCGGTTTGCACGCCGGAATCGTTCGACGGGCTGGGCGCATGCGCCCAGAATTCCCCGTCTCACCCCCGGCCCTTCTCCCGCAGGGGGAGAAGGGAGGTTCGTGAGTCGCATGCGCGACTTTCACATTAACGGTCAAGCGCCAGGGACTGCTACCTTCACCGCTGGCGGCAAGGGCCAGCGCAGGTAGGCCGTGAAACCGCCGCCGTCGAGGTTTTCCAGCTGCAGGCAGGCGTTGTGCAGTTCGGCGACGCGCTGCACGATGGCCAGGCCAAGGCCACTTCCTTCGCCGTGCGCGTCGCGACCACGATAGAAGCGTTCGACGAGTCGCGGCAAGTCCGCGGGCGCTACGCCGGGCCCATCGTCGGCCACTCCTAGCGCCAAGGCATTGCCCTGCCGCCGCGCGAAAACGGTGATCGTGCTGCCCGGCGGGGTATGGCGCAAGGCGTTATCGAGCAGATTGCGCAGCGCTATCGCCAGCAGCTCGGCGTCGCCCCTGAGCAGCAAGGGCGAAAAGGGTAATAAGAGCGATAAAGGTGACGCATCGGCCTCGAGCCGAATCGCGCAGCCCTCTGACGCCTCTGTGCTCGCGCTACGCTCACGGTACTCTTCGCCATCGGCCAACACCTGTTGTGCCAGAGCGGCGAGGTCGATTTCTTCAGGGCTGGGCAGTCCGGCCAGCGGGTCGAGGCGGGCCAGGCGCAACAGTTGTTCGAGGACGCGCGTGGCTCGGTCGCTGCTCGCCAGGATCTGCGTCAGCGCGTGCTGGCGGTCTTTGGCGTCCTTGCTGAGCTGGGCGACCTGTGCCTGAATCCGGACGGCTGCCAGTGGTGTTCGCAACTCGTGCGCGGCGTCGGCAGTAAAACGTCTTTCGTTGCTCAGTGTGTCGCGCAGCCGGCCCAGGAGGCGGTTGAGCGCCGCCAGTAGCGGTTGCGCTTCCAGCGGCGCATCGACACTGGCCAGTGGCCCGAGATTTTCCGGCGAACGTGAAGCAACGTCGGCGGCCAGATCGTCGAGAGGCTTCAGCCCGCGCCGCACCGAGAAGTAGAGCAGGAGCAGCAGCAGCGGAGAGATCAAAGCGATCGGCAGCACCGCCTGGCCGGCTACTTCCAGTGCCGCGCGGTCGCGTAGCGCGATCGACTGGCCGACCTGGACGTGGTAGTCCGAGTGCCCGGCGGTGCTCGCCGCCAGGGTCAGCATCCGCCAGGGATGGCCGTCGTGTTCGATGACGCGGTAGCCCGGTTCGCTGGACAAGGGCGTGTCGGGCGCATGCGCCGAGCGCAGCAGCAGGGAGCCGTCGGCGCGTCCAATCTGGAACTCCAGCGATTGCTCGTAGGGATGGGCCTGCTCGTTGCTGACCGTCGCCAGGCGCTTCGCCAGTTCTGCCAGATAGTCTTCGTTATCGTGTACCAGTGCCAGCAGGAGTCGGGCCGATTGCGTCAGATGTCCGTCCATCAACTCTTCGGCTTCGTGCTGCGCCTGCCCGTAACTGAGTACTCCGCTGATTACCAGGCCCAGCAGAGCGGCGATGCAGACGGTGCCGAGCAGGCGCCAGCGCAGCGACTGCAAGCGCGCGCGCGGGCGGCCGCTGCCCATCAGGCGTCGTCGCTCAGTCGGTAGCCGAGGCCGCGCACGGTGCGGATGAAGTCGGCACCGAGCTTGCGGCGCAGGTTGTGGATGTGGACTTCGACGGTGTTGCTGCCGGTTTCCTCGCCCCAGGCGTAGAGGCTTTCCTCGATCTGGCGGCGGCTGCGGATGTGTTTTTTGTGGCGCAGCAGGTCGAGCAGCAGCGCGTATTCGCGGGCCGACAGGCTGATCGCCTGACCGTCCCGGGTGACCCGCTTGCTCGCCGGGTCGAGGACCAGGCCGGCGTGCGTCAGGGTGGGCGTCGCGGCGCCGCCCGCACGGCGAATCAGGGCGCGCAGCCGTGCTTGCAGTTCGGGCAGATCAAAGGGTTTTGTCAGGTAGTCGTCGGCGCCGCTGTCCAGGCCGGCAATCTTGTCGGCACTGGTGTCGCGCGCGGTGAGGATCAGCACTGGCAGCTGACTGCCGCGTCCGCGCAGCTCCTTGAGTACCGACAGGCCATCGCGCTTGGGCAGGCCGAGATCGAGAACGCAGGCCTGATAGTCGTGATCGAGCAGGGCCAGGCGCGCAGCCGCGCCGTCGCGCACCCAGTCCACCGCGTAGTCGGCGAGCTTGAGACCGGCACGAATACCGTCGCCGAGCAAGGCATCATCTTCGACCAGCAGAATGCGCACTGAACCGGTTTCCTTTCTCCGTGGGGCGGTCTGTTAGGGCTACACCTGGTAGCCGAAGCGTTTCAGGAGTTGCGCCGCTTCGCACAGTGGCAGCCCCATTACGCCGCTGTAGCTGCCGGCGATATGTTCGACGAACATTGCCGCCCGCCCCTGGATGCCGTAGGCGCCGGCTTTGTCCATCGGCTCGCCGCTGGCGACGTAGCGCGCAATCTCGTCGTCATCGAGTTCGCGAAAACGTACTTCGCTGATCGAGCAGAGGAGTTCGGTGCGCTCGTCGAAGCTGACCGCGACGGCGGTCAGCACGCGGTGTGTCTGGCCGGAAAGGCGGCGCAGGATGCGCTGCGCGTCGTCGACGTCGAGCGGTTTTCCAATCAGTTCGCCCGCCAGTTCGATGGTCGTATCGGCGGCCAGCACGGGCTGCAGCAGCAGGCCGCGCCAGTTGACGATGCGCCAGCCCAGGCTCGCCTTGTTGCGGGCGAGGCGTTCGACGTAGGCCGTCGGCGCTTCCTTGGGCAGCGGCGTTTCGTCGAGTTCCGGGTCGCCGCGCTGAGCATCGCGGAAGGCGATGGTGTCGAAGCCGACGCCGATCTGGGTCAGCAATTCGCGTCGGCGCGGGCTGCGCGACGCCAGGTGCACCCGTCGGTGCTGCAAAGAGAATAATGACATCAGCCTTCCCGGTGGTAGGGGTGGTTGCGAACGACGCTGATGGCGCGATAGAGCTGTTCGCAGAGGATTAGCCGGGCGACGGCGTGCGGCAGGGTCAGGCTCGAGAGGCGGATGGTTTCATCGGCTTGTCCCTTGAGTTCGGCGTCGATACCGTCGGCGCCGCCGATCACGAAAGCCGTCGCGCCGCCGCTACGCATCCAGTCCTGCAGGCGTTCGGCAAGCTGCACGGTGCTCAGGTCGGCGCCGCGTTCGTCGAGGACGATCAGTCGCTGATAGCCGTTCAGCGCGGCCAGCAGGCGGGTCCTTTCGGCGGCCAGCAGTTGCTCGCGGGTCTTCGAGCCGCGCGCTTCGGGCTTGATCTCGACGATCACCAGGGGCAGTTCGCGCGGCATGCGCTTGAGGTACTCGGCACAGCCTTGCGCGACCCATGCGGGCGGCTTGTGGCCGACGGCAAGGATGGCCAGTTTCATTCCTCGCCGGTGGCCGCCTCTTTAGTCGCTGCGCTCGCCCGGCGGACCCGCTCCGGGCCTTTGCCGCCCCACAGTTCTTCAAGCCGGTAGTAGCTGCGAATCGCCGGCTGCATGACATGGACGACGACGTCGCCGAGGTCGACCAGTACCCATTCGCCGGTTTCTTCGCCTTCGCAGGAGAGGACATGAACGCCCGCTTCGCGGGCCTTGTCCTGAACGTTGCGGGCCAGTGATCTGACCTGGCGGTTCGAGTCGCCGCAGGCGACGACGATGGCGTCAAATAGCGAGGTCAGTTTGGTGGTGTTGATGACTTCGACGTCACGGCCCTTGATGTCTTCGAGCGCGTCGACGACGAGCTTTTCCAGCTGCGCGAGTTTCATTGGCGAGTCAGTACTCCGGGTAAAGGTTGTGCTTGCGGATGTAGGCGATGACTTCATCGGGGAGCAGATAGCGCGGACTGCTGCCGCTTGCCAGCAGCGTGCGAATCTGCGTTGCCGAAATGCCCAGCGGGGTCATTGCAAAAGTGGCGATACGGCCGGCTGCCGATTCGTGCAAGGCCGTCGGCTGCGTGCACAAGCGTTCACGATAGCAGGCGGTCAGCGTTTCCGGCAGCTTGCCGACGTCGATCGGAAAGCCGGATCTATGGGCGACGCCGATGTGCACCAGTTCGAGCAGCGACTGCCAGCGGTGCCAGTTGGGCAGGGCGGCGAAAGCGTCGGCACCGAGCAGCAGGACCAGGGGTCGCCGCTTGCCCAGTTGATTGGCCTGGCGCAGGCGTTCGAGGGTGAGCACGGTGTAACTCGCCTGGGCGGCGTCGACTTCGGCGGCGTCAACTTCGAAGCCGGGATTCCCGGCTGTGGCCAGGTGCACCATCGCCAGACGGTGGCGCGCGCTCACCTGGGGCGCTGCGCGCAGCAGCGGCTGCCCGGCCGGAATCCAGCGCACGGCGGCCAGCTGGAGGTGGTCGGCCGCTTCTTCGGCGAGCCGCAGGTGTCCGAAATGAACCGGGTCGAAAGTGCCGCCAAAAATTCCCAGTGGCTGCTCGCCTTGCTTCTCAGGCATCGCTTTCCGTAGCCGTGACGAAGACGTCCCGGTAGCTGACGTAGAAGCTGGCGAACACGGTTGGTGCCAGGATCAGGACCAGCAAGACGGTGAGCACGACGGTAAGCAGGGCCGCGCCGTCCGGCAGCAGCGCGGCGAGGGTGCCGAGCAGCAGCCCCGGGAGCAGCGTTGCGGCGACCAGGAGGGCCAGTGAATAGACCAGGAAAGCGCGCCAGTTGCGGGCGCAGGCGATGAAACTGAAGAACAGCGCCTTGGCCGGCGACAGTCCATGCCAGGCGGCAAGAATTGGCGCATACCAGTAAGCCATGATCAGCGGGCAGAGGAGAATCAGCGCCACCTGCAGGGCGAGCATTACGTCACCACTGGCGAGCACCTCTGCATCCGGCGTGCGGCCGGCGAGCATCAGTTGCATCAGCGCGCCGCCATCGGCGAGTGACGAGATGGCGAGAATGCCGACTGTCGCCGCCAGGTAAATGGCGCCCAGGGTGATCAGTGCGCGCGGGTTCTTCTGAAAACCCGAGAACAGGGTTTGCGGGCCAAGCGGCCCACCTTTGTCGATGTTCCGGCAGGCGTTCATCAGACTGACCGAAAAAGCCGGGATGCACAGCGTGGTGGCGATGGTGCCGATCACCGGGATGACATTGACGATGGCCATCAACATCCAGTAGCTGACGACCAGGAAGGTCAGCATGAGGTGGTTCTTCCGGAAAATCCGGAAGCCTTCGGCCAGCCAGCGCCAGCCGTGCGCCGCGTTAAGAGTCAGTGCTTGCATGTTGTCGTCAGTTGCGTTCAGGCGGCGAGAAAAATGTCACGGTACGCAGCATACACGGAGCCGGCCAGGACTGGTCCGAGGACCAGGAATCCGAGACCGACCGGCAGTGCGGCAAAAAAACACAGGACCATGACCAGCAGGCCATAGACCAGAAACTCGACGACGTTCCTGAGGCAGGCGTTGAAGCTTGCCTTGAGCGCGTCGACTGGCTGCATGGCGTTGAAAATGACCAGCGCCGGGGCAAACCAGATGGCCATCACGATGGGCACCGAGAGCAGCAGCCAGAGCACCCCGGCCAGCGCCACCCCGCCGAAAGCGATGCCCGCCGCCATGGGGCTTTGCATCATCATGGCGCCGGCCATGCCGCTGCCGGCGAGCAGCATCACCAGCACGAACAGCGCCAGCATGACCAGCATGTACAGCACGCCGAGCGTCAGCAACGCCGCCGTGTGCTGCTGGAAACCGGCGAAGAGGTCGCTGATTTCGAGCCCCTGCTCCCGCGCCAGCTTGTGGCAGGCGACCAGCATGCCGGCTGCCAGTACCGGCGTCAGCAGGTGGGCGGCGAGTGGGCCAATCAAGGGGACTATCGCCAGGCCGATGTAGATGACGATAACGATGACCATCATTGCGATCCAGGCCCCGGGATTGGCGATGAACAGGGCCCAGCCCTGCTTCAGCCAGCTCAGTGCGCTGCCGGCCGCGACGCGGCGGCAGGCGCCGTTGAACTGCGGTGCCGGGATAGGGAAGGAGGGCATGTTCATGCTCGTGTCGAGAATAGAGTGCAAATGCTAGTCGCCCTGGGCGGGTGAGGCAAGCCAGGGCACCTTGCTGCCCGACGCGATGCGCGCCAGCAGGATCGAGCGGTAGGCGTCCGGGTCACGCATAACGACCAGGTCTCCGGTCCGCGGCAAATGGTAGTCCTGCAGGCGCGAGATCCAGAAGCGCAGCGCCGCAGCGCGCAGCAGCGTCGGCCATGCCGCTTGCTCGGCTGGCAACAGCGGTCGTTGGGCGTCATAGGCGCCGAGCAGGGCGGCGCAGCGCTCGCTGTCGAGCGCCGCGTCGGCGGTCAGGCACCAGTCGTTGACGGTCACCGCCAGATCAAAAAGCAGATCGTCGACGCCGGCGAAGTAGAAGTCGAGCACGCCGCTGATGCGATCGCCCGAGAACAGGACGTTGTCGCGAAAAAGATCGGCGTGAATCAGCCCGCGCGGCAGATCGTCCGGGCGCAGGGCCCGTTGCTGGCGCAACTCGTCGCGCAGCAGCCGGGCGTCGTTTTCAGCGAGGCGGGATTCGATCTCGACGGCCACCCTTGCGCACCAGTCGATATCGCGCTGATGCCTTGGCGGCGCCGGGAAGGAGCACGCGGCGAGGTGCAGCGCGGCCAGCAGGCCGCCCACTGCGGCGCACTGCGCCAGGTTTGGCGTGTCTTCAGAGCGCCCGGCAAGGCGGCTGACGATGACCGCCGGTTTGTCGCCGAGGGTGGTCAACAATGCGCCGCAGCGGTTGGCGACCGGGGCCGGGCAGGGCAAGCCCTGCGCCGCCAGATGGGCCAGCAGCTGAATGTAGAACGGAGCCTGCTCGGCTGTCACTTCTTCGAAGAGGGTCAACACATAGTCGCCGGTGCTGGTGTTCAGGAAGAAGTTGGAGTTCTGCACGCCTTCGGCGATCCCGGTCAGCGCTTCGAGGTTTCCCAGAGGATAGGCTTCGAGCCCGGCGGCCGCCTGCGCGGCCGTCAGCTGGGTGAATACCGACATGGCTCTCCCGAGAGCTGTGAAAAGGGGTGGCGGAGGATTGGCAGGGGCGCTGGTAAAAGCGCTGCTAACAGCGGGCCAGCAGGTGAGCGTGAGTGCCAGCGCGTCAGAAGGTGCCGATCACCCATTGCGGGACGCTGACATCGGCCGAGCCCATTGTTGTCTGGCTAAAGTTGCCGTCGCCGTTGCGGTCGATCAGGGTGTAGGGAACACCGTGGGCGGGGGTTACCTTGATCTTGAACAGCTTGCCGTTGATCCGGTGCTCCTCGATGGTGTCGCCCTCGCGTTTCTTGATCGTCACTTCGGGTTCCAGGCTCTCGTCGAACGGCGCCATTTCCGGCGGCGGTGGCGGGACGGCGGGCAAGGGCTGCAGATCGGTTCTCTCCTGCGCGAGAGCGGGCAGGGCAGCGATTGCCAGAACAAATGGTACGAAGAGGGCCAATAGGATGCGACGCATGGGGATGTTTCCGGGTGGTTGAGCCAACGGTGAGTATCATCGTTCAAAGTCGATGCGAGTACAAGCGAGTACAAGACTACGCAAGTAGTCGGCAGTAATGTCGCTGATCGCGGAGGCCTCGCCGAAGTCTGCGATAATGTTTGCCGATTCGCCAACATTGCTTTGCCGGACAGGGGTTTCTCCATGGCCTCGCGATGGGGCGAACAAGTGTTTGGCTCGTGCTTCTTCCTCAGTTCTTTCTCCTCGCTGGTGGCCCGCTGATGCCTACCCTGCTCCTGGTCGACGGATCGTCCTACCTTTACCGTGCCTTCCACGCCATGCCTGATCTGCGCACGACGCGCAGCGAGCCGACTGGCGCGCTGCATGGCGTGCTGAATATGCTGCGCCGACTGGAAAGCGACTACCAGGCACGCGATGTCGCTTACAAAGCCTGTGTTTTCGATGCCAAGGGCAAGACTTTTCGTGACCACTGGTACCCGCAGTACAAGGCCAACCGGCCGCCGATGCCCGCGGACATGGTCTGCCAGATCGAACCCTTGCATGCCGCCATCGCCGCGCTGGGCTGGCCGCTGTTGATCGTCGACGGGGTCGAAGCGGACGACGTGATCGGCACGCTGGCGCAGCAGGCAGCGGCGCAGGGCGTCAGCGTGGTGGTCTCTACCGGCGACAAGGATCTCGCACAACTGGTCGCTCCGCAGGTACAGCTGGTCAACACCATGAGCAACGAAGTGCTCGATGAAGCCGGCGTGCTCGCGAAGTTCGGCGTTGCCGCCGAGCGCATCGTTGACTACCTGGCGCTGGTCGGTGATACGGTCGACAACGTGCCCGGCGTCGACAAAGTCGGTGCCAAGACGGCGGTCAAGTGGCTCAGCCAGTATGGTTCGCTCGCCGGCGTCATTGCCGCCGCTGCCGAAATCGGTGGCGTCGTCGGCCAGAACCTGCGCCGTGCGCTCGACTTCCTGCCGCTGGCGCAGCGCCTGGTCACCGTTCGCTGCGACCTCGAGCTGCCCCTGGCAGTCGCCGACCTCGCGCCGCGCCCGGTCGACCGCGAACGCCTGGCCGCGCTGTTTGCACACTACGAAATGCGTTCCTGGTTGCGCGACATTCAGGAGACTCCGGAGGGCGGCGCGGCGAAGGCCGCGCAGTCGAGCACGCCAGCGGGCAGCACGCCGCTGCCGCCGCTTGCCCAGCCCGAGCAGGCGAGCCTCCTGTCCGACGACGCGCATCGAGCGAACTACGAGACGATCCTCGACCAGGCGGCATTCGAGCGCTGGCTGGCGAAGATCGACGCCAGCCCACTGACCGCCCTGGATACCGAAACCACCAGCCTCGACCCCTTTGCAGCGCGCATCGTCGGCCTCTCTCTGGCGGTCGCCGAAGGCGAAGCGGCCTACCTGCCACTGGCCCATTGCTATCCCGGCGGGCCGGACCAGTTACCGTGCGCCGCAACGCTGGCGCGTTTGAAGCCCTGGCTGGAATCCGCCAAACACGCCAAGATCGGTCAGAACCTCAAGTACGACCAGCATGTTCTGGCCAACCACGGCATTGCCCTGGCCGGCGTCGCGCACGATACCCTGCTGCAATCCTACGTCCTCGAATCGGGCAAGGACGGCGCTCGCGGCCACGACCTCGGTCGCCTGGCGACGCGCCATCTCGGGCTGGCGACGATCCCCTACGAAGCGCTGTGCGGCAAGGGCGCCAAGCAGATCAGCTTTGCCCAGGTGGCCATCGAGCAGGCCGCCGAATATGCTGCCGAGGACGCCGATCTGTGCCTGCGGCTGCACGCCAGGCTTTATCCGCAGATCACCGCCGATGCGGGTCTACTGCGGGTCTACGAGACGATCGAGATGCCGGTGCGCGAGATCCTGTTGCGCATGGAGCGGACCGGCGTGCTGATCGATGCGCAGTTGCTCGGCGAACAGAGTTCCGAGATCGGCAAGCGCCTGCTCGAGCTCGAAGCGCAGGCACACGCGGCGGCCGGGCAGCCGTTCAATGTCAACTCGCCGAAGCAGCTGGCGGAAATCCTCTTCGGCACGCTGGGTCTGCCGGTGAAGAAGAAAACGCCCTCCGGGTCGCCGTCGACCGACGAAGAAGTGCTCTCGGAGTTGGCACTGGACTACCCGCTGCCCAAGATCCTGCTCGAATCGCGACAACTGGCCAAGCTCAAGAGCACCTATAGCGACAAGCTGCCGAAAATGGTCAATGCCCAGAGCGGACGGGTACATACCAGCTACGCGCAGGCGGTAGCAGTCACCGGCCGCTTGGCGTCGAGCGATCCCAACCTGCAGAACATCCCGGTGCGCACGCCCGAAGGAAGGCGCATCCGCGCGGCCTTCATTGCTCCCGCCGGCTGCAGCATTGTATCGGCGGACTATTCGCAGATCGAACTGCGGATCATGGCCCACCTCTCGGAGGACCCGCGTCTGCTGGAAGCTTTCGCGCAGGGCGAGGATGTGCATCGGGCAACCGCTGCCGAGATCTTCGGCGTCAGTGCGGGCGACGTCGGCCCGGATCAGCGGCGCGTCGCCAAGGTCATCAACTTTGGCCTGATCTACGGCATGAGTGCTTTCGGGCTGGCCCGGCAACTGGACCTCGAACGTAGCGCCGCGCAAGCCTATATCGAGCGCTATTTTGCACGCTATCCGGGTGTCGCCGGCTACATGGCCAGGACGCGCGAGATGGCCAGGACGCAGGGCTACGTCGACACCGTTTTCGGGCGTCGCCTATGGCTTCCCGAAATTCGCTCCAGCCAGGCTGCGCGTCGCCAGGGTGCCGAACGCGCGGCGATCAACGCGCCGATGCAGGGCTCGGCGGCGGACCTGATCAAGTCGGCGATGATTGTCGTCCAGGGCTGGCTCGACGCCGAGGGCCTGCAGACGCGCCTGCTGATGCAGGTGCATGACGAACTGGTGCTCGAAGTTCCCGACGGCGAGCTGGCGCGTGTGCGCGCCGCGTTGCCGGGACTGATGACCGACTGGGCGACCCTGCGCGTGCCGCTAGTGGTCGATGTCGGTGTTGGCGCCAATTGGGACCAGGCGCACTGAGGCCAGGGCAGGCGGTAGCGCGACGCGCGATCAGAACGCAGCACGCGACGTATTTCATCCAACAGCGAAAGGCACAACAGCATGCCCCTCCACGAGAAAGAAAGCATTCGCGAGAAACTCGAGGACGAGGTGTACGCCTCGGCCGATTTGTCGGTCAGCATGCCCAAGTACAGGTTCCCGGCGTCGGAACACGATCCGCGCCATGCCTACTCGGTGGTCCACGACGAGTTGATGCTCGACGGCAACGCGCGGCAGAACCTGGCGACCTTCTGTCAGACCTGGGCCGAGCCCGAAGTCCATCAGCTGATGGATGAGTGCATGGACAAGAACATGGTCGACAAGGATGAGTACCCGCAGACCGCCGAAATCGAGGCCCGTTGTGTGCACATGCTCGCCGATCTCTGGAACTCGCCGACGGCGGCGAATACCGTCGGCTGCTCGACGACCGGTTCGAGCGAAGCGGCGATGCTTGGCGGCATGGCCATGAAGCGGCGCTGGGAGGGCCAACGAAAAGCGGCCGGCAAGCCGATCGACAAGCCGAATCTGATTACCGGCCCGGTGCAGATCTGCTGGCACAAGTTCGCCCGCTATTGGGACATCGAGCTGCGCGAGATTCCTCTCGAAGGCGAACGTCTGCTGATGACTGCCGAGGAAGTGCTCAAGCGCTGTGACGAGAACACCATCGGTGTCGTAGCGACCTTGGGGGTGACTTTCACCTGCCAGTACGAGCCGGTCAAGGCGGTCGCCGACGCGCTCGATCAGTTGCATGAAGAGCAGGGACTGGACATCCCGATGCATGTCGACGGCGCCAGCGGTGGTTTTCTGGCGCCCTTCTGTGCCCCGGATCTGGTCTGGGATTTCCGTATTCCGCGCGTCAAGTCGATCAACACCTCGGGCCACAAGTTCGGTCTGTCGCCGCTCGGTGTCGGCTGGGTCATCTGGCGGGAAGCTGCCGACCTGCCCGATGAAATGGTCTTCTGGGTGAATTACCTGGGTGGCAACATGCGCGACATCGCCCTGAACTTCTCGCGGCCGGGCGGGCAGGTGGTTTGCCAGTACTACAATTTCCTGCGTTTGGGCAGGGAGGGCTATGGCAAGATTCACGGCGCCTGCTACGACACCGCCGCTTACCTCGCCGCCAGAATCGCCGAACTCGGACCTTTCGAGATCATCTACGGCGGCGATCGCGACGCCGGCATCCCGGCCTTGTGCTGGAAGATGAAGGAGGGCGCCGATCCGGGCTTCAGCCTTTACGATCTGGCCGACCGCCTGCGCAGTCGTGGCTGGCAAGTGCCCGCCTATGCCTTGCCGGCCAATCGTCAGGATCTCGCAATCCAGCGCATCCTCGTGCGGCACGGAGTCAGCCGCGACCTGGCGACGTTGCTGGTGGAAGACATCCGGCGCGCACTCGAGTACTTTGCCAAACACCGGCTGCCGGCGCCGCTGAGCGCCGCCGAAGCTTCCGGCTTCCATCACTGAGAAAGGCGGCGTTTGCCGGAGTGCACTCTGCACACCGAGTCCGGCGGCAGCGCGATTGTCCTGTCAATGAAAGGTGAATCACCATGTCCATGCAGCTCTTTATCGGCAACAAAAACTACTCGTCCTGGTCGATGCGCCCGTGGGTGCTGCTACGTCAGGCAGAAATTCCTTTCGCCGAGGTGATGCTGCGCTTCGATGCCTTCACGCCCGACTCGAAGTTCAAGACCGAACTCGCCCGGCACAGCCCGGCCGGCCGCGTGCCGGTGTTGGTGGATGACGGTTTTGCGGTCTGGGACACGCTGGCGATTGCCGAGTACCTGGCCGAGAAATATCCTGATCGGCAGCTGTGGCCCGTCGAGCGGCAAGCGCGCGCCCGCGCGCGCAGCGTCTGTGCCGAGATGCACGCCGGTTTCGGTGCCTTGCGCAGTCACTTGCCGATGAACATCGAAGCGGCGTTGCCGGAGATCGGGCAACGCGTCTTGCGCGAACAGGCGGCAGTACGTGCAGACGTCGATCGGCTGGTGCAGATGTGGAGCGAGTTGCTGGTCGCGCACGGCGGGCCGCTGCTGTTCGGCAAGTTTTCCATTGCTGACGCTTTCTTCGCGCCAGTGGTCAAGCGCCTGGTGAGCTACGCGGTGCCGGTGCCGGCGGCCATTGCTGCCTATATCGAGCGCGTGCAGGCGCTGCCGGGAGTCCTTGCCTGGAGCGAGGGCGCGCTGGCCGAGCACGACTTCCTGGACTTCGAGGAGCCGTATCGAACGTGCGCCTGAAACGGTGTGCCGCGATTGATGGTGGAGTATCTGGCTTGACCTGGTTCAACTCGCCAGCTTGCGCGATGCTTGCGGCGCCGAATCGCTTTGGAGTAGGGTGCTATCTGCCCTGCCGCCGACCGGAGAATGGCGATGCCTACGTGCAGGAAACCTGTGGCAGACAATGAAGTGAGCTGGCTGTCGAGCTGCTGTCGGTCACTTTCTGTTCGCCAGGGGCTGGCCGGAATGCTGCTGCTTGGCGTGCTGGCTGCTTGCACCAGTTCGCCCGACCGCGCCACCGTTTACCAGCGGGAAGGCTTCGCGGCCGACGAGACGTTTTCACGTCTCTTCGACGCCGGCGTCGAGGAGACCTGCGAAGCGGCACGCCGCGCCTTGCTCAGCCAGGGTTACCGAATGACTGCCCAGGTGCACGATTTCCTCAGCGCAACCAAGAGCTTCCAGCCCGAGGGTGAGGTGCATGTGCAGATCGTTTTCAATGTTGTTTGCGCTCCGGTGGGTACGGGGGGCAAGTTGGCGACCGCTTATGTCAGCGCAGTCCAGGACCGCTACGCGCTCAAGAAGAACCCGAGTTCGGCGAGCGTCGGCGTCGCAGCGCTCGGCACCTTGTCGATACCGCTCTCGGCGACCGAGGATTCGCTGGTCAAGGTGGCCAGCGAAACGATCCCGGCCGGGCCCTTCTACGATCGTTTCTTCGTACTTATGCAGCACAATCTGCCGGCGCCGGAGGACATGCGCTAGGGTCGGTTCGCGGCTGCCGGGCAGGGTGCTTGCAGCAACAAACCGATAGGATGACTCCCCCCAGTCCTCATGGCGTGAAGGCGCCATGGGGGTTTTCGCGCAACTGTTGGCCCGGATGGTCTGGGGACCGGCAAAGCCGCAAGGATCTTCTTCGCGATCGCTCCGTGAAACAAAAAAGCCCGCCGGGAGGCGGGCTTCGACGGTCGCCGAACTGTCGCTGCGTCAGACTCATTCGAACTCGATGATCACCTGATCGACCGCCAGGCTCTCGCCCGGCTCGGTAAGGATCTTCTTGACCTTG
This sequence comes from Candidatus Accumulibacter sp. ACC012, assembly GCF_907163155.1. Classification (NCBI taxonomy): domain Bacteria; kingdom Pseudomonadati; phylum Pseudomonadota; class Betaproteobacteria; genus Candidatus Accumulibacter; species Candidatus Accumulibacter sp. ACC012. Next base: position 92,879 of record NZ_CAJQUC010000001.1, read on the forward strand.
CAGTCAAGCTCGGCGCGGAGAACGTTCTCCATCTTCATCGCTTCGATGACAGCCAGCTTTTCGCCGGCGCTGACCTGCTGGCCGACGCTGACCGAAACTTCACGCAGCAAGCCCGGCATCGGCGAGAGCAGGAACTTGGAGAGATCCGGCGGCACCTTCTTCGGCATCAGCGCCAGCATGCGGGCAGCATTGGCGGTCATTACCGTCGCCTTGACCTGCTTGCCGAAGTGGACGACGCGATAGAGCAGGCCGATGCGTTCGAGTTGCAGGCATAGCGGTTCGCCGTTACAGGTACCGTGGAAGACCTGTTCGCCGAACCGCCAGTCGGAAACGAGATCGTAGCGATCCGCGCCGTAGGTGACCGAGTAGCCGCCGGGGATCGGCGTGACCACCACTGGGTAGTCCTTGCCTTCCATCTGCACCACCCAGCCGCTGCCGACCTTGCGCTCGTGCCCGGGCATCTGACCACTGACCTGGACTGCCCGGTCGATGTAGCGACGACGCCCGAAGGCGGCGACGGCGGCAAGCAGGCCCGGATCCTGGTGCACCACGTCGCTGGCGACGAAGCCGCTCGGGAACTCGTCGGCCAGGAAAGAAGTGGTGAAAATCCCCGACAGGAAACGCTTGTTCTGCATCAGCGCGGCCTGGAATGGAATGTTCGAACTGATGCCGCGGATCACGAAGGCGTTCAGTGCGTCGCGCATGCGATTGACCGCCTGCTCGCGGGTCGAGCCGTGGCAGATCAGCTTGGCGATCATCGAGTCGTAATACATCGAAATCTCGCCACCTTCGAAGACCCCGGTATCGACCCGGACTTCCCCTTCGACGGCTTCCGGTGGCCGATACTTGACCAGGCGCCCGATCGACGGCAGGAAGCCGCGGAAGGGGTCTTCGGCGTTGATCCGGCACTCGATGGCCCAGCCATTGGCCTTGATATCGTCCTGCACGAAAGGCAGTTTCTCGCCGGCGGCGACGCGGATCATCAACTCGACGAGATCGACGCCGGTGATCATTTCGGTGACCGGATGCTCGACCTGCAGGCGAGTATTCATTTCCAGGAAGTAGAACGACTTGTCGGAACCGACGACGAACTCGACGGTACCAGCGCTTTGATACTTCACCGCCTTGGCCAGTGCCACGGCCTGCTCACCCATGGCTTTGCGGATGCTGTCGTCGATAAAGGGCGACGGGGCTTCCTCGATGACTTTCTGGTGCCGTCGCTGAATCGAACACTCGCGTTCGAGCAGATAGACGGTGTTGCCAAAGGAGTCGGCAATGAGCTGTATTTCGATATGGTGCGGTCCCTCGACAAACTTCTCGATGAACACGCGATCGTCGCCAAAGCTGTTGCGCGCCTCGTTGCGGCAGGCATCAAAGCCTTCGGCGGCCTCCGCGTCGTTGTAGGCGACGCGCAGTCCCTTGCCGCCACCACCGGCAGAGGCCTTGATCATGACCGGGTAACCGATATCCTTGGCGATGCCGACGGCGGTAGCGGAATCTTCGATGGCCGCGTTGTAGCCGGGGATGGTGTTGACCTTGGCTTCTTGAGCCAGCGTCTTCGAGGCAATTTTGTCGCCCATGGCGGCGATCGAATGGTGCTTCGGGCCGATGAAGATGATGCCGCTTTCTTCGAGACGACGCGAGAACTCCTCGTTCTCGGAGAGGAAGCCGTAGCCAGGGTGCACCGCTTCGGCGCCGGTCTGTTTGCAGGCGGCGATGATCTTGTCCATCGCCAGGTACGATTCCTTGGACGCTGCCGGGCCGATACACACGGCTTCGTCGGCCATCAGCACGTGCATCGAGTCCTTGTCGGCTTCGGAATAGACGGCGACCGTCAGGATACCCATCTGCTTGGCGGTCTTCATGACCCGGCAGGCAATTTCGCCGCGGTTGGCGATCAGTATTTTCTTGAACATCTCTATTTCTCCCCGTGGATCAAAGCGGAATGTTGCCGTGCTTGCGCCACGGGTTTTCCAGTTTCTTGTCCCGCAACATGGCCAGTGAGCGGCAGATGCGCTTGCGGGTCTCGTGCGGCATGATCACGTCGTCGATGAAGCCGCGGGCTCCGGCGACGAAGGGGTTGGCGAACTTGGCCTTGTATTCCGCTTCGCGTGCGGCCAGTTTCTCCGGGTCATTCTTCTCCTCGCGGAAAATGATCTCGACCGCGCCTTTCGGACCCATGACGGCGATTTCGGCCGATGGCCAGGCGAAGTTGACGTCGCCACGCAGGTGCTTGGAGGCCATCACGTCGTAGGCACCGCCGTAGGCCTTGCGGGTGATCACGGTGATCTTGGGCACCGTGCACTCGGCGTAGGCGTAGAGCAGCTTGGCGCCGTGCTTGATGATGCCGCCGTACTCCTGCGAGGTGCCGGGCATGAAACCGGGAACGTCGACAAAGGTCACCACCGGAATGTTGAAAGCGTCGCAGTAGCGCACGAAGCGCGCCGCCTTGATCGAGCTCTTGATGTCCAGGCAGCCGGCCAGGACCAGCGGCTGGTTGGCGACGATGCCGACGGTCGAGCCGTCCATGCGCGCAAAGCCGATGACGATGTTCTTGGCGTACTCGCGCTGCAGTTCGAAGAAGTCGCCATCATCCGCGACCTTGATGATCAGTTCCTTGATGTTGTACGGCTTGTTGGTATTGTCCGGTACCAGGGTGTCGAGCGAGAAGTCGAGGCGCTCGGCAGGATCCTGCGAGGGCAGGCGCGGTGGCTTTTCACGGTTGTTCGAAGGCAGGAAGCTGATGAAGCGGCGCAGCATCATCAGCGCCTCGACATCATTTTCGAAAGCCAGGTCGGCAACCCCGGATTTGCTGGTGTGGGTGACGGCGCCGCCAAGTTCTTCGGCGGTGACGTCTTCATGGGTCACCGTCTTGACCACTTCCGGGCCGGTGACGAACATGTACGACGAGTCCTTGACCATGAAGATGAAGTCGGTCATCGAGGGGCTATAGACGGCGCCGCCGGCACAAGGTCCCATGATCAGCGAGATCTGCGGAACGACGCCCGAGGCGAGAACGTTGCGCTGGAAAACGTCGGCATAACCGGCCAGCGAAGCGACTCCTTCCTGGATGCGTGCGCCGCCCGAGTCGTTGAGGCCGATCACCGGCGCTCCCACCTTGATCGCGTGGTCCATGACCTTGCAGATTTTTTCAGCATGCGCTTCGGACAGCGAACCGCCGAAGACGGTGAAGTCCTGCGAAAAGACGAACATCAGGCGGCCGTTGATGGTTCCGCAGCCAATCACCACACCGTCGCCGGGGACCGACTGTTCGGCCATGCCGAAGTCGTGACAACGGTGTTCCTTGAACATGTCCCATTCTTCGAAGGAACCGCTGTCGAGCAAGAGCTCGATGCGCTCGCGGGCGGACAGTTTGCCCTTGCTGTGCTGGTTATCGATGCGTTTCTGGCCACCACCCAGACACGCCGCCGCACGCTTTTCTGCAAGCTGGCGAATAATGTCGTGCATAAGGTTTACTCCCTAACGGTCGGGTCAATCAGAACTACTCAAACATCAGAACTACGCTTGCGAGTCGGACGATCCTGATCCGACTCAAGAAATCATTCCTTCATCAGCGTCAGCAGCCGTGCGGCAGCCGCGCCGGGCGTCGTCCGCCCCTCGGCGACATCACTGGAAAGCTCGGGCAGGGCCGCTCGTATGGCCGGATGGGCGCGGAAGTAGCGGCGCAGACCGGAATCTATCAGGCTCCACATCCAGTCCACCGCCTGCCGGCGGCGCTTTTGTTCGAATTCGCCGCTTGCCTTCATGAGCCCCTGGTAGCGCTCGATTTCGGCCCAGAACTCGGCGATGCCGCGCTTGCCAAGCGCGCTGCAGGTGAGCACCGGCGGCCGCCAGTTCGGGCTGGCGCTGCGCAGCATGGTCAGTGCGGTACGCATCTGACTGCGCGCGGCGGCCGCGGCGCGTTCGTCGATATCGGCCTTGTTGAAGATGATCAGGTCGGCAATTTCGACAATTCCCTTCTTGATGGCCTGCAGGTCATCGCCCTGGCTGGGTAACTGCAGCAGGACGAACGCATCGACCATGCCGGCTACCGTCGTTTCGGATTGACCGACGCCGACGGTCTCGACGATGATCACGTCAAAGCCGCCGGCTTCGCAGAGCAGCATCGCCTCGCGTGTCTTGTCGGCGACTCCGCCCAGCGAACCCGAGGACGGGCTGGGACGGATGAAGGCTTCGTCGCGCTGGCAGAGCAGTTCCATGCGCGTCTTGTCACCGAGAATCGAACCGCCGGAGACTGACGACGAGGGGTCGACGGCGAGCACGGCGACGCGTTTGCCTGCGCCGATCAGGAACAGGCCGAGCGATTCGATAAAAGTTGATTTGCCGGCACCGGGTGCGCCAGAGATGCCGACGCGGATGGTTCGTCCGGTGTGCGGGAGCAGCGCCGTGAGCACCTGTCGGGCGCGACGCTGATGATCAGTGCGCGTCGATTCGACGAGGGTGATGGCTTTGGCCAAGGCCCGTCGACGGCAGGCGAGGACGCCGTCGACGAGATGCTGGTCAGCCGTGGCCATGCTGGTGGTTGAAGAGTGGGTCATATCCATGGCTGACAGCAGTGCGTGGCTCAGGCAGAGGCGGCGGCGCGCGCTTTGCGGATCTCGCTGACGATGGTCATCGCCGAATCCTCGATACGCGTTCCCGGTCCGAAAATGGCCTTGGCGCCAGACTTGTACAGGAAGTCATAGTCCTGCGCCGGGATCACCCCGCCTGCAAAAACGATGATGTCGTCGGCTCCCTGATCCTTGAGCGCCTTGACCAGCGCCGGCAACAGCGTCTTGTGTCCGGCCGCGAGGGACGATACACCGATTGCATGCACGTCGTTCTCGATGGCCAGCCGCGCCGCTTCTTCCGGGGTCTGGAAGAGCGGGCCGACGTCGATGTCGAAGCCGAGGTCGGCAAAGGCCGTGGCCACCACCTTGGCACCACGGTCGTGGCCATCCTGGCCGAGTTTGGCGACCATGATCCGCGGCCGCCGGCCTTCGTCTTCGTTGAACTGGGCGATTTCGGCTTTCAGCGCCTCCCAGCTGGCGATCCCTTCGACGACCGCGCCGTAGACACCGGAAACAGTCTGTTGAGTGGCGCGGAAACGCCCGTAAACTGCTTCCAGGGCGTCGGAAACTTCGCCAACCGAGGCGCGCAGGCGCATCGCCTTGATCGCCAGGTCGAGCAGGTTGCCTTCCTTGCTCTCGGCGCAGCGTGTCAGGTCGGCCAGTGCGGCATTGACCTTTTCGTTATCGCGGCCGGCGCGAACGCTCTTCAGGCGGGCGATCTGCGAGTCGCGGACGGCATTGTTGTCGATGTCGCGGATTTCGAGGTCGTCTTGCTTGGCCAGCTTGTACTTGTTCACGCCGACGATGACGTCCTTGGCGGAGTCGATGCGCGCCTGCTTGTCGGCCGCGCAGCCCTCGATCTTCATCTTCGCCCAGCCGGATTCGACGGCGTGCGTCATGCCGCCCATGCTGTCGACTTCCTCGATGATCTTCCACGCCTCGTCGGCGAGATCCTGGGTCAGCCTCTCCATCATGTAGGAACCGGCCCAGGGGTCGATGACGTTGGTGATGTGCGTCTCTTCCTGGATCACCAGCTGCGTGTTGCGGGCAATACGCGAAGAGAACTCGGTTGGCAGGGCGATGGCTTCGTCAAGGGCATTGGTGTGCAGCGACTGCGTCCCGCCAAAAACCGCGGCCATCGCTTCGATGGTCGTACGCACGACGTTGTTGTAGGGATCCTGCTCGGTCAGCGACCAGCCCGAGGTTTGGCAGTGCGTGCGCAGCATGCTCGATTTCGCATTCTTTGGCTCGAACTCCTGCATCGCTTTCCACCACAACAGGCGGGCAGCGCGCAGCTTGGCCACTTCCAGGTAGAAGTTCATGCCGATGGCGAAGAAGAACGAGAGCCGGCCGGCGAAGGCGTCGACGTCCAGGCCGGAAGCAATCGCCGTGCGCACGTAGTCGCGACCGTCGGCAATGGTGAACGCCAGTTCGAGCGCCTGCGTGGCGCCGGCTTCCTGCATGTGGTAACCCGAAATCGAGATCGAGTTGAACTTCGGCATGTGCTGCGCGGTGTAGCCGATGATGTCGGAGATGATCTTCATCGACGGCTGCGGCGGATAGATGTAGGTGTTGCGGACCATGAACTCCTTGAGGATGTCGTTCTGGATGGTCCCCGAGAGCTTGTCCTGCGGCACGCCCTGTTCTTCGGCGGCGACGATGTAGCCGGCAAGAATCGGCAGCACGGCACCGTTCATGGTCATCGACACCGAGATTTTCTCGAGAGGGATGCCGTCGAACAGAATCTTCATGTCTTCGACCGAGTCGATCGCCACGCCTGCCTTGCCGACGTCGCCGGTGACGCGCGCATGGTCGGAGTCGTAGCCGCGGTGGGTGGCCAGGTCGAAGGCTACCGAGACGCCCTGACCGCCGGCCGCCAGCGCCTTGCGATAGAAGGCATTCGACGCTTCAGCGGTGGAGAAGCCGGCGTATTGGCGGATGGTCCATGGCCGGCCGGTGTACATCGTTGCCTGCGGGCCGCGGACGAATGGGGCCAAGCCTGGCAGGGTGTCGGTGTAGGGCAGGCCTTCCAGATCCTTCCTGGTATAGAGGGGCTTGACGACCACGCCTTCGGGCGTTACCCAGTTCAGCGTTTCGAGTTCGGCACCGCGCAGTGCTTTGGCGGCAGCCTTCTTCCAGTCATCGAGGTTGGATGAATCAGCTAATGCAGGATTGTTCGCGTTGGACATTACGGAACCTTTCACGAAATCAGTGGGATGGGGTGGGGTGGGAAATTCGCCCCGACGAGCCAAGGAATTATACCGACCAAGCGAGCCGCTATGGCAGACAAAGATCGCTAGCACTTGACACCCCGCTCGACGAATAATACTGTATCCATAATTATGAAAGCAAGGTCTCGTCTGAGACCCTGAACGAATCAGTAGAAAAAAAGAGATCGATGGATCCCAGTCAAATCGCCCAGACGGCCCTCTACCAGGAGGTCGCTGAAAGACTACGGCAGAGAATTTTCGCGCATCAGTTAGCCCCGGGAGCCAGAATCGACGAACAGGCTCTGGCAACCGATTACGGGATCAGCCGCACGCCGCTACGCGAAGCGCTGAAGGTCCTTGCCGCCGAAGGCCTGGTGACCTTGCGGCCACGTCGCGGCTGCTTCGTCACCGAAATCTCGGAGCAGGACCTGGATGACATTTTTCCCTTGATGGCCATGCTCGAAGGGCGTTGCGCACTCGAGGCGACGACCCGGGCACAGCCCGACGATCTGGCCAGGCTCGATGCGCTGCACGCGGAACTACAGCACTTTGCCGAGACTAAGGAGATCGAGCACTTTTTTGAGGTCAATCAGGCGTTTCACTACCAGATCCAGGAAATGTCGGGAAACCGCAGGTTGCGTCAGGTGATCCAGGACCTGCGCAAGGTGCTCAAACTGACGCGCCGGTTTTCGCTGAGCATCGACGGTCGTGTGCAGCAGTCGCTCGCCGAACACGCGATCATCCTGGCGGCGATCAAGGCCGGCGACGCGGCGGGCGCGCAAGTCGCGATGCACGATCACATTCTTTCCGGACGCCAGGCGCTGGCCAGGAGCAACGCCACTCAAGAACTGCCGACATGAGCGGGCGTATTCTATGCACGCACGCCGAAAGGGTCGCCACAGTGACCCTTTCGAATCCGGGCAAACTCAACGCCATCGACTTTGCCATGTGGCAGAGCCTGGCCGAGATCGTCGCTGAATTGTCGGGCGACGAAGAGATACGCTGCGTAGTGGTCCGTGGCGACGGTGATCAAGCGTTCGCCGCCGGTGGCGACATCGACGAGTTTCTCAGCAGGCGCGACACAGTAGAGCGGGCAATGGCCTACCATGGGCAGGCGGGCGCCGCTCTGCAAGCTCTGGCCGACTGTCGTCAGCCGACGATCGCGTTGCTGCAGGGAGCATGCATCGGTGGTGGGCTGGAGATTGCCGCGCAGTGCGACCTGCGCATCGCCGCGCAGTCGTCGCGTTTCGGTGCGCCCATCAACAAGCTCGGTTTTTCGATGTATCCCGCGGAGATGGCCAGTCTGCTGCGTCTGGCCGGACCAGCATGCCTGCTGGAAATCCTGCTCGAAGGGCGCATTCTCGGTGCGCATGAGGCGCTCGCCAAAGGCCTCCTTACCCGGGTGGTGACGGAGGACGAAGTGGTTAACGAGGCTTACGCCAGTGCTCGCCGCATTTGCGCCGGCGCGCCGCTGGTTGCCCGTTGGCACAAGCAATGGCTGCGTCGACTGCAGCAGGGTGCGCCGCTGAGTGACGAGGAACTGCGTGCTTCGTTCGCCTTTCTCGCGACCGAGGACTATCGCGAAGGCCTGTCGGCATTCATCGAGAAGCGCAAGCCGGAATTCAGAGGCCGCTGATCGCCGCCTTTGCCGTGAAAGGGGCCTGCGACCCGCACATCAAACGGACAGACCCCACATCATCTTGGCTGCCAGGAGAATCAGGATGGCGGCGAAAAGACGCTTCAGGGTGGCCACCGGCAAGCGGTGCGCCAGGCGGGCGCCGAGGGGTGCGATGAGCATGCTCGATGGCACCAGCCACAGCAGCGCCGGCAGGTACACGTAGCCGACGCTCCACGGTGGCAGGCCGGGGTGCTCCCAGCCGTTGAAAATGTAACCCAGCGAACCGCCGATGGCGATCGGGAAGCCGACCGCCGCCGACGTTCCTATTGCATGCTGCACGCGGACGTTGCACCAGGTCAGGAAGGGTACCGTGAGGGACCCCCCGCCGATGGCGACCAGCGCCGACAGCGCGCCGATGCCGGTGCCGACGCCAAAGACGCCGAACGCGCCGGGTAACTCGCGCGAGGCCTTGGGTTTCAGGTCAAGGATCATCTGCACCGCGACCACGCAGACGAAGACCATGAAGAAGAGCGCCAGAGGTCTGGACGGCACGCTGCCGGCGAACAGTGTGCCGATCAGCGTGCCGGCGAGAATCCCGGGGGTGATCTGGCCAACCACCTTCCACAGCACGGCCTGATGCTGGTGGTGGGCGCGCAGGCTGGCAAGCGACGTAAACAGGATCGCGGCCATCGATGTGCCGAGCGCCAGATGCAGGACCTCGGTCGCCGGAAATCCCGCCTGCGCGGCAAACATCATGGTCAAGGTCGGGACCATGAGCAGTCCGCCGCCGATGCCGAGCATGCCGGCGAACAAGCCGGTAAACAGACCCAGCGCGATATATGCCAGCCACCAGAGCAACGCGGACTCCCTTCAGGATCTGTGCAACGAGGGCTCCATCATCCCACGATTCGGTGCCTCACAGCCGTTCGGTGCCAGTAGCGACGTCGCAGGGCTCATTGCCCGAGAACTTCGACGAGCATGCGGTTCACGCCGACCTGCCAGTCGGGCAGGCGCAGATCGAAGGCAGCTTGCAGCTTGCGCGTGTCCAGGCGGGAGTTGTGCGGGCGTGGGGCGGGCAAGGGGTAGGCGCTGCTTGGCACCGCCTCGATGGCTGTCGGCGCGACGCGGATGGCCTCGCCGGCTTGCCGGGCGAAGTCGATGACGTGCCGGGCGTAGCCATGCCAGCTGGTCTCGCCGCCAGCCACCAGATGGTAGAGGCCGGCGAGCGCTGGTTGTTGCCAGGCGCTGCGAATGGCGTGCGCAGTCACGTCGGCCAGCAATTCGGCGCCGGTCGGCGCGCCTATCTGATCGGCGATTACCTTGAGCTGATCGCGTTCGCTCGCCAGGCGCAGCATGGTGCGCGCAAAGTTGTTGCCGCGCGCGGCGTACACCCAACTGGTGCGAAAGATGAGGTGCTTGGTGCAGGCTGCGGCGACCGCCTGTTCGCCGGCGAGCTTGGTTTTACCGTAGACGCTCAGGGGCGCGGTCGCGTCGCATTCCTGCCAGGGCTTTTCGCCGCTGCCTGCGAATACGTAGTCGGTCGAGTAGTGCACCAGCCAGGCGCCGAGGCGGCTGGCTTCCTCGGCGAGCACGCCGGGAGCCAGGGCGTTGAGCGTTCCCGCCAGTTCGGGTTCCGATTCGGCCTTGTCGACCGCCGTGTGGGCGGCGGCATTGACGATCACGTCCGGTGCAACCGCGCGCACGCAGGCTGCCAGGCCGGCGAGGTCAGTGAAGCTGCCGCACAGTGGGCCATCGCCTTCGTGATCCAGGGCGATCACGGTTCCGAGCGGAGCCAGGCTGCGTTGCAATTCCCAGCCGACCTGTCCGCGCTTGCCGAAGAGCAGTATTTTCATCGCTTTATTTTCATGGCTTGCGCCCGCCATAGTTCTTTTCGACCCAATCGCGGTAGGCGCCGGATTGCACGTGCTGTACCCACTGCTGATTCTCCAGGTACCAGAGGACGGTCTTGCGAATGCCGGTGGCGAAAGTCTCTGCCGGTTTCCAGCCCAGCTCGTTTTCGATCTTGCGCGCGTCGATGGCGTAGCGCCGGTCGTGGCCGGGGCGGTCGGCAACCGTGGTGATCTGCTCGCGGTAGGGGCGGCCGTCCGAACGTGGGCGAAGTTCGTCGAGCAGGTCGCAGACGGTGTGCACGATATCGAGGTTGGGCTGCTCGTTCCAGCCGCCGACGTTGTAGGTCTCGCCTGGGCGGCCGGCTTCCAACACGCGCCTGATTGCCGTGCAGTGATCCTTGACGTACAGCCAGTCGCGAATCTGCTGGCCGTCGCCATACACCGGCAGGGCTTTGCCGGCGAGGGCATTGACGATCATCAGCGGGATCAGTTTTTCCGGGAAATGATAGGGACCGTAGTTGTTCGAGCAGTTGGTGGTCAGCACCGGCAGCCCGTAAGTGTGGTGGTAGGCGCGCACCAGATGGTCGCTCGCGGCCTTGCTTGCCGAGTAGGGGCTGTTCGGTTCATAGGCGTGCGTTTCGCTGAAAGCCGGCTCATCGCTGGCCAGGGAACCATAGACCTCGTCCGTCGACACGTGCAGAAAGCGGAAGCGCTCTTTGGCCTCGCCAGCCAGCGTCCCCCAATAGGCGCGCGTCGCTTCAAGGAGATGGAAGCTGCCGACGATGTTGGTCTGGATGAAGTCCTCGGGACCATGGATCGAGCGATCGACATGCGACTCGGCAGCAAAGTTGACGATCGCCCGTGGCTGGTATTGCGCCAGGAGGCTGGTGGCGAGCTGGCTGTCGCCGATGTCGCCGTGCACGAAGATATGCCGCGGGTCGTCGAGCAGCGACGCGAGGTTCTCGCGATTGCCCGCGTAGGTCAGTTTGTCGAGGTTGAGCAGCGCCTCGTCGCATTGTGCCAGCCAGTCGAGCACGAAATTTGCGCCGATGAAGCCGGCGCCGCCGGTGACCAGAATCATGTGCGGACCTTTTCAGAGGGAGGGTGGAGAGGCAAAGAGGGCTCAGCGTAGTCAGCCATCAGGCACCGCCAGCGTGCGGCCGGCGCGACGCTCATCGGGTCAGCGGCCGTAGCTGTCCTGCAGGCGGACGATGTCATCCTCGCCAAGATAGCTGCCGGACTGGACCTCGATCATTTCGAGGTCGATCTTGCCCGGATTTTCCAGACGATGGACGACGCCGAGCGGGATATAGGTCGATTGGTTTTCGGAGAGCAACAGCGTTTCTTCGCCACGGACGATCAGCGCCGTGCCCTTGACGACGACCCAGTGCTCGGCACGGTGATGGTGTTTTTGCAGACTGAGGCTGGCACCGGCTTTTACCAGGATGCGCTTGACCTGATAGCGCGGCGCATGCGCCAGCCCCTCGTAGCTTCCCCAGGGGCGATGGACGATGTGCCTCAGTTCGGTTTCGCTGCGCGCCGAACGCTTCAAGGCCTCGACCAGCGCCTTGACTTCCTGCGCCTTCGCTTTGTCGGCTACCAGGATCGCATCTGGCGTGGCAACGACGATCAGTCCGCTGACGCCGACGGTGGCCAGCAATTGCCCGTCAGCGAGAAGGATCGAATCGTGGGTGTCGATACTCAGTACGTCACCGCGCTGCGTGTTGCCGTTGTCGTCGGCCTGACCAAGCGCAGCCATTGCATCCCAGGCGCCGATGTCGTTCCAGCCCGCATCGAGCGGAATGACGACGCCATGGTCGGTTTTCTCCATGACGGCATAGTCGATCGATTTTGACGGGCTGGCGAGAAAAGCCGCGTGATCGAGGCGCACGAAGTCCAGGTCGCAGCGTTCGCTGGCGACGGCCGCAGTCACGCACTCGCGGATTCCCGGCGCATAGCGGTCGAGGGCTTCGAGGTAGGTGTTGGCGCCGAAGAGGAACATGCCGCTGTTCCAGTAGTAGTCGCCGGAATCAAGGTAGCGTTGCGCAGTTTCCGCGTCGGGCTTCTCGACGAAGCGGTCGAGCGCATAACCACCCTCGACGACCTCACCGCGACGGATGTAACCGTAGCCGGTTTCGGCACGATCGGGGACGACGCCAAAGGTGACCAGGGCGCCCGCGCGGGCGTGTGGAATCGCCGCACTGATCGCCTTCTGGAAAGCAGGCACGTTGGCGATGACATGATCCGATGGCAGGACGAGGAGTAGCGGCGGCTCTTGGTGAATGCCGGTGCGGAGGGCGTGCACCGCGGCTGCGGCGACGGCCGGTGCGGTGTTGCGTGCGGCCGGTTCGAGGAGAATGTCGGCCTTCTGGCCGATTTCGTGAAGCTGTTCGGCAACCAGGAAGCGGTGGTTTTCGTTGGCGACGGCAATGGCTTCACCCAGCCCGGAGACCCCGTCGAGGCGGCGCAGCGTGTTCTGCAGCAGCGAAAAGTCGTCGACCAGGCGGAGAAACTGCTTCGGGTAATGCGTCCGCGACAGCGGCCACAGACGGGTGCCCGACCCTCCACAGAGAATTACCGGGCGAATGACAGAGGTGTTCATTTAAACGGTCTCCAGTAGGTGCAGGCTTGCCGCCATGGGGCTTTGAGGGACGGCATTATACCGCCGCCGTGGATTGCCGGTAGGCGCTGACGCCGGCAGTGGGCGGCGGCGAGCGGTCAGCGCTCGCCAAAGGCCTGCCGTTTGCCGAGCCACGCAAGGCGGGTGGCTGTGCGCGCCATCTTCTATAATGCGCTCTTCCTGCTTGCCGCCCATCTTCCCCGGAACTGGCCCACCGATGCGCATCCTATTGGTAAAAACCTCGTCGCTTGGTGACGTAATCCACAATCTGCCGGTGCTCAGTGATTTGCGGCAGTGTTTTCCGGAAGCGGCAATCGACTGGTGTGTCGAGGAAGGCTTTGCCGATATTCCGCGCCTGCACCCGGCTGTCGACCAGGTCATTCCGGTGGCCATCAGGCGCTGGCGGAAAACGCTTGGCAGTCTGGCCACGTGGCGCGAAGTGCGCAACTTCCGCGCCCGCATCCGTGCCCCGAGCTACGACGCCGTGCTCGACACGCAGGGCTTGCTGAAGAGCGCGCTGATTGCCCGGCAAGCCCAAGGCAGGCGCTACGGCTATGCTGCCGAATCGGCGCGTGAGCCGGTCGCGGCGCGCTTTTATGAGGAGACTTTTGTCATCCCGCGCAATGCGCACGCTGTCGAACGCAACCGCTGGCTGGCCGCCGCAGCCTTCGATTATCCGGTCGACCTGGCCCTTGACTACGGTATTTCGGCGCCGCCAATCGACGACGCTTGCCGGTCGTCAGAGCGGCTGGTCATTCTGCTGACGGCGACCAGTCGCGACGACAAGCTGTGGGATGAGGCGAACTGGCGCGTCCTTGGTCGAGCCCTGCTCGAGCGCGGCCTGACGCCGGTCCTTCCGGCCGGCAATGCGCTCGAGCGGCAGCGTGCCGAGCGTATCGCTGCCGCCTTGCCAGGGGCTATTGTGCCGCCGCCGCTGCCGTTAGCGCAGGTCGCCGCCCTGATCGCACGGGCAGATTTGGCGGTCGGCGTCGATACCGGCCTGGCACACCTCGCGGCTGCCTTACGGGTGCCGGTGATCGCCCTTTACGTAGCGACAGATCCCGCTTTGACCGGCGTCTATGGCAGTGGCTTTGTGCGCAATCTCGGCCGCTGTGGCGCGCCGCCGTCGACCGCCGAGGTGCTGACCGTTGCCGAGCAGGCGCTGCGGTGATGGCGCGTCTGGCACTTCTGGCCTATTCGCTGCTTTTCTACCTGGCAATGCCCCTGGTCTGGTTGCGCCTGCTCTGGCGAGGACGTCGGCAGCCGGCGTATCGACAACATTTTGGCGAGCGCCACGCGCTCTACCGGCAAACTTTGCGCTGTGGGCAGCGGCCGTTGATCTGGTTGCATGCCGTTTCGGTCGGTGAGACACGTGCGGCCGTGCCGCTGATCGATGCGCTGCTGGAGGCCTATCCGGACCATGACCTGTTGCTGACCCATATGACGCCGACCGGCCGCGAAACGGGCGGCGAGCTGCTGGCGGCTCGCCCTGAACGCCTGACGCAGGCTTACCTGCCCTATGACCTGCCCGATGCCTGTGGACGTTTCCTCGATCACTTTCAGCCGCGCATCGGGCTGCTGATGGAAACCGAGCTGTGGCCAAACCTGATCGCCGCGGCGAGAAGGCGGCAGCTGCCGCTTGCGCTGATCAACGGGCGCTTGTCGGCGCGCTCTCTAGGTGGCTATATGCGCCTGCGCACCCTGATCCGACCGGCGCTGGCGTCGCTGAGTGCCGTTGCCGCGCAAACGACCGCCGACGCCGAGCGCCTGCAGCAGCTTGGTGCCCGCCAGCCAACGGTATGCGGGAATCTGAAATTCGACGTCACGCCGGCCGCAGACAAGTTGCAGCTCGGCGCAGACTGGCGGCACGCCATGGGGCCGCGGCCGGTGTGCTTGTTGGCCAGTAGCCGGGAAGGCGAGGAAGCGCTGCTGCTCGATGCCTTGGCCACGGTGGCTGTTGCCGATCTATTGCTGGTGCTGGTTCCCCGGCACCCACAACGATTTGCCGAGGTCGCCGCCCTGCTTGCCAGTCGCGGCCTGAGCTTCTGCCGGCGCAGCTCAGCCGAACTGCCGGGTAGCGAGACCCAGGTCTGGCTGGGCGACAGCATGGGTGAAATGGCCGCCTACTATGCGCTGGCGGACCTGGTTGTGATGGGCGGGAGCTTGTTGCCGTTTGGCGGCCAGAACCTGATCGAGGCGGCGGCCTGTGGCTGTCCGCTGCTCCTTGGTCCGCACACTTTCAATTTCGCCCAGGCCAGTGCGGATGCGATCGCCTGTGGTGCTGGCCGGCGCGTGCCTGACGCCCGTCAGGCAGCGCTGGCGGCGCACGCGCTCTTCGCGCAGCCGGCGGACCTGCTCGTCATGCGCGCCGCGGCGACTGCGTTCAGCCAGGCGCACCGCGGCGCCACGGCGCGTACCGTGGCGCTGATCGAAGGGCTTAATGTGAAAGTCGCGCAAGCGACTCACGAAACTCCCTTCTCCCCTTGCGGGAGAAGGGGCAGGGGACGAGGGGAACGGTGATCGCTTTCATGATCTGGGTTGTCTCGACGGTCATCATCTTCATGGCGCCTCGAAAAGGCTGTTGATCTGCTCCAGGTCGGTTTCAGCGAGCGCGCCCACGGCGGCTTTTAGTTTGAGTTGGGAAAGCAGGGTGTCGAAACGCGCTTTGGCCAGATCGCGGCGGGTGACGAAGACCTGATTCTCGGCGTTGAGCACGTCGATGTTGATGCGTACGCCAACCTCGTAACCGAGCCGGTTCGATTCCAGCGAAACTGCGGCCGGAAACCAGTGCCGCTTCCAGGGCTCGTACGCCGGAGAGGCCATTGACGACCCCCAGATAGGACTGACGTGCGTTGAGCGTCGACGTGCGCCGGGCATTGTCGAGCGCAGCCTTTTCGGCGTCAAGCCTGGCGATCGCTTCGCGAGTCTTCGAGTTCACCGAACCGCCCTGAAAAATCGGGATATTGAGCTGCAGACCAATCTGATTGGTGTGGTTATCGATCGAGCCGACACCAAACTGGCCCGGGCCGTTGTTCTGGTTGACGTTGGCGACCATGTCCAGAGTCGGATAGTGCCCCGCCCTGCTCACCTCTACCGCCTTGGCGGCCGCTTCGGCAGCTGCCTTTTGCGCCTGGACGACAAAGCTGTCCTCTTCGGCAGCCGTCACCCATTGCTCCATGTTTGCCGGCTGCGGCGGTTGCATTACCGCCTGCGGCTTGAGCCGGTTCAACTCGCCGGTTTCCTTGCCGACGACCACGCTCAGCGCATAACGCTTGACGGCAAGCTCGCTTTCGGCGGCAACCTCCTGCGCGGTTGCCAGGTCGAAGCGCGACTGCGACTCGTAGGTATCGGTGACCGTGGCGATGCCGACCTCGAAGTTCTTCTTGGCCTGTGCCAGTTGTTGTGCAATCGCTGTCTTGTTGGCCTGCACCGCGCGCAGGTTCTCGATGGCAAAGAGGACATCGAAGTAGGCTTGCGCGACGCGCAGGATCAGATCCTGGCCGGCCTGCGCGAAATTGGCCTCGCTCTGCATGACCAGCAGCTTCGACTGGTCGTACTGAACGAAATTCTGCCAGCGGAACAGCGGCTGCGTCAGGTTCACCCCATAGGTGTTGCTATTGTACTTGTTGCTATACGATTCCCTGCTTGAGTCGATCCTGACCCTGTAGTCGGTGTCGTTCCAGAAGGTGTTGCCCGTCGCCGCAATGGTTGGCAGCAAACCGGCCAGTGCTTGCGGCTCTTTCTCGCGTCCGGCAGCCGCGGTGGCGCGTGCAGCCGCGTACTGCGCGTCGTAGCTCAGGGCATCGTGATACAGCTGCAGCAGGTCGGTGGCGTATCCGGGAGCTGCAGAAAGGAGAGCCGCCAGCAGGAGGCCGAGCTTGAGGGGGCGGGGTTTTACAGGCATCTTTTCTGAACTCGCTTTCAATATTTGTGCATTGCCGGATCGACGTCATTCGCCCAGGCGTCGACGCCGCCGCTGAGGTTGTAGATTGAACTGAAGCCCTGTCGCTCCAGAAAGCCGCCGACCTGTCGACTACGCACGCCGTGATGGCAGATGACGACGATATCGGCATCTATCGGTAGTTCATCGATGCGCGCGGCCAGGCTCTGCATTGGCAGCAGGCGAGAGCCGTCAAGGTGGCACAGCTCGAACTCCCAGGGTTCCCGGACATCGAGCAGCAGCGGTCGTTGTCGCCAGCCGCCAGCACCACTTTCCGGGGCCGCACTGCTGGCTGCCAACCATTCGGCCAACTCGGTCGCCGAGAGCTGCTGCATCGCGTCGTCGCCCGGGTGTCAGAAAACGAAGCGCTGGCGCGGCTTTGCCGTTCGTAGTGGTGCGACGACGGTCTCGAAAAGATTGATGGTGTTGAAGGCATTCTCGTCGCTGTGCGTCGTCAAGCGGGCCTGCATCGCCGGTGCTTCACCGATGAACGCCGTTAGACGGCCACCGATCTTCAATTGTTGCAGGAAAGCTTCGGGTAGCTCGGAGAGGGAGCCGGAGATGACAATCACGTCATAGGGGCCGTGCGCAGACCAGCCCTCGGAGGCGTCGCCAGTGTCGACGCTGACGTTGGCGACGCCCGCCTGTTGCAGATTGCGCTTGGCGGTTTCGGCCAGGAGCGGATCGATCTCGACGCTATAAACGTACTCCGCCTTTGTCGCCAGAAGGGCGGCCATGTGGCCGCTACCGGTACCGACCTCAAGCACGATATCGGTGTTCTTGACGCCCAGTTCCTGGAGAATGCGTGCCTCAATCTTCGGTTGCAGCATGGTCTGGCCATTGCCGATGGGCATTTCGATGTCGGCAAACGCCAGCATCTGGTGGGCCGCTGGCACGAAGTGTTCACGCTTGACCGCATCAAGAACTGCCAGTACTTCCGGATCCAGCACCTCCCAGGGGCGGATTCTGCTGCTCGATCATGTTGAAGCGAGCCTGTTCCATATCCATCGTCACCGCTGTCATAGCATTCCCCATCACAATTGCAATATTAGTGCGATCTAATATTCGATCTGCAGCGAGATTATACCCCGGTATCTGCCGACGGTCGCGGCGAAGCCTTTGTCGCGCACGGCTGGGCGCCAGTGTCGTGTTGCACGCCGTATGGAAGCTATAGATTCCGCCTGCCGCGTGGTTTCGCGCGACGTTCTGGGTCGCCGAAAGTCGCATCAAGAAGGCAGCAGCAGCGGACTCGCAGGCAAAAAAAACGGCACCCTGAGGTGCCGCTTCCGCTATTTCTGCTGCCCTGCCGCTGGACCTAAGCGGCCAGGCCCTTGATCTGAGCCGAGAGGCGGCTCTTCTGCCGAGCGGCCTTGTTCTTGTGAATGATATTCTTGTCAGCGATGCGGTCAATCACCGCGACTGATTCCTGGAAAATACTCTGAGCCGCCGTTTTGTCGCCAGCGATGATCGCTTTCTGAACGCGCTTCACGGCGGTCCGCAGCGTCGAGCGCAGGCCGGCGTTGTGGATGCGTTGTTTGACGCCTTGGCGGGCTCGCTTGCGAGCTTGTGCGCTATTGGCCATGAATGTTTGTCCCTATGAAAAAGCTGATGAAGAACTTGAAAGGCGAGGATTGTACAGAGTCAGGCACGGCGACGCAAGGGGCCGAGCCCTGGATGTCAGGATCCTGATAAGGAGGCGTAGCCGGGAAGCAAAAAAACGGGCGCCAGGCGCCCGTTCCTTCTGCGACCCCAAAGAACCTAGAAGCTGTGCGTCATGCCCGCACCGATGGCATAGTTGCTCTCGCCGACCGCGCCGATGCCGATCTGGCCACCGCCGGTGATTGGCGCCAATTGCGTCTGCATGGGCAGCGAGTACTTGTCGTTGCTGAAGTAGCTGTATGCGGCATATACAGAGGTCCGCTTCGACAGCGGGTAGCTGTACATGGTGCCCGCTCCCCAGCTGCTGCCGTCCTTCATCTTCGTGTTATCCAATGACAGTTCGCCGTAGCTCAGGGAGGCCGTGCCGGCACCGATCGGTGCATTGATGCCTACCGTCCAGAGATCGCTCCCTTTAAAAGTGGGCGTCCGCCTGGGTGGTCTGGCTATACAGCTCCTGATAGCTGGCGAACAGCTTGACGACTTTGAAATCGTAGCTACCGCCGAGATACCACTCGTTGATGTCCTTGCCCGTAGGGTTCTTGGGTGTGGTGTCGGTCGCGGGAATCACGACGTCCTGGCGGCCCTGGTATACCAGGTCGACGTTGATCGGACCATTGGCGTAGTTGGCGCCAACACCATACTTGCCCCCGTCGCTCGTGCTGTTCTCGACACCTTCTTCACCGAATCCGTAGATCGCGCTGAAGCTAAGGCCGGAGTAGTTGTTGCTGGTATAGGTGATGGCATTGTTGAAGCGCGCGGGGCTGTTCGGAGTGATCGACATGCCGGACAGAACGCTAAGGTTCGACTGGATGGCCAGGTCGGTTGCGTCGAGGGCCGAGTTGCGTGCCGAGGCGTTGAAGCCGGGGCATATTGACGACCGAGAGCGACGGTGCCGAGCTTGTCGCTGGCGAGGCCGACGAATTGCTGGCGGGCGTTGAGGCCGCCGGTACCGATGCCTTGGTTGCTATCGATGTCCAGGCCGTACTCAAGCGTGAACACAGCGCTCAGGCCATGCCCAGCGCTTCCGAGCCCTTGAAGCCGATACGGTTGCCAGCACTGATGCCGGAAGAAAAGGCCGCGAAGGTGTTGAGAAACCTCCACCCGGCTGGTTGCCCGATGAGTTAAAGGTAGCCGGCATCCACGACGCCGTACACGGTGACGTTGGTCTGCGCGAGGGCGGCGCCCGAAGCCGGCTGGCAACAGCCAGTGCGATAATTTTCCTTTGCATGATGACTCTCCTTATTTTCCAGAAACGCCAAGATTAAATCTGCTCCGCCAGATTGATTCATTGGCAAGAGAATTTTGCGATGTGCTGGCAACGATCATCGCAGACGGCCAGACTACGAGCAAGCGTGCTGGCCACCATTTCGGCGCCCTGACGGCGGTTGTTGCATTTTTGTCACAGGTGGGTCGCCGGAAATACGCTTTGCTGCCGGCCATGGGAGCTTGGCGCAAGGCGCTCCCCGTCCGTCGTTCAGCATTTGTCCGCGGAATGCTCCTGCGACAGGCGTTGTAAGGATCGACGAGCGGCTGTACCCGAACGCGGGCGAAAAAACGGGCGCCGAAGCGCCGTTTCTCAACTAACGACCGAAGTCGAATTAGAACGTGTGGTTAACACCAGCGGCGAAGGTGTTGTGGTCTCGTGACCCTGGCCAACACCGGCAGGAACGCCAGAGAAGCGGATCGGCAGGCTCATCTTGTCGTTGTCGACCAGACATAGCCGGCGTACAGGGTGGTGCGCTTGGACATGGCGGTCGTCCAGGCGAGAGTTGCGGTTGTTGCTCTTGCCGTCAACTCTGGAACCACGTGGCCTGCATCCATCTCAGGCTGACCATAGGTCAGGAGTACATTGCTGGCAGCCATCACCGGGACCTTTACGCCAAGGGACCAGACGGTGTTGTCGTTGTTGGCGACGTTCTTGTCGTTCTGCTGCTGATAGCTGGCCGAGACCTTGGCGGCCTTGAAGTCATAGGAGGCGCCGATGTAGCCTTCGTTGATGTCGTTGCCCCAGAGGTTCGGGACGGCCATGGCCGAGTCCGCGGTCGAACGACGCTGTAACGCTGCTGGTAGACCAGGTCAATGTTCAACGCTCCGTTGGAGTAGTTGCCGCCAAGACCGAATCTGCCGTTGTCAGTGCTGGAAAGATGCTATCGTAGACGCGCAGGTTGGCGTTCGAGTCCTTACCGTCCTTGGCGAGGGTCTCGCTCCTCGCCGAAAGCGTAGATCGCTTTGCGGTGAAGCCGCTCCAGTTGGGCGAGGTGTAGGTGGCGGCGTTGTTCCAGCGCGCTGCCGAGTTCGGGGTGATGGTGTTGCCGGCCTGCGAGCTCAGATGGACTGCGAACCGAGGCTCGAACCGGCGAGCACATCGTTATTGACCGTTGCCACATAGCCAGGGGCATACTGGACGGCCGAGGGCGACGGTACGAGCTTGTCGCTTTGCAGGCCAACGAACTGTTGACGAGCGTTGAGGCCGCCGTTGCCGTTGCTGGTGCCGACGCCGGTGTTGTCGTCGATGGTCAG
>NZ_CAJQUC010000002.1:0-674330 GCF_907163155.1 Candidatus Accumulibacter sp. ACC012
CGGCCATTGCCGAAGACGATCTTGGGCCGCAATTGCAGTCGCTGGATTCACGGCGCCAATATTTCTGCAGGGGCCTGCACTCCGAGCACGCGCCAGCTCGACCTGCCCAGGCAGCGGAGGGCGGCGGCGGCGATACCTGGCTTTTTTCGGCTTGCGCGAATGCTGCCGCTACGCGGTCCGCGCCGTGCGGCGGCCTGGCATAGATGCGCGCCTTACGACGAGTTGGCGGTATCGATGGCGGTCTTGCTCGCCCGCTGCTGCAATTGTTCGCGCGCTGGATGCGAGCTGGCGGTGCGGGCGCGGCCGGCGACGGTAGTACTGGTGACTGGCGCCTGCGTCCACTGATTGGCTGATTTTCTTCGCGCCCGACGATCTGGGTTTTTTGGCAACGCGGTTCAAAAGCGGGCTAAGCGGCGACGCTACACGCTGTCTGGCAACTCGACATGGCCCTGGAGCTGCTGGGCAGGAAGGCCTGCGAGCTGATCGCACACACACGCGAAAACAAAATTGGTTGAAACCCTGCCCCCTGGCGGTGGTCGGTGAAGTACTGTTAGCCGGCTCGACGGGGGAGCTTGTCTCAGCCGCTTCTTCGGCGGTGTCCGTCACTTTCGCCACCTTGAGGGCCGATGCGCGTCCCTCCCTTTCCGGCCGCTTCTGCCTGGGCGTCGGCATGAACGACCGCGACTACCCTCGCAGCCGCCTTCATCCGTGGTTTTCGTGTCTATGACGCACGTACTACCGTCCGGGCTACACGTGTCGCGGCGCGAGGACGCATCGCTACCTGTTTCCTGGGAGCGCTCTTTTCGGCGCGCGAAATCCGTGCGCCATTCCTTGTCTGCCGCAGCTCAACGACAACAGCGGCGAACCGGCCGGTCTTTGCTGTTCGGGTCTGTTTGCGGCGATCATCTTGCCCGCTTGGGCTGAGCTTGGCGCATTGGCTGCATGAAGAACCCTTGCTCGTATGCGCTGACCGTATCGAGAATCTGCTGCGCCACACATTTCAGCGCTGACTATTTTCCCTCCGCAGCCAGCGGGTTTCGACACTGTTCACACTATGCGCGGGAGTGGCGGCCGATGCGGCTTGCCGACGCGCGCGCAGCTAGCGCTGCCTGCGAGCGATTCTTTTGCTTTCGATCGCCGCTGCTGGCGCGAGGAGGCCGCTCATCCTGCGATCTCGGCGACTTCCATGAATCAACCGGTGCGCTGCTTTTTTTTTCGCCAGCGCCTGAAAGCTCTTTCGAGCGCGAGATCCGCTCAGGAAGATTCATGACCTTTCGATCTCGACGGCATCGGCCGTTGGCAGTTGCAGGACGATGATCCGCGCGCAGTGCGGCGGGCGCTGCGCAGGGGGCGAGACCGGTCGTCAGCCCGCGAGGCGCGACTGGCAAGCATCCAGCGCCGCGGCGATTTTGCCGGAGGAGGCTTCGGCGAAGGCCCTGGCCCGACGATCTGCTGGCGCCGATGGACGAGCTCTTCACGCGTTATCGGGCGGCGCTGGCGCGCTTGGCCGCTGGTGCTTGAAGGCGAGGAGGAAATTCGCTTCCAGGCGCGCGTCGAAGGGCAGGAGCTGGAACTCGCAGATTGGCTGGGCGGCATTCGTAGCGACGGCGCCGGGCAGCGCGGCCGGGTGGTTGCTGGAGAGCAGCGTGCTGGTCGAGGACGGTCACTACCGGAGCGAGCGGCTGATCCGCCACTGGGTGCTGGCACCTGGCGCTGCAGCTTGCCGGCGGGCCGCTGACGACGCTGGTCCTGAGCAAGGTCGGCGATGTCGAGTTGGCCGCTCTCGAAAGTGCCCAGGCCGCGGCGCATCTGAGCGTCCTGCTGGCGGCGTGGCACCGCGGCATGCGTGAGCCCTTGCCGCTGGCGGCACGCACTGCTTTCGATTTCCTCAAGGGCGGTGGCGATGCCGCCGGCAAGACCTACGAAGGCGCTTTCCCGGCAAGCGGGCGAGGGCAAGACCGACGTTTATCTGCGGCGTGCCTATCGAGACTATGCGGCGCTGACTGCAAGCGGCGAGTTTTTTGTCCTCGCCGAGCTTCTCTTGCGGCCCCTGCTCGAGGCGATTCCCGCCAGGCCAAAAGCGAGGCTGCGCATAGTGAACGGGCTGCCAAAGCCGACAAGACGGCGGGAGCAGCGGCATGAGTCAGACCGCGTGTACGGGCGCCGCCGCCACCGCCACAGCTCCTGGCAATGGCCAGGCCACGACCACCAACGCGGTCACAGCACTGGACACGCTGCGTTTTCCGCTGCGCGGCAGTCGCCTGATCGAGGCCAGTGCCGGCACCGGAAAGACCTTCACCATCGCCGCGCTCTATGTTCGCCTGGTGTTGGGCCATGGCGGCGAGAACGCCTTCGAACGGGCGCTGACGCCCGGCGAAATACTCGTCGTTACTTTCACCGAGGCGGCGACGCAGGAACTGCGCGACCGTATTCGCCATCGTCTGGCCGAAGCGGCCGCGTGTTTTCGTGTCGCGCCGGACAGCATCGGCAGCCCCTCCGCGGGCCAGGATCTGCTGCACGAGCTGCGTGCCGAGTATCCGCCGGAACAATGGCCAGCCTGCGCCCGCAAACTGCAACTGGCCGCCGAAGCGATGGATGAAGCGGCGGTGTCGACCATCCACAGCTGGTGTAATCGCATGCTGCGCGAACACGCTTTCGACAGCGACAGCCTGTTCACCCAGACCCTCGAGACCGACCAGCGCGAGTTGCTCGCCGAAGTCGTGCGTGACTATTGGCGCAGCTTCATGGTCGCTCTCGATGCCGAGGCGGTTGCCGAAGTTCGGCAATGGTGGTCTGGCCCGGAAGCGTTGCGGGCCAGTCTTCGCGGCCTAATCGACTACGCGGATTTGCTCGCCGAACCGCCGCTGACGCCCGCCGCTACCGTCGCGAAGGCCCTCGGCGAGAAGCGACAGCGCCTGGCCGAGCTCAAGGCGCCCTGGGGGCAATGGGTCGAGGACTTGCAGACGCTGCTCGACAAGGCGGTTGCCAGCAAGCAGGTGGATGGGCGCAAACTGCAGGCGCGCTACTACCAGCCGTGGCTGCAGACGCTGGGCGATTGGCGCGACGACCCGGCGATGGTACGGCCCGATCTGAAGAGCGGATGGAATCGCCTGACTCCGGCTGGCCTGGGCGAAGCCTGGAAGCTTGGCGAGGCGCCGCAACACCCGGCTCTCGAGGCCATCGCGGTGCTCGCTGCCGAGTTGTCAGCACTCCCCAGTGCGCGCGAAGAGCTGCTCTGCCATGCCGCGCGTTGGGTGGCCAAACGTTTTGCGGTCGAGCAGGCGCGGCGCGCGCAGATGGGCTTCAACGACCTCCTGACCCGCCTCGACGCCGCTTTGCACGGGGCCAATGCTGCGCGCCTCGCGGAGATCATTCGTCGCCAGTTCCCGGCCGCGCTGATCGACGAGTTCCAGGACACCGACCCGGTGCAGTACCGAATTTTCGACGCCGTCTATCGTGTCGCGCAGAACGCCCCGGACACCGTGCTGGTCCTGATCGGCGATCCCAAGCAGGCGATCTATGCCTTCCGCGGCGCCGACATCCACACCTATCTGGCCGCCCGACGCGCCTGTGCCGACCGGCTGCACACGCTGCAGAAGAACTACCGCTCGACCGAGGCCCTGCTGGCCGCGACCAATCACTGCTTTGCGGTCGCTGAAGCCGGCGCGGCAGGAAGCGGGGCTTTCCTCTTCCGCCGCGACGACGACAATCCGGTGCCCTTCGTCGCCGCCGCGGCCAAGGGCCGCCAGGATGAATGGCAGCTGGCCGGCCAGCCGCTGCCGGCGCTGATCGCCTGGTGCTTGCCGGCGAAGGCGGACGGCAAGCCCTTGAGCAAGACCGACTATCTCGAGCAAATGGCGGCCGCCTGCGCCAGCGAGATGGTGACCCTGCTCAATCTCGGCCAGGCCGGGCGGGCCGGTTTTGTCAGCGAACTGGGGGCGCAATGGCTGCGCCCGGCGGACATGGCGGTGTTGGTCAACAACCGCAGCGAAGCCGATGCCATGCGTGGCGCGCTGGCGCAGCGTGGCGTGCGCAGCGTCTATCTGTCGGACAAGGATTCGGTTTTCGAAAGCGCCGAAGCGGTCGAGTTGCTGCACTGGCTCGCCGCCTGCGCCGAGCCCGACGATGTGCGTCTCTTACGTGCCGCGCTGGCCACGGCGACGCTCGACCTGAGCTGGCAGGAACTCGATTGCCTGAACCATGACGAGCTCGCCTGGGAGGCGCGCGTCCTGCAGTTTCGCGCCTACCGCGACTGCTGGCGCCGCCAGGGCGTGCTGCCGATGCTGCGCCGGCTGCTCAACGATTTCCATCTGCCGGCGCGGCTGCTGGGCCAGGGCAGGGCGAGCGAGGCCAATAAGGCCATCAACGCCAACAACGGCGAGCGCATCCTGACCAATGTGCTGCATCTCGCCGAATTGCTGCAACAGGCGAGCACGTTGCTCGACGGCGAGCACGCGCTGATCCGCTATCTGGCCGAGCAACAGCAGGACGCCGCGAGCACTGGCGGCGATGCCCGGCAGCTGCGCCTGGAAAGTGATGCCGACCTGGTGCAGGTGGTGACTGTGCACAAGTCCAAGGGACTGGAGTATCCGCTCGTTTTCCTGCCCTTTGCCAGCAACTATCGGCTCACCAAAGGCAGCGATCTGCCGCTGAAATGGCACGACGAAGACGGCGGCCTGCGTCTCTCGCTGGCCGCTGCTGCGGGCGTCGTCGAGCGCGCGGACGGCGAGCGCCTGGGCGAAGATCTGCGCAAGCTCTATGTGGCGCTGACGCGCGCCCGTTACGCGACCTGGGTCGGAGTCGCGCCTTTGCAGGATCTGGAGCGCAGCGCCCTGGCCTATCTGCTTGGCGGCGGGCAGGCGATCGCCGCTGGCGCCTTGCCGCAGGCGCTGCAGGACTGGGGCGATGGCTGTCCGGATATCCTCGTCGAACCGGCGCCGGAAGCCGGCAAGCAACGCTTCGAGCTGCGCGGGGTGACACCGACTGTGGGCGCGGCAAGACCATCGCGGCGCGTTGCTGGTGAGCACTGGTGGATCGCCAGTTATTCGGCGCTGAAAAGCGAGGGCGAGAGCGGCGCTGCGCCAGCCGCGCCCGCTCCTGCGCCCGCGGCCGAGACAGCCAGCGAAGCGGTTTTCCAGGAGGCCATGGTGGCACAGCTGGCACAGCTGGCACAGGTGGCACAGCCGCCTCTGGTGGCTCTGGCGACGCAGGCGGGCATGCCGGAATCCGGGCTGTCGCCGCTGCCTGGTGCCGGGACGGCGCTTCCTGCGCTGGCGGTAGCCAGCGGCCTCGGCTCGCTGCACGGCTTCCCGCGCGGCGCCGAGGCGGGCACTTTTCTGCACGATCTGCTTGAAGCAGTGGCCAGGCAGGGCTTCGCTACTGGCGCCGGCGATCAGGCGCTGCAGCGCGACATGATCGCGCGCCGCTGCCAGGCCCGCGGCTGGGTGCACTGGATCGAGCCGCTGACGGCCTGGTTACAGTACTTCCTGAACACGCCGATGAAGTTGAGCGCCATGCCTGGCGCGCCGGAAACGTCGATCCGCCTGTCCGAACTGAAGGCGGCCATGGCCGAGATGGAGTTCTGGCTGGCGGTGCACAGCGTTCCCACCACCCGCATCGACGCCCTGGTCTGCGCGCACACGCTCGCTGGCGCGGCACGCCCGGCATTGCTGCCGGCGCAGTTGAACGGCATGCTCAAGGGCTTCATGGACCTCGTTTTCGAACATCAGGGCCGCTATTTCGTTGCCGACTACAAGTCGAACTGGCTGGGGCCCGACGATGCCGCCTACACGCCGGTGGCGATGCGCGCCGCGATTCTGCACGCGCGCTACGAGTTGCAGTACGTCCTCTACCTGCTCGCCCTGCATCGCCTGCTCAAGTCGCGCCTGCCCGATTACGACTACGACCGCCACGTCGGCGGGGCGGTCTACATCTTCCTGCGCGGGGTGTACGCGCCCAGTCAGGGGCTGCACGTCGAGCGACCGCCGCGGGCATTGATCGAAGCGCTCGATGCCTTGTTTGCGCGTCGCGGCGCGAGGACAAGAATGGCCGGAGAGCGGCCATGAATGCACGCAGCTTCGACGCCCGCGAGCCAATGCAGGCGCTGTTGGCGAGCTGGGCAGCGCGGCAATGGCTGCGCCCGCTCGATACCGCCTTTGCCGATTTCCTGTGGCGTGAAGTTCCCGACGCGCCGCCGTTCCTGATCCTCGCCGCTGCCCTGGCCAGCCACCAGCTTGGGCGTGGCCATGCCTGCCTCGATCTCGAAGCGACGCTGCAAGCGCCGGCATTCGCCTTGTCGCTGCCACCCGAAGGGGAAAGCGCAGGAAGCAGCCCGGGCGACACACTCGAGCCGCCACCGCTGCCTCGCGAAGTCTTCGCCGGATTGAGCCTCAGCCAGTGGCAGCAAGCGCTTGCACAGCCGCTGCTGGTCGGTGCCGGCGCCGGCAATACGCCGCTGCTGCGTGTCGGCGGGCGCCTCTATCTGCGCCGCTACTGGCAATACGAGCAGGACGTGCGCGGCGCGCTCGAGCGTCGCCTGGCGATGGCAAGCAGTCTGCAGGCAGCGCTGCCGATTGCCGCGCTGCGCCAGACGCTCGACCTGCTCTTCGCGCCGGCTGCGGGTGTGGCTGCAGCTGCGACTGTCGCTGCGGGTGGCGCTACTGACTGGCAGAAGATCGCCTGCGCGCTCGCCGCGCGCAGTGGCTTCAGCATCATCACCGGTGGCCCGGGTACCGGAAAGACCACGACTGTGGTCAGCTTGCTGGCGCTGCTGCAGGCGGTGGCGCTGAAACCGGCACCGGGCACGCCATCACCCGAGAAGCCGCCGCGACCCTTGCGCATCCGCCTGGCGGCGCCGACCGGCAAGGCTGCCGCCCGCCTCAACGAGTCGATCGCCAACGCCGTTGCCCGCCTGCCGCTGGCCGCGCTGGCGCACGGAGAAGCGGTGCGCGCGGCGATCCCGGTGAGCGTGAGCACCCTGCATCGCCTGCTCGGCAGCCGGCCCGATAGCCGCCGCTTTCGCCACCATGCCGGCAATCCGCTGGCGCTCGACGTGCTGGTGATCGACGAAGCGTCGATGGTCGATCTGGAAATGATGGCCGCCGTACTCGCCGCCCTGCCACCTTCGGCGCGCTTGATCCTGCTCGGCGACAAGGACCAACTGGCCTCGGTCGAGGCCGGGGCGGTGCTCGGCGAGCTGTGCCAGCGTGCGTGCGACGGCCACTACACGCCGGCCACTTGCGACTGGCTGGAGCAGGCATCCGGCGAACAGGTCGGCCCGGAGCTGGTCGATGCCGCGGGCAGTGCCCTTAATCAGGCGGTGGTGATGCTGCGCCACAGCCACCGCTTTTCTGCGCGCAGCGGAATCGGACAACTGGCCGAGGCAGTCAATGCCGGCAATACCGCCAGGGTCGGCCGGCTCTGGCAGCAGGCCCATGCCGATCTCGCCCTGTTGTCGCTTGGCGGCGACGATGACGACGAGGCTGGCTTCGGCGCCTTGATCGTCGATGGCGGCCTGGCGAGTGCAGCAACAACAAACGCCGTCGACGCTGGCTGCGCCCCCTCCGTCGTGGCCTCGCCGCCGCAGCGCAATGGCTATCGCCACTACCTCGAGACCCTGCGCGGGCAGCAGCCCGCGTCGTCCGCCAGCCAGGAAGCCTTCGACGACTGGGCGCGCGCAGTGTTGCGCGCACACGGCCGCTTCCAGGTGCTGTGCGCGCTGCGGCGCGGACCATGGGGCGTCGCCGGGCTCAACCAGCGCATCGCGCGCGTATTGCGTGCGGCCGGCCTGATTCCAGCCAGCGACGGCTGGTACCCTGGTCGCCCGGTGCTGATCACGCGTAACGACTACGGCCTGGGACTGATGAACGGCGACATCGGCATCACCCTGGCGCTGCCCGGCGCGAGCGATGATGAGTGGATTCTGCGCGTCGCCTTTCCTGCCGGAGATGTCAGCCAGAGCATCAAATGGGTCCTGCCGAGCCGACTGCAGGCCGTGGAAACAGCGTACGCGCTCACCGTTCACAAGGCGCAGGGCTCGGAATTCACCCACGCCGCGCTGCTCCTGCCCGCAACGCTGAGTCCGATCCTGACCCGCGAGTTGCTGTACACCGGCATCACTCGCGCGCGCGCTTTCCTCACCGTGGCCATGCCGGGAACAGTGCGGCTGCTGGAAGAAGCGGCGCAAAGACAGGTGCTGCGTGCGAGCGGCTTGTTGGCGGAGTGACGGTGGGCCTTGTTGAGCAGTGCCAGACTTCCGATTTACAAGGGGCGAAGGATGCCTTTAAACAAACCTTTTAGCTGCACGTTACCATGGTCAACCAAATGGTTGTCATCGTAATACAGCGATTCGCCGTCTTTTGAGCCCATGCATTGACCGTTTGGACAGAGGTAGGGTATCGGATCAATAATCTGTGCCTTACACTTTTCGGCCGCGGCATCAATGGCAAGATTGGCGACCTTGGTGCGTTTTTCATGGTGTTCGAGAGGGCTGGATATATCTGAAGTGCCTTGAAACAGTCTAGCTTTCAGGCTTAGGCCCTTGTATATGCTAAAAGGCATTTCCGGAATGGGTCTGACGATGTAGACCGGATGGTTTTCAGATATTTCACAAACTGTGTTGACGTACTCTCTTGAGAACTCGCTTTCCAATGACTGTCCATCTTCATTGGTTTTTCCATTGAAGTAGACACGAAAGCGATTCTCCCTGCTGGGGTCCAAATAGATTCCTGAACGACTAAATAGAATGACTGGTACTCCAGGGTATTGATTTTTCAATATATCCAGTTTTTCCTTGATGAAGCCGTGGCATTTCTTTTCCTGCTTTTTATCGTCCATTGCAAAGTTTCTCAGGGTTGGGCAGCCGGCAAGAGCCCAGCCTAATGCGGCATTCCGGTTTTCCAGCTGGACGGCAGCTGCCGTAGACTGTGCGTGACTATCGCCGAACAGAATGACAGAGATCTCGCCATAATCGAGCTTGCAATCGGCTGCGCCAAAATCGTTCGGATAACAGTCTTGCGTATAGAGTGTGCTGGTGTATTCGGGCTGACCCTCCTCAAGGGAAGCAAACCGGATGCCGGGGTGATCCTTGGCTACTGCTGCAGTAATGGCAGCTGCTGATACGGTAGCGGCAGTCAGAGCAGCGTACCGCAAGACAACTTTTGTGGTCTCGCGAGGTTTCTTCCTGCGCTTCTCCACGAGGTGGAAAGAAAGTGCTCCCAAGGCGAAAGCGAGAAGAATTGAGGGGGCTACGTATGCCCAATTTTCGAGGAGCCCACAGAAGTAAAGGAGGACAACGATCGGCCAGTGCCAGAGGTATGTAGAATATGAAGTTTTGCCAACGAACTGAAGGAAGCTGTTGCGGCTGAAAACGGAGTTGGTGTTTCCGTAGATAAAAAGGAGAGTACCAAGAACGGGCAAGGTTGCCAGATAACCCGGCCAATGGTTTTTCTCGGAAAAAAAAGACAAGCTGGCCATGATCACTGCCATACCCAAAAACTCGAGTGCATATCCTGCGCGTTTTGTTGGTCTCAGGGGGAAGAGGTATGCCAGGCCGCCGGCAATCAACTCCCATGCGCGTGTGGGAAGCATATAGAAGCAAAACACCGAATGTGTCTTTGTGAAATATATCGAGGCCGCCAGCGAGGCTATCGCCAGCAGCACCAGCGTGCCTCTGACCCTTTGTTCTCCGAATGCTCTGAATATAGCCATCAGCAGGACGGGGTAAAGGATGTAGAATTGCCATTCCAGCGAAAGGGACCATGTGTGCAGCAGCCAATTCTCATGCACGGGGGAGTCGAAGTAGCTCCCTTCGCCAGCGAACAAGAAGTTGGAACTGAACAACATGCTGCTTTTTACAGTTCTCAGCAGGCTTCGGTAATCTTGAATGGGCAAGTAGATGAATCCGAAGATCATCAGTGCCATGCACAAAACGAACAGCGCCGGGATGATTCTGTTTGCTCTGGACGCATAAAAACCGAGCAGTGAAAAGCGGTTTTCCTGTAAGCCGCTGAAGATGATGCCAGTCATCAGAAACCCGGAGATAACGAAGAATATATCTACTCCCGTAAATCCGCCCTGGAAACCATCAATCTTGAAGTGGAACAAGACTACCGCCAGCACCGCAACCGCCCGCAGAGCATTGATATTATTTCGGAATTGCATTTTTTGGCTGTTCTCTAATCAGATCGGGGAGTGAAACCGGGGACGACTGAAACCGGGGACGGATCACGGTTTCCTGCTCACAACTCACGGACCCAGTTCTCGACCTGAAGCCCCTGCACGCGCTCGAACTCGCGACTGTTGGTGCTGACCAGGATCAGGGCGTCGGCCGCGGCATGGGCAGCGATCCACAGGTCGTTGTTGCCGAGGGACGTCCCTGCCGCGGTCAGGGCGGCACGTATGCGTCCATATTGACGGCCCGCCGATTCGGGCAGGTCCAGGACCGGTATCAGCTCGACCAGTCGCGCCAAATTTCCAATGGCCTGCGCACGTGCCTGACTGCGCTCGGCCCCGAACACCAACTCGCCCAGGGTCACGACCGACATGGCCACCGAGCCGGGTGTCAGGTTCCGCAAGCGTTGGGCGACTTCCGGGGGCCGGGCTTTAGCCGTGTAAATACAGATGTCCGTATGCAGCAGATAACGGGCGGTCATGCCAGGGGCTCCCGATCCTGCGGCGGCGCGTCGTCGCGGCCCTCGGCGAAGAAGTCGTCCGGCATGCTGGCCAGCAGATCGAAAGCCTCGGACAGGTTCTGACGTGGCTTGCGCAGGATGACCTCGTCGCCGCGGCGGAGGATCTCCACCTCGTCCACATCGAACTGGAAAGACTTCGGAAGCCGTACGGCCTGGGAGTTGCCATTCTTGAAGATCTTGGCGGTTGCGGAGCTAGCCATGGCTCACTTCTCTTATTTGTACATCCGCCTAGTCTATATTTCTGTGGCGATGCGTGCAACGCTCGCTCGTGGCTCGGTAAGGGGCGGCCGGCGATGCGGTGGAAACTACGCCGCTCAACTGCAAGTCGGCCGGCGCCGAAGCGACGGCGGAACGGTCGGCGCGCGTGCCGACGAGAATGTCACCACGCGAGCAAGCGCCAGGAATCGTGTAACAAACTGTTCCACGTGTCCAACCAAGCACCTGCTCGCGCGTTAAGCTCCCATCCGTGCCCATTCGCCGTTCTCCACGCAGCGCTTTTCGAGACCGCAGCCATGTTTTTGTCGCTTGCCCCGTCGTGCCACCGTCTACTTCCGGCCCTGCGCCGTGCGCTCGTCTTGCCTCTCCTGCTGCTACTCGCGCTGCTGTTGGCGGCGCCGGCTGCGGCCGACCCGACAGGCCGTGTTGGGCGTATCGCCTGGTTGTCGGGCTCTGTTCACCTGCATCGTGCGGACAGTGGCGAATCGACCAATGCCTTGCTCAACTGGCCGATTACCAGTGGCGATATTCTGTCGACCGCGGCCGATGCACGCAGCGAAGTCCAGCTCGGGTCGACCTCGGTGCAGTTTGATTCGAGCAGCATCCTGGAGTTTGTCACGGTCGATGATCAGCGCGTTCGCCTGCACTTGCTCACCGGTAGCGTGATCATTCGCCTCCGCTCACCGGAAGCGGCCGCTGAATTCGAACTCAGCAGTCGCGATGGCAGCTTCAGC
Organism: Candidatus Accumulibacter sp. ACC012; assembly: GCF_907163155.1. Classification (NCBI taxonomy): domain Bacteria; kingdom Pseudomonadati; phylum Pseudomonadota; class Betaproteobacteria; genus Candidatus Accumulibacter; species Candidatus Accumulibacter sp. ACC012. The sequence continues at coordinate 11,642 of NZ_CAJQUC010000002.1, forward strand.
TTTTCGGAGGCGGGCAGCTACCGTTTTGATGCCGAGCCTGCCGCCACCGTGGCCACCGTTCATGGCGGCAGCCTGCGCTTCGCAGGCGGCGACGGCGCGCTCGACCTGCGCGCCGGCCAGCGTACCCAACTCTGGAACGATGGCGGCATCCGCTACCAGGTGTCAGCGCCTGTGGAGGACGCGTTTGTCCTGTGGAGTGCCGGGCGCGAGCAGGGGCCTGCCAGTGCCGCGTACGGTCGCTACGTGTCTCCTGAAATGACCGGCGCTGCCGACCTTGACGCCCACGGGCGCTGGCACGACAGCCCCGAGTACGGTGCGGTCTGGTTCCCGCAGGCGGTTGCCGCCGATTGGGCGCCTTATCGGCACGGTCGCTGGATGTGGGTCGCCCCCTGGGGCTGGACCTGGGTCGGTGACGAGCCCTGGGGTTTTGCGCCCTTCCACTACGGCCGCTGGGTGATCCACAGAGGGGCCTGGGGGTGGGTGCCCGGCAAGCGTGTGGCGCGACCGGTGTACGCACCGGCGCTGGTCGCCTGGGTCGGCTCGCCGGGCGCCAGTGTCTCGGTACAGGTCGGCGCGCGCCCCGCAGTCGGTTGGTTTCCCCTCGCGCCACGCGAAGTCTATGTGCCGCCCTACCGGTCCAGCGCAAGACATGTCCGTGCGGTCAACGTCACCCATGTCACCCAGATCAACAACATCACGACGATCACCAACAATCCGCAGGCGGCGGTCGAGCGCATGCCCTACGCGCATCGGCAAATGCCGCGCGCGGTGACCATGGTGCCGGCCGATGTCGTCGCCCAGCAGCGGCCGATCGATCGCGCCGCGATGCTGCCGCGCGACGGCAAGTCACTTGGCGCTCGGTCGGTGCAGGTGCAGGCGCCGGTTGCAGTACCGCCGGTAGACGCCGGGCGGGGCGGCGAAGGGCGTCGACCGATGGCGCAGGATGGCCGTGAGCGCGGGGCGCTTGCGGAAAGGAGGGAGCCGTCAACGGGCGGCCTTCCCAGACAGGCACAGCCACAGCCGCAGCCACAGCCGCAGCCACAGCCGCAGCCACAGCCACAGCCGCAGCCACAGCCGCAGCCACAGCAGCGTCCGGCGGCCAGGCCGAACGACGTGGCGATCGGTCAGCCGCAGCCCGCGCCGGCAACGGCACCTGCAGCCGCAGCAGCGTCTGCAGGTGCTCCACCACGGCAGCCGGGAGCGCTGCCGGCTGCCGGATCGCCTTCGTCACTGCCTGCTGCCGGGCAGCGGCCCGATGCAGAGCAGGGTGCACGCCCTGTGCGGGAGACTGGTCGCGTTCCGCGCAGTGAGCCCTTGGATGGGCGTGGCGAGCCGCCGCGGCTGACCCCATTGCCCGGTGTTGCCTCGCCAATCGATCGCGGGGCACCAGCAGTGCCGGTGGCGCCACCAGCCGTGTCGATGCCGCCCGCAACTCAGGGTACGACCACCAGCACGGCTGCCCCTGCAGAACGCCCTGATCGCTTGCCAGCGGCGACTGCTGGTCGCGGAGCGCAGAGCGCTGAGCGACCGGTCACGGCCGTGGAGCACTCGGTAAGCGGTGCCCCTTCGGGAAGACCTGAAGAACACGCCAAGCCGCCTGCTCAGCCCGTAGTGGCGCCGCCACCCGCGGCGACGCTTCCGAGATTTCCCGAGCGGCCCGCTGTATCCGCGCCTGTCCCGGCGCAAGTGCAACCGCAAGCGCAACCGCAAGCGCAACCGCAAGTGCAACCGCAAGTGCCACGGCCACCGCAAGCGCAAGCGCAACCGCAAGTGCAACCGCAAGCGCAAGCGCAACCGCAAGTGCAACCGCAAGTGCCACGGCCACCGCAAGCGCAAGCGCAACCGCAAGTGCAACCGCAAGCGCAAGCGCAACCGCAAGTGCAACCGCAAGCGCCACGGCCACCGCAAGCGCAACCGCAAGCGCAACCGCAAGCACCACGGCCACCGCAAGCACCACCAGCGCCAGCGCCACAGCAAGCGCCAGCGCCCGGCGTGGAAAGGTCGGGTAGCCGTGTCGAGCCGCGTCGAGCCGATGATGTTGCGCGTCGCGAAGAGGCCTTCGCTCGCCAACAGAAGCCAGAAGCGTCAGTCGATGCGCGGCCCGCGGCGATGCCGCAGCGCTCAGTGGCACCCGCCGGCGATGCCAAGTCGCCGCCGCCCGAGGGACGGCAGTCGCGGCCTGAACGCCCGCGCGAGGCGGGGGGGCAGCGCGAGGGGCGCGGCGGTGGCGGTGGACGGGTCGAGCAGTTGCCGCGCGGGGCCGACGGATGAGGGCCAGCGCAGAAAGCGGGGAAGCCGTGACCGTCCCGAACGGCAAAGCCAAGAGCGCTCCGCCCAGCGGTGCAAGCTTTCAAGGGTCGGCTGCACCGGGAAGCAGCCAGCCACGCCGATACAACAATCCGCGTTGAAGGAGGGGTGCCCGCGGCGACATGAGGAAGTCCAGCGTTTCTTTCCTTGCCCTCTGCGACCGATGCGCCACGGCGCATCGACCACGATGTGGCTGCCGCGCCGGCTGCTGAAACTGCGCCGGGCCTGACGAAGGCGCTGCTGCGTTTTTGGATGAATCGCCACGATCTGTTATCGTCACAGCGATGCAGACAATCATCTCCGTATCCGAACTTTCCAAGACCTACGATTCACGCTTCCAGGCGCTCAAGCGCATCAATCTGGATATTCGCCGTGGCGAGATCTTCGCCTTGCTGGGTCCCAACGGCGCCGGGAAAACGACGCTGATCAGCATCATCTGCGGGATCGTCAATGCCAGCGAGGGCAGCGTTCGCATCGCTGGCCACGACATCGTCGCCGACTACCGTGCCGCCCGCGCCATGATCGGCCTGGTGCCGCAGGAGCTGACCACCGATGCCTTCGAGTCGGTGTGGGCGACGGTGTCGTTCAGCCGCGGCCTGTTCGGCAAGGCGGCAAATCCCGGCTACATCGAAAAAGTGCTGCGTGATCTCTCGCTGTGGGAAAAGAAAGACAACAAGATCATCACCCTTTCGGGCGGCATGAAGCGTCGCCTGCTGATCGCCAAGGCGCTGTCGCACGAGCCGCAGATTCTCTTTCTGGACGAACCGACGGCGGGCGTGGACGTCAACCTGCGCCGTGACATGTGGCAACTGGTGCGCTCGCTGCAGGCCACCGGGGTGACCATCATCCTGACCACCCATTACATCGACGAGGCCGAAGAAATGGCCGACCGCATCGGGGTGATCAGCAAGGGCGAGATCATTCTCGTCGACGACAAGGTCGAGCTGATGCGCAAGCTGGGCAAGAAGCAGATGATGCTGCAACTGCAGACTCCCCTGGAGCACATCCCGCCGGCGCTGGCCGGCTACCAGCTGGAGCTGGCGAGTGATGGCAACGAGCTGATCTACACCTTCGACGCGCACGGTGAGCGCACCGGCATCGTCGCCCTGCTCAAGGATCTCAACGACGCGGCCATCGCCTTCAAGGACCTGCACACCACGCAAAGCTCGCTGGAAGATATTTTCGTCAGCCTGGTGAAGGAAGAGCAATGAACTGGCACGCCATGCGCGCGATTTACCTTTTCGAGATGGCGCGTACGCGCCGCACGCTGCTGCAGAGCGTCATCTCGCCGGTGATTTCGACCTCCCTGTACTTTGTCGTCTTCGGCGCGGCGATCGGCTCGCGCATCGACGAGATCGAAGGCATCAGCTATGGCGCTTTCATCGTCCCCGGGTTGATCATGTTGTCGCTGCTGACGCAGAGCGTGGCCAACGCGTCTTTCGGCATCTATTTCCCGAAATTCACGGGCACGATCTACGAACTGCTGTCGGCGCCGGTCTCGTATATTGAAATCGCGGCGGCCTATGTCGGCGCCGCGGCGAGCAAGTCGATCATCCTCGGCCTGATCATTCTGGCGACGGCCGGGCTGTTCGTTCCGCTCCAGGTCGCGCATCCCGTCTGGATGCTGCTCTTCCTGGTGCTGACGGCGGTGACCTTCAGCTTGTTCGGTTTCATTATTGGCATCTGGGCCGACAATTTCGAGAAACTGCAGCTGGTGCCGCTGCTCATCATCACCCCGCTGACTTTCCTCGGCGGCAGCTTCTACTCGATCAACATGCTGCCGCCGATCTGGCAGACGATCACCCTGTTCAACCCGGTGGTCTATCTGGTGAGCGGTTTTCGCTGGAGTTTCTACGACGTCGCCGACGTCGGTGTCGGCGTCAGCCTGTTCATGACCCTATTGTTTCTGGCGGTGTTTCTGGTTGTCGTGGCGTGGATCTTCAAGACGGGGTATCGGCTGAAGACCTAGGCCGCTGGCGGTTGCTTGCGGGCGACTGATTGTTCTGTTACGCAAGCAGGTGTTCGGCGTGCTTGGCCGGTGGCAGAAATCGCCTTGATGTGAAAGTTGCGCAAGCGACTCACGAAACTCCCTTCTCCCCTCGCGGGAGAAGGGTCAGGGGAAGAGGGAAAACGGTCATGGCTTTCATCATCAGGGGTGTCTCGACATGTCATGACCGTTAGCTCTTCAGAAAAACAAGAGCCTCGCGTGCGGTCAGGATGTGCGTCCGCTGATGGCGTGAGAGGGCGAGTAGGTCTCGCTTGTCACCGGTAACCAGAACGTCGACTTGTCCTGCCTGGGCCATCGCCAATAGAAAATTGTCGTAGGGGTCTGGTGAAATGTCTATGGTCGGCAGGTTCTCGACGGTCACTGCCAAGCGGCGGAGATCGTTGACCAATCGGCCTGCCTCTGCAGGGTGAATTCGGAAGCGGATTCCGTCGCGACGCGTGACGCGGCGGATTTCTTCGATTTGCAGCTCTGAGGTAATAAGGGTGAACTGGCCGTCCCGCCATGCCTTATACAGCTGATCGGGTGGCGTACCGCGCGTGATCAGTGCTGCGATAAGTATGTTGGTGTCGAGAATCAAGCGCATTCCAACTACGAATCCTTCACTGGGGTCGGCCACATTTCTTCGCGTACTGTGGCGCAGGCCTCGTCAATCGCTGCTTGCAGGTCGTCAGGGTCGATATCAGCGTTGCGAGCTTTCATGCCTTGAACCGCCTGGTCGAACATTCGCCAGCGCACTGCGTCCTCGATGAACTTGGAAAGGTCGCCCTTGCGCATTCCCTGAGCCCCGAGGAAAGCCCGTAAGGCGAGGTCCGTTTCTCGCGAGAAGGTAACGGTTAGCCGCGTAGTGTCTTCGTTGGCCATTGGCTCTCATCCGTGTATAAGCATCTATCCGCTTAAGAGGATAGCACCCTGTCTGGCTATCGGGAAGCCTCTGCCTCGGTCGCGCCACTCCGAAAGGCTCGCCTGTTGCGTGTAACGGTGGAAAGGGAGGTCGCGCCGAGGACTGCCGCGGATCAATGCTCTATTCACTGCGCAGCGCTCTTGCCTCTGCTGATGCCTTTTGTGGCGGGAACGATGACCGTTACGCGGCCTTGTGCCTGCCTGGCTTCATTGGCTGCCGGCAGGAGCTGCATCAGCGCTTCACGTCGAGCCGCCTTGTCGAGCGCTGCCAGCTCGGCGACGCGTTGGTAGAACTGCGGCAGATCGTAATCCTGCTGCGTGAGCAGGACCTCGAAGGCCGGCACCAGCTCGTTGTAGAGGGCGAGCGATACCAGTTTGGCGTTGTTCAGGTCGTTGGCAAAGAAGGGGTCGTAGCCGGCGTAGCCGCCCCAGCTGGCTTTCAGTTCGGCGTAGTCGCGGCGCAGTGCGGTGAACAGCGCCGCCTTGGCCACGCGCTGCTCGACGGTCGGGCGAGTGCTGTCAGCACCGTCAGCCTCATAGAGCACGTGAAATCTTTCGCGATACGCCTGCATCAACGCCGCCAAGGCCGCCTTGCGTGCCCGCTGCGTCTCGAAGACAGCGCGCTGCTCGGGGGCTGCGTTTGCCGCCAGCCAGCGGCGCATGCCTTCGTTTTCCACGGCGGTGGCGAAGGATTCGTTGAACAGTGAATCGTCCTTTACGAAGAGCTGCTGGTGGGCCAGTTCGTGAAAGACGATGCGTGCCACTTCCGGCGTGCCGAAGCGCAGGAAAGTGTTCAGCAGCGGGTCGTCGAAATAGCCGAGCGTGGAGTAGGCCGGGACGCCGGCGACATAGGTGTCGTAACCCTGCTCGCGCAGCTCGGCGGCGAGCTCTTCCGCTGCGTGCTGCTCGTAGTAGCCGCGGTAACTGACGCAGCCGACCATCCACAGGCACCAGGTCTTGGCCTGCAGCGACAGTTCGGGTGCGGCGAAGACGTTCCATACCACGTAGGGGCGACCGAGGTCGGCGTAGTTGCGATAGCTGCCGTTCTCGGGCAGTGCCAGTTCGCGGCTGGCGAAGTCGCGTATCGCTTGCGCCTCCTGCAAGCGGCTTTTCAGGCGCGGATCGTCGGCCGGGTCGTGCAACAGCGCGTCGATCGGTGTCGTGGCACGCATCACGGCCAGGTGTCCGCCGACCGCCTGCGCGTAGTAGCCGGCGTTGCCGCAGCCAAGCAGCAAGGCGGCCAGCAATGGCAGCAAGACCGTGTTTCCAAGCCGTCGGTCAATCATGCCGAAAGCGACCCGTCTCCAGAAAAGAAACGATCTGTGCCGCACAGGCACGTGAGGCGAGCATTTCCGAGTGTGCGACCGGCAGGGTGATGAAGTCGGCGGCACCGGGCAGGCGCGTTTCCGCCACGCTGACGACGCCATCATTGGGCTGTGGCAGGCTGGGCACGATGCGCCCCAGGCCGACGCTGCGCGTGCCGGCAAGCACGCCGATCGGGATCGATGACTGCGGCAAGACGCTGGTCGCCGTTGGCCGCGACAACCATTCCATGATCGAGCGGCCAAGCAGTGTTGGCATTCCGGCCATCCTGGCCAGCCGGCGCGCGCAGTGACTGTCGAGGCTGGGTGTGCCGAGAAAGACCGCCCGGCGCAGGCGTGGATCGGGTGCTTGCGCGAGGAGGTCGAGGATGATCAGGCCACCCATGCTGTGGCCGACGAGGTGGATCTCGCTGGCGGTCGTTGCCGCGACAAAGGTCTTTAGCGCCTGCGCGTTCTGCGTCAGCGTCGCGCGCACGCTGGGGTAGCCGAAACGTCGCGTGCGGTAAGCGTGGCGCTTGAGCCAATGGCTGTGCAGAGCGAAAACGGCGGCCGGCGTCCACAGGCCGTGCACCAGGATGACCGTGGCCTGCTTGTGCTGATCTCGATTCGGCGTGCTGTGCTCCAATCCGGGCTCCTGTGGGGCGTTGTTGTTCGCCAATTCTAAGGCTTCGGCAAGGGGGCGTCCTTGATCAGCGAGCTTCGGGCAGGACGCGGACGCGAATCCGCAGGCAAGCATCAGGCTTCAGGCATCTGGAAGCGCAGGCCAGGAGCGCGTATCCTGCACGCCACACATTTCCTGGCGCCAAGACGCGCTCATCCGCCATGAACAACAGCTTCCCTGGACGTATCGACCCCGTTTTCTCCACCCTCGAGCCGGCCGCCGTCTGGGCGCATTTTTCCGCGCTGTGCCGTATTCCGCGCCAGTCGAAAGCGGAAGGGGGCTTGCGCGACGAGATTCAGAACTGGGCGCTGGCCAGGGGGCTGTCGGCGACGGTCGATGCGGCCGGCAACCTCCTGCTCCGCAAAGCGGCCAGCCGCGGCATGGAAGAGGCGCCGGGCGTCGTTCTGCAGGCGCACCTGGATATGGTCTGCGAGAAGAATACCGGCAGCGCGCACGATTTCTCCCGCGATCCGATTCAACCGCTGTGCCGCGATGGCTGGCTGCTGGCCGAGGAGACGACGCTGGGAGCCGACAACGGCATTGGCGTGGCCCTGATCCTGGCCGCCTTCGCGGATGACTCGCTGACGCATGGGCCGCTCGAAGCGCTGCTGACCGTCGACGAGGAAGCCGGCATGGGTGGCGCGCACGGCCTGCAGGGTGGCTTGCTGCAGGGTCGGCTGCTGCTCAACCTGGATACCGAGGAGTGGGGCGAGTTCTATCTCGGCTGCGCCGGCGGGTTGGACGTCAATGTGCACCGCGATGGTCGCGCGGAAGCTCTGCCAGCCGGTTTCACGGCTTGGCGCATCGATTTGCGCGGCCTGCGCGGTGGACATTCGGGTATCGATATCGACGCCGAGCGCGGCAACGCCATCAAACTGCTGGTGCGCGTGCTGCGTGATCTGGAGAGCCGCTTTCCGCTTCGCCTGGCGGCACTGAATGGGGGGTCGGCCCGCAACGCCCTGCCCAGGGAAGCCTCGGCGACGCTGGCCGTACCGGTCCGCGATGGCGATGCCCTGGCAGCCAGCCTGGTGGCGTGGCAGTCCTTGCTGCGCGAGGAATTGCGGGGCGTCGACGAGGCGCTGGAAATTGACTTCACCGCGGCCTCGGTTGAGGAAGTGATGTCTCCAGGCGATCAATTCATCTGGCTGGCGTCACTCGCTGCCGCGCCGCACGGAGTGCGCCGCCGCAGTTTGAGCGTCGAGGGCGTGGTCGAGACCTCGAACAATCTCGGCATGGTGGCCATCACGCCGAGCCGCGGCGGCTGCAATTTCATGGTCCGCTCGCTGATCGAGAGCGGCAGCAGCGCCCTCGCTGACGAGATCGTGGCGCTTTTCGCCCTGTCGGGAACGGCCGCCGAGAAAGCCGGCCACTATCCGGGCTGGACGCCAAATCCGGCTTCGCCGCTGCTCGCGTTGTGCCAGTCGGTCTACCGGCGGCAATTCGGCGCTGAATCGACGGTGCAGGTGATTCACGCCGGTCTCGAGTGTGGTCTCATCGCCGCTCGCTACCCGGGTCTGGACATGGTTTCCTTCGGGCCGACCATCCGCGGCGCGCACGCGCCGGGTGAGCGTGTCGAGATCGAATCGGTCGGACGCGCCTGGCAACTCCTGACGGCGATTCTGGCGGCTGTCGGCGCCGGCGCCGCGAGCGATGCGAGCGATGCGAGCGATGACTTGCTGCGCGTCCGCGTCGCCGAGTCGATGGCTTGACAACGCGACGACGCGACGACGCGACGAGTCAATGCGCTGAGCGGCAAGTGAATCCCGACGACCTGCAACTGCTGCTCACCTGGAGCATGCCCTACGGCAAGTACAAGGGCCGTTTGATCGCCGACCTGCCGGGCAATTACCTGAACTGGTTCGCCGGCGAAGGATTCCCACCGGGCAAGCTCGGCCAGCTCCTGGCGCTGATGCACGAGCTCGACCACAACGGCCTCTCCGGATTGCTTGACCCCTTGCGTCAGCGCTGAGGCGACGGGGCCGGGCAGGGCAGCGCCTACGCGGCTGGCGTCGAGAGAAAAGGTCTGGGGCCAGGCGAGCAGGTGGCCGAGTGCTCAATCGCCGTAAGTGCTGATCTGCTGTGAGAAGCAAAAACGACGTTTCGCGACGCGGATTTTCATGCCACGATTATGCGCATGACTGCCTCATCCCCCCTTGGCGACACCCGCGCTGCCTGGTTCTTGGCAGGAGTGGAGTTTTTCTTTGCGCTGAGTTGGGTGGTCTATGTCATTTTTCTTCCCGAATTGCTGGCGCGCGGTGGTATCGACAAGCGCTATCTGCCGTGGATCATTGCCGCTGACCAGTTGATCTTTGCGCTGGCCGACTGGTGGATGGGGGTGGCCGTCGATCGGGCGCGTGCGGCGCTGCGCAGGATCGGGCCGCTGCTGGTGCTGCTGTCGGCGATTTCGGCGCTGGCGATGCTGCTGATGCCCTGGCTGGCCGCAACGCCGATCTTCTTCCTGTTGGCCATCAGCGTCTGGGTGGCGACCTCGTCGGCCCTGCGGGCGCCGCCGTACGTGCTGCTTTCGCGCTACGCGGGGCGGGCGACGCTGCCGCGCCTGGCGGGCATCCAGTTGCTTGGGCTGGCGCTGGCGTCGGCACTGGCACCTTACCTGGCGATCGTTCTCAAGGGGGTGGATCCGGCGCTGCCGTTCCTGCTCAGCGCCCTGGCAGTGGCTGCTTCCGCGCTGGCACTGGTCTATGTCGAGCGGCGCTTGCCGGCGGCAGCGCCGACGCTGGCCGCGGCAGAGGCCTTACAGACAGCGGCCGGTGGGGCAAAGGCCTCGTGGGCCTTCCTGCTGCTGCTCGCCTTGTTGCTCGCCTTCGGCCAGCAGGTGCACTCGGTGCTCAACTCGGCGGTGCAGTTCAAGCGGCTGGCGGACCCGGCGCTGCTGCCGTGGCTGATGCCGGTCTTCTGGATCGGCTTCAGCTTCGGTCTGCTCGGTGTCGGCCGCCTGGTGCGTGCGCGTGGCCCGCTGCAGGTGCTGCGCGTGGCCTGTCCGCTCGGTGCGCTGGCCCTGGCCGGCACGGCGCTTGCCGTCTCGCTGGCGGCCTTGCTGTTGAGTCAGTTTGTCGCCGGGATCTTCTGGGCCGCCATCCTCTGCGCTTCCATCGGTCTGGCCGCCGAGAGCGGCAATCCCATGCACACCGGCCGCCATACCGGCGCCTTGATGGCGACACTGGCGGTGGCGGCTTTTTCACGCATCGGGCTGGCCGCTTCTGGCGGTGCTGCCGCTGCCGGGGCGCAGGTGCTCGACTGGTTGCCGGTAGCCCTGTGGTGTGTGGTCGCGGTGGTTGTGCGCCGCATGCGCTAACGGTCATGACATGGCGAAACACCCCGGATCATGAAAGTCATGACCGCCCCCCTCTTCCCCCGGCCCTTCTCCCGCAAGGGGCGAAGGGAGTTTCGTGAGTCGCATGCGCGACTTTCACAGTAATGAGAACGTCGCGTAAGTGACTCGCTGCTCACCGCAAGGGCGGCTACGAAGGTCGCTTGGCTTTTGCGATTTGCCCTTGGCTTTGGCCGACCGGTAGCCGAACGCAATACGGTAAAATGCAGGCACACCTTGTGGGAAATACCTTATGACCAGCCCCTTGTCGAGCATGACCGTGACGCCTGTGCCTCTGTCGGGATCGGTGGCGATCGATGCGCTTGCGGCCGGCATCAAGTGGGGTGGCGCCGGGACCGGCGCGACCATCGCCTACAGCTTTCCCTACGCAAACGGCGACGCTGTCTGGGCGAGCGCTTACTCAAGCCAGGACGAACCGGACACTGCGTCTGGTTTCGGGAGTGATCACCAGGCAGCCGCGCGGCAGGCTTTGCAGCAATGGGCGAACGTCGCCGACCTGCGCTTCGTGGAAACCACCGAGACCCAGAGCGACGTCGGAGATATTCGCTTTGCCTATACTCAAACCCCGGCAATTGCAGCGTGGTGGGGCTGGTCCAGCTACCCGAACGCATTCTGGCCCGCGGCTGGCGACATCTGGGTCAACGCGGCACGCGCGGCGGATGACTGGTCGGTCGGGAGCGGCCAGTTTTCGGCCTTGCTGCACGAGATTGGCCACGCTCTGGGCCTCAAACATCCCTTTGAAGGCACGCCCGTTCTAGCAACGGCTGAAGACTCCGAACAATACACGCTGATGTCCTACACCGATCATCCGCACGCGCTTTTTCGCGAGGTCGTGGATCACGGCGGCGGCTCGTTTAGCTGGTCGTATTTCCCGATTACGCCGCAAACCCCGATGCTTTACGATATCGCCGCCATCCAGCACCTGTACGGCGCGAATACCAGCTATAACGCCGGCGATGATGTATACACCTTTACCCCTGGCTCGCCGTTCTTGATGACCATCTGGGATGCCGGAGGAACAGACACGGTGTCGGTTGCCAATTTTACCGATGCGTGCAGAATCGATTTGCGGGCAGGTTGCTTTTCGGACATTGCCATCAAGTCAGATCCGCTTCCTGCCGGCGCTTCTGGTCCGCCGGCAAGCTACGATGGTACGGACAACCTGGCGATCGCTTTTGGCGTGACCATCGAGAAAGCCATCGGCGGAGCCGGCGACGATACCCTGATTGGCAACAGCGCGAACAACACCTTGGACGGCGGCACCGGCAACGACACCATGCTCGGTGGCGACGGCAACGACTACTACTATGTTCGCGACAGCGGCGACATCGTCAGCGAGAGCAACGCCACCGCCAGCACCGGCGGCACCGACCTCGTTTATAGCTACCTCAGCAGCTACACCCTCGGCGCCAACGTCGAGAACGGCCGGATCGTCGCCAGCACCGCCGCCAAGCTCAGCGGCAACAGCCTCGACAACTTCCTCTACGCCGGCGCCGGCAACAACGTCATCGACGGTGGTGCTGGCAGCGACACCGTCAGCTACTACTATGGCGTCAGCGGCACGACCGGCGTCATCGTCAGCCTCGCCACGACGGCCGCCCAAGCCACCGGCGGCTCGGGCACCGACACCCTGATGGCGATCGAGCATCTGCGCGGCAGCAACAATGCCGACAAGCTCACCGGCAACAGCGGCGCCAACCGCCTCGAAGGCTACGCCGGCAACGACACCCTCGACGGCGGCACCGGTAACGACACCATGCTCGGTGGCGACGGCAACGACTACTACTATGTTCGCGATAGCGGCGACATCGTCAGCGAGAGCAACGCCACCGCCAGCACCGGCGGCACGGACCTCGTTTATAGCTACCTCAGCAGCTACACCCTCGGCGCCAACGTCGAGAACGGCCGGATCGTCACCAGCGCCGCCGCCAAGCTCAGCGGCAACAGCCTCGACAACTTCCTCTACACCGGCGCCGGCAACAACGTCATCGACGGTGGCGCGGGCAGCGACACCGTCAGCTACTACTATGGCGTCAGCGGCACGACCGGCGTCACCGTCAGCCTCGCCACAACGGCCGCGCAAGCCACCGGCGGCTCGGGCACCGACACCCTGACGGCGATCGAGCACCTGCGCGGCAGCAACAATGCCGACAAGCTCACCGGCAACAGCGGCGCCAACCGCCTCGAAGGCTACGCCGGCAACGACACCCTCGACGGTGGTGCAGGTAACGACACCATGCTCGGTGGCGACGGCAACGACTACTACTACGTCCGCGATAGTGGCGACAGCGTCAGCGAGAGCAACGCCACCGCCAGCACCGGCGGCACCGACACTGTCTTGAGCTATGTCTCAAGCTACACCCTCGGCGCCAACGTCGAGAACGGCCGGATCGTCACCAGCGCCGCTGCCAACCTCAGCGGCAACAGCCTCGACAACTACCTCTACGCCGGCGCCGGCAACAACGTCATCGACGGTGGCGCGGGCAGCGACACCGTCACCTACTACTACGGTGTCAGCGGCAGCACCGGCGTCATCGTCAGCCTTGCCACGACCGCCGCGCAAGCCACCGGCGGCTCGGGTACCGACACCCTGACGAGCATCGAACACCTGCGCGGCAGCAACAATGCCGACCAGCTCACCGGCAACAGCGGCGCCAACCGCCTCGAAGGCTATGCCGGCAACGACACCCTCAACGGCGGCCTGGGCAACGACACCCTGATCGGTGGCTCGGGCAGCGACAGCATCCGCTTCGACACCCTGCTCAACGCGCTGAGCAACCGCGACACGATCAGCGACTTCGACGTCGCCGCCGACAGCATCGAACTCGAGAACGCCATCTTCAGCTCGCTGAGCAGCACCGGCACCCTGGCCGCCGGGTCGTTCCGTTCGGCCGCAGGCGTCAGTGCTGTCGATGCCAACGACTTCATCCTCTACGACAACGCCTCGGGAGCGCTGCACTACGATGCCGACGGCAACGGTGCCGGATTGGCGGTGCAGTTCGCCAGCCTGAGCAGCGGACTGGCATTGACTAGTGCGGATTTTCTGGTGACTTGATTCGGTACACGGCGACGCGCAGTCGCCGGTGAATGCTGCTGCCACTTGAACCGGTGGGGGAAGCACCCGTGTCTCGCCGACCGACAGCAAATGGAAAACGAGGCGAGCACGGAACTCGCGCTGAATCATGGCGTTCCCGACAGACGGGAGCAGCCCCAGCGTCCGAGCCTGTCGTTCTCCTGCTGCCGGGAAAGCAACAGGGCAACAGGAGGAGGATCCCGCGCTCGCCTGGCTGTGTATAATTTTGGGGCAGTGCGTCACTGCAGAATGCAGCAGGGGAAAGGCTGAACCAAGGACGATGGAAGAGACTTTGTTGGAGTTGTGGGCGCTCCACTTCATCTACCTGAAGCAAAGCGCCAGCGCCCTCGTTCCGGTGACCATCTGCGTCGTCATTCATGCCCTGGGAATCGGTCTCGCCCGTTCCTTCTTCCGGCGCTTCGAATTGTTGGGGCGCCATTTCCGTGCCTTTGGTCGTTGGCTGGTTGTCGTCGGCGTCGTCGCCATCATGCTGGTGACCCACTGGGTCGAGGTACTGGCGTGGGGATGGTTCTATCTGCTGATGGGCATACTGCCGAAAGGCAGGGGGGCCGTGCTTTTTTCGGTCAATGCTTACACCACCCTGGGCAGTTCGGGCATCACCCTACCTCACGAATGGCAGGGCGTGTCGGCATTCGAAGCGATGACGGCGATGCTGATGTTCGGCTGGTCGACGGCGATACTGGCGGTCATCGTCCAGAAGCTCCATAGCGTGGACGAGTAAATGAGTAGGCCGCGATCTAAGCTCGAACGAGATCCCGCGCCGCCGGTCGAGTGAAGCCAATATAATCGGCAGATCAGCTTCTCAAACATCCCGGAGGAAACACGATATGTCAAAAGAAAGACCAAGCGTCGGCGCGGATGGCAACGCCTTACCGATTCTTCCCCCCGACCGTGATCCGCGTTTGTGGACCAGACTGGTACGGGTGATGTTCTTCACCGCGGGCTTTGTCGCATTGCTGTTGATCAAGGCCGGCGAGCCCGCCGCATTCGGCGTCACCATCGAACTGCTCTTGCTTTCCTGAGCAACGGCGGTCGTTGCCGGACTCTTCATCGCCACGCAGGCGGCGAGTGGGGGGGCCGACACACAGTCGCAGATCAGTCTGTGGTGTGGGGAACTGGTCATCGCATTCCTGTCTGTCGTTCCCTTTCTCTGCGCCTTGCCAGCCTTGTTCCACCAGCTGGCGAACAGCACGCTGCTGCATGCCAGGGCACCCGGTGCCGCGGATGTTGCGCTTGGAGCCTCCGAACTGATTCCGTTTGCTGCCATCCTGCCGTTCATGATCTACCAGCTGTCCGGCTTCGGTGTTCTTGGTTATCTGGTGTCCAAGACGACCAATTGGCTACTCAACCTGACCATACTCGCAACCATTCTTGCCGCCTATGTCGCCAATCGCACGGCGCAGTTTCACGTCGAAGAAATGTTCACCGGTTTCCTGGTCATTTTCATGTCGATTACCGTGTTTTTCGGGATTCGCAAGCTGACCGGCATGCAGGAGGAATTCTCGGCAAATGCTCCGGCCAAGGAGGCCAAGGAGCCCAAGGAAGCGAAGGAGCCCAAGGAAACCAAGGAACAAGCGATCTCCGACGCTTTGCCAGGCTGACGATTGGCCGCACATCATCTGAATTCGAGGAGGTTTCATGGCTTCACGCTCGCTCATCGTAATGCCCGACGACACCGGCAAGCCCATCCTTGACGCCATCGAGGCGGCGCAGGAGTCGATTCGCATCAAGATATTCCTGTTTTCCGAGCCGACGCTGCTGGCGGCGGTGATTGCCGCGCATCAGCGTGGCGTCATGGTCCGTGTGATGCTGAATCCGGCCCGGCGCAGTGGCGAACCCGAGAACCAGAAAACGCGTGCGCTACTGGAGGAGGCGGGTGTCGAGGTGCTCGACAGCAACCCGGCAATCGACATCACCCACGAAAAGTCGATGGTCGTCGATGGCCAGCTGGCATTCATCCAGTCGCTCAACTGGGAAACGCGGAATTTCACTGAAACCCGCGACTACGCGATTGTGACGACGCATCGCCACGAGGTGGACGAGGTCGTGCAGTGCTTCGATGCCGATTGGGACCGCCAGCCCTTCGACCCGGGCCAGGACTCGCATCTTATCTGGTGCAACATCAACGGGCGAAACCGGGTCGCGCAGTTCATCGACGAAACGAAGGAAACCCTGTTTCTGCAGAACGAGCGCTATCAGGACGAGGTGATTATCGAGCGTCTGGTGCGGGCGCTTCGCCGTGGCGTCAAACTGCACATCCTGGCACGGCCGGCGCACACGCTGAAGAAGGGAAAGCTGGTGGAAGGCGTCGAAGGCCTGCGCATCCTGCAGGATATCGGGGCCAAGGTGCACAAGCTAAAAGGGCTCAAACTGCACGGCAAGATGGCCTTCGCCGATAGCGCGCGCGCACTGATTGGTTCGATCAACCTGGCGCCGGGCAGCTTCGACAGCCGCCGCGAACTGGCCATCGCTGTGCATGACGAGGAGGTCGCCAAGCCTTTGCGCCAGGTCGTTCATCATGACTGGGAGCATTCCACGCCGGTGGATTTGTCCGATGAAGGTTTGCTCGCCGATCTCAAGGACATCGAGGAAGAAGCGAGCAGGGAGCTGGCGCTGAATCACAGCGTTCACGGTGCTCATCACAAGCACGCATGATCACCCCATCGTCACCGCCGCCTACGCCGAAGTGCTGCGGCTGACGGCGGGCAAGCCGAGCGCATGATGTCTGCTTGCCTCGCTCAGTGCTCCTTGCCGTCGACCCGTGCTTGTAGCAGGTAGGGGATATAACGCCAGCCGAGTATCGCGAAGCAGCTGAACCAGCACGCCGCGGCGAGATCGATCCAGCGCAGGTAGTTGGCCGGGTCGATCTGCGGGATGACGATGCGCACCACGAAGCCGGCAATCATGATCCATAGCACCGTCTTGTCGAGACGATCGAAAGCGACTTTTCGGCCGGTGTGACCGTTGACGATGCGGATCAACATGGCCGGGATGATCAGGCCCATGGCGCCGAAAGTAAAGACATGCATCGGTAGCGAGCCAATCCACGCCGGCTGCGCGACCAGCGCCACGAACTCGAGCAGCAGTTGCGCGACGATCGCCAGGTAGCCGAGATACATGATGCCGATGTCCAGCCGGCGCAGCGCCAGCTGCGGCTTCCAGAAGGCGAAGCGGACGAGCAGCAGCAGCGCCAGCAAGAGACCGCTCCATGCCGAGACCGGGGCAGGCAGCAGGCTGGCAAGAACCAGTCCCACGGCGAGCAGCTTGATGGCGGTGTCGAGCATTGCGTTGCGCAGGATTTCGGCCTGCATCGCATTCTTCATGAACTGCGTCAGCGTCCGCTCGAGCATGACCAGAAATGCCACCCGGAAGAGCGCCATGGCCATGCTCGCGCCGGCCTGAAAATGCGCTTCGCTGAGCAGCAGGTTCTTGGCGACCAGGAAGAGGGGCAGGATGATCAGGAAGAAGTAGTTGTCGCGGAAGGAGTCGCTCTGCCGGTGGCGGATCAGCGACCATAGGAGCATGGCGACAATGGCGGCCAGGAAGAGGTTGTTGGAGAGGCGGAAGAGTAGCGGCGGCAGGGCGCCGGCAAACCACATGCCCGCGCGTTCGAGCAGCCAGGCGCTGACCAGCAGGATCAGCGCCGTGCCGTGGTAGCCGCGGATCTTCACCCAGTTCTTGGTCGAGGTGAGCAGGAAACCCCCCATCACGGCCCAGCCAAAGCCGAAGAACATCTCATGGGCGTGCCACTGGGTCGGCGAAAATGGTGCCGCCGGTGCCGCCAGAGTGCCCGCGAAGAGCAGCGCCCAGAGGACCGGCAGGGTCAGCCCCGACAGGCAGGCGAGGGCGAAGAACGGTCTGAAACCGACCAGCCAGAGGGGTTGATCCGAAAAGCGCATGTTCAGCTTGCCTCGCTGTGAGTGTTGCCTGGAAATGGCCGTTTACTATGAAAGTCGCGCAAGCGGCTCACGAATATCCCTTCTCCCCTAGCGGGAAAAGGGTAGGGGAAGGGGGAAACGGTCATGACTTTCATGATCCGGGGTATCTCGACATGTCATGACCGTTAGGCAGACGAACAGGGTAGCGAGTCGGGTGCCGAGTAGGGCGCCGAGTAGGGCGCCGGCCGGCGCGCCTCGTTAGGCGGGAATTGTCGCCTGGCGGACCGCGCCTGGCTTTGATCTAGAACGGGGCCGGGCACAAAAAGCGCAGCGGCTGGGCGCTCGCGGGGTGGGCGAAGGCCAGCACCTCGGCGTGCAGCATGAGGCGTGTGTTCGTCGCCGTGAGTTCGGCGCGGCCGTAGAGCGCGTCGCCGATGATCGGGTGGCCGATGGCCAGCAGATGCACGCGCAGCTGGTGCGTGCGCCCGGTCAGGGGGACGAGCAGCAGGCGCGAGCGCTGTGTAGTGGGGTCGTGGCTGAGCACCTGGTAGCGGGTGAGCGAGGGCTTGCCGGCGAGCGGGTCGACTTTCTGGCGCGGCCGGCGCGGCCAGTCGGCGCTCAGTGGCAGGTCTATTTCGCCGCTGGCCGCCGACAGCCGGCCGGCGACCAGTGCGACATAGCGCTTGTTCACCTGTCGCTCGGCGAACTGGCTGCTCAAGCGCCGCTGCATCTCTTTGCCACGTGCCAATACCAGCACCCCGGAGGTGTGCATGTCGAGGCGATGGACGATCAGGGCATCGGGAAATTCGGCCTGCACGCGTCGGCTCAGGCAGTCCTGTTTGTCTTCGCCGCGACCGGGTACCGCGAGCAGGCCGGCCGGCTTGTTGACCACCAGCAGCGCCGCGTCGCCGTAGAGGATCTCGATTGCGCCGGGGCCTAGGTGGGAACAGCGGGCGGCGGCAAGGGTGGCGGGAACAGCGGTGGTCGAGGTCGAGTGCATGCGCGAGGGGGGAGGCTAGGGCAAGGCAATGGTTGAATTTGTCGAAGGGGACGAAGGGAGCCGGTGAGGGCTGCCATTGTCGCGCCAATTGGCCGCCGACGGCGCGAGCAGACAAATCAATTACACTGCACGGGCACGGCGACGGCGGCTGCGGCTGTGAATGCGACGACGGCGACGCCTCGCCAGGAGCGCGCCGGAAGCGCTTCGACCAAACAATCATCACTTCCAGGAGAACAGCTTGAGCACTGCCATTCCAGAGTTGACGACCATGGCCATCGTGCTGAACGAGGGGCTTGCCGAAATCACCCTGAATCGCCCGGAGCGGTCGAACGCCATCAACCAGGCCATGTGGCAGGAGCTGCGCATGGCTTTCGCCTGGGCCGACGAGAGCGATGAGGTACGCGTGGTGATGCTCAGCGGCGCCGGGCGGAATTTCTGCGCCGGTATCGATCTGGCGATGCTGGCTGGCGTCAGCGAGCGCGTTGCGCATCGCGACGCGGCGCGCGGACGCGAGCTGCTGCGCCGCGTGATCCTCGATTTGCAGGATTGCCTGTCGAGCGTCGAGCGTTGTCGCAAGCCGGTGCTGGCGGCGATCCACGGCGCCTGTATCGGTGGGGCGATCGACCTGGTGAGCTGTTGCGACATGCGCTATGCGGCCGCTGACGTACAGTTTGCGGTGCGTGAAATCGACGTCGGAATGACGGCTGACGTCGGCACCTTGCAACGACTGCCGCGCCTGATTCCGGACGGCATGGCACGCGAGATGGCCTATACCGGGCGCAAGGTCGATGGCTTCGAGGCCAAGCTGATCGGCCTCATCAATCAGCTTTTCGAGACTCCCGAGACCTTGCTCGACGGTGTTCGCCAGATCGCCCGGACGATCGCCGCGAAGTCGCCGCTAGCTATGCGTGGCAGCAAGGAAATGCTCAACTACGGACGCGATCATTCAGTCGCCGACGGCTTGAACTACGTCGCCACCTGGAATGCGGCGATGCTCCTCTCGAGCGATCTCCAGGAAGCGATGAGCGCGATGCGCGAGAAGCGTCCGCCGTGCTTCGGCGACTGAGGCGCGCGCCCGCTCGGCGCTAACGGTCATGACATGTCGAGACACCCCTGATGATGAAAGCCATGACCGTTTTCCCTCTTCCCCTGCCCCTTCTCCCGCAAGGGGAGAAGGGAGGTTTGTGAGTCGCTTGCGCGACTTTCACATTAATGGAAACTTTTGTCAGCCACGTCGGCCTGGCCGCACCGCTCTTCGTTCTGGTGCTCGCCGGCTACCTGCTCATGCGCGGCTGTGGCTGGCCGCCGTCGATGTCCGAGAATCTCTCGCGCTTCGTCTTCTCGGTGGCCTTGCCGGCGATGCTCTTCCGGATGATGAGCGACTTCTCGAAGTTGCCGCCGGTCGACGCCCGTTTGCTGATCGCTTTCTTTGGCGGCTGCCTGATCGTGTTCGTGATCGGCCGCCTGGTCGCCTGGCGCTTGTTTGCCCTGGACGGTGTCGGGCAGTCCGTATTTGCCCTCGGTGGCGTGTTCTCGAACAATGTGCTGCTCGGTCTGCCGCTGGCCAAGGTTGCTCTCGGCGAGGCGGCCGTGCCGTCGGTGGCCCTGGTGCTGGTGTTCAACGCGCTGATTCTGTGGACCCTGCTCAGCGTCTCGATCGAGTGGGCGCAGCACGGCAGTTTTTCGCTGCACGGCTTCGCCAAGACGGCGCGTGGCGTGCTCACCAATCCGATCGTTGCCGGCATCCTTTCGGGAGCCTTGTTCGGCCTCACCGGCTGGCCGCTGCCGACCCTGCTGGCGCAGCCGCTGGCGATGCTGGCGCAGGCCGCGGCGCCGCTGGCGCTGATCGCTCTGGGCATGGGGCTGGCAGAATATGGCGTGCGCGCCGGCTGGCAAATCAGCGTTGCCATCTGCTGCCTGAAGTTGATCGTGCAACCCCTGGTGGTCTGGTCGCTGGCCCTGCTGATGGGTCTGCCGGCGATGGAAACGCAGGTCGTGGTGCTGCTCGCCTCGCTGGCCGTCGGCGCCAACGTCTATCTGATGTCGCGTCAGTTCAAGACGCTGGCAGGGCCGGTGGCCAGCAGCCTGGTCTTGTCGACCGCCCTGGCAGCGCTGAGCACGCCGCTGCTGATGACCCTGACCGGAAGCTGAGAGCCCCGGCAGCGAGTCCCGGGAAGCGCGTTGGGCGTGACTGCCCTGGTGGTGACGGCAAACTCATTGACGCACCATCGACCCCATGCGCGCCCCCCGACAATCAGCGGTGAGCCGCAGAGACTCCACTTCATGACGCAGCGAGTTCGCAGTGGTTCGCAAAGACTCGACTTCATTCCTCCGGGAGTCGGAACGGCTCGTCAAAGCGCTGGGCGTTCAGTTGACAGGCTTGCTGGCCTCGTGGCGCTGGTTCATCGCCGAGGAGGCAGCCGAAAACGTGGATATCACCGAGAACACGCGCAAGCATGCGCCTGAAATGCTGGAAAACTAAGGAATTACAGACAAAAAAAGCCAAGCTTGTGCTCGGCTGTTTTAACTGGCGAGCAATGGCTCGCTCAGATGGCGGCCTTGCGACGGCGCATTGCCAGACCGGCAAAGGCAAGGCCGGCGAGAGCTAGCGTGCCCGGTTCCGGAACGTCGATGCGACGCCCGTCGGTTCTCACATTGGCGGCGACAATGTATCCGTCGCTAAGGACGAAAGACTTGATGTTGGCCGTAGTTTGGCTGAAGCCGAAGTCGAAGCCGGCGTCGACTCCAGACGGGGTATTGATGTCGAGGGTATGGCTCTCAAGTAGATTGTTGGCTGCGTCGTAGATGGCGATCTTCGCCGCCCCGAAGTTGGGGACCGCATAGTTGATGAACGCCAACACCGATGACACCGCGTTGTCGAAGACGATGGTCATCGAGCCGTAGTCCGTGTCCAGCCCGATATAGGGGCCGGTGTCACCAGTCCAATCGCCATTGTCAACGAGGCCGTAAAGCCTTGTGTAGCCGTACACTGAACGGGCATGGGTTGATGTCCAAGTCATGCCGTTCTCGGCAACCGGTCCGCTGGTAACAAGATCCTGGGCGGTAAAGGCGTGCGCTGTGCCGCCCGGCAATGAGGTGATCACGGACGCACTGGCGGTAGTGGCACCAAATACGAGTGCGGCGGCCGCGACAACGGGCAGAAATTTCTGTGTCAATGTTTCGAGTCTAAGTTTCATGGTTCTTCCCGAGTAAGGAACATCCACGGCAATGCGGATCGTCGGCGAACGCTAAGAAATTTTTAAGCCTGTTTTGATGCCTGAAGTGTTGGCTGTTGGATTAAAAATAAGTTTTTAATGGACATGCCTTGGTCGAAGAAGGTTCAGTGTAAAGAATCCCGACAGCCACGGTCGGAGGCTACGTTCCATTTTTTTGCGCTAGGTACGAAAGCTCGCTTCTGCCGCTTGCCTACCTGTCATCTCTTTTCCCTGCTGCGCTGGTGTCGGCGTTTCCTTACTCGCGGCGGCCGCCGGCGATGGCGCGCAGGAATTCGTTGCGCGCCTGTTCGGAGTGTGCAAACTCGCCGCTGAAGGCCTGGGTGATCACCCGTTCGTCGCCGCGCCGATCTTCGCCGAGCAGCAGGCACAGCTGTTCGGCCTCGACGACACAGGCCGCGCCGCGTGCCTTGCCGTGCTGCATCAGGGCGTCGGCGATGTCGCGGGTCATCCATTCCTGATAGGTGAAGCGGTGGCCGATGGCGTCGACCAGGCGGGCAATGCGGCCAAAGCCGTGCAGCCGGCCGCCGGGTAGGTAGGCGACGTGGGCGAGGCCGCGGAAAGGGACCAGGTGGTGCGGACAGACGCCATGCACGGCGATCCCGCGCAGCACGACCATGTCGCCGCGCGGATCGGCAAAGCCTTCGCCGAGCGCTGCGGCGGGGTCGAGGTCGTAGCCGCCGAGCAGGCGGCGCTGCCAGAGTTCGCGCACGCGCTGCGGCGTTCTGCCCAGGTGCGGGCCAGCGGCGGCCAGGCCGCAGGCGCTGAGCAGGTCGGCGATGGCGCGCTCGAAAGCGGCGGCGTCGAAAGTGCCCTGGCGCGCGATGCCGATGTCGGTGGCGGCGGCGAGTGCTTGGTCGTGGCTGTTGCAGTCGGGCATGGCGAGGCTCCGCTTGGCGTCTCCGGGAGTGGGCATGATACACGCGCGCGTGCTGTGCTTCGTCCTGGCTGCCGCGGCTGGCGACCGATTGCTTGCGCCGGGTGCTCGCGGATTGCGATTTCCTTGCATCCGGCAAGCCATCGAGGCGCGGGATGAGTGATAATGGCGAGCTCGTGGAAGTTGCCGTGATCACCTGTCGGGCAGGCCGAAGACGCTGCGCCGAGTTGGGAAGGACATGCATGAAGTGCGTTGATGATTACCGTCTGAAGTTTGGCAGCAAGGAACTGGTGCCGATCATGATCGGCGGCATGGGGGTCGATATTTCGACGGCCGAGCTGGCGCTTGAAGCCGCGCGACTGGGTGGCGTGGGACATATTTCCGATGCCATGGTGAATACCGTGGCCGATCGGCGCTTCAACGCCAAGTTCGTCAAGGACAAACTCAAGCAGTACAAATTCAACGTCGCCAATTCCGACAAGTCGGTCGTCCGCTTCGATCTCGAGCAGCTCGCCGAGGCGACCCGCATGCACGTCGGCAGGACCATGGAGGCGAAGCAAGGCGACGGCCTGATCTTCGTCAACTGCATGGAAAAGCTGACCATGAACTCGCCGCGGGAAACGCTACGCGTACGCATGCAAGGCGCGCTGGATGCGGGCGCCGACGGCATCACGCTGGCCGCCGGGCTGCATCTCGGTTCCTTCGCGCTGATCGAGGATCATCCGCGTTTCCGCGACGCCAAGCTGGGCATCATCGTCTCGTCCTTGCGCGCGCTGCAGCTTTTTCTGCGCAAGACGGCACGCTGCAAGCGCTTGCCCGACTATGTGGTGGTCGAAGGGCCGCTGGCGGGTGGTCACCTGGGCTTCGGCATGGATTGGGCCGAGTACGATCTGGCGACCATCTTCGCCGAGATTCATCGCTATCTGCAGGCCGAGCAACTGGACATTCCGCTGATTCCGGCCGGCGGCATCTTCACCGGCAGCGACGCGGTCTCCTTTCTCGAGCAGGGAGCGGCCGCCGTGCAGGTGGCGACGCGCTTTACCGTGTCCCGGGAATGCGGCCTTCCGGAGGACGTCAAGCAGCGTTATTTTGAAGCCAGCGAAGAGGGGATCGAAGTCAACCAGATTTCACCGACCGGCTATCCGATGCGCATGCTGAGCAACAGCCCGGCGATCGGCGACGGTATTCGACCCAACTGCGAAGCCTACGGCTACCTGCTCGACAGCACCGGCAATTGCTCGTACATCAACGCCTACAATCGCGAAGTCGAGGCGAATCCCGGGGTCAAGCGGATATCGGTGCGGGACAAGACCTGTCTCTGTACGCAGATGCGCAACTTCGATTGCTGGACCTGCGGTCATTACACCTATCGCCTCAAGGATACCTCCCGTCGCTTGCCTGACGGCAGCTACCAACTGCTCAGCGCCGAGCACATCTTCCGCGATTATCAGTTCAGCACCGACGGCAAGATCCTGGCTCCCGAGTAGGGCGCTGGCCATTGACCCCCGCGTTTCCCCGCGCTCGCGCGAAAGGGCATTAGTCGATGCTCAGCTATCGTCACGCCTTTCATGCCGGTAACCACGCCGACGTTCTCAAGCATCTGATCCTGGTGCAGCTGGCGCGCTACCTGGGCCGCAAGGAGAAGGCCTTCTGGTACGTGGATAGCCACGCCGGGGCGGGTTCCTATGCCCTGGATTCAGCGCAGGCGTCCAAGCTTCACGAGTACCGGGAAGGGATCGCTCGCCTATGGGGGCGCCAGGATCTACCGCCGGCGGTCGCCGAGTATCTGCAGCTGCTGCGCGCGATCAACCCCGGCGGCGCGCTGAAAGTCTATCCGGGTTCACCTGACTTGGCGTTGGCAACGCTGCGTGCGCAGGACCGCTTGCGGCTTTTCGAGCTGCACAGTCGTGATGTTCTACACCTGCGCAAGCGCTTCGAGGCCGAGGGATCGCGGGTGGTCGTCGAGCACAGCGACGGCTTCGCCGGCCTGAAAGCCGTGTTGCCGCCGCCACCGCGACGGGCTCTGGTGCTGATCGACCCGGCGTACGAAGAAAAGCACGATTACGAGCGCGTCGTACAGGCGCTCAAGGATTCGCTGCAGCGTTTCCCGGGCGGCACCTACCAGCTGTGGTACCCGCAGCTGACCCGGCTCGAGGCGCACGATCTGCCCGGACGCCTGAAACGCCTGCCGGCGAGCAACTGGCTGCACGTCACGCTGCGCGTCAGGACACCGGCCGCGGATGGTTTCGGGATGCATGGCAGCGGCGTTTTCGTGATCAACCCGCCGTGGACTTTGCAGGCCAGTCTGGAGGAGGCGATGCCGTGGCTGGTCAAAGTGCTCGGGCTGGATGCGGGGGCGGCCTTTACGCTCGAGAGCCAGGCCTCAGGAAGGTAAATGCCCGGCGAAATAGGGGCATTGCATGATGCATGACTACGGCGCTGCATGAATAGGGCACTGCATGAGCCTGGGTCACGGCCAGAGCGCCCCGGGCGATCCGGCCAGAGCGTCCCAGGCGCTCAGCCTTTGCCGGCCGCCTCGGCCAGGTACTTGCGGCTCGAGCCGTAGCTGGTTTCGACCGGATATTTCGCCGCGTTCTTGACCAGTTTGGCGTGCGCGGCGGCTTCCAGGTCGATGCCGGCGTGTTCGGCGATGAGCAGCAGATAAATCAGCACGTCGGCGCATTCGTCACGCAGTGCTTCCTGCGCTTCGGTGCTGGCGGCCAGGGCCGCCATGTCGGCGTCGCTCTTCCATTGCGTCAGCTCGAGCAGCTCGCTGGCTTCGAGATTCAGCGAAACGATCAGGTTGCGCAGGCTGTGGAACTGGGCCCAGTTCCTCTGGTCGCGAAACGCCAGTACTTTGGCCGTCAGCGCTGGCAGGTCCATGTGTTTTTTCAGGCGAAGAAACGCTTCTGTGCCGCTGTTGGCAGCGTCATGCCGGTGGCCTGGGCGCGTGCGAGAAGCTCCCAGTAGTAGCGGTAGGAAGCGCGGTCGTGCAGCAGGCCCTGGTGCTGGATCGGTCCCCAATCGCCATCTTGCGCGGCGATCAGGATGTCGGCTGCGCTTTCAACCTCCGAGAAGTCGGGGCGCATCATGTCGACGATCGGCCGGATCTGGTTGGGATGGATGCTCCACATGCGCAGATAGCCGAATTCGTTGCGTGCGCGGCGAGCATCGTTGCGGATGAAATCCAGATCGCGCAGTTCGGTGGTAACGTTGTGCGAGGGGACGGCGCCGTTGGCCAGCGCCGCGGCCGAGATTTCACACTTGGCGCGGACGATCAGCGGGTGCTCGAACTGTCCGGGGCTGCGCATGGCCGAAGCCGGGATGGCGCCATGGTGGCCGCTGACAAAATCCATCAGCCCGAAATCGAGTGATTCGACCTCCGGAAGGGCGGCGATTTCCCAAACATCACGCAGGGCGCCGTAGGTTTCGATCAGTACATGTGCCGGGATCTGGCGCTCGATGCCGGCGGCTGCCGTCGCTCGCCGCAAAGCGTCGAGTTGTATGCGCACGTCCTCACCGCAACTGACTTTGGGCAGCGTCACGAAGGCCAGGCGCTGGCCGGCGTGGGCGACGATGATCTCGATGTCTTGCTGCCAGCCGTGGTGGGCGATGTCGTGGATGCGGACACCCACCCGTCCATGCCGATTGGCATCGCTCATGATCAGCTCGGCAACCATCGTCGCATGCTCGCGATCGGCGCCTGCCGCTGCACCGTCCTCACAGTCGCAGGTGACGTCGAAGATCGGGCCCAACTCGTTCTGCAACAGCAGGGCCTTGTTGATCAGCTTTTCGGAGCCCGCGTAGTGGTCGACGGCGGGGATCATCGGAAAAGGCTTTTCGCCTGCGAAGAGGACTTGGCTGGGATGGCGCATGGTTTTTCGATAGCGTCTGGTTCGTCGGAGAGCGATATTCTACCGCGCTGTGTAGCAAGGTGGCAGGCAAGCTGGCAGGCGAAAAAAAACCGCGGCCAGGCCGCGGTTTCTCGTCAGCAGCAAGGCCTGCTCAGAGCATGTCTTTTACGGCCTCGGCTTCGTCGGTCAGTTCCTTGAGCGTCTTGTTGATCTTCTCGCGCGAGTAGCCGTCGATCTCGAGACCCTGGATGATCTTGAAGGAGCCGCCCTTGCACTCGCAGGGGAAACCAAAAACGATACCCGTCGGGATGTCGTAGGAGCCGTCGGACGGGACGCCCATGGTCACCCATTCGTCGGAACCGAGTACCCAGTCGCGCATGTGGTCGATGGCTGCGTTGGCCGCCGAGGCTGCCGAGGACAGGCCGCGGGCGTCGATGATCGCAGCGCCGCGCTTGCCGACCGTGGGCAGGAAGACGTCGTTATTCCAGACCGGATCGTTGATCAGATCCTTGACGTTGTCGCCGTTGGACGTGCAGTTGCGGTAATCGGCGTACATCGTCGGCGAATGGTTGCCCCAGACGGTGAGCTGCTTGAAACTGGCCACTGGGCGGTCGGTTTTCGCGGCGAGTTGCGAGAGGGCGCGGTTGTGATCCAGGCGCAGCATGCCATGGTAGTTGGCTGGGTTGGTGCGACCGACTTTCTTCGCTGCGGAGCCGGCGATCAGGGCGTTGGTGTTGCAGGGGTTGCCGACGACCAGGACGCGGACGTCTTCTTTGGCGTTCTCGGCAATTGCCTTGCCCTGGACGGTGAAGATGGCGCCATTGGCGGTCAACAGGTCAGCACGTTCCATACCCGGGCCGCGCGGACGTGCACCAACCAGCAGGCAGACGTCGGCATCCTTGAAGGCAACGTTGGGATCGTCGGTAGCGAACATGCCCGCGAGCATCGGGAACGCGCAATCTTCGAGTTCCATGATCACGCCCTGGCAGGCTTTCTGAGCTTGCGGCAGGTCGAGTAGTTGAAGGATGACTGGCTGATCCTTGCCGAGCATTTCGCCGGAAGCGATCCGGAAAAGCAGGCTGTAACCGATTTGGCCGGCTGCGCCGGTGACCGCGACGCGCATGGGGGCTTTGGACATGATACGGCTCCTGTCGTTAATGGTGAGCGAGAAGAATTGAACGAGAGTAAACAGGCAAGCAAGCAAAACAAGGGATCAAAAAGCGATCGACGACGCCCGCATGCCCGTTCGCTGCGCCGGGCGCCGAATCAGAGCAATCATAAGACCCGGAGGTGTGCACTGTCAAATCAATGGCGCCTATCTTATGTCTTATATATGATATCAGTAACAAGAACGGGATGGACGGACGTGCGAAATTGTGCTGAAATAGCTTTCCATGAACCGCGCCTCAGCAATGCACGCCCCGACCTTCAGCCCGCTCTACCGGCAGATCAAACAATTGATCATGGGCAATCTGGAGTCCGGGGAATGGGGCCCGGGCGACGCGATTCCCAGTGAGTCGGAGCTCGCCGGCCGCTTTGGCGTCAGTCAGGGAACGGTGCGCAAGGCCATCGACGAAATGGCTGCCGAGAACCTCCTGGTCCGTCAGCAAGGCAAGGGCACCTTCGTTGCGACGCACAAGGATCCCGGCTCTGCTTTCCGTTTTCTGCGCCTGGTCGCCAATGACGGTGTGCCGCAGGTCTCGCAGAGCATTCCGCTCGAATGCTGGCGCGCCAAAGCCGGCCCTGACGTGGCGCGTACGCTGGCCCTCGAGCCGGGGGCACCGATCACCATTCTGCGCCGTCTCCTGAAGCTGGGCGATGAGCCGGTGGTCTTCGACGAAATCTATCTTTCGAGTGAGCTGTTCCCCGACCTGACGCTGGAGGTCGTGCGCGCGGGCGAGTCGCTCTACGGCCTGTTCGAAAGTCGCTATGGTGTTTGCATGGTTCGTGCCGACGAGCGCCTGCGCGCCGTTGCTGCTGACCGCGTCAGCGCCGAGCTCCTGAAAGTTGCCGAGGGGAGCCCGCTGCTACTGGTCGAGCGCGTGACTTTCTCCTATGCCCAGAAGCCGGTCGAATGGCGGCGGGGTTACTACTCGACACGCAATCATCATTATCGCAACGAGCTGGGGTGAAGGCCCGTAAGCGCCATTGCGAGGAAGTAAGGGGCGCCCGAATGGTTTATAATCGGGCGTAGTTTTCAAGGGGAACGCATGCAACACGCATGCTGCTGTACTACACATGAGGGATGACGTCCATGGCAGAGATGGCAATAAAGAAAAAGCGTCCAAAGAATCTGGACTTGCCGACGATCAGGCTACCGCTTCCGGGTATTCTGTCGATCATTCACCGAATTAGCGGGGCTGCGCTTTTTCTGCTGCTGCCGTTCCTCTTATGGCTGTTCGAGAGCAGTCTGAACTCGGCGGAGACCTTTGCCAGCTTCAAGGCGGTGGTTGACCACGGCTTGGTGAAGATCATCCTGCTCGGTCTGATCTGGTTCTACATGCACCACTTCTGCGCCGGCATTCGCTATCTGCTGCTTGACGTGCACATCGGTGTCGACCTCAAGGAAGCGATTCTTTCGAGCAAGATTGTCTTCGGCGTCAGCATCGCCCTGACGCTGATCGTGGGAGTGCAAGTGCTATGGTAAATCGTATTCTTGTCGGGGCCCATTACGGCCTCAAGGACTGGATCATTCAGCGCGCGACTGCCATCGTCATGGCGGTCTACACGGTGATCTTCCTGGTGGTCATCGGTTCCGTTGGGCCAGACTCGCTGGAAAGCTGGCGCGGTGTCTTTGCCGGTGGTTTCATGCGTTTCGCGACCTTCCTTTTCTTCATCAGCCTGTTCTACCACGCCTGGATCGGCATCCGGGATATCTGGATGGACTACATCAAGCCGGATGGTTTACGCCTGCTGTTGATGATTGCGACGGCGACGGTGCTGGTCGGTTACGCCGGCTGGGCGATTCGGATTCTGTGGAGAACGTAAGTGAGCAATTCAAGCATACCGGTACGTAAGTTCGATGCTGTCATCGTTGGCGCAGGCGGTTCTGGGCTGCGCGCAGCGATTCAGCTATCCGAGGGTGGATTGAAGACGGCCGTGCTGTCAAAAGTCTTCCCGACCCGTTCACACACCGTGGCCGCGCAAGGCGGGGTTTCCGCGTCCCTGGGCAACTCCGAAGAGGATCACTGGCACTGGCACATGTACGATACGGTCAAGGGCTCCGACTGGCTCGGTGACCAGGATGCGATCGAGTACATGTGTCGGATGGCGCCCGAGGTGGTCGTCGAGCTCGAGCACTTCGGCATGCCGTTTGACCGCACGGACGAAGGCAAGATCTATCAGCGCCCATTCGGTGGGCATATGTCGAACTTCGGCGAGAAGCCGGTGCGGCGTGCCTGCGCCGCGGCCGACCGTACCGGGCACGCGATGCTGCACGCGCTCTATCAGCGCAATGTGCGCGCCAACACGCAGTTCTTCGTCGAATGGATGGCGCTGGATCTGATTCGTGACGAGTCGGGTCAGGTGCTCGGGGTCATCGCCCTGGAAATGGAAACCGGCGAAGTCGTCGCTTTCCACGCCAAGGCGACAATTTTTGCCACCGGTGGTGCCGGCCGCATCTACTATTCCTCGACCAATGCCTTCATCAATACCGGCGACGGTCTGGGTATGGCGGCGCGGGCCGGCATTGCTCTTGAAGACATGGAGTTCTGGCAGTTCCATCCGACCGGCGTCGCCGGTGCCGGGGTGCTGATTACCGAAGGCGTGCGCGGTGAGGGCGGTATTCTGCGCAACTCGGACAACGAGCGTTTCATGGAGCGCTATGCGCCGAACGCCAAGGATCTGGCGTCGCGCGACGTGGTTTCCCGGGCCATGGTCACCGAAATCAACGAGGGCCGCGGTTGCGGGCCGAACAAGGATTTCGTGCTCCTCGATATTACCCACCTCGACCCGGCAACGATCATGAAGCGTTTGCCCGGCATTCGCGAGATTTCGATCCAGTTCGCCGGTATCGATCCGATCCAGGCGCCGATTCCCGTGGTGCCGACCTGCCACTATCAGATGGGTGGTATTCCGACCAACTACAAAGGTCAGGTGGTCGCCGCCGACGGAGTGCCGGTCAAGGGCTTCTACGCAGCCGGCGAGGTGGCCTGTGCCTCGGTCCATGGTGCCAATCGTTTGGGCACCAATTCCCTGCTCGACCTCTTGGTCTTCGGCAAATCTTCCGGAGATTCGGTGATCGAGGACCTGGCTTCGGGCAAGGTCGCGCATCAGGAATTGCCGGAAAACTTCGCCGAACGCACCCTGGCGCGCCTGCATCGCCTCAATACTCAGACTGGCGGAAGTGACGTCAACGAAACCCGTCTTGAGTTGCAGCGCACGATGCAGAAGCACTGCGGTGTCTTCCGTTTCAAGGACATGCTGGTCGAAGGGGTCGCCAAGATCGTCGACATCGAGAAAGCGGTCGCCAGGACCGAGATCAAGGACAAGTCGCAGGTCTGGAATACGGCGCGCGTCGAAGCGCTGGAACTCGACAACCTGATTGAGGTCGCCAAGGCGACGCTGGTTTCGGCAGAGGCGCGCAAGGAATCCCGCGGTGCGCATGTGCGGGACGACGCGCCCGATACGCCGGAAAACCCGAACGGGCGCGATGACGCCAACTGGCACAAGCATACGCTCTGGCAACGCGAGGGCAGCAGTCTCAGCTACAAGCCGGTGACCATGACCCCGCTGACTGTCGAATCCATCGCGCTGAAGACGCGCTCCTACTGATCGTATGCCACGGAGTTAATGATTATGGCCACCAGTACCATGGAGTTCAAGATTTACCGCTACGATCCTGACCAGGATGATGCGCCCTATATGCAGGACATCTCGGTTGAGGTTGATTTCGAGATCGATCGCAAGTTGCTTGACATCCTCACCCGCCTGAAAGGGAAGGACGATACGCTGTCTTATCGCCGCTCCTGTCGTGAGGGTATTTGCGGCTCTGATGCGATGAACATCAACGGCAAGAACGGCCTCGCCTGTCTCACCGACATCCGCGATCTCAAGCAGCCGGTGGTGTTGAGGCCGTTGCCCGGCCTGCCGGTGATCCGCGACCTGATCGTCGATATGACGCAGTTTTTCAAGCAGTATCACTCGGTCAAGCCCTATCTGATCAACGACAGCCCGCGTCCGGAGCGCGAGCGCTTGCAGTCGCCGGAGGAGCGCGACGAACTCAACGGTCTCTACGAGTGCATCCTGTGCGCCTGCTGTTCGACCTCTTGTCCTTCGTTCTGGTGGAATCCGGACAAGTTCGTCGGCCCTGCCGGTCTGCTGAACGCCTATCGCTTCATCGCCGACACGCGCGACGAGGCCACCAACGAGCGTTTGGACGACCTTGAGGATCCGTATCGACTGTTCCGCTGTCACTCGATCATGAACTGTGTCGATGTCTGTCCGAAGAATCTGAATCCGACGCGGGCGATAGGCAAAATCAAGGAAATGATGGTTCGTCGCGCAATCTGATGGACGAACGCGAGCGAATCAACCGTCTGCGCTGGCGTTGTACGCGGCGTGCGATGCTGGAAATGGATTTGCTGCTCGGGGAGTTCCTCGAGCGCATTTTCCCGACCCTTGCTC
This sequence comes from Candidatus Accumulibacter sp. ACC012, assembly GCF_907163155.1. NCBI lineage: Bacteria > Pseudomonadati > Pseudomonadota > Betaproteobacteria > Candidatus Accumulibacter > Candidatus Accumulibacter sp. ACC012. Next base: position 43,750 of record NZ_CAJQUC010000002.1, read on the forward strand.
CCGCGCAGGCGGATGCCTTTATCATCCTGGCCGATATGGAAGACCTGGAACTGTGGCCGCTGATCAACGGTAGCCGCGAATGTACGGACTCTGTACAGGCCGAAGTCGTTGCCTTGCTGCGCAACGTAAGAGTTAAGTAAGGAAGCTGCCCTAATCTGGCGCTTTTACGATCCATGCTGTGCCTTCAATACCTGAACGGGGATAAACCATGACGACCGAACGTAAAGCAATTGTGAACATCGAAGGGCGTGACCCCGTCGAGTTTCCGATCATGACGCCTACCCACGGCAATGATTGCATCGACATCCGCACCTTGGGCGCCAAGACCGGCTTGTTTACCTACGATTCCGGCTACCTGTCGACGGCGAGCTGTCGGTCAAAGATCACCTTCATCGACGGCGACAAGGGCGAGCTGTTGTATCGCGGTTATCCAATCGAGCAACTGGCCGAAAGCTGCAACTTCCTCGAGGTCGCCTATCTGCTGTGGAATGGCGAGTTGCCGACACCTGCCGAGAAGGCCGGTTTCGAGAAGAACATCAAGAATCACACCATGGTGCACGAGCAACTGGTGAAGTTCTACCAGGGCTTCCGTCGAGATGCTCACCCGATGGCCATTCTGGTTGGGGTCGTTGGCGCGCTGTCTGCCTTCTACCATGAGGCCGAGGATTTCTCCGATCTCGAACACCAGAACATCAGTTTCAACCGCATTGTCGCCAAGCTGCCGACCATCGTCGCCATGGCCTACAAGTATCACGTCGGCGAGCCCTTCATGTACCCGCGTAACGATCTCGATTACACGGCGAACTTCATGCACATGATGTTCGGCAATCCCTGCGAGGAGTACAAGCCGAACCCGGTACTGGTGCGTGCGCTGGATACCATCTTCACCCTGCACGCCGACCACGAACAGAATGCCTCGACCTCGACCGTGCGTCTGTCGGGTTCTTCCGGCGCCAACCCCTATGCCTGTATCTCGGCGGGCATTGCCTGCCTGTGGGGCCCGGCGCACGGTGGTGCCAACGAGGCCTGCCTGCAGATGCTCGAAGAAATTCACGACGTCTCGCGCGTTGCCGAGTACATCGCTCGGGCCAAGGACAAGAACGATTCCTTCAAGTTGATGGGCTTCGGGCACCGCGTCTACAAGAACTTCGATCCGCGCGCGACCCTGATGAGGACTGTTTGCAACGAAGTTCTGCAGGAGCTGGGGCTGGAGAATGACCGCCTGTTCAAGCTGGCGATGGAACTCGAAAGGATCGCTCTCGAGGATAACTACTTCATCGAGAAGAAACTTTATCCGAACGTTGATTTCTACTCAGGTATCGTTCAGAAGGCGCTCGGTATTCCGACCACGATGTTCACCTGCATCTTTGCCCTGGCCCGTACGGTGGGCTGGATGACGCAATGGGAAGAGATGATCAACGATCCGGAATACAAGATCGGTCGTCCCCGTCAGCTCTACGTGGGGGCAGCAAGGCGCGACGTTATTCCGGCTGACCAGCGCTAGAGCTGATATCGACTCCGAGGGGCGGCGACGGTAGCCGCCCTTTTTTCATGCTGTGGCTTTCGGCCACAGGTTTTCGCTCTCCGCACCAGGACCGTGACGACAGGTAAAGCCATGATGAATCAGCTTTTTGGTAACTCCCTCCTCTTTGGCGGTAACGCGCCCTTCGTCGAGGAGTTGTACGAAAACTACCTCGATAATCCCGGTTCCGTCTCCGAGCAGTGGCGCGAGTATTTCGACAAGCTGGCGCAGCTTCCCGGTCACGTCGCGCGCGATGTGCCGCACTTGCCGGTGATCAACGCTTTTGCCGAGCAGGCGAAGAAGGGTGGCTACCGCGCCGCAGCGGTGGCGCCGGCCGATGACAAGAAGCAGGTCGGCATTCTGCAGATGATCACCGCCTATCGTTTTGCGGGTGATCGTTGGGCCAATCTGGACCCGCTGAAGCGCACGCCACGTCCGGATCTGCCGCAGCTTGACCCGGCTTACTACGGGCTTTCGGACGCCGACCTCAACACCATGTTCGCCGTCGGTTCGTTCAAGGGCGTGCCTGAGCATGCCACCTTCGGGCAGATTCTCGATGCCCTCAAAGCCACCTATTGCGGCTCTATCGGTGTCGAGTACATGTACCTCAGCACGCTCGCCGAGAAGCGCTGGGTGCAGGATCGCCTTGAGCGCATCCACTCCAAACCCAGCTATACCCCCGAGCAGCGCCTGCGCATGCTTGAGCGCCTGACGGCTGCTGAAACCCTCGAACGCTATCTGCACACACGCTACGTCGGTCAGAAGCGTTTCTCCCTTGAAGGTGGCGAGTCGCTGATTGTCTCCCTCGACGAACTGATCCGTGTGGCGGGAAGCGGCGGCGTTGACGAAATCGTCGTGGGCATGGCCCACCGTGGTCGCCTCAATGTTCTCGTGAACACGCTGGGTAAAGCGCCGTCGATGCTCTTCGACGAGTTCGAGGGCAAGAAGGCGCAGGATCTGACTGCTGGCGACGTCAAGTATCACATGGGTTACTCGTCCGATGTCTCGACACCCGGCGGACCGTGCCATCTGACGCTGTCGTTCAATCCCTCGCATCTGGAAATCGTTAACCCGGTGGTCGCTGGCTCGGTGTTTTCACGCCAGCTGCGTCGCGGCGAGGACGGCAAGGACAAGGTGCTGGCGGTGCTCATTCACGGTGACGCTGCCGTGGCTGGTCAGGGCGTCAACCAGGAGATGCTCAACTTCGCGCAAACGCGGGGCTATGGCGTCGGTGGTACGGTGCACATCGTGGTCAATAACCAGATCGGCTTTACCACTTCCGACCCGCGCGACTACCGTTCATCGCTGTACTGCACGGACATCTTCAAGATGGCCGAGGCGCCGATCTTCCACGTCAATGGCGACGACCCCGAAGCGGTCGCCCTGGTCACCGCGATCGCCATGGATTATCGTCGGACCTTCAAGAAAGATGTCGTCGTCGACATCGTCTGCTACCGCAAGCTCGGGCATAACGAGCAAGACGAGCCAATGGTCACGCAACCCCTGATGTACAAGAAGATCAGGTTGCATCCAGGGACACGCAAGCTGTACGCAGACAAACTGGTTGACGAAGGGGTTCTGGTGGTCGAAGGCCCGGACGAGATCATTGCCGATTACCGCGCCCATCTCGACCGCGGCGAGCTCTTGTACAACCCGGTGCTCGCCGGCTACAAGCATCCGATGACCATCGACTGGACGCCTTTTCTTTCGCCGCGCTATATCGAAACCTGCGATACCAAGGTGCCGATCACGGAGTTGCGGCGCCTGTGCGAACGCTTGTCGACCCTGCCCGAGGGTTTTACCCTGCACAGTCGGGTCAAGAAGATCATCGACGATCGTCGTGCGATGGGCGAGGGGCAACTGCCGGTAGACTGGGGGATGGCCGAAAACCTCGCCTACGCGTCCTTGCTGGTGTCCAGTTACGGTATTCGTATTTCTGGTGAAGACGTTGGCCGCAGCACTTTCTTCCACCGCCACGCGGCGCTGCACGACCAGAATCGTGAAGAGTGGGACGACGGCACCTATGTTCCCCTGGCTCATCTCCAGGAAAAGCAGGCCAACTTCCAGTGCTATGACTCGGTCCTCTCGGAGGAGGCCGTTCTCGCCTTCGAGTACGGCTACTCGACTGCCAACCCCCACGAACTGGTGGTCTGGGAAGCGCAATTTGGCGACTTTGTTAACGGCGCGCAGGTGGTCATCGATCAGTTTATTGCTGCCGGTGAAGCCAAATGGGGTCGTGCCAGCGGCTTGGTCCTCCTTCTGCCGCACGGTTATGAAGGGCAGGGCCCGGAGCATTCTTCGGCGCGCATCGAACGCTTCATGCAGTTGTCTGCCGAGATGAACATGGAAGTTTGCCAGCCGACGACGCCGGCGCAGATCTTCCATCTGCTGCGTCGCCAGGCCGTGCGCAATCAGCGCAAGCCGCTGATCGTTTTCTCGCCAAAGTCCTTGCTACGCCACAAAGACGCAACATCGAGCCTCGAAGAGTTGAGTGACGGCGAGTTTCAGCGTGTTATTGGCGAAGTCGAGCCGATCAACGCCAAGAAAGTCACCCGCGTCATCTTCTGCTCCGGCAAGATCTATTACGATCTGGTTGCCGCACGGCAGGAGAAGAAAGTTGCCCATATCGCGATTGCCCGCCTCGAGCAACTCTATCCCTTCCCGGAGAAGTCTTTCCACGACGAAGTGGCCAAGTATCCGAAGGCAACAGAAATCGTCTGGTGTCAGGACGAACCGCGCAATCAGGGTCCCTGGTACTGGATCGCCTCACGCCAGCATCTGTCGCGCGAGCTCAACGACAAGCAGCATTTGCTGCTCGTCTCCCGCCCGGCGGCCGCTTCCCCCGCAGTTGGCTATGCCAGCAAGCATAATGCCCAACAAAAGGCTCTGATCGACTCCGCGCTTGGTGAGATCGAGTACTACAAATTGCCCTAGAACGGAGAGAACATGATCATCGACGTCAAAGTTCCACAGCTCTCGGAATCTGTCGCTGAAGCGACGCTGGTTTCGTGGCACAAGAAAGCCGGTGAAGCGGTTGCCCGGGATGAGAATCTTATCGACATCGAGACCGACAAGGTGGTTCTCGAACTGCCGGCACCGGATAGTGGCGTATTGGTTGAAATCGTCAAGGGCGATGGCGACACGGTTGTTGCGGGCGAAGTCATTGCACGTATCGATACCACGGCGCAGGCCGGTGCTGTGGTCGCGCCAGTGGCCACAGCGGCGCCTGCGAAAGCGGCGCCTGCCGGGGAGGCAGCTGGCGCTGCGGCGGCGGGAGTTGCCATGCCGGCGGCACGCAAAATCCTCGAAGAAAAGGGTATTGCCGCTGGCGACGTTGTCGGTACGGGCCGTGGTGGGCGGGTAAGCAAGGCTGATGCCGTGGCCGCTGAGCGTCCGGCGGTGAGGCCGGTTGCCGCTGGCCTTGCCGCTAGCCTTGCCGCCGCGCCAGTCGCTGTGGCTGCGAAAGTGAGCGCACCTGCCTTGGCCACCGCGCCGATGGTGACCGTGGCGCTCGGTGATCGGCCGGAGCAGCGCGTACCGATGTCGCGCCTGCGCGCCCGCGTTGCCGAGCGTCTGTTGCAGTCACAAGCCAGCAACGCCATCCTGACCACCTTCAATGAAGTCAATATGGGTCCGGTCATGGCCTTGCGCAAGCAGTACGGAGAGCGCTTCGAGAAGGCACACGGCGTTCGCCTGGGCTTCATGGGCTTCTTCGTCAAGGCTGCCGTCGCCGCGCTGCAGAAGTTTCCGATCATCAACTCTTCGGTTGATGGCAGCGACATCGTCTACCACGGCTACATCGATATCGGTATCGCCGTGGGCAGCCCGCGCGGCCTGGTCGTCCCGATTCTGCGCGACGCCGACCAGATGTCGATCGCCGATATCGAGAAAAAGATCGGCGAGTTTGGCGCCAAAGCCAAGGACGGCAAGCTGTCGATGGAGGATCTGACCGGTGGTACCTTCTCGATCTCCAACGGGGGGGTCTTCGGTTCGATGTTGTCGACGCCGATCATCAACCCGCCGCAGTCGGCGATCCTCGGTATTCACGCCACCAAGGATCGTCCGGTGGTGGAGAACGGTCAGATTGTCATTCGCCCGATCAACTATCTGGCAATGTCCTACGACCACCGTATCGTCGATGGTCGTGAAGCCGTACTTGGCCTGGTGACCATGAAGGAGGCGCTGGAGGATCCGGCCCGCCTGCTCCTCGGCGTATAAACTCTCACCACCGAGGCACGGAGTCGCAGAGTTCCACACTGTGCGAAGTCCGTGCCTCGCTGTCTCTGCGGCTGGAAAGGGAAACTATCATGTCCAAGCAATTCGACGTTCTCGTTATCGGTGGTGGGCCCGGTGGCTATATTGCCGCCATCCGAGCGGCACAACTGGGTTTCAGTGTCGCCTGTTGTGAATCCAATCCCTACGCCGATCCCAAGGGCGAGCCGCGCCTCGGTGGCACCTGCCTGAACGTGGGCTGCATCCCGTCGAAAGCCCTGTTGCATACCTCCCATCTTTTCGAGGAAGCGTCGCACGGCTTTGCTGCGCAGGGGATCGATGTCGGGACGCCGAGCATTGACGTCGCCAAGATGGTGGGCCGCAAGAACGGCATCGTCAAACAGCTCACCGGCGGTATCAAGATGCTGTTCAAGAAGAACAAGGTCACCCTGCTCAACGGTCATGGCGCATTCCTTGGCCAGAAAGGCGAGAACTGGCAGGTTAAGGTGGGTGACAGCGTCGTCGAGGCGAAGCAGGTGATTGTAGCCACCGGCTCCAGGGCGCGTCACCTGCCCGGTGTTCCGGTCGATAACGAGATCGTTTGCGACAACGAAGGCGCGCTCGACATTGCGGCGGTGCCGAAGAAGCTCGCGGTCATCGGCGCTGGTGTCATTGGTCTCGAAATGGGCAGCGTCTGGCGGCGTCTCGGTGCCGAAGTGACGCTCCTCGAGGCCTTGCCCGAGTTTCTTTCGCTAGCCGACATCGATGTGGCCAGGGAAGCAGCCAAACTGTTTGCCAAACAGGGCCTGCAGATCATCACCGGTATCGAGATTGGTGACGTCAAGATCTCGCAGAAGGGTGTTTCGATCGACTATACGGACAAGGACGGGCAGGAGCAGCGACTTGACGCGGATCGTCTGATTGTCTCGATCGGCCGCATCCCGAATACCGAAGGTCTGGATGCCGACAAGGTCGGGCTCAAACTCACCGAACGCGGTCAGGTTGAGGTCGACGCACACTGCCGTACCAATCTTCCCGGGGTGTGGGCGGTGGGCGATGTGGTCGCTGGACCGATGCTCGCGCACAAGGCCATGGAAGAGGGCGTGATGGTCGCCGAAATCATGGCCGGGCAGGCCGGGCACTGCAATTTCGACACCATTCCCTGGGTGATCTACACCAGCCCGGAGATCGCCTGGGTTGGCAAGACCGAGCAGCAGTTGAAGGCCGAAGGCACGGCCTTCAAGGTGGGCAAGATCCCGTTTGCCTCGAATGGTCGGGCCCTGGGAATGGGCGATTCGAGCGGCTTCGCCAAGATCCTGGCCTGTGCGCAGACGGATCGTATCCTTGGCGTCCACATCATCGGTCCGAATGCTTCGGAATTGATCTCTGAAGGTGTCGTGGCCATGGAGTTCGGTGCTGCATCCGAAGATCTGGCGCGCATCTGTCATGCTCATCCGACGCTGTCGGAAGTGGTTCACGAGGCGGCCCTGGCCTGCGACAAGCGGCCCTTGCACTTTTAAGACGGGTGCCCCCCGGCTAGGGGAGGGCGCGAGAGGTGCGACAAGCACCTCTCGGCTCTCACCTCTCACCTCTCGTTTCGCCGCCCCCGCCGGTCAGGGTAGTCGGGCGCTAGTCGCCGCAGAAGGGGTTGCTGCGGCGCTCGGCACCGAAAGTCGAACTCGGGCCGTGGCCTGGCAGGAAGGTCACGTCATCGCCAAGTGGCCAGAGTTGGCCACGGATGGACGAGATCAGGGTGTCGAAATCGCCTTTCGGGAAATCCGTACGACCGATAGAACCCTGGAAGAGCACGTCGCCGACGATCGCCAGACGGTCTGCCTTGCTGAAAAAGACCACATGCCCCGGCGTATGCCCCGGGCAATGCAAAACATCCATTTCGACCTCGCCGAAGCCTACCGTATCGCCTTGCTCGAGCCAGCGGTCGGGTGTGAAAGGGCGCGCTGCCGGCAGTCCGAACATTTTGCTCTGTTGCTGCATGCCATCGATCCAGAACTGATCCTCGCGATGTGGTCCCTCGATCGGCAGAGACAGGCGCTCGGCCAGTTCGGCAACCGCACCCGCATGATCGACATGGCCATGGGTGACGAGAATTTTTTCCAGGGTCACGCCGTTTGCCTCTACCGCCCGCAGAATGCTCGCCATGTTGCCGCCCGGATCAACGACCGCGCCACGTTTTGTTTGCTCGCACCACAGCAGGCTGCAGTTCTGTGCGAAAGGGGTTACCGGGATGATCTGATATTTCATGGTCGAGGCGTGTGTTGGCTTGGTTTGGAGGGATGGCGTAGTATACCTCCTGCCGCCGCGCTTGATTGAACCGCGGCATGCTGCCTTCCCGAGCGCGATGAGCAAACGGTCATGACAGTCGAGATACCCCGGATGATGAAAGTCATGACCGTCCACCCTCTCACTTGCAGTGCGCATTCTGGCTTACACGCCGGAATCGTTCGCCGGGCAGGGAGCATGCTCCCCGAATTCACCGTCTCACCCCCGGCCCTTCTCCCGCAGGGGGAGAAGGGAGTTTCGTGAGTCGCTTGCGCGACTTTCACATTAACGGTCATGACACGTGGAGACACCCCAAATCATGAAAGTCATGACCGTTTCCCTCTTCCCCTGCCCCTTCTCCCGCAAGGGGAGAAGGGAGTTTCGTGAGTCGCTTGCGCGACTTTCACATTAACTCAGCGCGCTCTGGGAAGGCAGCGGCGGGCGGGCGTCGAGCGACGCCACGCCTGTCGCCGACGCTGTTACTGGCAGCGTTTCGGTTGCGGGATGCCGGGTTGCAGCGCCGGGTTGTGGCCCGCATCCTTGCCCAGCGCCTGCAAGGCTTCTGGCGCTGCCGCTGCCTGCATCGCCAGCGGCAGTGCTTTGATCATCACGTCATACTGCTTGTCCAGGCACTCCTGATTCAAGGGATCCTGTTGCGAGCAGCTCGCTTCGCTTGCCAGCGCCTCTTTCACCGCGGGAACGTTGCCGAGGTAGGTGGCCCACTTGAATTCCAGGAAATAGACGTTGGCCGGTGCGCAGGTCGCGCTCTCGTGAAACTTGTCGTCGCAGCTCAGTTCGTCGTCGTCCAGGCTGACGCCGGGAGCGTCACACTTGATGTAGCCGCAACTGTTTCGCACCCACGCCGACAGCGTTCGCAAGGGGTCGTCCTGCAGGGCGCCGATGCTTTTCGGAAGCTGGCTGGGCCGGATATCCTCGCCGGCCGGATTCTTCAGCCAGGTATCGTGCTTCGCTACCATCCGCGCCCAGAAGTCGTCATCCTTCAGGTCGGACCAGTCGGCAAGGAGGTAGCCGTAAACCTTCTTGTCACTGTTCTTCAGGTCTGCGTTCCACACGGCGGTGGACAGGTGATGGTGGTCGGTGAGGTAAAACACTTCGCCCGGCCCCCGCACCAAGGGCACCCAGCGCTTCTCGCCAAGCAGATATTGATCCAGTTTCCCGGCCTTGGCTTTCCCCGTAATCTTGGCGGCCTTGCACTCGACGGCGTCCATCCCGACTGCCGACTGTGTCGGATGAAGATCCTTGACCTCGATGACGCAGCCTCTCTTCATTTTTTCCTTCAGGCTGATGAGCCCATCGTCGTTCGCTCTGGCGACTTTTGTATGCTTGTCGCACTCCGCAATCTTGTCGTCGTCCTTGTCTTTCTTCGCTTGTGCCGTTCCAGACAGGCCAATTGCCAGCAATCCGGAAAGCATGATCGTAATAGCGTGCATCTCGTCCCTCCTTTGTTAAAGCAACGTGAAACAGATGTGAGGCAAGCTCCAAGGGGTGCCGCAGGCAGTATCGGGGGCGCCAGCGGGCAAGTCAATCTTTTGCCGACATGAGGCAGAGTGCACAGGACGGTCGCTGGCCAACTGCAAGCTGCCCGCCAGGGTCTACGAAGGCCGCGGAGTGGAGTGAGCGGTGTGCTTGTGCTGTGGTGCGAGCGCGCGATCAGCGGTCTTGCAGCGTGGCGATTCGGTATTCGGCCAGCTGGCGATCGGCGCGGGCCGAGTGGGCGCGGTTCTTCATTTTTGTCCGGTAGGCCTCGCTCGCTTCCCGGCCGCACCAGACCTTGATGACTTCCGGCTCGCTCGGGTGCTCGGGCAGATAGCTGCTGAGGTCGTAGACTTCGCCGTTGATCGCCATCCAGCAATCGTCGGCAGTCTTGTGCCTGGCCACTTCGCCGAGGGTACGGAAGTTGCCTCTGGCGATCAGCAGGGGTGCCTGAACCTGGTTGGGCAGCCATCGATCGCTGCTGGCGAAGCCGAGTAGCAGCAGCCAGAAGGAAGCGGTGGCGATGATGAATAATTGGCGCATCAGCGGAAATCGAAACTCTCGAAATGAATGGCTGCGGCGCTGACTCCGCGCTGACGCAGGGCTGCGGTGAGCGTTGCCAGCAGCGGCTGTGGACCGCACATGTGCACCTGCCGCTCGCGCAGCCCGGACACCTGTGCCAGCAGGCGGTCGACATCCGGCAGGCCGGATCCGGAGGCGTCAGTGAGCAAGACGAATTGCGCATCCTCGCGGCTCGCGGCGGCGAGTTCTTCGAGAAAAACGGCATCGGCGGTGTGGCGAAAGAGGTAGAGCAAGGTCGTCGGCTGGCTGCAGCGCTGCGCCCGCAACTCGGCAATGAACGGGGTGATGCCGATGCCGCCCGCAATCCAGAGTTGGGGCGCCCAGCGAACATCGTCCAGAAAGCTGCCGAAGGGACCTTGGAGGCGGACCAGAACGCCCGCTTCGAGTTCCTGGATATGGCGAGAACAGGGGCCAAGTGCGCGCACGCTGATTCGTAGTCGGCCCTGGTGGTCAATGCCGCTGACCGTGAAGGGATGGTATTCGCCACAGCCGTGAAAGCTTGGGCCGTCGCCGAAGGCGGCGAGAACGAACTGGCCTGGGCTAAGCGCCAGTGCCGCGGCACAGGGCGCCAGCGCGGCCTCGATCACTCCTGCCGCCGGCTTTTCGACCTGCGTTACCCGGTAGGGGTGAGCGCTCAGGCCGAGATCGCTGGCCAGCAGGCGCCAGCCGAGCGCCAGCGTCGTGATGAGCAGCAAAGCGAGGAGTAGCGGCTCGTTGCCAAGCAGCACGTAGACATGCGTCAAGCCGAGCAGGACGCCGCCGCCAAGCAGGAAATGAAAGCTGCGCCAGCGCCGGTACGGCAGGTGCACGGCGAAAGTGCTGGCCAGGCCGAGCATCAGCAAGAGTAGTCCGGCCCAGCCAAGCCACAGTGGCCAGGACTGCGCACGCGGATCGAGCGTTTGCCAGGCGAGCTGCGGCGCTTCTGCCCAGCCGTCGAGTGCCAGCGCCAAGGGGTGGCAGAGGAGGAGAAGATAGGCGATCAGGCCGCAGCGGTGGTGCCAGCGATAGCTCAGCTCGAGGCCGCCGAGCAGGCGCGCCAGGCGGGCCTCGCGAACCATCAGCAAGAGACTGGCCACCAGCAGGCCGGTGCCCGCCCATCCGGCGACGATGCCGGCGCTGCGCCAGGCCGTCAAATCCTCCGGGAGCGCCCAGTAGACGCTGGCGAGAGCGATTGACAAGGCCAGCGTCGGGGCAACCAAGCGACGGGCTGAGGCGGCGCCTGGCGCCGAGCTTGGCCGGCTCATTGCAGCCGGCCGCGCGCGCGCAGCTTGTCACAGCCGGATTCCGGCGACGCTTCGAGAACGACACCCACTGCACGGGCGCGCTCGGACAATTCGGCGTGCCGTTTCGTCTGGTAGGCCTTGCATTCCTGGTAAGTCGCAAAGCTGCGCATCAGCCGCTGATGTTCGACACGCTCGTCCGGGGTCATGAACTGCCAGCCGTAGGTGTTCTGGCGAGCGGCGTGCCAGGGCCCTGCGGCCAGAGCGACGGTGAGCAAGGGCAGGAGCAGCACGCCTGCCAGCAGCGCCCTGCGTTTGAATGGCTTCATCGCTTATGGCCCGGGAAGGATTTTCACGGCCTCAAGGCGCGATTTGCAGTTGCGCCGGGTCGAGAAGCAGGAAGCGGGCGAAGCGTTGTTCCTTGCGCTTGCCGTCGTCACTGACGATGACGATTCGCGGCTGGCCATCGATGACTGCCGCGGTGATTCCCTCGGCGTGCTCGAAGCCGGGCAAGCCGGCGACCGTCACCCGGCGTGCCCGGTCATCGGCATCACCACTCCAGAACCAGAGTTCGAACTGTACCTGCGCGCGCGCCATCGGGCCAGCGATCACGAGATAGCCATTCAGCAAGGGGATGTAGGCCATGCCGCGGATACCATTGCCGCCAAGATCGAGGCTGATCAGCGAGGCCGCAATCCTGGCTTCGGCGCCCGTTTCAAACAGCGTTTCGGGCTCATGAAGACAAGCGATAATCGCCCGGCCGTTGAGCAGTGGCGCACGCAATCCGAGCAGCAGGGCACGCTGGTCGGAACTCAGGGTCAGCCCTTCGATATTCAGCCCGCCGTCGGCCTTTACGTCGCGGATCCTGGCCGCAGCCGCAAGCACCGGGTGTGCAGCGGTCAAGGCCTGTTTCACCCCCGTGGCGACGCTGGCGTCGACGACGCGCTCGCCGTCGATGCGAAAGCGGATCAGTTTTTCGCGCGCTGCCCGCACCTCGCCATCCTTGTCGCGGGAGTGCGAGGTGATCGCATAGATGACTCCCGCGCGGTCGACGGCGACCCCTTCGAGGTCGTCGAGTTCACCCAGTTCACTGATTGCACCTTGTTGCGCGTCCTTGTCGGGCACGCCGAGGGCGAGCCTGATCTGGTCGAACAGGCCCAGCTTGCGCTTGGCGTCGTCCGTTGCCAGGGGCGTACTACTGACGCTGTCGTCGGCGTCGATGGTGATCACGCTGAGCGGCTGCGTGCTGTCGTCCTCGACGACAATAAAACGGCCGTCGGGGAGCTGCTGGATACCAGATGGCTCATAGACGCCGGGCAGGGTACGGAAGCTGGGGGTGTCGTGCGCTGGCAAGGGAGAGCTCTCCGGACAAGAGTAAGAGTCAGCGCGTTGCGTGCGCTGCGTGAGCTGAATGAGTTGTATGAGCTGTTTGCTTTCTGTGCTTTGTTCCGCTGTGCCGACCAGTATCCATGGCTGCGGGAGTGCTCGTCAATCGCGCCGTCGCGGCGTCTCGTCGGCTCTCTTTCTGCGCCCTCAAGTCTCTCGGCTCTCAGATGTGACACATGCCGACGTTGTCGGCGATCAAACGCCAGCGATGGCCTTTGCGGCTCAAGAGGGCGTCGGCTGCGGCCGGGCCATCGCTGCCGGCGGCATAGGAGGGCAGGGGTTCGTCCTGTTGCGCGGCCCAGGCCTCTTCGATCGGCGTCATCAGCCGCCATTGCGCCTCGACGCCGTCGCGACGGGTGAACAGGGTCGGGTCGCCGCGCATCGCGTCAAGCAGCAGTACGGCATAGGCGGAAGGCGGCTGGCCGGCAAAAGCCGAGCGATAGCAGAAGTCCATGCTCACCGCGGTCGCCTGTTTCCCCACTCCCGGTTGCTTGGCGCCGAAGACGAGGCTGATACCCTCGTCCGGCTGGATGCGCAGGGTGATGCTGTTGGACTCAAGCGTATTGGTATTGGGAAACAGGCTGACCGGCGCGTGCCGAAAATGAACCGTGATTTCGGTGACCTGGCGGGCGAGACATTTTCCGGTACGCATGTAGAAGGGTACACCTGCCCAACGCCAGTTGTCGATGCTCAACTCCAGTGCCGCGTAGGTCTCGGTACGGGAGTCGCGAGCAACGCCCTTTTCCTGGTGATAGCCGGGCACGGGCAGGTCGTCGATCGTTCCGGCAGCATATTGCGCGCGCACCGTGCGCAGCCCTACTTCCGTGGCCGTCATCGGGCGGATGCTGCGCCAGACTTCGCTCTTCTTGTCGCGGATGACGTCGGCGTCAAGGCTTGCCGGTGCTTCCATGGCCGTCAGTGCCAGGAGTTGCAGCAGGTGGTTGGCGACCATGTCGCGCAGCGCGCCCGATTCTTCGTAGTAGCCCGCCCGATGTCCCACGCCGAGGGGTTCGGCGGCGGTGATCTCGACATAGTTGATGTGGTTGCGGTTCCACACCGGCTCGAAAAGCGCGTTGGCAAAGCGAAAGAAAAGGAGGTTCTGTACGGTCTCTTTGCCGAGGTAGTGGTCGATGCGATAAATCTGTCGCTCGGCGAAGGCTTCGGCGACCGTGGCGTTGAGGGCGTGCGCCGACGCCAGGTCACGGCCGAAAGGCTTCTCGATGACAAGCCGCGACCAGCCTTGCTGCTCCTGGTTCAGCCCGGCGCTGGCCAGTTGGCGAATGATGGTCGGCGCGGCGCTGGGCGCAGTGGCCAGATAGAACAGGCGGTTGGCGGCGGCGGGCAGGGGCAGCGCCTGCAGGGATTCTGCCAGTCGCCGGTGAGTGTCCGGATCGGCGAAGTCGCCTTGCAGATAATGCAGCCGCGAGGCGAAGCCCGGCCATTGCTCGGCCACGTCAGCCAGGTCGCTGGTCTCGGGCGATTCGGCGACGCCGCCGTGCAGATGTTCGCGGAAGGCATCGTCGGCCAGCACCTGGCGCCCGATTCCCAGGAGCTGAAACTTCTCGGTCAGGCAGCGCTCGCAGGCCAGACGAAACAGCGCCGGTATCAGCTTGCGCCGCGTCAGGTCGCCGGTGGCACCGAAAATGACGACGATGCATGGCTCGGCGGCGGGCAGGGGCGCGGCCGGCGTTGCCAGGGGAGTGCTCGGATCGTTTTGTGGAGACAGCGCAGCCATGGGAGGCATCGGTTTTTCCTTGCGAAAGCGAGCGGGAGGGGGAGCGTCAACGGCGGGCGCAGCAAAGGCCGGCGCGTCAAGAGTCGGGTGAGGTATGGAAAAAGATGTCGACGCCGCCAGTCGGAGTGATCCGACTGGCGGGGACAGGTGCGCCGTGGCGCCAGTCTTGCAGTGCTTCCTGCTTGTCCGGGCCACTGACCAGGAAGATCACCTGTCTGGCGCTGCTCAGCCGCGCGGGGCTCAGCGTGACCCTTTCTGGCGGTGGCTTGGCGGCGTGCAGGATGGCGATCACCGGCGGCAGCTTTGTTGCCTTTTCCCAGGCTTCTCCGGGGAACAGGCTGGCGGTATGGCCGTCTTCGCCGAGGCCCAGCAGGACCAGGTCGAAGTCCGTTCCCGCGCCCAGCGTGGCGAGTTCCTGCGCATAGCAGAGCGCCGCTTTTTCGGCGCCCAGTTCAGCCGGAATCGGATGCACCTGCAGCTGCGGGATGGGCACCTGCGCGAGCCATGCACTGCTCGCCATGGCACTGTTGCGCTGCGCATCTGCCGGCGGCAGGCAGCGCTCGTCGCCAAAATAGATGTGCCACGCCGACCACTCGGTCCTCGCCGCGCACAGCGCCCGATAGACCTGGCGCGGGGTCGTGCCGCCGGCGAGCACGATGCGAAAGGCGCCGCGTTCGGCGATGGCCTGTTGCGCGCTGGCGAGAATGGCATCGGCAGCCGCCGCTTCCAGGTCGCTGCGGCTATCGAATTCGTGCCAGCGGCGTTGTTGCATGGCGCTTCGCCTTACTCGGCCTTGCTCGGCTCGACATGGCCGCCGAAGCCTGCGCGCATCGCGGAAAGCATTTTCTCGGCAAACGTATGTTCCTGGCGCGAGCGGAAGCGGGCGTAGAGCGCGGCGGTGAGCACTTCCGCGGGCACGGCCTCGTCAATCGCCGCCTGCACCGTCCAGCGGCCCTCGCCGGAATCCTGCACGAAGCCACTATAGCCGGACAAGTCGGGCTGCCTGGCCAGCGCCGCGGCGGACAGGTCGAGCAGCCACGAAGTCACCACACTGCCGCGCCGCCACAGCTCGGCGATATCGGCGAGGTCGAAGGGGTAGCGTTCAGCGCTCGGCAGGGCTTCGCTGTCGGCGTTGCGGAGAATGTCGAAACCCTCGGCATAGGCCTGCATCAGGCCGTACTCGATGCCGTTGTGCACCATCTTGACGAAGTGTCCCGCCCCGGCCGGGCCGCAATGAAGATAGCCCTGCTCGGCACTGCCGCCAGGCGTTCTCCCTGGCGACGGCGGCACGCCGGAAGGGCCCGGCGCCAGCGTCCGGAAAACCGGCTCCAGGCGTTTCACCGCCGCCGCATCGCCGCCGATCATCAGGCAATAGCCACGTTCCAGGCCCCAGACGCCGCCACTGGTGCCGGCGTCGAGATAGAGGATGCCGCGTTCGGCGAGCACTCGCGCGCGGCGCACGTCATCCTTGAAATGGCTGTTGCCACCATCGACGATGACGTCGCCAGCGGCGAAATGGCTGGCCAGTTCCATCACCGTCGCGTCGGTGATCTCGCCCGCCGGGACCATGATCCATGCGGCGCGCGGCGGCCTCAGCTGGTCGGCCAGTTCGGCCAGGCTGGCGGCGCCGCTGGCGCCCGCCTGCACCAGTTGGGCGACGGTTTCCGGCTTGGGGTCGTAGACCACGCAGTCGTGTCCACCCTGCAGCAGTCGCCGCGCCATGTTGGCGCCCATGCGGCCCAATCCCAGCATCGCAATTTGCATCGTCATTACTCCTTGATCGACAGGTCAATCGGCAAAACGCTGGCTCGCAGGAAGGGCGCGGCGCCGAGGTGAAGCAGCTGCCTAGCCGCGGCGCCAGGCGTGGAAGCGTGCGACCCATGCGAGCAGCTGCTGCGGCGCGTGCGCCTTCTTCCAGTTACCGGCGACGTACTTGTTGGCTTCGGCGAGCGTCGGGTAGATGTGGATGGTGCCGAGAATCTTGTTCAGGCCGATGC
Source organism: Candidatus Accumulibacter sp. ACC012 (assembly GCF_907163155.1). Lineage (NCBI taxonomy): Bacteria > Pseudomonadati > Pseudomonadota > Betaproteobacteria > Candidatus Accumulibacter > Candidatus Accumulibacter sp. ACC012. The sequence continues at coordinate 60,178 of NZ_CAJQUC010000002.1, forward strand.
CGTGGCGCATGGCCAGGACATACTCGGCGATCAGGTCGCCGCCGTGCTCGCCGACGATGGTGACGCCGAGAATGCGATCCTTGCCGGGAACGGTGAGGACCTTGATGAAGCCATGCGCTTCGCCGTCGGCGATCGCCCGGTCGAGATCGTCGATACCGTAGCGCGTCACTTCGTAAGGGATGTTGCGCGCCCTGGCGTCGCTCTCGTTGAGCCCGACGCGCGCCACTTCGGGTTCGACGAAGGTCGCCCAGGGGATCACCGAGTAATCGGTACGGAACTTCCTGAACGGATCGAAGAGCGCATTGACCGCCGCGTACCAGGCCTGGTGCGCGGCGGTGTGGGTGAACTGGAAGGGGCCGGCGACGTCGCCGGCGGCGTAGATGTTCGGATATTTCGTTTGCAGGAAGTCGTTGGTCTCGATCGTCCGATTCGTCGCGATGCCCAGTTCCTCGAGGCCGTAGCCACTCAGGTTGGCTGCCCGGCCGACCGCTACCAGCAAGGCGTCGAAGGGAATGCGCACTTCCTGGCCCTGGTGTTCGGCGAGCAGGATCTTCTCGCCGTCCTCGACGACAAAGGCTTTCGCCTGGTGATTGAGGAGCACGCTGATGCCTTCGTCGCGGAAGCGTTTGGTGACCATTTCCGAGACTTCCGGATCTTCGCGGACCATGATCCGTGGCCCCTGCTGCACCTGCGTGACTTGCGCACCGAAACGGGCGAAGGCCTGCGTCAGTTCGCAGCCGATCGGGCCGCCGCCGAGGACGAGCAGCCGGCGCGGCAGTTGGCGCAGCTCCCAGATGGTGTCGGAGGTGAGGTAGCCGACCTCTTCGAGACCGGGAAGCGGCGGCACGAAAGGGCGACCGCCGGTGGCGATGACGATGCTGCGCGTCGTCAGCCGCTCGCGCTCGCCACTGTTGCGCAGCACCTCGACTTCCCACGGCGAGATGATCCTGGCGCTGCCGGCGATCACTTCGACGCCGAGCTCGGTATAACGCTCGGCCGAGTCATGCGGTTCGACGGTCTTGATCACCCGCTGCACACGTTCCATCACCTCGGCGAAGTCGAACTCTGCCTTTGCTGCGCGGATGCCGAACTCCTGCGAGCGTTGCATGTGCGAGAGCAGCTTGGCCGAACGAATCACTGCCTTCGAGGGCACACAACCGGTGTTCAGGCAGTCGCCACCGAGTTTGTGTTTTTCGATCAGCGTCACCTTGGCTTTCACCGCCGCGGCAATGTAGGCGGTGACCAGTCCGGCCGAGCCGGCACCGATGACGATCAGATTGCGATCGAAGCGCGCCGGCTTCGTCCAGCCGGCATAGACTTTGCGGGCCGCCAGGGTGTCGACGATCTTCTTGGCAAGCAGCGGAAAGATGCCGAGCAGCACAAAGGAGCCGAGCAGCGCCGGCGAGAGAATCCCGGCCAGCGAGTCGATCCTGGCCAGCTGCGTGCCGGCATTCACATAGACCAGCGTGCCGGCGAGCATGCCGAGCTGACTGACCCAGTAGAAAGTGCGCGTCTTCAGCGGCGTCAGCCCCATCACCAGGTTGATGACGAAGAAGGGGAAGAGCGGTACCAGGCGCAGGGTGAACAGATAGAAGCCGCCTTCCCTGGCGATGCCGGCGTTGATGGCGCGCATGCGCTCGCCGAAGCGCTTCTGTACCCAGTCGTGCAAGAGGAAGCGCGAGGCCAGGAAAGCCAGGGTGGCGCCCAGCGACGAGGCAAAGGAGACCAGCAGCAAGCCCCAGAAGAGTCCGAAAATGGCACCGCCGGCGAGCGTCAGCACAGCGGCACCGGGCAGCGACAGCCCGGTCACGGCCACGTAGGCGAGGAAGAACAGCAAGCCCGCCTTGACCGGCTGCGCCGCACGCCAGGCTTCGATTGTTTCCTGCTGGCTCTTGAAGTAGTCGATGCTCAGGAAGCGACCGAGGTCGAGCGCGAAGTAGGCCACCAGCAGGCCGCCCAGGGCAGCCATCAGCAGCAGTCGTCGAGTATTCATTACCGCCTTTCCGATCTAGAGTGGTGCTGCTTTCCTGATCAGGCTTTCAGCGACCCTGAGCGCAGCCTGAAAGCCGTGAGGTCGCGGGATTTCGCCCGCTTGGTGGCGCTGCCGTCGTGGCAATGACGTGCGCGCTGGTGTGGCGGCGTATTTCCGACGCGATTCTCAGCAAGCGATCAGCTGCCGCAAGTCGGCGCGGCAGCGATTTGGTCGCCGAGCACCTCGCCGAGCGCGCCGCCGCAACTCGAGCCCTGTCCCGCCGTACAGCCATAGCAGTGATCGGCAACGCGGATCGGGCGTCCTTCGAGGGCCGCGGCGCTGAGCTCGGTAATGTGCAGGCGTGGCTGGCCGGGCTGGCCAGGTGGCTTGCCCGCTGCCAGGCCGAGGGGCAGGCCGAGCTGCTGGTTGAAGTCACAATCGTAGAGATAGCCCTGCCAGTCGATCGACAGCAGATTGCGGCACATCACCTGCTCGAGGTTGTCGTCGCGATGCGCGCCGCGCAGCAGTTGCATGTAGCTGTTGAACTGACCTTTCGAGATCAGCATCGACCCGAAGCGCTGGATCGGCATGTTGCTGAGCGTGAACAGCTCGTTGAAAACGATGCCGAACTCCTGCCCGAGATGCTCGCGGTAGGCGGCGGTCAGCGCTTCCTGCGGTGGCGGCAGCGTCGGTCCTTGCGGGTTGAAGACCAGATTAAGCAGCAGGCCGCTGTCGGGAGCCGCGTAGCCGAGCGCATTGAGTCGCTGCAGGCCGCGGATGCTGGCGTCGAAAGTGCCCTTGCCGCGTTGCCGGTCGACGTTCTCTTCGAGATAGCAGGGCAGCGAGGCGACCACCTCGACGCCATGTTCGGCCAGGAAATCGGCTAGATCCTCATGGCCCGGCTCCTCGAGGATGGTCAGATTGCAGCGGTCAATGACGCGCAGACCACGTTGCCGACCGGCGACCACCAGGCGGCGGAAATGCCTGTTCAGTTCCGGCGCGCCGCCGGTCAGGTCGAGCACCTTGACTTCGGGGCTGGCGGCAATGAAGGCCAGCAGCGCATCGATCGTCTCGGCGGTCATTTCCTCCTTGCGCTGCGGGCCGGCATTGACGTGGCAATGCAGGCAGCTTTGATTGCAGCGATAGCCGAGATTGACCTGCAGGGTTTCCACCGAGCGCCGGCGCAAGGCCGGGAAAGTGCTGATGGCGAGAAGGGGGAGGGTGGCGTGCATCTTGTTTTTTCTCCGGTTGATCGTCCTGCCTTGGTCGAGCGCAAGCGGTGTTTCCTTACAGCGCGCGCTCAGGCACCAGGCAGGACGCTCGACGCGCAGGCTACAACGCGTCCCGGGAACTCGCTGATTGCGCTGGCCACCGGAAAGGGAGCGCGGCGCCACACCAACCCGCACGTCATTGCGAGGAGGCGCAGCCGACGTGGCAATCCCGTTCCATCGTCTCACTATCTCCTGCCGCAGTGACACGCTGCCGCACTGACATACTGACAACGCGAAAAGCCAAACCTCTGGATTGCCGCGTCGGCTGCGCCTCCTCGCAATGACGGTGGATGGGTGGATGGGTGGGTGGATGCTTGCCGACAGCCCATCAAGAATGCAGCGCATGCCCCTAGGGTGCGAGAGCCGCTTTCGCCAGGCCGGCCAGGGCCTTGCTCAGCTTCTCGGCGACCGGGCACTGCGCGACGTCGTGTCGCTGGGCCAGGAAGAGGGGATCGTTATAGCCCAGCCAGACCTGCGCACTGTCGTCCTCCCAAATCAGCGCCTTGAGGGGCAAATCGATGCCGACTGTTTGTGCGCATTCCATGAACGGCGTGCCGCCTTCCGGATTGCCGAAGATGATGACCTCCGTGGCGCGCAGGGACTTGCCGATCTTCGCCGCGCCCGCAGCGTGATCGATACGCGCGAAGACGGTGAGTCCGCGTTCCTTGACGACTTTCTCGAAGCGGTCCATGGTCGCCAGCACGCCATAGGGGCTCTTGACGACCACCAGACCTTCGGCGGCGGAGGCCAGCGAGACAATGGCCATGAGGGCGAGGGCGACGAGCGAGTGCAGGGTCTTCATGATGAACTCCTTTCAGGTGGGCTCAGGGGGGTCATTCACTATGACAGTAAATCAGGGTTCCGAGAAGAAGCCCGGCGCCGGCTTCGCCAGACGCTCACTTGTCCACCGCGAAAGGTGAGCCTTGTCCAAAGTGGTGTGACCCTCAAAGTAGATGTCGGCGAAGGACGAAACGGCTTGGTCATCCTGACGATGGTGATCAACAGGAACGAAACACGGCTTCGCACGATCGAGCAGATCGAACAATTCCCACGCGGTAGCGGGAATTCATAGCTTCCATACTGTGTGCAACGCTACCTTAGCGTGCTCTGTTTTCTGTTTTCCGAGAACGACCCCTTCTTCAGCAAACGCCTGTGCAGCAGCTGTGCGCTGCTGGACCACGGGTGGCCGGTTCGCCTAGCGCTCACTTCGCGATGGTAATCGGCAGGTCGACGCCCGGCGCCATTGCCGAAGACCTTGGCCAGCGCATAAGCCTCGAGCGCGGCCGTCAGGATGTCGCTGCCGAGCGCTATTTCGGTGTCGTCGGCTTTGCCCACCAGCTGCCGCAGGCTGGCCAGGTGCGGTCGCAAGAGATCGAGCTTGTGGAGATCGCGCTCGGCTTCGGCGAGATCGAGTTCCGGCGGGATGATCTGCCTGTTCTGCGCCAGGACGATCAGCGTCTGTCGGCAAAAGGCTTCCGACTTGTCGCCCATCTTCGCCAGGCTACGCCGCTGCTCGACCGAGAACTCGATCAGGCCGCCGAGTTTCTCCTGCAGGGTCGTGATCGCGGCGGCAATCGCCGCCAGGTCGTCGGGGCTGATATTCGGCGTTACGAGGTTTTGGCTCCAATGACTCTTGATTGACCGCGCCGGACGGCCGCCTGTCAAACTCGATTGCTTGTCGATGGCGGCCTTGTAGTACGATTGCCGGGCGGCGTGTTTCGGCCATTAACTGCCACTGGAGCGGAGCTCCGATAAGCGGACCGTGACAACCGCCCCGTGGGGTGCCCGGCGATCACGTCAGGAGAAGACGTCTGGATCCTGCATCCAGGCGGGAATGTCGCTCTGGCCATGCAGTATGCGCCAGACGTCGATGTGGTTCGGTTGCTCGGCGTAGAACACGAGGTAGGGGTAGGACGACAGCGCCCAGGCGCGTAGGCCGGGAAGGTCCAACTCATGTCCATAGCGAGGCGAACCCGTGCCAGGATAGCGCGCGATGTGGGTATAGCTCCGTTCCAGTGCGTCAATGAAGCCCAGCGCCACCGCCGAGGAAGCCTCTTCGAGGTAGTAAGCTATCGCGTCGTCGACGTCCTGGTTTGCCCGTTCACGGGGAACGACGGGCTTGACCTTCACCCGCGAGAAACCGACTTGGCGGCTTTGTGTACCCGGCCACGCAGACTTTCGAAGTAGGCGGCATCAGCCGGCGACGTCGGCGCAGTGGCTACGCCGGCCAACAACAAACCACGCAAGTGCTGACGATCCTGATCCTTGCGGATCAATGCGCGCACGTACTCACTACTGGTGCCGTAGCCACGTTCGCTCACCTGCTTGTCCACGAAGGACTTCAGGCTGTCGGGCAAGGAAATATTCATTGTGCTCATGGACGCAGACTAGGCTTCTTGGCAAAATTTGGCAAGTCGCTTATTCGCCTCCGTCTCATCAGTTGCGCTGGACGACCGCTTCCTTGTCGCGCTGATGACTGCAACGACCCTTATGGAAAGCTTTCCATAAGGGTCGTCAAGAGACCATCACGAAAAATGACAGAAACCTCGCTTCGGATTGTTTCCGAATGCCGTGGCTGCCCTCCGAACCACGAAGCATCGCTTGGCCAACCGCCTGTCTTCTGCTCACCACAAGAAGCGCGCCGTGGCCGCCCTCGACGCATGCGGTAAGCAGGTTTCCCTCGTCGGCATGTTCTACGGCGGCGAGTCGCCGGCACTGTCGTGCCGGACTTTCCGAGCATTAATGTGAAAGTCGCGTATGCGACTCACGAAACTCCCTTCTCCCGTCGCGGGAGAAGGGCCGGGGGTGAGGCGGGGAATTCAGGGAGCATGCTCCCTGCCCGGCGAACGATTCCGGCGTGCAAGCCGGAATGCGCACTGCAAGTGAGAGGGGGGGCGGTCATGACTTTCATGATCAGGGGTGTCTCGACATGTCATGACCGTTAGCCGGGCATTGGATCCGCGTTACCCAGCGCCGTCGTATTCAGCCCGCCATCGACGTACATGATCTCGCCGGTAATCGCGCTGGCCAGGTCGGAGAGCATGAAGGCGGCGGCGTTGCCGACTTCGTCGATGGTGATGTTGCGGCGCAGGGGGGCGTTGTGGGCGTTGTAGGCGAGCAGGCGCGAGAAGTTGCCGATTCCGGACGCGGCCAGGGTCTTGATCGGGCCGGCCGAGATGGCGTTGGCGCGGATGCCTTGCGGGCCGAGGCAGAAGGCGAGGTAGCGGGTGGCCGCTTCGAGGCTGGCCTTGGCCAGGCCCATGGTGTTGTAGTTGGGCAGGGTGCGTTCGGCGCCGAGGTAGGAGAGCGCCAGCAGGGCCGGGTTGCGGCCTTTCAGGAGCAGTGGCCGGGCGGCCTTGGCCAGTCCGGCGTAGCTGTACGAGGAAACGTCGTGGGCGATGCGAAAGGCGTCGCGCGAGATGCCGTCGAGGAAGTCGCCTTCGATGGCTTCGCCGGGGGCGTAGGCGATCGAATGCACCAGGCCTTCGAGGCCGTCCCAGTGCTCGGCGAGAGCGGCGAACAGCGCGTCGATATCGGCGTCTTCGGCAACGTCGCAGCGATAGACCAGGGTGCTGTCGAACTCCGCGGCGAATTTGGCGACGCGAGCTTCAAAGCGTTCGTTCTGATAGGTGAAGGCCAGTTGCGCGCCTTCGCGGTGGCAGGCTTTGGCGATGCCGTAGGCGATCGAATGCTTCGATAGTACGCCGGTGATCAGAATTCGCTTGTCGGCGAGGAATCCCATGACTTCTCCCGTAACTAGAATGGGTTGCGTTGGCAGCTTGGCTGCGAATCAGCATAACCGACGCATTATAAAGGAATTGCATCACTCGCTCGGCAAAAGCACGCAGTCTGTCAGGTGGCGGGCGTTTGCCAATGGCGAGTGCCGGATGCTGCGCCGTGCAGCCAAAGCGGCGGACTTCAAGGTAAACTGCCGCCCATGCCCCCCTTTCGCCTTGCCCTTCGCCCGCTGCTTCTTCTGCTTGCGCTGCTGTCGCTGCTGTTCCTGCTGGCGGCCTGCAGCAGTGAGCAGAACGATCCCTATCCGCAGGCCGAGCGCGGCAAAAATATTCTCTATGCGGCCTTCACCGAGCGTCCGAAACACCTCGATCCGGTGCAGTCGTACAGCGAGGACGAAATCACCTTCACTGCGCAGATCTACGAGCCGCCGCTGCAGTACCACTACCTGAAGCGGCCGTACACGCTGATTCCGGCGACCAGTGAGAGCGTACCGGTGCCGCGCTACTACGACGCCGAGGGCCGCGAGTTGCCGGCCGACGCACCGGCCGCCGAGATCGCGCGCAGTGTTTACGACATTCACATTCGCCCGGGCATTCGCTACCAGCCGCATCCGGCTTTTGCCACCGACGCCGCCGGGCAGCCGGTCTATGGCGAACTGGACGCCGAGAAGCTGCGCGGCATCGAGGTGATCGCCGATTTCGCCGCGACCGGCAGCCGCGAACTGGTCGCCGACGACTACATCTACCAGATCAAGCGCCTGGCCCATCCACGCCTGCATTCGCCGATCTTCAGCATGATGAGCGAGCGCATCATCGGCCTGCCGGAACTGGGTGCGGCGCTGAACGAGGAAGCGAAAAAGCTGCCGCCAGAGGCCTGGCTGGATCTCGATCGTTTTCCGCTGAGCGGCGTCAGTCGCCTCGATCGCTACAGCTATCGCATCGAGTTGCGCGGCAAGTATCCGCAGTTTCCCTACTGGCTGGCGATGCCTTTCTTCGCGCCGGTGCCGCGCGAGGTCGACCGTTTCTACAGCATGCCGGGAATGGCCGAGAAGAACCTGACGCTGGACTGGTATCCGGTCGGCACCGGGCCGTTCATGCTCACCCGCAACGATCCCAACAGCCGCATGGTGCTTGAGCGCAACCCGAACTTCCATGGCGAGAGCCATCCCTGTGTCGGCGAGGCCGGCGACGAGGCGGCCGGGCTGCTGGCGGATTGCGGCAAGGCCTTGCCGTTCGTCGACCAGGCCGTCTTTTCGCGCGAGAAAGAGGCGATTCCCTACTGGAACAAGTTCCTGCAGGGCTATTACGACGCGTCCGGGATTTCCTCGGACAGCTTCGACCAGGCGGTGCGTCTCGGCGGCGGGGGTGACGTCAGCCTGACCGACGAGATGCGCGGGAAGGGCATCCGCCTGCTGACCAGCGTGCGTCCCTCGGTTTTCTACATGGGTTTCAACATGCTCGATCCGGTCGTCGGCGGCCTCTCCGAGGAGGCGACGAAGTTGCGCCAGGCGCTGTCCATCGCCATCGACCAGGAGGAGTTCATCTCGATTTTCATGAACGGTCGCGGCATCGCCGCAACCAGCCCCCTGCCGCCGGGGATTTTCGGCTATCTCGACGGTGAGGAGGGTAATAACCCGGTGGTGTACGACTGGGTCGACGGGCGGCCGCGACGCAAGTCGATCGAGGTGGCGAAGAAGCTGCTCGCCGAAGCCGGCTGGCCGAATGGTCGCAACGCCAAAACCGGCGAGCCGCTGGTCCTCAGTCTCGATACCACCAGCGGTGGCATGGGCGAGAAGTCGCGGCTCGACTGGCTGACCCGGCAGTTCGCCAAGCTCGATATCCAGCTGCTCGTGCGCTCGACCGACTTCAACCGCTTTCAGGAGAAGATTCGCAAGGGGGCGGTGCAGCTCTACTACCTCGGCTGGAACGCCGACTACCCGGATCCGGAGAACTTCCTGTTCCTGCTCGACGGCACCGACGGCAAGGTTGCGGTCGGCGGTGAAAATGCCTCCAACTACGCCAATCCCGAGTACGACCGCCTCTTCGAGCGCATGAAGAACATGGAAAGCGACGGACCACGCGGCGCTGAACGGCTGGCCATCATCCGTCAGGCGATAGCCTTGCTACAGAACGACGCGCCGTGGATCTTCGGCTTTCATCCGAAGAGCTATACCCTCGGCCATGACTGGCTGCACAACCGCAAGTCGACGGATGTCGGCAACAATATCCTCAAATATCAGCGCATCGACGTCGCCGAGCGCGAGCGCCTGCGGCAGCAATGGAATGAGCCGGTGCTCTGGCCGCTGCTTGTCGCGCTGCTGCTGCTGGTGGCGGTCGTCTTGCCGGCGGCGATCGGCTATCGGCGCCGCGAGCGCGGGACCGCGCGCTGATGTGCGCCGCGCTCCGGGCAAGCCGCTTTGCGCTGCGGCTTGAGGTATAGTCGCGCACCATGCTCGCTTACCTCGTTCGCCGTCTGCTCTATGCCTTGCCGATCCTGATCGGCGTGAACGTGATCACTTTCGCGCTGTTCTTCATCGTCAATACCCCCGATGACATGGCGCGCATGCAGCTTGGCGTCAAGCGCGTGACGCCGGAGGCGATCGATAAATGGAAGGCCCAGCGCGGCTACGACAAGCCGCTGTTTATCAACGAAGTGGCGAGTGGCAGCGCGGTGTTCACCGATACCATCTTCTTCAGCAAGTCGGCGCGCATGTTTGCCGGCGATTTCGGGCGCGCCGAGGACGGCCGCGACATCGCCCGCGAAATCAGCTCGCGGATGGGGCCGTCGCTGGCGATTGCGCTGCCGACTTTCATCCTCGGCCTGCTGGTGACCGTTTCCTTTGCGCTGATGCTGACTTTTTTTCGCGCCAGCTACCTCGATTTCTGGGGCGTCGTGCTGTGCGTGGCGCTGATGTCGATCTCCGGCCTGTTCTACATCATCGGCGGCCAGTTTCTGATCAGCAAGATGTGGAAGCTGGTGCCGATCTCGGGCTATGGTGGCGGCCTCGATGCCTGGAAATTCGTCATCCTGCCGGTGCTGATCGGGGTCATCTCGGGGATTGGTTCGTCGACGCGCTGGTATCGCACCATCTTCCTGGAGGAGATCTCGCGCGACTATGTGCGCACCGCGCGTGCCAAGGGGCTCTCCGAACTGGCGGTGCTTTTTCGCCACGTCCTGCGCAACGCGATGATCCCGATCCTGACCGGGGTGGTAGTGGTCATCCCGCTGCTGTTCATGGGCTCGCTGCTCACCGAATCCTTCTTCGGCATTCCCGGCCTCGGCAGCTATACCATCGACGCCATCAACGCGCAGGATTTTGCGGTCGTGCGGGCGATGGTCTTCATCGGCTCGGTGTTGTACATCGTCGGCCTGATTCTTACCGATCTCTCCTACACCTTCGTCGATCCGCGGATTCGTTTCAACTGATGGCCTTCCTCCCCGTCATCCTCTGGTCGGATGTGCTGATCTGGCTGCTCTTCGTCGCGGCCGCTATTTTCGGCTGGCTGTCCCTGCGCAATCCGCTGTGGCGGACGGCCTGGCAGCGCGTCGGTCACAGCCGGGCGGGAATGGCTTCGGCGACGGTGTTGCTGGTCTTCGTTGTCGTCGGTCTGCTGGATTCGCTGCATTATCGGCCGCGCCTGGAAAATGCGGCCGGGCAGCGGCCCAGTGGCGAAGCCAGCCCGGCGGCCAGCGACGTCAGCAAGCAGCCGGCAGCCTACGCCGTCGAAGTGCTGTCGCTGCTCGACGCGATCCTGACGCCGCTACGCACGCAAAACGAGAAAACCTATTCCGAACCCCTGGCGACGCGTGCCTACGCCAAGGAGTCGATCGAGTCGCGCGACGCGGCTGGCGAGCTGCAGCAAACGCGCGATTATCCGCGCCTGCGCCATGGCGGTGCTCATCTCGGCGCCGACGAAGCGGGTCGCGACGCCGACGTCGGGCAGCGCCTGCTGCATGCCCTGGTGCTGGCCATTCTTGCCTGGTGGGTGCTGGCGGCGGCGACTGCGGCCCGCCTGGCGCGCCGCGAGAGCTGTGCGCACATGGAGGCCTGGCGACGCATCTGGAGCAATGAGAGCGACTTCGCGTGGAACGCGGTACTCGCCGCGCTCGGCGTCGTCCTGCTGGTCGCCCTGCCGCTGGCGATGCTCGCTGGCCACTACCATGTCTTCGGCACCGACAAGGTCGGCCAGGATGTCTTCTATCAGGTCCTCAAGAGCGTGCGCACGGCGCTGGTCATCGGGCTGGTGACGACCCTGGTCACCTTGCCGCTGTCGATTTTCCTCGGCGTCCTCGCCGGTTACTTCCGCGGCTGGGTGGATGACCTGATCCAGTACCTGTATACCACGCTCAGTTCGATTCCCGGGGTGCTGCTGATCGCCGCCGCGGTGCTGATGATGCAGGTGCTGATCGACAACCATCCGCAGTGGTTCGCCACCGCCGCCGAACGCGCCGACCTGCGCCTGCTGGCGCTCTGCTTCATCCTCGGGGTGACCAGCTGGACCGGCCTCTGCCGCCTGCTGCGCGGCGAGACCCTGAAGCTGCGCGAACTGGAGTACATCCAGGCCGCCCAGGCTTTCGGAGTGGCCGATCTGCGCATCATCGGCCGCCACATCCTGCCCAATCTGATGCACATCGTGATCATCGCGCTGGTGATGGATTTCTCGAGTCTGGTGCTCGCCGAGGCGGTGCTTTCCTACGTCGGTATCGGCGTCGATCCGACGATGATCAGTTTCGGCACGATGATCAACAACGCGCGCATGGAGCTGGCGCGCGAACCGATGGTCTGGTGGTCGCTGGCTGCCGCCTTTACGTTCATGTTTACGCTGGTGCTGGCGGCGAACCTGCTCGCCGACGCGGTACGCGACGCCTTTGATCCGCGGATGGCGGGCTCGGCATGATTGAGGAAACGAGCTTGAGCGACCAAAAGCTGCTCGAAGTGGCGAATCTGCGCATCGCTTTCGCCAGCGGCCGTTCATTGCTGGCGGCGGTCGACGGCGTCGACTTCCAGGTCGCTGCCGGCGAGACCCTGGCCCTGCTTGGCGAGTCGGGTTGCGGCAAGTCGGCGACGGCGCTCGGCCTGCTGCGCCTGCTGCCCGCTGCCGGGCGGATTCCCGGCGGTGCGGTGCGTTTTGCAGGCCGCGATCTGCTCGCCTTGCCGGAAGCCGAAATGCGCGGCGTGCGCGGCGGCGGCATGGCGATGATTTTTCAGGAGCCGGCGACCAGCCTCAATCCGGTGCTTACCGTCGGTCATCAGATCGGTGAAGTGCTTGAACGCCACCTTGCCCTGGCCGGCCAGCCGGCGCGCGAACGTTCGCTCGAACTGCTCAGTGCGGTCGGCATCGCCGATGCGCCACGCCGTCTCGGCGAGTATCCCTTCCAGCTCTCCGGCGGCATGAAGCAGCGGGTGATGATCGCCGTCGCGCTGGCCGGCAATCCGCGCCTGCTCATCGCCGACGAGCCGACCACCGCGCTGGACGTGACCATTCAGGCGCAGATTCTCGAGTTGCTGCGCCGGCTGCAGGCCGAGCGCGCGATGGGCATGCTCTTGATCACCCACGACCTCGGCGTCGTCGCCCAGATGGCGACGCGGGTGGCGGTGATGTACGCCGGCCAGATCGTTGAAGAGGCGCCACACGCGGTCTTCTTTTCGGCGGCGCGCCATCCCTACACGCAGAAGCTGTTCGCCGCCTTGCCCGATCTGGAACGGCGCGGAGGTCGGCTCGATACGATCCCCGGACAGGTACCGCCGCTCTCCGCAATGCCCGCCGGCTGCCGCTTCGCGAGCCGTTGCCAGTACGCCTGGGAGCTTTGCCGGCAGCAGGCGCCGGAATGGCGGCAGGTGGCGCTGGGCCATCGCTTGCGCTGCCATCTGGACGCCTTGCCGGACGCCGTGGCGCGTACCAGCACGGCCACCAGTGCTGGCAGCAGCGAAGCGCTGTCTAGCGGGGGCGGTGATGTAGTGGCACCGGTATTGCTCAGCGTCGACGAGCTGCGTGTTCATTTCCCGATCCGGCGCGGCATCCTGCAGCGCACGGTCGGACAGGTGCGCGCGGTCGATGGCGTCTCGCTGGAGTTGGCGCGGGGCAGGACGCTGGCGCTGGTCGGCGAGTCGGGCTGTGGCAAGACGACGGTCGGCAAGGCCATCCTGCAGTTGATCGCCGCCAGCAGCGGCAGCGTGCACCTGCTCGGGCAGGAACTGGGTAGCCTGACGCGCAAGGGACGGCGTCCGCTGCGGCGGCGCATGCAGATGATCTTCCAGGATCCCTTCGCTTCGCTCAACCCGCGCATGTCGGTCGGCGAAATCATCGGCGAGGGCATGGGCGCTTTGCGCATCGATATGCAGCGCCAGGGCCGGGGCGCGGCGATTGCTGCCGTGCTCGAGCAGGTCGGCCTCGAAGCGGCGGCCGCCAGTCGCTATCCGCATGAATTCTCGGGCGGGCAGCGGCAGCGCATCGCCATTGCGCGGGCGCTGGCGGTGCAGCCGGATCTGGTGATTTGCGACGAGCCGACTTCGGCGCTCGATGTCTCGGTGCAGGCACAGATTCTCAATCTTCTGGCGACGCTGCAGGCCGATCTCGGGCTGGCCTATCTGTTCATCACCCACAACTTCGCGGTGGTCGACCATCTCGCCCACGAGGTGGCGGTGATGTACCTTGGCCGCATCGTCGAACGCGGGACAGTCGATGAGGTTCTGCGTTCGCCGCAGCACCCCTATACACGCGCCTTGTTGTCGGCGGTGCCCAGCACTCGCCTCGACGCGCAGCCGGCCTTCATTCGCCTGCCCGGGGAAACGCCGTCACCAGCCAATCCGCCGAGCGGTTGCCATTTCCATCCGCGCTGCCGGCAGGCCACGGCTGCCTGCCGTGAGCGCTATCCGGAAACGACGGCGCTGTCGAGCACGCACACGGTGCGTTGCCATCTCCATGCGTAGCTGCCACTGCTCCTGCCATGGCAGCGCGCGGTGTTGGTAAGCCGGAAAGTTGGCAAAAGCCGGAAAGTTGGCAAGCCCGCTTGACGCTTCGCTGACGAGGCTTTGCCGGCTACTTCAGGATCAGGACTGAACCCGCAATTTCGTGCCCGAGGTCACCTGATCCGAACGCAGCTTGTTGAGCTTCTTGAGTTCGCTGATGCTCATGTCGTAGCGTTGGGCGATGCTGGACAGCGTCTCTCCCCGGCGCACGGTATGTGTGCGCGGAGCGGCCGCGGCAGGCGCAGCCGTCGTGGGCCCGCTCGCCGCTCGCGTTGGCTTGCTTTTCGCTGGCGTTTCCTTGCTGGCGATCTCGGTCTTGACTCGAGTGGAGGCGCTGGCCTGGGTGCTGCTGGTCACCGTTAGCCGGGTGCCGTATTTCGCGGTATTGGAGCGGAGCTTGTTGAGGCTTTTCAGCTCGGCAAGGCTCATTCCGTAGCGCCGGGCGATCGCACTCAGCGTCTCGCCCTTGCGCACCTCGTGCGTGCTGGTTTGCGTGCCCACGCCTGGCGCCGGTTTTTCCGCAGCCGGTCTTTCCGTTGCCGGTTTTTCCGCTCGCTGGGCCGGCGCTGCAAAGACCAGCGGCTGCTCCTCTGGCGAAGCCTTCAGGCCCATGTCTTGCGGTTCGTTTCCTTCACCTGCGACCAGCAGTGTCGCTCCCGAAGCAACCCGCATGCGGCCCTGGAGACCGTTTACAGCCTTGAGGCCGGCTACCGTCATGCCGAAGCGTGGCGCGACCTCTTCGAGTTTCTCGCCCGGGCGCAGGGTATAGGCTTGCCAGGAAGAGAGAGGTTTGTCGCTTTCCTCGTGCGCTTCGAGGTTGTGGGCGAAGGTTTCGAGCTTGTCGGCCGGGATGACCATGGGCGTTTCGGATCTGATCACCGCGCGATTGTGCGAAGGGTTCAGCGCAACGAACTCCTGGACCGGCATTTCAGCCAGTTTTGCTGCCAGCTTGACGTCGATATTGCCGGAGTTGGTAACCGTCGCGAAGTAGGGACGCATCGGGACGCCGAGCATGTCGAGGTCGGCGAGGATATTGGGATTGTTGAAAATGTTTTTCAAGGCCTGCAGCTTGGGGACGTAGTTACGCGTTTCCTCAGGCATCTTGAGGCTCATGTAATCGGTCGGCAGACCCTGCGCGGCGTTTTTCTTGATCGCCCGACCGACCGCGCCTTCGCCCCAGTTGTAGGAGGCCAGCGCCAGGTGCCAGTCGCCGTGCAGTTCGTAAATGTACTGCAGGTAGTCGAGTGCCGCGCCGGTCGACTGGACGATATCGCGCCGTTCGTCGACCCACCAGTTCTGTTCCAGATTGTATTGCTTGCCGGTCGCCGGCACGAACTGCCACAGGCCGGAGGCATGGCTGCGCGAGTAGGCCGTCGGGTTGTAGGCGCTCTCGACCATCGGCAGCAGGGCAATTTCCAGCGGCATGCCGCGCTTGTCGAGCTCGATGATGATGAAATGCAGGTAACGGCTGCTGCGTGTGATCATCCGCCGCAAGTAGTCCGGGCGGTTCAGATACCACTGCTGATGGTGCAGAACGAGCTCGCTGTTGATGTTCGGCATCGCGAAGCCGCGCCGCAGGTGCTGGAAGATCTCCGCCGACTCGTAGGTCAGGTCGATGGTCTCGGGGAGTCGCGCCGGCGCGGCTACTTCAACCACCGGCAAGGGGCCATCGCTTCCTGCCGGGACGGCGCTTGCCGCGGCCTCGCTGCGTGCCGGGGCGGTCAGCGCTGGAACCTCTGACTGAGGATTTACGCTCGCCGCGTCGTTCGACCAGGCGGTAGCGCAGGCAAGAGCAGTAACAAGTGCGAAAGCGATTCGTGACGTCATCCGGTGGTCCTGTCCTCGTTCGCGGGCGGTGCCAGTTGTCCCGACGAAATCGGTTGAGCTGTGCGCTTCACCTGAGCCGGTTCACCTGGTGGAATTTTGCCCGACAAGCTTCTGATTATAGAACAGCCATCTCGCTGCTGTAGTGATCATTTGCGGCGCAGAGATGCGCTCGCGCCGACGGGGGGGCTGGCTGCTGGCCCCCGGAAAGGGAGCGCGCCCTTGGCGGTTGCCAGGCGTAAAACAGAAAAAGCCCAGGCTGGCTGGGCTTTTTGCTTTCTTGTGCTGGCGGAGTGGACGGGACTCGAACCCGCGACCCCCGGCGTGACAGGCCGGTATTCTAACCAACTGAACTACCACTCCTTGTGTTTTCTTGTGTTTTTGTTGCCCTGCTGCTCCCTGTCGCGGCCTCTCTGCTGCTGTCTGGCGAGGCCCTTGCAACCGGGAAGCTGCGCATTATAGCGGAATTTGGCGGGCAAGCAAGGGGAAAAGCGCCGCTCGCAGCGCCGCGCATGTTTTTGCTGCATTTCGCTGTATTTCGCTGCATTTCGTCGCATCAGCGGATCGCACCGACAAAGCCGTTGATGTCGGTGTGCGCGTCGTGCAGGTGTTGCAGGCACTCGTCCCAGTGCCGTGGGCGCAAGGCCAGGAGCTCGAGCAGGGCGGCTCGCTGGCGGTCATGTTCCGCTGGTGGCGGCGTCGCGCCACCCAGTGCGGCGTAGGCGGCCTGGTCGGCCAGTCCGATCAGGGCGCAGAAAGCGCGCTCCTCGCCAGCCGCTTGCGGGTCGTGATGGTGGGCGATGGCGGCGATGTAGCGCGCTGGCAGAGCCCAGCGCTCGGCGACCATCTCGCCGACCTCCGGATGAGTGAATTCGAACAGCGTTCGCTCGGCTTCGAGACTGCTCATCGCTGCCGCGCCGCGCCGCAGCTCGAGTACTTGATGGTAGGCAGGTTCGGCCTGGATGGCGAAAATCAGCTTGCCGATGTCGTGCAGGATGCCGGCCATGAACGCTTCGTCGGCCGAGCACTCGAGGTGTGGGGAAAGGAAGCGTGCGGCGGCGGCGGTGGCGATCGAATGCTTCCAGAACTCGGTCAGGTTCAGGCGCTCGGTGCGGAAGGAATCGAAGGCGCCAACCGAGAAGATCATTCCCTGAACATTGGTGAAACCGAGCACCCGCACCGCTTCGGAAATGGTGCTGATGCGCCGCGAGAAGCCAAAGAAAGCGGAGTTGGCGACGCGCAGGATCTTGGCCGAGATCGCTGGATCATTGACGATCACTCGCTCGACGGCGCGGGCATCGCTGTTCGGATTCTGCAGGACCTTGAGTGCCTGCACGACGATCGCCGGCAGCGTCGGGACTTCGTAGAGGTCGACGGGGCGGAAACGGGCCATCGGTTCCGTGGTCAGCTTGTGTCCGTCCGCGGTGGCGCCCAGCTCGCACAAGCTCGGCGACAGCCCGGGGTGAATCAGCTGGAAGACGTGTATCGGGTGCGGCAGGTCGCGCAGGCGCAGCATGCCGGTATCGCGCAGGCTGGTTTCCGCCGGCAAGGATTCGCGCACCAGGGCTTCGGTCGGCGAAGTGAGCAGTGTCTGTCCGCCAAGCGTGACCGCCAGCACGCGCGCGCAGCGGTTGACCGTCGTTCCGAAGTAGTCGCCGCTGCTCAGGTACGCCGGGCCGGTGTGCAGCGCGACGCGTACGCGCAGCGCTGACTTCGTCGGCCAGCGCGTGGCGGCGAGGCTGGCCTGGATCTGGCAGGCGGCGTGCAGCGCCTCGCTGGCATCGTCGAAAGTGACGCAGAAAGCATCGCCAACGGTCTTGAAGACATAGCCGTGGTGGCGCTCGATGGCCGCCGAAAGCAGCGCGTTGTGGCGCTGCAGGGCGACGCGCATGGCCTGCGATTCGGTTTCCCAGAGGTTGGTCGAGCCTTCAATGTCGGTAAACAGGAAGGTGGCCGTGATCAGCGAAGCATCGCCCAAGGTAAGTTCTGCCGGTGCCATTTGCTGCCTCGCTCGTTCGTTGTCGGAGATCGTCGGCCGTCGCTGTCGGCTGGACGGGCGGGCGGGTGGGCGCTGAGGGGTCAGGAATTTGGCCGCGCCGAAGCGAGTATCCCGGCTTCCGGTCACTGCCGTCAATCGGCGCGGTGGCTTGGCAGCGGCTGGCGAGCACGCTTGCCGACCGCAGCGGCGATCCGCTCGGCGGTGCTTTCCGGGAGTTTTTTTCGGGTCGCTTTGCACATCCCGCCCAACGGCAGCAGCGCGTGGGAGCAAGCAGCAGCGCTATTTCCCGAGTGCAAAAGCGGCGATCAGCGGGCAGAATGGTGCTCGTACGGCCGACTTCAGTCGAGGCTCGTCCTGTACAAACTCACTGGAACAAACCCATAGGAGACAAGTCATGAGCCAAACTCTCGTTTACGGTGATGCCATCAGCACCTACGTTCGTTCCGTTCGCCTGGCCCTGGAGGAAAAGGGCGTAGCGCACACGCTGGTCGCCGTGGATCTGGTCAAGGGTCAGCATCTGGAAGAGGCGCATCTGGCCCGCCATCCCTGGGGAAAAATGCCCGCCTTCGAACACGACGGCCATTCGATCTACGAGGCAGCGGCGATCATGCGCTATATCGACGAGGTGTTTCCGGGACCGGCCTTGATGCCCGCGACGCCCGTTGGCCGCAGCCGGGTCAATCAGGTGATGGGCATCGTTGAAAGCTACGGCTACCCGGCGTCGATCACTCATATTTTCATTCCCCGTGTCCTGGTGCCGGCACTCGGTGGCCAGACCGACGAAGCCGAAATCGAGGCGGCCAAGCCGCGGGCGGCGTTGTTCCTCAAAGAGATCGGGCGCTTGCTGGGCGAGGCAAACTACTTCGGTGGTGCGACCGTGAGCCTCGCCGATTTGCACGTCCTGCCGGTAGTGACCTACCTGCGCGCGACCCCGGAAGGCCTGGCCCTGCTTGCCGCGGCGCCGAGCATCGAGGCCTGGTTGGGGCGCATGAACGAGCGCAGCAGCGTGCACGCCGTGATGCCGCCCAGTTGAACCTCGGAGACAATCAAGCGCCAGGGGTCGAACGGGCTCCGAATGTCGCGCGAGGGGCTTCTCGCCGGCGTTTGTAGGCGCGCGATTCCCCGTCCGATAAGCGATAAGCCGGCCCTAGGTGTGCCAAGGTGCTGTATCGGCAGCGAAATCGCCTGTACCAGCGGCTGTGCTGTGGGTAATATGCCTGACCGAGGCTTTTCCTTGAGGTGTCGACATGGCAATTCGCGACTGGCCTGAAGACGAGCGACCACGTGAGCGCCTGCTGGCGCGCGGTGCCGCTTCCCTATCGGATGCTGAATTGCTGGCGATTTTCTTGCGCGTCGGCAGCAAGGGAAAAAGCGCGGTGGATCTGGCGCGCGAGTTGATTGGCGGATTTGGTGGGCTGAACCGCATGTTTGCGACCAGCCTGGCCGATTTTTCTGCGGTGCCGGGGATGGGGCCGGCGAAGTATGCGCAGTTGCAGGCGGTGCTGGAAATGGCGCGGCGGGCGCTCGGCGAAGAGCTGAAGGAGGAGGGGCTGACTTTCGCTTCTCCCGGCGGGGTGCGCGACTATTTGCGGCTGCATCTGGCCAGCTTGCAGCATGAGGTCTTTCTGGCCCTGTGGCTGGACGCCCAGAATCGCCTGATTGCCACCGAAGAACTGTTTCGCGGCACCTTGACGCAAACCAGCGTCTATCCGCGCGAGGTGCTCAAGCACGCGCTGCGGCATAATGCGGCGGCGGTGGTGCTGGCGCACAATCATCCGTCGGGGGTTGCCGAACCCTCGCGCGCTGACGAACTGCTGACCAGCGAGCTGAAACAGGTGTTGGCGCTGATCGAGGTGCGGGTGCTCGATCATTTCATCGTTGCCGGGCAATCGCCGCCACTCTCGTTTGCCGAGCGCGGCTTGTTGTAGCTTGCGACGACAGCAGCTTGGACGAGTGGGCCAAAACGCTTGAAGTAGACCCTTGCCTGCGCTAGAATCGCGGGTTTTCTTCCCTCAGACAATTGGAGCGACAATCATGGCGCGTGTTTGCCAAGTCACGGGCAAAGGCCCGATGGTGGGGAACAATGTTTCCCATGCCAACAATAGAACGAAGCGCCGCTTCCTTCCGAATTTGCAGTATCGCCGCTTCTGGATCGAGAGCGAAAGCCGTTGGCTGCGCTTGCGCTTATCGAACGCCGGTTTGCGCACCATTGACAAGAACGGTATCGACGTTGTGCTCGCAGACCTGCGTGCGCGCGGCGAGATCTGACCAGGAGAGCAGCTATGCGTGACAAGATCAAGCTTGAGTCGACCGCCGGAACCGGCCACTTTTACACCACGACCAAGAACAAGCGCACCATGCCGGGCAAGATGGAGATCAAGAAGTACGATCCCAAGGTCCGCAAGCACGTGATCTACAAGGAGATCAAGCTCCGCTGAGCGACGCGCGCGCTCGCGCGCTGCTGACGGAAAGCTGTTCCCACCGGCGGGGCGGCCGCGAAAGCGGCCGCCCCGCTGTTTGTCGTCCCGGCCTGGTGTCGCCCCGGCTTACTACGGCCCCGTCGCTGCGCGCTTGCTGCTGGCGGCGGCAGGCCCCGCCTTGCCGCCTCTCGGATGCCAAACCTTACGCGGCGGCTTCGACCAGGCGGCGCTCACGGACGCTCTTGGCGAGCAACTCCAGCACCAGCAGCGAGTCTTCCCAGCCCAGGCAGGCGTCGGTGACGCTCTTGCCGTATTCGAGCTGCTGGCCGGGCACCAGATCCTGGCGTCCTTCCACCAGGTGTGATTCGATCATCACGCCGATGATCCGTTCGTCGCCGGCCGTTACCTGCCTGGCGGTCGTCCTGGCGACCTCGATCTGTTGCTTGAAGCGCTTCTCGCTGTTGGCGTGCGAGGCGTCGATCATCAGCCGCGCGGCGAGTCCGGCGGCGGCAATTTCCTTGCACGCGGCGTCGACGTGTGCGGCATCGTGGTTTGGTTCCTTGCCGCCGCGCAGGATGACGTGACAGTCCTCGTTGCCGGAGGTCGATACGATCGCCGAATGGCCGGCCTTGGTCACCGAGAGGAAGTGGTGTGGCGACTGCGCGGCGCGAATGGCGTCGATGGCGATGCGGATATTGCCGTCAGTGCCGTTCTTGAAGCCGACCGGGCAGGACAGGCCGGAGGCCAGTTCACGATGCACCTGTGATTCGGTGGTGCGCGCCCCGATCGCTCCCCAGGCAATCAGGTCGGCGGTGTATTGCGGGGTGATGGTATCCAGGAATTCGGTCGCGCAGGGCAGGCCTATATCATTGATCTGCAACAGCAAGCCGCGTGCCAGGCGGAGGCCTTCGTTGATCCGGAAACTATTGTCGAGACGCGGGTCGTTGATCAAGCCCTTCCAGCCGACGGTCGTGCGCGGCTTCTCGAAATAGACGCGCATCATGATCAGCAGATCGTCCTCGAAATGCGGCACTTCCTTCTGCAGTCGCGTGGCGTATTCGATGGCCGAATCGACATCGTGAATCGAACACGGCCCGATCACTACCAGCAGGCGATTGTCGGCGCCGTGCAGGATGCGATGGATGTTCTGGCGCGCTTCATAGGTGGTCGTTGCAGCGCGAACGCCGACCGGAAATTCGCGAAAAACGTGCGCTGGCGGGACCAGCTCCTTGATTTCCCGGATGCGAACGTCGTCGGTGTTGGGCTTGCTCTGCAAGGTCATGAGGCATTCTCCGGAGGGCGGCCTGAGTCGGCAAAGGATCGATTCTAATGGAAACCGGGAAGATACACGGCACGGCTTGTGCTTTGCGAGCGCTTGGCAAGGGCTCAGCTGCTATTTTCTGCGCGGCTCGGAGTCTGTGTTGGCGAAGGTGTTCGCTCATCGGCCCGGCGGGCGTCGCCGTCAGCGTGCCGGGCGGCGATGGCGAGGAACTCGTCCTGGCGGGAAAAAAAGGCGTCGACGACATCCGGGTCGAAGTGGCTGCCGCGCCCTTCGCGAATGATCCGCAGCGCGTCTTCGACCGGTAGCCCCGCCTTGTAGACGCGTTGCGCGAGCAAGGCATCAAAGACGTCGGCGAGGGCCATCAGCCGTGCCGAAATCGGAATCGCGTCGCCAGCGAGGCCTTCCGGGTAGCCCGAGCCATCCCATTTTTCGTGGTGATAGTGGGCGATTTCCCTGGCCATGCTGAGGAATTCGAGAGGTCGTTCGGCGTCCTTGTCGGCCTGTTCGATGGCCTGCGCGCCAAGGAGGCTATGCTTTTTCATTTCGACCCATTCCTCCGCGGTCAGCTTGCCGGGCTTGCGCAGGATGTGGTCCGCAATGCCGACCTTGCCGATGTCGTGCAGCGGCGCCGACTTGACCAGCACCTCGATGTTGTGTGCCGTCAGGAAAGCTGCGAAGCGCGGGTGCGAACTTAGCTCCATGGCCAGCGTGCGGACGTAGGCTTGCGTGCGGCGCAAATGATTCCCTGTCTCAGGGTCACGAATTTCCGCCAGTCGCCCCAGTGCGCGGATGCTGACATCCTGGATCTGGCGATTTTCGGCCATCCGCCGGTCGATCTCACGCTGCAGCTTGCAGTGGTGATCGCGTACCAGCAGGTCACGGGCTGCTTTCAGTTCGAGCTGCGCCTTGACCCGCGCCAGGACGATCGCCGGCCGGAACGGTTTGCTGATGCAGTCGGCTGCACCCAGTGCCAGGCCGCGCTCCTCGTCATCGCTACAATCGAGCGCGCTGACGAAGATCACCGGGATGTCGGCGCTGGCCGGGTCGGCCAACAAGTGGCCGAGTACCTGGTAGCCGTCCATCTCCGGCATCACGAGGTCGAGGAGGATCAGATCGGGCCGCGGCTGGCTGGCTGCTGCCTGCAAGGCGCGCGGCCCCGAGTCGACGGTGCGCACCCGATGCAGCGGGCTGAGAAGGTCGCTCAGCAGCGACAGGCTTGCGGGGGTGTCGTCGACGATCAGAAGTGTGGCCATGAGGATCCTGCTGGGGAAGTCGCAAGCAGCCAAAATGAACGATGGCTGGCTTGCCAGGCCTGGACCGCGAAGAAAGTCGCGGCGAGGAACGGATGCTTGGCGAAAACCTGGGCCGGCGGCGCTGGGTCAAGCTTGCGGCACAAGACGCTGCTGGGCAACTTCGAACAGTTCTCGTTCCTCGAAGCGTACGTGTGCCGACAGCAGGTCGGCGAAACTGAGCAGGGTGGTGGCATCGGCATCGGCATCCAGCACACGGCCGAGGAGGGTACGTAGCTCGGCATGCTCGCGCAGCGTGCGCGCAACCAGGGCCTCTTCGCCGGCCTGGGCCATGGCCGGCAGCAGGCTGGATTCTTCAATCCTGAAATGAGGTTCGAGCTCCGCGGCAAAAACGTCGGCGCAACTCGCGATTGCCGCGGCGATTTTCCCGGCATCGCCCGAAGTGGCCGCACGGCGGGCGCCGAGCGCCAGCTTGAGCGCACTATGGTGCTCGCGCGAGAGGTCCTGGAGAGTCTGGTGGCGTTTCATGGCAAGAGTCCTTGAGTGTTTATGCGGTCCCGTCTGGGTCGGGCGAGCAAACGGGTAGCGGCGGGCGGCGGGCAATGGCGGCAGCGATCGCAGCGACATCGATTGCGATTGGCGAAGCAGAGTCAGACGGCCGGTTCGCCGCGTGTTGCGGCTGGTTGCGGCGAGCCCGCTCTCACAGTCGGCGATTGTAGCGAATGACAGGCCTCGGTGTCGGCGTTTTGAGGGGCGGTCCATGGACAGCACGCCGGAAGAGCGCCGCCGAGTGAGCGGTGCACGCGCAGGCGATTGCGCGCGCGGCGTGGCCCTTGATAGGGCGCGATCACCCGCTTGGCGTTTTGGCCGCTGGGCTTGGCGGGGAAAATCAAGCAGAAGGCCGCTTTCGCGGCCTTCTGGTGCTGCGCGGGCGGGCTACTCGGTAACCAGCTCCCGCCAGGAAACGCGGCGTGTATCGAGCGGCGTCGGCGCGGTCGGAACCGGCGCACTGATCGTATCCGGGGTGTCGGTCCGGATCAATTCCCTGATCGTGCCGTCCTCGAGGCGGATGACGCTTGGCGAGGTACTCAGGAAGTCGCCCAGTTTGGTGCCGACCAGCCCGTCCGTTCCTTCGACAGCACCACCGCTCCGGTAGTCGAGGAAGTAGGCGTAGCTGACGCCGACCGGAACGCAGGCGCCTGTGGTTGGCGTATTGGTGTTGAACGCCAGCGTGCCGAGCTGCAGGCGCAGGTCGGTGTTGATCCTTTCGCCAAGGACTGGGAAGTCGACATACCAGCCGTCGTTGCTGTTGAAATCAACGGCGAAATCCGAGCTGGTGACCGTGCAGTAGAGGGTCGTGCTGTCCGGGCACAACACGCTGGTCAGCGTCTGCTTGACGAAGTCGCCGGGCGGAGGGGTTTCCTGTGGCGGCGACAACGGCTGCCGTGGGCTTCCGTAATCACCATATACAGGCGGGTCTGCTGTGAGGTCAGTGACGGTGAGGCGGTCCTTGATCGCGTAGAGCGATTGTTGCTGCGCCGTCACCAGGTCATCCGAGCCGAGCAGTTGGCCGGTGCCCACAAACACCACCGGATGGCTGCCGACCTTGCCAAGTTCGGGTTTGCTGGTGATCGGCTGCGCGACACCATCGGCATCAACAAGCTTCGCCAGCCGCTGCGCCTCGTAGACCGGCGGCTCAACGGTGACGGGAATATCGCCGTTGATGTCGAAACGCCACAGGTTGCCACGCAGGTCGCCGCCGTAGACGCGCTGCGTGGTGTTGTTGTTGTCCGGGAAGTTTGCCCAGCCGGCAATCCGCGCCAGACCGCTCGGGGTGCTGGCATCACCGACTTCGGTGCTGATCGTGCGAATGACGGCCCCGGAAGTGGCGTTGAGAATGAACAGTCGTCCCTCCCCGTCGCCTGGGACGACGTTGTTGTAGCCCGAGGCGACAATTACCACCCAGGTGCCATTCTTGAGCTTGGTGATCACCGGGTTGCCGTAGGTGTAGCCCAGATTGTCGTCAGTAAACTCCCACAAGCCCTTGGGGGCCGCGGGATCGGTGACGTCCAGTGCGTAGTAGCCGCGCCCACCGTGGTTCAGGCCACCAACGAGGATGGTCTTCCAGACGGCCGATGTGGTCGCGCAGTCGCTGATGCAGATGTCAGCAGCGACGGGCGTGCCATCGACCAGGAACTGATGCCGTCCGGGGAGTGCATAGTTCTTGTCGGCAAGCTTGTAGAGCTTGGGCATCACCAGCGTTGGTACATACGCCCACGCTTCCTCGCCGGTCGCCGCGTCGATGGCGTGCAGCATGCCGTCGTTGGCGGCGACGTAGACTCGGCCGGCTCTGCTCAGGTTGGCGCTCTTGAAGGCGCCGTACTGCAAGTCGGCATAATTCCACGGCGAGCCCTGGACATAGACTGCTTCAGAGCCGGCGATGTCGCCAAGCAGATGCGCTCGCTGGCGATAGTAGGCGCCGAGGTTTACCAGCGGGCCTTCGTTGGTCTTGTCACCGCGCACAAAGTTGAGCAGCGGTTCGCCGTCGGCGTTTCCTTGCGTCTCGGAGGTGAGGCAGATCGTGCCGACGTCGCAGAAGTGCGACAGCGGCTTGATCGCCGGCAACTCGAAGTAGGCCTGTTCGGCTGCGCTCAAATTGCCCCACTGGAAATCCCTGAGCTTGTTCGTCGAGTCGGGAGCCGTATCGTAAGTGTAGATTGTGCGTGCCGTATGGGTGCCCGCCGAGACCTTGGCGTCGAGTAGTGCCTGTGCCGCCCAGACCGGGTCCGACAGAACGCCGGTACTTGCGTTGATGGTCCGTTTGACGACGTCACCCGACCACTCTCCGGCTTTGAACGAGACCTCGAAGAGGCTGTTCTCGCTGCCGGCCACCAGGTTCGGGCTGGTGACCGTCACCGCTGCCAGCGCACCGGCCTTGTCGCGGACGCTGGACAGTGCGCCACTGATGCCGGTTGCCAGCGAAGCGGGGTCGGAAGCGCTGAAGTAGGTGCCCCGGCCATTGACGGCGGCGTGCCAGAGGTCGTCGATATTGGTCTGCGAGTCGCTTTCCGGTTTCGGCCAGTTGCATTCGCCCGCTTTCTGCCATGGACACAGGCCGGTGGCCGGGTCAGCGGTGACGCCCAGTTTGAGGCTGTTAAAATCCCCGCTGCTCGCGGTCAGGTAATCGGCCTGGTATTGCATCAGGCCGGAAGCGCCCAGACCGAGCGTATAGGTGTTCATGAATTGCCGCGGGTTCGTGTCGTCGTTGACGCAGACGTCGTTGTAAGTGGTGAAGTCGCCGCTGACGATTGGACCACCGGTGCAGCGATCGGGAAGCTGCAAGGGATCGCGCAAATCCGTCTTCCAGTAGTATTGGGCGACGTCAGCGAGGGTGTCGCTGGTTGGGCCGAGGGCGACCGTGGGGCACTTCGTCGTCAGCCAGTCGTTGTCCTTGCTGGCTGCTGCCTCGACACACGAGTCGTCGTCGATCGGCCCGGTCGTTACCGTGTCGCAACTGGTTATCACACCGTCGAACGTTCCCGCCTTGCAGTCGTCGACGGTGGCCACGAAGGACTTGGCGGGCGGCGGGACGACGTTCTGGCAATAGGTG
Organism: Candidatus Accumulibacter sp. ACC012; assembly: GCF_907163155.1. NCBI lineage: Bacteria > Pseudomonadati > Pseudomonadota > Betaproteobacteria > Candidatus Accumulibacter > Candidatus Accumulibacter sp. ACC012. The sequence continues at coordinate 86,514 of NZ_CAJQUC010000002.1, forward strand.
GTCAGTCCGGCGACGCGGCCTGCCGTGCACAAGGGATCATCGGTCCACTCGGCGATGACCGGAACGGTTTGACATTTCAGAGTTTCGTTTGCCGCACAGGCGCTCGCGTCCGTCCAGTCAACCCAGGGGTTTGGCCATGTCGTCTGGCATTTCGTATCGGGGGCCCTTGGGTCGCAGCTGGCGGTTGTGCTCCAGGGCGTCCAGTCGGTGCCGCACTCTCTGGCCAGGCCAACGCTGTAGTCGTCGGCTCGCGCTACTGCCGTGCAGCCGTCAGTAGGGCTCCAGCCGCTCCAGTCTTCGTACTGGCATTTCCTGGTGTCCGAAGCGGTGCACGAGCCAGCATCGACCCAGGGGTTGGGCCACGTCGTCTGGCATTCGGTAGCGGTTCCGACAGTGTATGTTGTTGGCCCGGTCGATTGCGCCAGCGGGGTGCATGAGGCGGTATTGCTCCAGCCGGTCCAGGGCGTATATTGGCAGTTTGTCGTGTCGTCCTTGGTGCAGGACGAGGTGTTGGCGAACGCGGTCCACACCGTCGTGCACACCGTGGTTGCCGTCGGAACGCAAGTTGGCGTATCTTTGGCGGCGGTCCAGACGGTCTGGCAGTTTCTTGCCGTCCTGACGCTGTAGGTCGGTCCGGGAGACGGCGCCACGGCCGTGCACGTAGCGACATCCTTCCAGTCGGTCCAGTCGTTGTATCGGCACTGCGTTTCCGTCGCACCGGAACTCGCTTCGGTGCACGTCAAACCGGCCGCTACGGTTTTCCAGCCGCCGTCAGTCATCTTGCACTGCTTGGCCTTCGTGACCGTATAGGGTGAGGCAGTCGATTTATTGGCCACAACACAGGTAGGATCATCGACGTAGCTGGTCCAGTCGCCGTACTGGCAGTCGACCGTTGCCGACTTGGTGCAGCTCGCCGTGGTGTCGGCCCAGTCCGTCCAGCTGCTCGTCCTGCATTGAATTGCAACCGCAACCGTGTAGGGCGACCCGCTGGATTGGGCCTGGGGCGTGCACGAGTCGACCTTGGAATAGCCGGTCCATGGCGTGTACTGGCACTCCATAGTGTCTGATTTCGTGCATGACGAGGCGTTGATCCAGGGGTTCGGCCAGGTCTTCTGGCATTCGACCGCCGTGCCGACGGTGTAGCTGGTAGGACCCGGGGACGGTGCAAGCGGCGTGCAGGAGTCGGCGTCGACCCACGCTGGCGAAGTGTACTGGCATTGCGAATCGGTGGTGTAGATCTTGGGGTCGTATTCCCCCCCGGTACCCGTTTCACCGCCGTCCACTTTCGTGCAGCTTGACACGCTGTTCCAGGGCGACGGGGCCAATGTCTGGCAATCGACGCGGTTGGCTCCGCTTTTCACCGGCGAACACGCAGCGACATCGCTCCAGCCGGTCCACGTCGTGCCGCCGTTGCTCGAGGTTCTTTGCTGGACCTGGATCAGCTTCTGCTGTAACTGGTAGGTCTTGCTCTGTAGCAGCGCCGCCTGGCTTTGTAGCTGCGAGGTGCTCTCCTCGTCCTGCGTCTTGCTTCTCGTCTGCAGGTTGGCCGTCCGCCCCTGCAGCGTCAAGATCTTCTTTTGCAGGGTGGCAGTCTGTTGCTGCAACTGGGTCAGCGTACTAATCTGTTTTTGAGTGAAGGTGCTGATCTGAAGTTGCGAAGTCTTGCTTTGCCACTGCGGGTCCTGGCTCTGAAGCTGCGACGTCCGCGTCTGCTCCTGCGTGAAGGTGGTGATTTCGACCAGCGCCGCCTGGCTCTGCTCCTGCTCCGTTGTCTTTTGCCGCAGGGTCGGCAAGGTTGGCGTTTCGGTCTTGGTGGTCTGCGACGTGGTCTTCCACTGCTGCGGGGCGCCGCCGTCGAGTTGCGGGCGAACTTCGAGTCCCGGGCCGTCCTGGTCGCCGACGGCGGTGACGCCGTTCCATTGGAAACCGGCACCCTCGTTCCAGTAGCCGTCGGTCGACAGAATGGTGACGTTCTGCTGGCAGTAATGCTGGACGGGGTCGACGACGGTGACGCCGTTGAACGTCAGCTCGTTCAGCCGGCCGGCGTAGAGGCGCCCGGCGTTCGACAAGGCGACGCGCAAGGGCGTCAGCGCGTCTTTCTTGGGATAAGCGGCAAACAGTTTGTCATACCAGGCCTTCTTCTGGGCGGGGTTGAATGAGTCGATGTTCTGGAAGTCGGTCGTCGTATTGTTGTTGATGGTCATGTAGCCGACGCGGAAGCTGCTGTTGATCGGCTCGAAAGACAGGCTGGTCGCTGTTTTCATGGCCTGCATGCGCGTCCGGTAATAGGCCCACCAGTTGGCGTAGTTGGTCATTTCCTCGCTATACGTGCACTCGCTGGCGGCACAGTCGCTGCGGGTGACTGCCTTGGGGTAGGCGGTCGTGGTAGAGGTGATCACGGTCAACAGATTCTCGCCCGGAGCGAGGTTGCTCGCCGGGCGGGCAAAAGCGCTTGGCGTCCCGGCCATTGACCCAATCTGGGTGAGCACCGGTGCGGATGTCGGCACGGCGGGGGCGCTGATGGTGATCGTGTAATCAGACCCGGAGGCCGTGGCGACGGCGTTGTAGCCGACGATCGTGCAGTCGCCAGCCAGCCCGTACGTACAGGCATTGATACTGGCCTCGATGGCGCTGGCCAGCGCCGCCGGCGAGCTACTGGCAGCGATCGCCACCGACAGGATCTCCTTGGTGTCGACCTTGATGCTGCTGATCGACGTGCTGCTGCTGCCGCTGATGGTGATCGTGCTGGTGCGCGGCGCCGGCATGCGCGGGAAATTGAAGGGAATATTGGCGGCGACGGCCGGCGGCGGCGGGCTGGGGTCGACCTCGGTCGCCTGGCAGGCTCCATCGGCAGGGGCCGCTGCCACTGCGTCGGCCGCCGTCTTGCACCAGCGCAGATAGGCAGGGACCGCTGTCGGGTCGGTGCCACAGTTCTTCATGCTCTGGTTGGTACAGTATTCGCCGGCGACGGTCGTGAAGTAATAGGCGTTGCCGATCAGGTTGCTGATGCCGGCACTCTGTACGCCGTAACCGTCGTCCTTGACCGCGGTCCATGTGGTCTGGCTGGGGTAGGTGGTGGTGTCGGCTGTGCCGTCGGCCTGGAAATACCTGGGTGGAGAATAGGTGACCGCCGGGTTGTAGGCGATGCCGTTGAAGCGTGGGTTGTGCGTCTGGTTCAGTTGCGAGCTCAGCCCTGCCCAGTCGGGCAGGTAATCCCAGTCCATGCTTCCCGAGTCGTCGAGCACGAAGAGGATGTTTGGCTCTATCGCCACCGACGAGGCGCCGGAGAGGGGCGAAGCGGCCAGTTGCGTCGGGGCCGCGTGGACGCTGGTGGCGACGAGGAGCGAGGCGATCAACGCGAACAACGCGCTCGATCGGTTCATGTGTTTGATGGTTTCCATGGCGAACTCCTGGTCAAATCCTCTGTGGACCTATAGCGCAACGATCGTCTGGATGAAGGCGAGAGTATTGCGTGGTCCGGCAATGCGCGTGGTGATCCGGTAATACACCTGATTGTTGGTCAGCGGCGAGACGCCGCCAGCGCCGAAGCTGCCACCGCTGCTGATCGAGGCGGGTTGCTTGGCGCAGTTGGCGACGTGTGGCGCGCCGGTTGTTGCACATAGCCGTTGAATGACGTAACGCACGTTGTTGCAGGCTGCATCGGCGTTGTCGTCAGTCGGGCAGGTCGGAGCAGAAGGTGGGGCGACAACAGATTGCGCTCTCAACACTCTGAACCAGAACGCGTCCCAGGACTCGTCGGCGCTGGGGTCGCCGCTGCCGTCAGGCGGCCGTGATGCTAGGTAGCCGGCAGCGGCGTTGTTGTCGAAAAGGTCACGGTCGCCGAGGGCGTTATTCGACTCCAGCCAGCTGATGGCGACTTCCGTGCTCCTCTCGGCGGCATGTACGGCCGACTGATGAAAAGACTGGTTGCCGGCAATCAGGTTGGCGGTATCCACCGAGCGAATGAGCGCCACTCCGGACAGGGTCAGGGCGACCAGGATGATCAGCGCGACGAGCAGGACGACACCGCGCTGGCTGCTGCGCAGGTGACCGGCGAGGGCTTGGCGGCGGTGGAGAGCTGGCCTTAGGTACATGTTCCCATCCAGGGCAGGTTGCGAATCGGGATGATGGTTTCGAAGACTTTGTAGCGGTAGTTCTGCCAATTTGCGCGCCCACTCAGAGTGAGCGCTGCGCCCGCGCTACCCGCCCAGAGCGGTGCAACGGCGGTGATCTGGTCACGTTCCAGCTGGCTGTTGCGAGCGACGATGGCGATCCGTAGCGCCGAGGTTCTCGCCCAGAGACAGGCAAACTCTGTTGCAGTGGTTGGAGCTGCGATGGGAGGGTCAGTGGTAAGTGGTGGCGTTTGTTGATCCCAGACATCGACCCCGCTGACGTCCGTCGAGGCGTGTCCATACTGCGCGCGCAGGCTGACGATGTTGTTGGCAATGGCGATGTAGTTGGCGGCTGAGCTGCAGTCGAAAGCGAGATAGTCACAGACCGTCAGGTTGCCGCCACGAATGGCGTAGGCCAGGAATCGCGGGTTGGCGCCGAGGTTGAACAGCGTGCCGCCATCGACTGCTCCGGTCGCGTCGCGGACCGGCACATTGGGTGGCGTAGGTGGCGCGCTAACGTCTGTCAAAGTGAGGGCGCAGCCTGCGGTGGGGGCAGACGGTGCCGCGATGACTTGCTGCCCCGTACGGTAATTTGTCGCCGCCGCTACCGCGAGTAGAGAGCCGTTGACCGCTGTGATCACATCGCCCTCAGGCGGGCCTTCGTTGTTGCCATAGGCGATCAGCAAGGTGTCCGTGTTGGCATCGCCGGCCGGAACGTCTGCGGTCGGCGGATTGATGATCACTGGCGCCAGCTGCGCCAAGGTGCGACTGGCCGGCGCCGGGAGGGCGAGCGGGCAGCCGAAGGTGTTGACGGCGTTGAAGCCGTAACCGCCCTGACGGATATCGCGCTGCAGCGCATAGAGCGCCATGGCGCCATTGCTTTGCGCATCGCCGCTGCCGGTCGTGGCTCGCCGCTGGCCTTCGGCCGCGGAGAAGACCTGCATCATGATGATCAGGCCGAGCATGCCGATGACCATGGCGACCATCACTTCAACCAGGGTGAAGCCGCGGTGGTGCTCTGGCATTGCCGGCGGAAGAGTTGAGTGTAATTTCATGGCGTTCAGGGATTCCTGACGATCTGTGAGACCACGACGTGACGGTGGCCGGCTTCAGCCGCTGCCATCTCCGGCGTGCGCCAGAAAAGGGTGATCTCAACCACCCCTGCAGCGCCAACGGTCACCGTCGGCAGGGTCGAGATGACGTCGTCCGCAGCCGCGACAACGCCTGGCAGACCTTCAGGGCCTGATACGTCGGCCAGCCATGCGTCGTATGCTGCACCACCGGTTGCGAACGCGTTCAGGTCGCCATCACTCACCCACATCTGTCCGATCAATCGGTTGGCCAGCAGCGTGGCATCGGTACGGTATTTGGCGTCGCCAGTGAGCTGGATCGCGGTGGCCTGCAGGGCGACCAGCGAAAGGATGCCCAGCGAGAAGATGAGGATCGCGATTAGCGCCTCCAGCAGCATGACGCCTGCCTGCCCCTCGGCGAGTTTGGAGTGCTCGTTCATATGCACCCCTGCGCGTCGCCAGCGGTTAATGCCGGATCGCACATGCGTATCTGGCCGCCGACCGAGATCTCGGCACGTAGGCAGCGCACCGCTCCGCCAGCATCCACGCAGGCGGCACCCGCTGCGTCGGTGAAACTGATGGTGATGAGGACGACGTCAGGCAAGGGCGTGGGGCGACCAAGGCCATTGAAAACGATCGCCGCTTGCCCCGCCGCCACCGTTGTCGCCGCGCCGCCGCTTTCGGTTCCGCCGCGCAACTGAATGATGCGTGGCGCCAGGGTATCGGAGGGGGCCACGTCACACTGCCCGACAGGCGAATCGACACTGACGATCCAGTTGGGGCCTGCAGTGCTCAGCGCGCAAGCGCTGGTGGTCGTGTCAACTAGGTACAAACCAACCGTGGTGTTGCGTCGCACCGCCTCGGCCCTGGCCAACTGCAGGCCGTTCAGTACCGATTCGGCTGTCGTACGCACCCTGGCGTTGCGCATCCAGTCGCTGAACGCCGGAATGCCGAGGCTCATCAGGATGCCGAGGATGGCCATGCCGACGATCAGTTCGATCAGGCTGAAGCCACGCATGCCGTTCAACAGCCACCTCCCTTGTTGGTGATCCAGCAGGCAGTCAGTGCATGTACCCAGCCGGATGGTGCCGGGCTGGCAATGGTGCTGCTTCTCACGTTGGCCTGGTCGAGGGTGTAAGTGAAGCCGCTCATTGAACTCTTGCCGGTGGCGGTCAGGGTGTAGGTGGTGGCGGTGAGGGTCGGGCAGGTGAAGTTGAAGTATTGGCTGGCGGTGGTGTCGTCGGCGCAGGCGGGTGCACTGATCGCCGGATCCGCCTGAAAGTAGAGGTGATTGTCCTGAAAGAACTGCTCCATGCGTACCCGCTTCTCGGAAAGCCCGGCGGTGGCCTGGGTGATGCGGGAGCGGATCAGGTAATCGCTGTAACTGGGAACGGCGATGGCCGCCAGGATGCCGATGATGATGACCACCATCATGATCTCGATCAGGGTGAAGCCAGCGTGTCTTTTCACAGCGTTTTCTTTCCTCAAGGGCGGCAAGCTTGGGCGGGCACGGCGCAAAGGCAACTGCTGCCATCATAGTCGAGGCGGGCTGAGGCGCCAATCCGGGGTGACATACGGTGCCTGGTAGCGGACGAGTGGCGCGACCGGCATTGACTCGGGCGCCTAGAATCCAGCTGCTGCCGGTTTCGGCATTCTCTTTCGGACAGTGGATTTCTTGACATCGGTCTTCTCGGACAGCCTGGCGGGGTGGTGGCCAAAATGGCAGCGGCTGGGCCTGGCGCTGGGCCTATCCCTGGCCTTGCATCTGGGCGGGCTGGCGGCCCTGCGCTGCGTAGTCGGCGCGGCGGCTGACGTGGCATCGCCGCCGGCGGCGGGGCGTGCAGCGACGGCGATCAGCGCCGTCCTTCTTGCGCCACTGCAAGAGCCGGGACGGGAAGGGCCGCAGCCGGCAAGCGAGGCGCCTGCGGGCAGGGCAGCAGAGGAGGTTCGTGCAGCCGGCGCAGCGCCTGGAAGCGGGGCAGGCAGCGCAGGCAGCGCAGGCAGCGAATCCGGAGCGAGTGCCGACGCCAGCAAGGCGCCGCCGCCGTCACCGCCACCGCTGTCTGCCGAGAGGCTTGCGGCGCGTGGTCAGCGCCTGCTGGCCGCGTCTATGCCGCCCTACCTGGTGCAGCCCTTGCCAGCAGAGCTGTCAGCGGGCCTGTGGTATTTTCGTCGCTCTGAACTGACCGTCGCCGCCGTGCCGCTGGACGAGCCCGCGATCGAGCCGCCCGATGACAGCGCAGGCCATGCGCTGCGCGGCGGCAAGGTGGTGCTACGCGTCTTCCTGGCGGCGGATGGGGCGGTCGACCGCGTCGAAGTGGCAAGCAGCAATCTGCCACCCGCGTATGACGAGGCGGCGGTCGCCGCTTTTTCCCGCTTGCGCTTTCGCCCGGGTGAAATTCAGGGAGTCGCGGTAAGCAGCGAGAGCCGCTTCGAGGTCGGCTTCGACGCTGGCGATCCTGGCAGCAGTCACGCCAGCGATCGCCGTGGGCTCAGCCCTGCAACTCGCGGGGCAGCGCAAAGGTGACGTTTTCTTCGGCACCGTCGAGTTGTTCGAGCTTGCTGCGATCACCCGCGGCGAGCCGATCGACGACGTTTTGCACCAGCACTTCGGGTGCCGAGGCGCCAGCGGTGACGCCGACGCGGTTGGCGCCGCTGAGCCAGGCGGGGTCGATCTGATCGGCCTGGTCTACCAGGTAGGCGCGGCTGCCGATCAGTTCCGCCACTTCGCGCAGGCGGTTGGAGTTGGAACTCGACTCACTACCGACGACGATCACCACGTCGCTTTCCCGGGCCAGTTGCTTGACGGCGTCCTGGCGGTTTTGCGTGGCATAGCAGATGTCGTCCTTCTTCGGGCCGATGATCGCCGGGAAGCGCTCCCGCAGGGCGGCGATGACCTGCGCGGCGTCGTCGATCGAGAGCGTGGTCTGCGTGACGTAGGCCAGTTGGGCAGGGGTTTTAACTTGCAGTTGGCGGGCGTCGGCGACGGTTTCGACAAGGTACATGCCGTCACCGCTTTGTCCCATCGTGCCTTCGACTTCGGGATGTCCCTTGTGGCCAATCATGATGATCTCGCGGTCTTCGTTGCGCATCCGGGCAACTTCCAGGTGCACCTTGGTGACCAGCGGACAGGTGGCGTCGAAAACCTTCAGGCCACGCCCTGCCGCCTCCTCGCGAACCGCTTTGGAGACGCCATGAGCGCTGAAAATGACCGTGCCGCCGCTGGGCACGTCGGCCAGCTCGTCGATGAAAACGGCGCCTTTGCGGCGTAGATCGTCGCAGACGAACTTGTTATGGACCACTTCATGGCGAACATAGATCGGCGCGCCGAACTTTTCGAGCGCCCGCTCGACGATGGCGATGGCTCGGTCCACGCCGGCGCAGAAGCCGCGGGGATTGGCGAGAATGATCTGCATGCTGGGCCTCACATGACGGCGATGATGTGGACTTCGAAGCGCACCGCCTTGCCGGCCAGCGGATGGTTGAAGTCGAAGGTCGCGCTGCTCTCGGTCAGTTCGCGCAGGAAGCCGGCAAAGTCGCCGGCGCCGTCGGGCGAGCTGAACTCGATCAGCGAGTTGACCTTGAGTTCGACCTCCGGCGGCAGCGCGCTGCGTGCGATACGTTCGATCAGGCGTGGATTGTGGGGGCCGAAAGCGTCTTCCGCCGCCAGTTCGAAGACCCGGCGTTCGCCAGCGGCCATGCCCATCAGGCAAGCCTCGAGCGTCTCGGCGAGCTGACCGCTGCCCATCTGCAGGGTCGCCGGAGAGAGATCGAAAGTGCTCACGTAGTCGGTGTTGTCCACGTCGGAAAGACTGTAGTGCAGCGTCAGGTAGCTGTCGCGGCCGACGATCGGAGCGCTTTCCGGAGAGGCGGGGGAGGCGGGAGTGCTTGGCGTGCTTGGAGTGCTTGGAGTGCTTGGAGTGGGCTTCATGCGCTTCCTCGTTTGCTGGCGGCCGCGCCGCGGTCAGGGTCGTGGCTCAATGCCGTTCGCCGCGGTGCGACCTTGTGGCCTGGCCAGGCGTCGCGTCGCTGTTGTGCGTGCCGAACAACTGGTCGATGATCATCAACACCGCGCCGACGCTGATTGCCGCGTCGGCGATGTTGAAGGCCGGCCAGTAGAATCCGGCGGCGTGCCATTGAATGAAGTCGACCACCGCGCCGAAGCGCAGGCGATCGATGACGTTGCCGAGCGCACCGCCGAGGATCAGGGTAAGCGCCAGCGAGATGGTGAATTCACCGCTATGACGCGGCAGGAGGCTGACGATCCAGGCCGAGATGGCCAGCGCCAGCGCGGTGAAGAACCAGCGCTGCCAGCCGCCGGCATCGGAGAGGAAGCTGAACGCGGCGCCGGCGTTGAAGGTCAGCACCCAGTTGAAGAAGGGGGTGACGTAGATCGAATCGCCGGGCTGTAGCCAGGCCAGGACCAGCCACTTGCTGAGCTGGTCAAGGAGGACGATGACCCCGGCTAGCCATAGCCAGCGCTCGATATTACGCGAAGGCACGGCTTTCACCCTCACCGTCGAGGTTGCTGACGCAGCGGCCGCAGAGGCCGGGCCGAGTCGCTTGGCTGCCGACGTCGTCGCGGACGTGCCAGCAACGCTCGCACTTGGCCGCCACCAGGGGCGCGCAGAGCAACTGCTCGGCAGCGCTGTCGAGCACCTCGATCACCGTCGCCTGCGAACAGATCAATACGAAGCGCAGGTCGTCGCCGAGCGAGGCGAGGATGCTGTGCTTTTCGCCAGCGCAGTGCAGGCGCACCTCGGCTTGCAGCGAGGAGCCGATCTTGCCGGCGATGCGCAGCTCTTCGAGCGCACGCATGACCTCGGCGCGATAGGCGCGGATTTTGCGCCACTTGCCGAGCAATTCCGCCTCGTCTGCCGGTTCCGGTAGCGCTTGCCAGGTGTGCAGCATCACCGACTGCGCCGTGTCGCCGGTCTGCAGCTGCCAGATCTCTTCGGCGGTGAAGGAGAGGATCGGCGCCATCAATTTGACGAAGCTTTGCAGGATGTGCCACAGGGCACTTTGCGCCGCGCGCCGCGCGGGTGATCCGGCGGCCGTGGTGTAGAGACGGTCCTTGAGGATGTCGAGATAAAAGCCGCCGAGATCTTCGGAGCAGAAAGTCTGCAACGACTGGACGACGTGATGGAACTCGAAGCGCGCGTAGTCGGCTTCGCATTGCGCCTGCATTTCGCGCGTCATGGCCAGTGCGTAGCGGTCGATCTCCAGCCACTGCTCAACCTCCAGCAGGTCGCGCCTGGGGTCGAAGTCGGCGGTGTTGGCGAGCAGGAAGCGCAGGGTGTTGCGGATGCGCCGGTAGGATTCGACGACGCGCTTGAGAATCTCGTCGGAGATCGACAGTTCACCCGAGTAGTCGGTGGCCGCGACCCACAGGCGGAGAATCTCGGTGCCCAGAGTATCGGCGATTTTCTGCGGGGCAATCACGTTGCCTTTCGACTTGGACATTTTCAGGCCCTTGCCGTCGACCACGAAGCCGTGCGTCAACAAGGCCTTGTAGGGCGCGCGGCCGTCCATGGCGCAGCCGATCAGCAGCGAGCTCTGGAACCAGCCACGATGCTGATCGGAGCCTTCGAGATAGAGGTCGGCGGGGTAGCTCAGCTGCGTGCGATGCGATCCGCGCAGGACGCTCGAGTGGGTGGCACCGGAGTCGAACCAGACGTCGAGGGTGTCGCTCATCTTGCGATACTGCGCGGCTTCGGCGCCGAGCAGTTCCTGCGCTTCGAGCGCGAACCAGGCTTCGATGCCGGCTTTTTCGACGCGCTGGGCGACGGCTTCGACGAGCTCGGCGGTGCGCGGATGCGCTGCGCCGGTCTCGCGATGCAGGAAGAAGGGGATCGGAACGCCCCAGTTGCGCTGTCGTGAAACACACCAGTCGGGGCGCGTCTTGATCATTGCTTCGAGGCGGGCGCGACCCCAACTCGGGAAGAACTGCGTTTCGTCGACGGCGCGTTCGGCGCACCAACGCAGGCTCGCTTCCTCGTCGTTGTGGGCGAGCTGTGGCTGGCCCGCCGCCGGCGAGTCGTCGCCTGGCGTCCGCGCTCGCTGTTCCATACCGACGAACCACTGCGTCGTGGCGCGGAAAATGATCGGCGTCTTGTGGCGCCAGCAGTGCGGGTAACTGTGCTGGATCTTCTCCGAGCAGAGCAGGTGGCCGCTGCCGGCGAGTTGTTCGAGGACCAGCGGGTTGGCCTCCCAGACGCTCTTGCCGACCAGTTCGCCGACTGCCAGCGGCGGCGTGCCGGCCACGAAGCGGCCGTCGTCGCCGACCGGGTTGTTCACCGGCAGGCCATAGACCTTGCCGATCAGGTAGTCGTCGGTGCCGTGCGCCGGCGCGGTGTGCACCAGGCCGGTGCCGGCTTCGACGGTCACGTGGCGGCCGCAGACGATCGCTACGTCACGGGCCTGGAAGGGGTGGCGGAGGAGGACCTGCTCGAGTGCCGCGCCCCTGGCGGAACCGAGCACCTTGCCGGTCAGGGCATAGCGCTGCAGGCAGGCGTCGGCGAGTTCGCGAACCAGGATCAGCGCACCTTTCGGGGTGTCGATCAACTGGTACTCGAAGTCCGGGTGGGCGCTGACCGCCTCGTTGGCCGGCAGGGTCCACGGGGTGGTCGTCCAGATGACGGCAAAGGCGGGGCCACGCAGGTGGCTCAGGCCGAAGGCCCTGGCTACCTTGTCGGCGTGATTGGCATGCACTTCGAAAGCAACATCGATCGCCGCCGAGCTCTTGTCTTCGTATTCGACTTCCGCTTCGGCCAGCGCCGAGCCACAGTCGAGGCACCAGTTGACCGGCTTGAGGCCCTGGTAGAGGTAGCCTTTTTCAAGAATCGCGCCGAGAGCGCGGATTTCGTCGGCCTCGGTCTTGAAGTCCATCGTCAGGTAGGGATTGTCCCACTCGCCGAGAATGCCAAGGCGGATGAAGTCTTTCTTCTGACGCTCGATCTGCTCGGCGGCAAAGGCGCGGCAAAGCGCACGCACCTGGTCGGCCGGCACGTGTTTGCCGTGCAGCAATTCGATCTGATGCTCGATCGGCAGGCCGTGGCAATCCCAGCCCGGAACGTAGGGGGCGTCGAAACCGGCCAGGGTCTTGGCGCGGACGATGATGTCCTTGAGAATCTTGTTGACCGCATGACCGATGTGAATGTCGCCGTTGGCGTAGGGCGGGCCATCGTGCAGGACGAAACGTGGCCGTCCCTGCGCGGCCGTACGGATGCGTTCGTAGAGCTTGCTCTCCTGCCAGGCGGCGACCCACTGTGGCTCGCGGCTGGGGAGATTGCCACGCATCGGAAACGGCGTGTCGGTCAGGTTGAGGGTTTGCTTGTAGTCAGCCATGGCGGGTCTCGGAACTGGAAATAGGCTTTCGTGGCTTCGACGTCGGCGGCGATTTGCGCCTTCAGGGCGTTGAAGTCGGGGAATTTCATTTCGTCGCGCAGCTTGTGCAGGAAACGCACGCTCAGGTGCGCGCCGTAGATGTCGGCGCAGAAGTCGAAAAGGTGTACTTCGAGCAGCGGTCGCGTCACCTGGTTGGCGCTCGGGCGGTAGCCAAGGTTGGCGGCGCCGCGCTGCGGGCCGCCGGGCAGACCGCTGACCTCGACGGCGAAGACGCCTTGCAGCGGCGGTTTCTGGTGCTTGATGCGGATGTTGGCGGTAGCGAAGCCCAACTGCCGGCCGAGCTGTTCACCCCGCACCACGCGTCCGTCGATCGCATAGGGGCGGCCGAGCAGGCGCGCGGCGTGCTCCAGGCGCCCGTCCTGGAGCGCATCGCGAACCGCCGAACTGGATGCGCGTTCGCCTTCGAGAGTGACGCTGTGCATGGCTTCGACCTGAAAACCGAGGCGGGCGCCGGCCGCGCGCAGCAAGGCGAAATCGCCACTGCGTCGGGCGCCAAAACGGAAGTCGTCGCCGACGATCAGATGGCGGACGCGCAGCGCGTCGACCAGCACCTGCTTGATGAACACTTCGGCCGTCAAAGCGGCGAAGGCGGCGTTGAAGTGGCAGACATAGCTCAGGTCGACGCCGTCGTCGGCGAGCAGTTCGAGTTTTTCGCGCAGCGTGGACAGGCGCGAGGGCGCTGCTTGCGGCGCGAAGAACTCGCGCGGGTGCGGCTCGAAAGTGAGCACGGCAGCCGGCAGGCCGGCGTTGGCCGCAGTCGCCGTCAGGCGGGCGAGCAGCGCGCGATGGCCCAGGTGTACGCCATCGAAGTTGCCGATGGTCAATACAGTGGCGCTGTGTGCTTTCCGGGAATAACCTCGATAGACGAGCATCGGGGGCAGGGGAGGCCGAAAAAACGTGCGATTATAACCAGTTTCCTGCGCCGTCAGCGGCTATCGAACAGCGCTCGACCGTGTTCCGCGGGCCAGTGCGGGCTGTCTGACGGCGCTTTCCAGGCCAGAGTGGACGCATCGTCCGCTGCTTGCGCGGAGCCTTTGCCGGCCGGCTGTTGTCCGTGTTGCGGCGCGATTGGCAGTAAGATGCCGACAGTTTCGCGTCTGCGCTCGCTCAGCGCAAGGGCTCAGCGGAGCCGCAAGCCGGCGCTGCATGCGGGCGCCGGGCGCTGCTCTTTCCCGTTTTCTTTCTCCCTGGCAGTGATGAACAACAGCAATTGCTACCATTGCGGTCAGCCGGTGCCGGCTGGCGTCGATCTTGAAGTAGGCATCGACGGTCAGCCGCGTGCCATGTGCTGTGGCGGCTGCCAGGCGGTGGCGCAGGCGATCGTCGCCAATGGGCTGGCCGACTATTATCATAACCGTGACCAGCTGCCGAATGCGCCACGCGAGGCGCTGCCGGCGCTGGTCGCCGGCCTGCAGGTCTTTGATCACCCGGATTTCCAGAAGAGCTTCGTGCGCGTTCTTCCGGCCGCTGGCGAAGCTGGCCGCGAAGGCGCTGCCGGCGGCAGCGAACGGGAGGCGTCGTTGATTCTCGAAGGGATCACCTGCTCGGCGTGCATCTGGCTCAACGAGCAGCATCTTTCGCGGCTCGCCGGGGTCACCGCGGTGGACATCAACTACGCCACGCGGCGTGCCCGAATTCGCTGGGACGAGCAGCGCATCAAGCTCTCCGCCATTCTGGCGGCGATCGCCGCCATTGGCTATCACGCCCATCCCTACGATCCGGCGAAGAGTGAGGAGCTGGCCGGAAAAGAGCGGCGGCGCGCGCTGTGGCGGCTGTTCGTCGCCGGTTTCGGCATGATGCAGGTGATGATGTACGCCGTGCCACTGTACCTGGCCGGCGATGGCGAAATGACGCCGGACATCGAGTTGCTGCTGCGCTGGGCGAGCCTGCTGCTGACCACGCCGGTGGTCTTCTATTCGGCGGCACCGTTCTTCCGTAATTCCTGGCGCGATCTGCGCCTGCGCCGGGTCGGCATGGATCTCCCGGTTGCCCTCGGCGTTGGCGCAGCTTTTGCGGCCAGCGTCTGGGCCACTCTGACGGCGAGCGGCGAGGTTTACTTCGACTCGGTGACGATGTTCGTCTTTTTCCTGCTCACCGGGCGTTTCCTGGAGATGAGCGCGCGGCAACGCGCGGTCAGCATCACCGAGGCGCTGGCCAAGCTGATGCCGGCCGTGGCCGGCCGCCTTGCCGCTTATCCGCAGAGCCGCGAGGTCGAGCAGGTGATGGTCGCCGACCTGCATCCCGGCGATGTCGTGCTGGTCCGGCCCGGCGAGACGATTCCGGCCGACGGGCGGGTGCTCGAAGGGGCGAGCAGTAGCGACGAGGCCCTGCTCACCGGCGAAAGCGCACCGGTGAGAAAGGAACCAGGGCTGGCGGTGACCGGTGGCGCGGTGAATATCGAGAGCCCTTTGCTGGTCGAGGTGGTGCACGTCGGCGAGGCGACGCGCCTATCGGCGATCATCCGGTTAATGGAGCGGGCGGCGGCCGAGAAGCCGCACATCGTCGAACTGGCCGATCGCATTGCCGGTCGCTTCATCATCAGCCTGCTCGCCCTGGCGGCCGCGGTCGCCGTCGTCTGGTGGACCATCGATCCTGCACAGGCGCTGTGGATCACGGTGTCGGTGCTGGTGGTTACCTGTCCCTGCGCCTTGTCGCTGGCGACGCCGGTGGCCCTGAGCGTGGCCAGCGGAGCGATGGCCCGGGCAGGCCTGCTGGTGACGCGTAGCCACGCCGTCGAAACCCTCGCCCGGGCCAGCCATTTCGTGTTCGACAAGACCGGCACGCTGACCAGTGGGCGTATGCGCCTGCTTGAAGTCGTGCCCTTGAACGAGCAGGTGACGCCGGCGCATTGCCTGGCTCTGGCGGCGGCGCTGGAGCAGGCGTCCGAACACCCGATTGCTGCCGCTTTGCGCGCCGCAAGCAATGGCCAGGTGCTGCCGCTGGTCGACGCGCTGTGCAACGAGCCGGGTCAGGGGATCACGGCCCGGCACGCTGGCCGCCGCGTACGCCTCGGCCAACCCGGCTATGTTCTCACCTTGCACGGCGAGCCGCTGCCGGCGGCGGCCGAGGCCGTGCTGGCCAGCGGTGATACCGTCGTTGCTCTCGGTGACGAGAGCGGCTGGATGGCGCTGTTTCGTGTCGGCGACGAGCCGCGGCCGGAAGCCGCGGCTCTGGTCGCCGCCTTGCAGGGGCAGGGGCGGCAGGTAATTCTGCTGAGTGGCGACGCGGCTCCGGCGGTGTGGCGCGTGGCGCAGGCTCTGGCCATCCATGAGGTGGTGGCGGGTGCGTCGCCGCAGGCGAAGCAGGATTTTGTTCGCCAATTGCAGGACAGTGGAGCGGTGGTGGCAATGATCGGCGATGGCGTCAACGATGCGCCGGTGCTGGCCCAGGCGCAGGTTTCGGTGGCCATGGGCGGCGGCGCGCAGTTGGCGCGCACGCAGGCCGACCTGGTCCTGCTCTCCGAAAATCTGGATCACCTGCGGCGTGGCGTATTTGTCGCACGCCGCTCGCTGGCGGTGATACGGCAGAATCTGTTATGGTCTTTCGCTTACAACGTGGTCGCCCTGCCACTGGCGATGGGCGGTTACATCACTCCGTGGATGGCCGGTATCGGCATGTCGGGAAGTTCGCTGCTGGTGGTGCTCAATTCCATGCGCTTGCGGCAAGTCGGCGGGAGATGAGGGCTGATGGAAACGCTATACCTGCTGATTCCGATCTCGATTGTCCTGGTCTTCCTGATCGGCATCGCCTTCTGGTGGTCGCTGCGCAACGGTCAGTTCGACGACCTCGAGGGCCCGGCCTACCGCGTTTTGATGGACGACGACCGGGTCACAAGTCCACTGGAGAAGGGCGCCGATCCAGCGCCGACCGAAGACCGGCGCGGGCCAAGCTGAGCGAATTCCCGGACCGCCGATCGCCAGCACTCTTGACGCACATCAAAACAAATACCGTTGCGCCTACGATAATTGTCAGCATTGGGTGTCGCCAACACGCTGGCATTGTGCGTTGCGGGATGTGAAAGGCGGTTTCTCGGTTGGGGTTGGGGTGCGTCTCGGCGCACCCTTTTTTTGCCCATTCGACGTCGATGATCGTTTGGCGGCTGTTTGACGGGTGTCAAGTTGCGCCGCAAGAGGTTAAAATAGCATCCGCAAAGCCGGTGTCCATGGGGTGATAGTGGGCATTGCGGTGTACGGGGCGGTGAGAACCGCTTTACAGTCATAAACGAGGTGAGTCCATGTCGGAAACTCAGTCAACATACAACTACAAGGTGGTGCGGCAGTTTGCCGTGATGACCGTCATTTGGGGTATTGTCGGAATGCTGGTCGGGGTGATCATTGCCGCGCAGCTGGTCTGGCCTGACCTTAATCTGGGCTTTCTGCATTTCGGTCGCCTGCGTCCGCTGCACACCAACGCGGTGATCTTTGCGTTTGGCGGCAGCGCACTTTTCGCTACCTCGTATTACGTCGTACAACGCACCTGCCATACGCGAATTTTTTCGGACGGCCTGGCTGCTTTTACTTTCTGGGGCTGGCAGGCGGTGATCGTTCTGGCGGCCATCACGCTGCCGCTGGGGATGACCCAGGGCAAGGAGTATGCCGAGCTTGAATGGCCGATTGATATCCTGATCGCGGTGGTCTGGGTTTCCTATGCTGTCGTGTTCTTCGGCACCATCGCCAAGCGCAAGGTGACCCATATCTACGTCGCCAACTGGTTCTACGGCGGCTTCATCCTCGCCGTTGCGCTGCTGCACATCGTCAATAGCGCCGCTATCCCGGTTTCCCTGACCAAGTCCTACTCGGCCTATGCCGGCGTGCAGGACGCGATGGTGCAGTGGTGGTATGGCCACAACGCGGTGGGTTTCTTCCTGACCGCCGGCTTCCTCGGCATGATGTACTACTTTGTCCCCAAGCAGGCCGGTCGCCCGGTGTACTCCTACCGTCTGTCAGTGGTGCACTTCTGGGCGCTGATCTTCACCTACATGTGGGCCGGCCCGCACCATCTGCACTACACGGCACTTCCGGACTGGACGCAATCGGTGGGTATGGTGTTTTCGTTGATTCTGCTGGCACCCTCCTGGGGAGGCATGATCAATGGCGTGATGACCCTTTCCGGTGCCTGGCACAAACTGCGTGACGATCCGATCCTCAAGTTCCTGATCACCTCGCTGTCCTTCTACGGCATGTCGACTTTCGAGGGTCCGATGATGGCCATCAAGACGGTCAATGCGCTCTCGCACTACACCGACTGGACGGTCGGGCACGTGCACTCCGGTGCGCTTGGCTGGGTGGCGATGATCTCCATCGGCTCGATGTATTACCTGCTGCCGCGCCTCTTCGGCAAGCCGGAAATGTTCAGCGTCAAACTGATCACGGTGCATTTCTGGGTGGCAACGATCGGTGTGGTGCTCTACATCGCTTCGATGTGGATTGCCGGCGTCATGCAGGGGCTGATGTGGCGGGCGGTTAACGCGGACGGTACCCTGACCTACAGCTTTGTTGAATCGGTCAAGGCCTCGTATCCGTTCTGGGCGATCCGCTTCGTCGGTGGCGTTCTCTTCCTTTCCGGCATGCTGATCATGGCCTACAACATGGTCAAGACGATGGCTGGCGGGCGCACGGTGGACGATGCGCTGGTCCTGCAACCAGCTGCCCAGCACGCCTAAGAGAGAGGAATGAAATGAAATTCACGCATGACAGTATTGAACGCAATGTCTGGCTGATGGTGGTGCTGACCATTCTGGTGGTCAGCGTCGGTGGCTTGGTCGAAATTGTGCCGCTCTTCTTTCAGAAGTCGACCACCGAGCCGGTGGCCGGGCTCAAGCCCTACGATCCACTGCGCCTGACCGGGCGTGATGTCTATGTCCGTGAGGGTTGCTTCCTTTGCCACTCGCAGATGATTCGTCCGTTCCGGGCTGAGACCGAGCGCTATGGCCACTATTCGGTCGCCGGTGAGTTTGTCTACGATCATCCCTTCCAGTGGGGATCGAAGCGTACCGGCCCGGACCTGCATCGGGTTGGTGGTCGCTATTCGGACGAGTGGCATCGCGCGCACCTGATCAATCCACGCGACGTGGTTCCCGAGTCGAACATGCCGGCCTTCGCTTTCCTGGAGGGCAATCCTGCCGATGCGGCGCTGATCGAGACCAAGATGCGCCAGTTGCGCAAGGTCGGCGTTCCCTACAGCGACGAGGAGATCGCCGGCGCCAAGGCACAGCTCGAAGGCAAGAGTGAACTCGACGCCATCATCGCCTATCTGCAGGGCATGGGCCTCGAACTGAAGGACGCGAAGTAACTCATGGATATCAATGATCTACGAGCCATCGTCACAGTCGTTTCGCTGCTCACCTTCCTGGGAGTGGTGTGGTGGGCCTACGGCGTTAAAAGTAACAAGAAGCGCTTCGAGGAAGCGGCCATGCTGCCGTTCATCGATGAGGAAGCGGATTGGGCCGAGCTCGGCCTGGATCGCAACGGACAAAGGAAAGCATCATGAGCGATTTTGTGAATCAGTTCTGGAACTGGTACGTTATTCTCCTGACGGCGATCAGCATCATTGCCTGTAGCGTCGTGCTCTGGTCGCAAAACATCACACCGGTTAGCGATCAGGCGCATACCACCGGTCATGTCTGGGACGAGACCCTCGAGGAGTACAACAACCCGCTGCCGAAGTGGTGGATGTGGTTGTTCCACATTACCGTGGTCTTCTCGCTGGTTTACTGTGTTCTCTATCCGACGCTCGGCAGTTTCCAGGGCGTACTGGGTTGGTCGTCGAGTGGGCAGTACGAGAAGGAGGTGGCGAAAGCGGATGCCGAAACCAAGCCGCTGTACGACAAGTACCTGGCCATGGATCTGCCGGCCCTGGCCGCCGACAAGGAAGGCGTCGAAACCGGCAAACGCTTGTATCTGACCTACTGCATGCAGTGCCATGGTGCCGACGCACGCGGCGGGAAAGGTTTCCCGAATCTCGCTGACAACGATTGGCAGTGGGGCAGCGATCCGGCCCAGATCGCTGAAACGATCAGTGCTGGTCGGATGGGGGTCATGCCTGCACACGCTCAAGTGGGCGCCGACACGATCAAGGATCTCGCCAACTACGTGCGCTCACTTTCAGGTTTGCCTGCCGATTCTTTGCGCGCCGCCAAGGGCCAGGAAGCTTTCAACAGCGTCGGCTGCTCGGGCTGCCATGGGGCGGATGCAAAAGGAATGGCTGCGCTGGGGGCGCCCAATCTGACCGACAAAGTCTGGTTGTACGGTGGTTCGGAGGCGACTATCATCGAGACCATTGCCAAGGGGCGCACCAACCAGATGCCCGCCTGGCAGGCGTTTCTCGGTGACGCCAAGGTGCATGTCCTGGCCGCCTATGTGATGAGCCTGGGCAAGGGTGGCGAAAGCAAGTAGCACGGGCGTTCAGTCTGAGCGAGAGCGGCCGCTTGGCCGCTCTTTTTTCTTGCTGCGCGATCCTTTGCCAGCGTCCTCCTGGAAGCGGCAAGCGCAGCGCTGGCAAAGCCAGTTCCTCAAATTCAACTGTCTTCAGGGACCCTCATGAAAAAATCCGCAACCCTTACCACGCTTGCTGCCGTCCTTCTCCTCGCCGGCTGCGCGAGCGACACCGCTGTGATGGGCAGTGGCGCAACGGTCACCGCCAGTGACAAGACGCGCATGACGCACAGCGGTTTCTTGTCCGATTACGCGCGCCTGACGCCAGCCCCGGGAGCTGAGGGAGCCGAATGCTGGCGAGATCCGAAACTCGACGCCAAAAAGTACGACAAGGTGCTGATTTCGCGCATCGTGGTGTCGCTCGTCGCGCCGAAGGACCAGAGCGAGCCGCAGACCATCGATCCAAGTGACCTCAAGACGCTGACCGACTACTTCCACGCTTCGCTGGTCAAGGCCTTGAAGCCGCAGATGCAGGTGGTCGCTCAGGCTGGACCAGGGGTGCTGGTCATGCGCATCGCGCTCACTGACCTGGTACCCACCAAGGTGACCGATAGCGTCGCCGGGACGCTGATTCCCTACGGTTTCGTCGTTGAAGCGGGCTCCGGTGCCGCCACTGGCCGGCCGGCCGGTTCCACCCCCTACATGGGCGAGACGGGCATGGAGATGCAGTTCCGCGATGGCGGGTCGGGCACTATCGTCGCCGAATGCCGCGATACCGAGATCGGACGCAAGTACGCGGCAGACGTCGACGGGAGCGCTGTCGGCGCAGCACAGACCTGGGCCAGCGGCTACCTGAACTCTTTCCAGGCCTGGTCGTACGCCAAGAATGCCTTCGACAAGTGGTCGCTTCTGGTTGCCAAGCGTCTCGGCGAACTGCGTGGCGTCCAGCAGTAAGCGAGCCAAACGGCCGTTGACGAGTCGTCGGCGGCTTGACGAAAAGGCTTGGAACATGTGCTGCTCCCGAATCGCTCCTGTCGCTGATACATATCAAACCCACTTCGGACGCCAATCTGTATATTAGCGTTTGGTGTAATTCTGAAATTGATCGGAGCTAAGATCATGAATGAGGCGGCCAGCAGACAGGCCAAGGCAATTCCCATCAACGTCGAAGGTTTGTACGAGAAGCACAAAACGGTGTATGCCCGTACCGTGACGGGGCTGTTCAACAACTGGCGCTGGGTGATGGTGTTTTTTACCCAGGCCTTGTTCTACGGTTTGTGCTGGTTCGAATGGAACGGCCGCCAGGCGGTACTTTTCCATATCATCGAACGCAAGTTTTACATTTTCGGCATGGTCTTCTGGCCGCAGGATGTCATCTATCTGGCGATCCTGCTGGTGATTTCGGCCTACGGACTGTTCCTGGTCACCGCCGTGGGGGGGCGCCTGTTCTGCGGCTACGCCTGCCCGCAGACCGTGTACACCGAAATACTGATGTGGATCGAACGCAAGATCGAGGGCGAACGTCCGGCGCGAATGAAGCTCGACGCGCAGCCGATGAATGCGCGCAAGTTCCGGCTCAAGTTCGTCAAGCATGCGCTGTGGCTGTTGGTTGCGCTATGGACGGGGATTACCTTCGTCGGATATTTCACGCCGATCAAGGAGTTGCTCGCCGAATTGGTGTCGTTCCGGATCGGGCCATGGGAGGCCTTTTGGGTTTTCTTCTATGCCTTTTTCCTGTACATGATGGCCGGTTTTCTCCGCGAGCAGGTTTGCAAGTACATGTGCCCGTACGCACGCTTCCAGGGCGTGATGTTTGACTCCGACACCCTGATCATTACTTACGACCCTGAGCGCGGCGAGCCACGCGGGCTGCGCAAGAAGAAAGGGGCTGCCGATGCGCCGCCACTGGGTGACTGTGTGGACTGCAGCATCTGCGTTCAGGTTTGCCCAACCGGTATCGATATTCGCAATGGTCTACAGCTCGAGTGCATTGCCTGTGCGGCCTGTATCGATGCCTGCGATCAGGTGATGGACAAAGTCGGTTCGCCACGCGGTCTGATTCGCTATTCGACCGAGAACGCCCTGGCCAAACACTACACGGCGCGGGAGATCATCGGGCACCTGTGGCGTTTCAGAACGCTGCTCTATAGCGGCATCCTGTTGGCCATCATCCTCGCTGCCGTGTGGAGCCTCAGCCAGCGCGTGCCGCTGAAGCTGGACGTGCTGCGTGATCGTTCGAGCCTGTCACGCGAGGCCACCGACGGGCGTATCGAGAACGTGTTCACGCTGCGTATTTCGAATACCGCCGAAGTGCCGCACCGCTATGCGATCACGGTCAGCGGCATGGACGGTATCGATATCGTTGGCGAGCGCCTTGTTGATCTTCCGGCCGCTTCGTCGCAGACCGTTTCCCTCTCGGCACGGGTCGAGCCAGGGGCTGGGAAAAAGGGCTCCAATGAAATCTTCTTCGAGGTTCGTTCCGAGAGCGACGACAAGCTCTCGGTTCGCGAAAAAGCAAGCTTTTTCATGCCATGAAGAGTAGGCGCGCGACCGATAGCGGCCCATGGTACCGCGAGCCCTGGCCCTGGCTGATCATGCTCGGGCCGGCGGTGGTCATTGTCGCTGGTGTGGCGACCGCCTATCTGGCAGTGATCAGCAATGATGGCCTGGTAGCCGACGATTACTACAAGCAGGGACTGGCGATCAATCAACGCAGCGAGCGTCACCTGCGTGCGGCCGAGTTGGGACTCGAAGCGGAGCTGATTCTCGGCGGGGATCGCGATCGCATTCGCGTTCTGCTGCGCGCCAAGGAGGGGACGCCATTGCCGGCCACGCTCAGCTTGCGCATTACGCACCCGACGCGGCCGGGTTTCGATCAGAGCGTTTCAATGCGCTCCGAAGGGGGTGGCGTCTATGGCGCCAAGCTGCTGCCGATCCATGGTCGCTGGCATCTTGTCCTTGAAGATGAACAGCAGGAGTGGCTGTTGGCGGGTGACTGGGAGAGTGACAAACAGCCTGCGCTGCGGCTGATACCCTCGGCCCGAGTACTGCCTGCTGACGAAAAAATTTCAGTTGATAAAGAAAGGTAAGGAATGGCTTGGGATCTGTTGTTTTCGAGTGATTACGGTCTGTTCAGCGTTTTCGTGATTGTCTTCCTCCTCGGCATGTCGGTCTGGTTCCCGTATTACTTCCACAAGAAAATGCGTCAGGGCGAACAGCGGAACAAGACTTAGGCCGCAACGCCTGATCGCCATTTTCGGCGGGCGGCGAGCGTAGGCGCCGACGGCGCTGGCGGCGGCAAGGACGCGCGCGCCACTGCCGCCGGTGCTCATCGGCGCGTGTGCGGGCTCAGGCGTGTGCCGCCGCTGGCCGCAACTCTTCTTCGTGGAGCACGAATTGGCCTGCCTTACGGTCGGCAAAATAGGCCCGCAAGCAGAGCGTGACGCTCTGGAAAGCGAGTTCCTGCCACGGGATCTCTGTTTCGGCGAAGAGCGCTGTTTCCAGGGTTTCCAATCCGGCTGCGAAGCCGGTATCGAGCAGGCGGGCACGGTAGAAGAGGTGCACCTGGTTGATGTGCGGGATGTTGACCAGCGAGAACAGTTCGCCAAGCTCGACGCGTGCGCAGGCTTCTTCGAGTGTTTCGCGCAGCGCGCCCTGGCGGGTCGTTTCACCGTTCTCCATGAAGCCGGCAGGTAGCGTCCACAAGCCGTAGCGTGGGGCGATCGAACGCCGGCACAGGAGGATTTGTTCCTGCCATTCGGCGATACAACCGATCACCAGCTTCGGATTTTGGTAATGGATCGTGCCGCAGCTTTCGCATACGTGCCGGGGGAGGTTGTCGCCCTCCGGAATCGACAGGCTGACCGCTTCGCCGCATTGGCTGCAGAAATACATTTCTCGGAGTCCCCGCTGCGTTCGATGACGCCGCAAGTTTATATGATTCGGGCCGGCAGGGCATCGCCTGTGGCGATGGCTCTGGCCTCTGCCGCAGGGCAAGTGGCGGTCGCGGGTCGCGTGCTGGGGAGGCGGCCCGGCAAGCGGGGCTCGAAAGAGCACAATCTTTTGCCGAAGAGGCGCTGCCTTGCCGTTTGGCCTGTGCCTGCAGTGTGCCATCTGGCTATACAATGCGCGACAATGCTGTGTTAAGTCAGCGACACGCGCCTTGGGCGCGATGACAAGGGGGGGCGGATGTTTCTGATTGTTGGCTACGTAATCATTCTGGTGGCAGCACTGGGCACCTACGCGGTTCACGGCAGCCTGGCGGCGCTGTGGGTGCCGATGGAATACATTGCCATCGTTGGTTTGACCATTGGTGGCTTCGTCGCCAGTAACGAATTGAAAATCATCAAGTCGACGATTGCTGCCTTGCCGGGAATCTTCAAGGGCTCGAAGTTCACCAAGGCGCTGTACGTCGACCTGCTGGCGATGCTCTTCGAGGTCTTGGCAAAGGTGCGCAAGGAAGGGCTGATGTCGATCGAGAACGACGTCGAGAACCCGCACGACAGCCCGATATTCAGCAAGTACCCGGTGCTTGCCAACGATCATCACGTGATGGAGTTCATTACCGACTATTTGCGCATGATGGTCGGCGGCAACCTCAACGCCATCGAGATCGAGAATTTGATGGATATCGAAATCGACACCCACCATCACGAGGCCGAGACGCCGGCACATGTCGTCTCCAAGATTGCCGACGCGGTACCGGCCTTCGGTATCATCGTTGCCGTGATGGGCGTGGTGAACGTCATGGGCTCGGTCGGCGAGCCGCCGGCGGTGCTGGGAAAAATGATCGGTGGTGCGCTGGTCGGCACCTTCCTCGGTATTCTCATCGCTTACGGCTTCGTCTCGCCGGTGGCCAGCCTGCTCGAACAGAAGGCCCAGGACGGCGCGAAGATCTATCAGGTGATCAAGGTCGTCCTGCTGGCGTCGATGTCCGGCTATGCGCCACAGGTGGCCGTCGAATTCGGTCGCAAGACCCTGGCCTCCGGGGTGCGTCCGACGTTTGGCGAACTCGAAGACGAACTCAAGAATCGCAAAGGCAAATAGGCGATGCGGATGCGACTCAGGGGAGGCGCTGAATGAGCGAAGACGTACGCCCAATCGTCATCAAGCGTATCAAGAAGGTGGCAGCGGCGCACCACGGGGGCGCCTGGAAGATTGCCTACGCCGACTTCGTGACGGCGATGATGGCTTTCTTTCTGCTGATGTGGCTGCTCGGCTCGACGGCCAGCGGTGATCTGCAGGGGATCGCCGACTATTTCCAGAACCCGCTGAAGATTGCTTCGCAGGGAGGGTCGGGCACCGGCGACAGTTCGAGTGTCCTCAAGGGTGGTGGCAAGGACCTGACGCGCACCGCCGGGCAGGTCAAGAGAGGCGATATCGAGGCTCAGAGCAAGACCATCAACCTCAAGGAGACCAACGCCGAGCATGCGCGCAAGGTCTTCGAAGAGCGCGAGACGCTGATGCTGGGGGAACTCAAGCAGAATATCGAAAAGCTGATTGAAAGCAATCCGGCGCTCAGGCAGTTCAAGAACCAGTTGTTGATCGATATTACCAGCGAAGGTTTGCGCATCCAGATCGTCGACGAGCAGAATCGCCCGATGTTCGATACCAGTAGCGCCGACCTGAAGAGCTATACGCGTACCATTCTGCATGAAATTGGCAAGGCGCTGAATGCCGTGCCGAACAAGCTGAGTCTGTCGGGGCATACCGACGCCGCTCAGTTCGGTGGCGGTGCCAAGGGTTTCTCGAACTGGGAGTTGTCGGCCAATCGCGCCAACGCTTCGCGGCGCGAGCTGATTGCCGGTGGCATGGATGAGCACAAGGTGTTGCGCGTCGTCGGCCTGTCGTCCACCGTACTCTTCGACAAGAACGATCCGCTCAGCTCGATCAATCGCCGGATCAGTATCATCGTTCTCAATCGACGTGCGGAAGAGGCCTTGTTACAGGAAGACGGCAAGGCGGATGCAGTCGAGGTTAGCGGCCAGGGAATCAATGCCGACGCCATCGCCTCACCGCCAGGGAGCGGCCGCTAGGGCTGAACTGTGCCGTGCGCGGTGTGATGGCAGTTGCTGTTTGCTCAAGCGCAACGCCGGCCGGGGGCGCGCTCGGGCAATCCTGATCAGTCGTGCGGCACGGTTTCGGCGAAGGCGGAGCGTGTCATCAGTTTGCCGTAGAGGCGGGCAAGGTTGGCGTGCTGTTCCTGCCAGTGGATCTCGGGGAAACGCAGGATCAGATAGCCAAGCGCGCAGCCCACGGCGACGTCGGCGAGCGAAAAATGCATGCCCATGCAGAAGCTTTTGTCACCCAGTTCTTCGGCCATGAACTCCAGGCTGCGGCCGATCTTGTCTTCCTGGCGCTTGATCCAGTCAGCAGCTTGCTGAGCGGGCGGGCGCTTTTTTTCGAGGAAGGTCAGCGCGGCCGCATCACAGACGCCGTCAGCCAGCGCCTCCCAGCGCTTGACTTCAATGCGCTCACGATTCTGGTTGGGCATCAGTTTGTTGTTCGGAGCGACATTGTCCAGGTACTCGACAATCACTCGTGAGTCGAATAGGGTGGTGCTGTCATCCAGGACGAGGACCGGTATCTTTCCCAGCGGATTGACGTTGGCCACCTGCGTTGCCGGAGTCCATGGCGAATCCAACTCAAACTCATAGTCGATTTTCTTTTCTGCCAGAACGACGCGTGCCTTGCGGACGTAGGGGCTGGTCAGCGATCCGATGAGCTTCATTTGTTTCCCGACAGTAAATATTTGCGCACAATTATACCATTGCAGCGGTATCTCAATTACGAGCGCATGCCGCGGACGGGTAAAATAGCGGGCTACCCTGCACACGCCTCAAGGACGCCCGCCATGCCCGATTCCGCACTTGTTTCCCTTTCCCCGCTGGATGGCCGTTACGCGGGCAGGCTTGACCCGCTGCGCCCCCAGTTTTCCGAATACGGACTCATCGGCCGTCGTTTGCAGGTCGAAATCGAGTGGCTGAAGGCTCTGGCTGCCGAGCCGCATTTCGCCGAAATACCGGCCTTTTCTGCGCCAACGCTGGCCGAGCTTGATGCCCTGGTGAGTGACTTCGGTGTCCAGCAGGCCGGCGAGGTGAAAGCGATCGAGGCGGTCACCAACCATGATGTCAAGGCGCTCGAGTACTGGATCAAGCAGCGCTTGGCAGGCAATGCAGAAGTGATGGCCGTCGCCGAGTTCATCCATTTCGCGTGCACCTCGGAGGACATCAACAACCTGGCGCACGCCCTGATGCTGCAGACGGCTCGCGACGAAACGATGTTGCCGATGCTGGACCGCGTGCTGGCGCGCCTTCGCGATCTGGCGCACGAATTTGCCGAACTGCCGATGATGTCGCGAACGCACGGCCAGCCGGCGACGCCGACGACGCTCGGCAAGGAAATGGCCAACGTCACCCATCGCCTGAGCCGCGCACGCGCCGGCATCGCCCGGGTAGCGCTGCTCGGCAAGATCAATGGCGCAGTGGGCAACTACAATGCCCATCTCGCCGCTTACCCGGATTTTGACTGGGAGAGTCTGGCGCGTCGCTTCGTCGAATCGCTGGGCCTGGAGTTCAATCCCTATACCATTCAGATCGAGCCTCACGACGCCATGGCGGAACTGTTTGACGCCTTTGCCCGCACCAACCTGATTCTGGTCGACCTGAACCGTGACCTGTGGGGTTATATCTCGCTCGGTTTCTTCAGGCAGAAGCTCAAGGCTGGCGAGATCGGCTCGTCGACGATGCCGCACAAGGTCAATCCGATCGATTTCGAGAACTCGGAAGGAAACCTCGGCTTGGCCAATGCCTTGCTGCGTCACCTTGCCGAGAAGTTGCCGATCTCGCGCTGGCAGCGTGACTTGACCGATTCGACGGTGTTGCGCAATATGGGGGTGGCCTTGGGATATACCTTGCTCGCTTACGACTCGCTGCTGCGTGGCTTGAACAAGCTCGAGGCCGATGCAGAGCGCCTGCATGCAGATCTCGACGCCAACTGGGAACTGCTCGCCGAGCCAGTGCAGACGGTGATGCGGCGCTATGCGGTGGCCAATCCGTACGAGAAACTCAAGGAACTGACTCGTGGCAAACGGGTTTCACGGCAGGCGATGCAGGATTTCGTCTCGACGCTGGAGATTCCAGCGGCAGCCAAGGCCGAACTGCTGACGCTGACGCCTTGGGACTATACCGGCAAGGCCGCTGAACTGGCGAGGAGGATTTGATGGGCAGCGCTGCTCCCCTGCGTCCCGATGGCCCCGATACCGATGCGACGCCTGTGTCGAAGAGCGACGGCGAGGTGCTCGAGCCGATCGTTTGCGGCAGCTGCCAGCGGATGCTCCCCGGCGACGCCCGCTACTGCCCCACCTGCTGCGGCGAGGACGGTCGGCGCGGTGCGCTGCAAGGCGCCATCTTTCTTGGTGCCGTACTTGGTGTCCTCGCCGGCGGTCTGATCGCCGCCGTCTGGTCTTCTGCCGTTGGTGTAGAGCAAACCCGCTGGAGCGATGTCCTGGCGACGCTTGCGACCTGCATCACCATCGGCGTGGCGATCGGCATTTTTCGCACGCTTCGCACGCGCCGGAAGGGCTGACGATGGCGCAGTTTGCCGAGAATCTGAAGAAGCTGCCGGGGGTGTCGCACATCGCGGCGATCAATCTGTTGGACGCTGCCGGCGAAGTGCAGGCCGTGCTCGAGAACAAGGCGGGCAGCCAGGGTTCAGTGGCGGTCTACAACCACCTGGCACAGACCTACGGGGCGATTACCCCGGAGGCGGCCAGGAAAGGCCTGGAGATGTTTGCCGAGCACACTGAGGACGCGCGCGCCAATCCCGGCAAGCATGTCAATATTGATCGTTTGCTGATGCTTGTGGAGGAGCGCAAGACGCTGCGCACGAAGCACATCTTCGCGGTCTGAGTTCGGATTTTACACTCCACACTTCACACGACGGCGCCGTCCTCGTTGGCGCCTTCGATTTTCCGCTTCGGCTTGACGAACTGCTCGCGTGAGACACCGAGCCACATGACCAGCGGGCTGGCGACCAGAACCGACGAGTAGATCCCGAAACAAATGCCGATGGTCAGCGCCAGCGAGAAGTAATAGAGCGTCTCGCCACCGAAGATCAACATCGCCAGAACCATGACCTGCGTTGATCCGTGGGTGATCACGGTGCGCGAAATGGTGCTGGTGATCGCATGGTCGAGGACCTGTGGTGTGCTCAGGCCACGCGCCTTCTTGAAAGTCTCGCGGACACGGTCGAAAACGACCACTGACTCGTTGACCGAGTAGCCGAGCACGGCGAGCACTGCCGCCAGAACGGAAAGCGAGAATTCCCACTGGAAGAAAGCGAAGAAGCCAAGGATGATGATCACATCGTGCAGGTTGGCAATGATCGCCGATATCGAGAATCGCCACTCGAAACGAAACGACAGGTAGAGGACGATGCCGATGATCACCACCAGCAGCGCCAGGGCGCCGTTCTCGGCCAGTTCTCTACCCACCTGCGGGCCAACGAATTCGACACGGCGCAGCGTGGCGCCCGGCGCTTCAACGGCGAGCGCCTCGATGACCGCCTGACCGATGCTGGCCGTGTTCTGATCGGCCGTCAGAGGCAGGCGGACCAAGACGTCCTGGCTAGACCCGAAATGCTGGACCGAGAGGTCGTTATAGCCGGCTTTGCCAAGCCCGTCGCGAATTTTTTCGAGGTCCGCCGTTTGCGTGTAGTGGAGCTCGATCAGCGTTCCGCCGGTGAACTCGACCGAGAGATGCAGACCTCGGGTGAAAAGAAAGGTCACCGCCAGCAGGAAAGTGAGCAACGAAATGACGTTGAACACCAGCGCATGGCGCATGAACGGGATGTCTTTGCTGATCCGGAAGAATTCCATGGTGGTGCCTCTCTATTTGACGGCGGCCGAGCCAGCGTCGGCCGGTTTCCAGTCCACCTGGCCGATGGACAAATTTTCGACCTTGCGGCGGCGGCCATAGATCAGGTTGACCAGCGCGCGCGAGACGACCACTGCCGAGAATAGTGAAGTCATGATGCCAAGGCAGTGCACCACCGCGAAGCCGCGTACCGGGCCGGAGCCAAACATCAATAGCGCCAGACCGGCAATGAGGGTCGTGATGTTGGAATCCAGAATGGTGCCGAAGGCTCGTTCATAACCGGTGTGGATCGCTGCTTGCGGCGATGAGCCATTGCGCAGTTCCTCGCGGATGCGTTCGTTGATCAGGACGTTGGCGTCGATGGCCATGCCCAGGGTCAGTGCGATGGCCGCGATACCGGGCAAGGTTAGGGTTGCCTGCAGCAACGAGAGCAGGGCGATCAGCAACAGCAGGTTGGCGGCCAGGGCAATGACTGAGACGAGGCCGAACAAGCGGTAGTAGGCGATCATGAAGACGGCGATGGCGGCAAAGCCCCACATCGTTGACTGGAAGCCCTTGGCGATGTTTTCGGCACCAAGGCTGGGACCAATGGTGCGCTCTTCGATGATTTCCATGGGCGCGGCCAGCGAACCGGCGCGCAGCAGCAGCGCCGTGTCGTTGGCTTCGGTGGTCGTCATGCGGCCTGAAATCTGCACGCGACCACCCCCGATCTCTGCCCGGATCACCGGCGCAGTGACCACTTCGCCCTTGCCTTTCTCGATCAGCAGGATGGCCATTCTCTTGCCGACGTTGTCGCGGGTGATGTCCTTGAAGATGCGTGCACCCGGCGAGTCGAGCGTCAGGTGCACGGCCGCTTCGTTGGTCTGGCCGTCGAAACCGGGTTGGGCGTCGGTCAGGCGGTCGCCGGTGAGCACCACCTGCTTCTTGACCAGCAGCGGTGCGCCGTCACGCTCGACATAGAGCTCGCTGCCGAAGGGCACCTGACCAGCCAGTGCCGCTTCGACGGCGCCTGGCGTTTCCTCGACCATGCGGATTTCCAGCGTCGCGGTGCGCCCGAGGATGTCCTTGGCTTTGGCTGTGTCCTGCACGCCCGGCAACTGCACGACGATGCGATCAGCGCCTTGCTGGGCAATCACCGGCTCGGCAACACCGAGTTCGTTGATGCGGTTGTTCAGGGTGGTGATGTTCTGCTTGAGCGCGAAATCCTGTAGGCGCTTGATCGCTTCCGGCCGCAGGCTGGCGACCAGCTTGAGGTCGCTGTCTTCGCCCTGATCAAGCAGGAGCAGATCGGGCTGGTTCTCCTCGAGGGTCAAGCGTCCCTGGTTGCGCTTCTCCTGGTCACGAAAACGGATCACGATGCGCTCGCCCTGGCGGTCGATGCCGGCGTGGCGGACATTCTTGTCGCGCAGCAGGGTGCGCAGATCGGCGCCGAGCGAGTCCAGGCGTTTGGTCAGCGCGCCCGGCATGTCTACCTGCAGCAGGAAATGTACGCCGCCACGCAGGTCGAGGCCGAGGTACATCGGCAACGCGTGCAGCCTGGTCAGCCATTGCGGCGAGCTCGACAGCAGATTCAGGGCGATGACGTATTGCGGGTTGCTACTGTCCGGGTTGAATTGCTTCTCCAGGACATCCTTTGCCTGCAGCTGCGTGTCGTTGCTCAACAGGCGAACCTTGACGCCATTGCTGTCGACAAAGAGGCCACTGTTGGCTATCGCGGCTGCCTGCAGAGTGCTGGCGACGCGTTCACGGGTGCTGCTGTCGATCTTCACCGTCGCCTTGGCGCTTGAAACCTGCACCGCAGGCGATTCGCCAAAGAAGTTGGGCAAGGTGTAGATCAGGCCGAACAGCAGTGCCAGGCCGACGAGGACGTACTTCCAGAGCGGATAGCGATTCATGAATACTTTTTGTGCCGTCAGAGGACGCGAGCGCTGCCCGGAGACAGGCGCCCGGCTGGTGGTTAGAGTGCCTTCAGCGTGCCTTTTGGCAGAAGCAGCGTGACCGCCTGTTTCTGGACCTGGATTTCGACGGCGGTGGCAACCTCGATGGCGATAAAATTCTCGCCGACCTTGGTAATGCGGCCGGCAATGCCGCCACCGGTGACTACTTCATCGCCTTTGGCAAGGGCTTCGACCAGCGCCTTGTGATCCTTGGTGCGCTTCATCTGTGGCCGGATCATCAGGAAGTAGAGGACGATGAACATCAAAATGATGGGCAGGAGCTGCATAAAGCCACCCGTTGGGTCGGCAGCGGCAGCGGTTTGGGCGTGGGCGGTACTGATTAGCACATCAGTCTCCTAGAATGGAAGGTTTAAATTGAACCCGCAATTATAGCACTATCATTCCGGCGGCCGCCGGCGGCGGCTGTGGAAGCTGCGCACCGTTTCGGCGAGCGTGCCGGCAGCAATCGCCGTGCGCAGTTCATGCATCAGCTGGTGATAATAGTGCAGGTTGTGCATGGTGCCGAGTTGCGCGCCGAGGATTTCGCCAACGCGGTGCAGGTGATGCAGGTAGGCGCGTGAAAAGTTCTGACAGGTATAACAGTCGCAGCTGTCGTCGAGCGGCTGAGGGTCTGTCTTGTGCTTGGCGTTTCTGATCCGGATGTCACCATGACGGGTAAAAAAATGACCGTTGCGTGCGTTGCGCGTCGGCAGCACGCAGTCAAACATGTCGATGCCCACCTGCACCGCGGCTACCAGATCCTCGGGCGTTCCGACACCCATCAGGTAGCGGGGCTTGTCGCCTGGCAGGCGTGGAGCGGTGTGGGCGAGGATTCTCGCCATGTCGTCTTTTGGCTCACCGACCGACAGTCCACCGATGGCGTAACCATCGAAGCCGATTTCGGCGAGCCCGGCCAGCGACTCGTCGCGGAGGTCCTCGTACATGCCACCCTGAACGATCCCGAACAGTGCGTTGTGATTGGCGAGCAGGTCGTGCGCGGCACGCGAGCGCTGCGCCCAGCGTAGCGAAAGCTGCATCGAGGTAGCGGTTTCGCCGTGGCTCGCTGGATAGGGCGTGCATTCGTCGAGAATCATGACGATGTCCGAATCGAGCACATGCTGGATGCGCATCGACTCCTCCGGCGTCAGAAAAAGCCGGTCGCCGTTGATCGGCGACTGGAAGGTGACTCCTTCTTCCGTGATCTTGCGCAGGGCCCCGAGCGAAAAAACCTGAAAACCGCCCGAATCGGTGAGAATCGGTCCATCCCAGGACATGAAGCGGTGCAGTCCGCGATGTGCGGCAATGGCCTCCAGACCCGGTCGTAACCAAAGGTGGAAGGTATTGCCGAGACAGATCTGCGCGCCGCTTTCAATCAGGTCGCGCGGGGTCATCGCCTTGACCGTCCCGTAGGTGCCAACCGGCATGAAGGTGGGGGTTTCGACGATGCCATGGGCGAGGTTGATGCGGCCTCGGCGGGCTGCGCCGTCGGCGGCGAGAAGTTCGAAGTTCATCTATTGAAGGCCATCAGGAAACTGGAGGTGGCACGCCACTGCGCGTCACGGCGTGAAAACGCGGGCAAATGGCTTTCCGGATAAAAAACACCGCCTGGGAGCCAGGCGGTGCGTTTCGTCGGCGATTACGGGTTCGCCAGGGCCGGGGCGCTGGCGGTCGCAAGAACTGACAGATCCGACCTCCTGCGTGCCCGGAGCCTGGCGATGCTGCTGCGCAGGCGAACCGGGAACGAAGACTGCCGGATGAGTGGCGGCTAAGCTCAGCTGGCGTCGTCGATGGCCGCTCGCGCCGCTGCCAGGCGGGCAATCGGCACCCGGAAAGGTGAGCAACTGACGTAGTCGAGGCCGGTACGATGGAAGAAGGTGATCGAATCCGGGTCGCCACCATGCTCACCACAGACGCCCAGCTTGATCCCCGGGCGCGCCGCACGACCTTTCGCGACGGCCATTTCGACCAGCAGGCCAACCCCTTTCTGGTCGATCGATTCGAAGGGGTCGCGCTCGTACATGCCGTCTTTCAGGTAGCTCGGCAGAAACTTGCCGGCGTCGTCGCGCGAGAAACCCATCGCCATCTGCGTCAGGTCGTTGGTTCCGAACGAGAAGAACTCCGCTTGCTGGCCAATGCTGTCGGCGATCAGGGCCGCACGTGGCGTCTCGATCATCGTGCCGACCATGTAGTCGATCTTTTCGCCACGCGCGGCGAAGACGGCGTCAGCGGTCTTGCGGATGATCTTGGCCTGGGCGTTGAATTCACGTACCGTCCCGACCAGTGGCACCATGATCTCGGCCTTGACGTCGAACCCCTTGGCTTTCATGTTGAGCGCCGCCTCGATGATCGCGCGGGTCTGCATTTCGGTGATTTCCGGATAGGTAATGCCGAGGCGGCAGCCGCGGTGACCCATCATCGGATTGAACTCGTGCAGGTCATCAACCCGCATCTTGATCACCCCCAGCGGCACATTCATTTCGTGGGCCATGATCTTCTGGTTGGCTTCGTCGTGCGGGACGAATTCGTGCAGCGGCGGGTCGAGCAGGCGGATGGTGACCGCCAGCCCGCTCATTTCACGGAACAGACCTTCAAAGTCACCACGTTGCATCGGCAGCAGCTTGGCGAGTGCCTTGCGGCGGCCTGCTTCGTCCTCGGCGAGGATCATTTCGCGGACGGCCTTGATGCGGTCGCCTTCAAAGAACATGTGCTCGGTACGGCAGAGGCCGATGCCCTTGGCGCCGAAATTGCGCGCGGCCTTGGCGTCGTCCGGGGTGTCGGCATTGGCGCGAATGCCAAGCCGCTTGTACTTGTCGGTCAGGTCCATCAGCGCGCCAAAGTCGCCGGTCAGTTCGGCTTCCTTGGTTGGCACCTGGCCTTCGAAGACATTACCGGTCGAGCCGTCGAGGGAAATCCAGTCGCCTTCCTTGTAGACTTCTCCACCGACCGTCATTGTCCGTGCGTGGTAATCGACACGCACCGCGCCGGCACCCGAGATACAGCACTTGCCCATGCCGCGTGCAACGACTGCCGCGTGCGAGGTCATGCCGCCGCGCGCGGTCAGGATGCCAGTGGCAACGCTCATGCCGCGCAGGTCCTCGGGGGAGGTCTCCTGACGCACCAGGATCACGGCCTTGCCCTTGCGGACCCATTCTTCGGCTTCGTCGGCGAAGAAGACGATCTGGCCGGTGGCGGCGCCCGGTGATGCCGGCAGGCCGTGGGCGATGGAACGTGCTTTCTTGATTGCTGCCGGGTCGAAGACCGGGTGCAGAAGCTCGTTGAGGCGATCCGGACCGACGCGGCGCAGGGCTTCCTTCTCATCGATCATGCCCTGACGCAGCATTTCCATCGCGATGCGCACCATAGCCGCGCCGGTACGCTTGCCGCCACGCGTCTGGAGCATCCACAGGCGGCCTTCCTGGATGGTGAACTCGACGTCCTGCATGTCCTTGTAGTGGTCTTCGAGCTTGGTTTCGGCGGCCAGCAGCTGCTTGTAGATGTCCGGCATCAGCTCTTCGAGCGATGGGAAGCGGCTGCGGCGATCTTCCTCGCTGACCATCGCCAGTTGTGCCCAGCGCCGGGATCCTTCGAGGGTGATCTGTTGCGGCGTACGGGTGCCGGCAACGACGTCTTCACCCTGCGCATTGATCAGGAACTCGCCGTTGAAGAGGTCTTCGCCGGTGCCTGCATCGCGCGTGAAGGCCACGCCGGTACCACTGTTGTCGCCAAGGTTGCCGAAGACCATGGCCTGCACGTTTACGGCCGTACCCCAGGCGTCAGGGATGTCGTTCAGTTCGCGGTACACCACGGCGCGGTCATTGTTCCAGCTCTGGAAGACGGCCATCACCGAACCCCACAGCTGCTCCCACGGATCGGTCGGGAACTCGCGCCCGATGCGGGCACGAATCAGCCCCTTGAAGCGCTGCACCAGTTCCTTCAGGTCGTCGGTGCTGAGATCGGTATCGAGCTCGACGCCTTTCTTTTCCTTGAGCATGTCGATGACCACTTCGAAGGGGTCATGCTCTTCCTTCGATACCGGCTTGAGGCCCATCACCACATCGCCGTACATCTGGATGAAGCGGCGGTACGAGTCCCAGGCGAAACGTTCGTTGCCAGCCTTGCTGGCCAAGCCGGCGACGGCCTCGTCGTTGAGGCCCAGATTCAGGATGGTGTCCATCATACCCGGCATCGAGGCGCGCGAGCCCGAGCGTACGGATAGCAGCAGCGGATCTGCGGAGTCGCCGAACTTCTTGCCCATTTCGTTTTCGATGAAGGCAACACTGGCACGGACTTCCGCATCGATCAACTTGGCGACAGCATCCTGGCCCTGCTCGGTGTAGACCGTGCACACTTCGGTACTGATGGTCAAACCGGGCGGAACGACGATTCCCAGGCGGCACATCTCGGCCAGGTTGGCGCCCTTGCCACCGAGAAGATTCTTCATCGTGGCATCGCCGTCAGTGCGGCTGGCACCAAATACGTACACGTTCTTTGTTTCAGTTGACATAAATACCTCGCGTATGAGGGAAGAAGGAAGGGAGCTTCGAGCAGTACGCTCGAAGGGGCCCTAGAGGGAGTTACCCGGGCAAGTTACGCCGCGGGTCACTGAATTGCAGCGCTCCCGACCCGTAAGCGGACCAGGAGCGGAAAACGGGCGCAGCGCCAGCGATCAGATTTCTTCTGCCTCCATCTTGATCGCGCCGCAGGGGCATTCGGCAACACACATGCCGCAGCCCTTGCAGTAGTCATAGTTGAATTGAAAGCGCTTGCCGGGGCCGAGCTTGATGACTGCATTGTCCGGGCAGACGCCATAGCAGTTGTCGCACTCGAAGCAGTTGCCGCAGGACAGACAGCGGCGGGCTTCGAACAGCGCCGTATTCTCGTCCAGGCCGCCCTGGACTTCATCGAAAGTCGACTGGCGACGAATGATGTCCAGCATCGGGCGCACGGTTTTCGGTGCGTCGGCGTAATACCAGGTGTTGAGTTTCTCGAAGTTGGCCACTTCGTGTTGCACTGCCGGAACGTGTTCCTCGCCGCGCAGCCAGGCGTCAATATGCCGCGCCGCCTGCTTGCCGTGACCGATGCCGACGGTGACGTTGCGCTCCGCGGGAACCATGTCGCCACCCGCGAAAATTCCCGGATGACCGGTCATCATGTTCGCCGCGACCTTGACTACGCCGTCGCTGACCTCCAGGCCGGGAACGCCTTCGAGGAGTCCGAGATCGACATCCTGTCCCAGCGCGAGGACCAGTGAATCAGCCTCGATGGTCTCGAACTCGCCGGTCGGCTGCGGGAAGCCCGTCTCATCCAGGGCCATCTTTTCGATGGTCAAGGATGACTCGTCGGCCTGGGTGATGGTCGACAGCCACTTGACCATGATCCCTTCCTGAAGGGCTTCTTCCATCTCGAAATCATGGGCCGGCATTGCCGCGCGTGTGCGGCGATAGACGATCAAGGGTTCGGCGCCCATGCGCTTGGCGGTACGCGCCACGTCGATAGCGGTATTGCCACCGCCATAGACGACCACGCGGCGACCGAGCATCGGCTTCTCTTCGCCCTCCATGCTGCGTAGCAGCGAGATGGCGTCGACGATTTTCGCCGCGTCGCCAGCCGGGATGCGCGCGCGTTTGCCGATGTGCGCACCAACGGCCAGGAAGGCGGCGTCGAACTTGCCGTCGGCCATGGTGTTGAGAATGTTATCGACTTTGGTGTTCAGATTCACCTTGACGCCGAGTTCCACGACGCGCTGCATTTCTGCCTCGAGAATGTCGCGTGGCAGTCGGTATTTCGGAATCCCGAAGCGCATCATGCCACCAAGCAGCGGTCCCGCCTCGTACACCGTGACGCTATGGCCGAGGCGGCGCAGGTGGTAGGCCGCCGACATGCCGGACGGACCGGCACCGACGACGAGCACATTCTTGCCCGACTCGCTGCTCGGTGGGGTGAGTTTCCAGCCGAGCTTGAGGGCCTCGTCGCCGAGAAAGCGCTCGACCGAATTGATGCCCACCGGCTCGTCGATCTGGCCGCGGTTGCAGGCACCTTCGCAGCTGTGGTAACAAACGCGTCCCATGATCGCCGGGAAAGGGTTGTCTTTGGTCAGGTGCCGCCAGGCGCTTTCATAGTCGCCGGATTCGGCATGAAACAGCCAGCCCTGGATGTCCTCACCAGCGGGACATTGCTTGTTGCAGGGGGGCAAGCGGTCGATATAGACCGGCCGCGAAGTACGCCACGAGCCGGTGTGGTTGGCCAGCGAGGAGCCGGGGTCTAGGGTAATGGCAAAGGGTTTTTCCATCAGTTCGCCTCCTGGTCGAGCAGTCCGTATTTGCGAATGTTCTTGTCTGCCGCAGCTTGCAGGCGGGCGATCGTTGCCACTGCCGGCTTCTTGCCGAAGAGGTGTGCATAGCGCTTCTGCCGCTTGAGGTATTCCTCAACCGGTTGCTTTCTGCGGATCTTCAAGGTGCCGGTAAGCTCGCCGTTCTCCGCTTCGAAGACCGGAAAAATGCCGGTTTCCTTGGCCAGGCGCGCCAGCAGAATGGTGTCTTCGGACGCCGCGCCCCAGCCCAGCGGACAGGGGACGAGAATGTGGATGTAGCGCGCGCCACGCATGCCCATGGCCTTGGTGACCTTGTACTCGAGATCACGCAGGTCGGCGACGGTAGCCGTCGCGACGTAAGGAATTTCGTGGGCCATGGCGATCGCCGGGAGGAACTTGCCCTGGCCGAACTGGTTGCCCGGTTCGGGGCCGACCGGCATGGTCGTCGCGGTGCGCGCTGCCGGTGGCGTTGCCGAACTGCGCTGTACGCCGGTATTCATGTAGCCGCCGTTGTCGTAACAAATGTACAGAACATCGTCATTGCGCTCGAACATGCCCGACAGGCAGCCGAAACCGATGTCGGTGGTGCCGCCGTCACCGCCCTGGGCGACGACGCGGACGTCACCCATCTGGCCTTTGTTTCTTTTCACCTTGATCGCTGCGGCAATGCCGGTGGCAACCGCCGCAGTGTTGCCGAACAGCGAGTGGATCCAGGGAATCTGCCACGAGGTTTCCGGGTAGGGCGTCGAGAAGACTTCGAGGCAGCCGGTGGCATTGGCGGCAATCAGGCGGCCACGGGCGGCATTCATCGCCGCATCGATGGCGTAACGTGCGCCGAGTGCTTCACCACAACCCTGACACGCACGGTGTCCGGAGTTCAGCGAATTGGTGCGTTGAATGTTGGCCTGGACACTGCGTTCTGATGCTTCCAGGAGACGATTGCCGACGGTGAAAGTGCCGGTCTGATAGAAATGGACGGGTTGAAAGCTCATCGTGGTTCTCCTCAGCCAATCCGTGCGGCGACGACGCCGACGTCACGCAGCATGCTTTCCGCTGCCGGGCCCGAACGGCGCGTCGTGCGCTCGCGTTCGAGTTGCTTGTTGACCACGTCCCAGTCGAGGTCGAGGAAGGTCAGGCGCTCAAGTTCGCCGCGGATGGCCTTGGCGAACAGCGCGTGCAGCGACTTCATGGTGATCGCCCGCCCGCCGAGTCCGGCGACGACGGTGTGTCCTTCGAGTTGCAGCCCGGACATCGCCATGCGCACATCGGTAGACACGACGCCGCCGATGCCGACGGCGAGGCTCTTTTCGAGCACGACGACGCGTTTTGCGTTCTGCAGCGCTTTACGTACCTCTTCGAGCGGGAAAGGACGGTAGGAAATGATTCCCAGGACGCCGATCTTCTCGCCCGCCTGGCGCATCTCGTCGACGACATCCTTGATGGTACCCAGGATCGAACCCATCGCCACGACGATGGTTTCCGCATCGTCGGTGAAATAGGAATGGGTCAGACCACCCGAATCGCGACCGAATATGGTCTTGAACTGCGCGGCCAGCTTCGGGATCAGTTCCAAGGCCTGCATCTGCTTGGCGTGCGCGAGGTAGCGCACTTCGGAGAAAGCTTCCGGGCCGACCATCGCGCCGATCGATACCGGATCGGTCGGGTCAAGGACCTGGCGCGGCTCGTAAGGCGGCAGGAAGGCATCGACCTGCTCTTGAGTCGGTACGTCCACGCGCTCGTAAGCATGCGTGAGAATGAAGCCGTCCATGCAGACCATTACCGGCAGGCTGACTTCCTCGGCAAGTTTGAAAGCCAGGATGTGCAGATCGAGCGCTTCCTGGTTGGTCTCGGCAAAGAGCTGGATCCAGCCGCTGTCGCGTTGCGAGAGGG
The DNA here is from genome assembly GCF_907163155.1 of Candidatus Accumulibacter sp. ACC012. NCBI lineage: Bacteria > Pseudomonadati > Pseudomonadota > Betaproteobacteria > Candidatus Accumulibacter > Candidatus Accumulibacter sp. ACC012. Next base: position 126,488 of record NZ_CAJQUC010000002.1, read on the forward strand.
CATCGGTATGGTCGTTCCAGATATTGATCGGAGCTCCGATGGCACGGTTGGCGACGGTCATGACGATCGGCAGGCCGAGGCCGGAAGCGTTATAGACCGCCTCGCACATGAACAGAATGCCCTGTGAAGCGGTGGCGGTATAGGTGCGAGCACCGGTTGCCGAGGAACCGATGGCGACGCTCATTGCCGCGAACTCCGATTCGACGTTGATGAACTCGCAGTCGCTTATTTCGCCGGCCTTGACCATTTCGCCGAGGCCTTCGACGATGTGTGTCTGGGGCGAAATCGGGTAGGCGCAGATGACTTCGGGCCGGCAAAGGCCGACCGCTTCGGCAACCGCGTGTGAACCTTCAGTCTGTTTAAGCATGTGCGGCCTCCTGGTGACTTGCCCCGGCAACTTCGTCAAGGACGAACTGATAAGCCTCGCTGGCGGCGGCGATGTTGTTGCTGGCGATCTTCTCCGAGAACTTGGTATTGATGGCCTTGATCACCGACTCCAGGCGGATGATTCCCGAGGCGGCGGCGAATCCGGCGAGCAGCGGCACGTTGGGCATCGGTCGGCCAACGTGCTTGCGACTGAGATCGGTGGCCGGGACGGTGAGAAGTCGCTCTGCCGGCCAGTCACGGACAAAATCAGCAAGGCCCAACTCGGTAAAGCTGCGGCTGGTGTTGATCAGGATATAGCCGCCTTTCTTCAAGCCGGAGAAGACATCGACCTGGAAGAGCAGGGTCGGATCCTGAATGATCAGGGCATCGGGCTCCATGATTGGTTCACGCAGCCGGATCTCCTGGTCAGCGATACGGCAAAAAGCGACTACCGGGGCGCCGGTGCGCTCCGATCCGAAGCTCGGAAAGGCTTGTGCATGGCGGCCTTCCTCGAATGCGGCAATCGACAACATCTCGGCAGCGGTAACCACGCCCTGGCCACCGCGACCATGTATTCGGACTTGGAACATGTTTCCTCCAGTGTTGAACTTCGGTTGTACATCGGTGTCGTTTTGAAGTTTGCGCAGCATAGCTCAGTTCGAGTTCATTGAAAACATCGACCTCGATCTGGATCGCAGGCAGCCGCAATTTTCCGGAAAGTCGTCAGAATCGGCGTCCGATAGACGAGATTTGCTCAACTGCCGACTCTCTGCAGCAGCTTGGTCTGGTGCTGGTGCTACCGATGCGTGCGGCGATGCCACCCGCTTGCTGGTCAGTGCTCATGCCGGCAGTGGGCTACTCCCCGGTCTTTTCGGCATCAGGACCGTATAGTCGAAGTCCAGGAGGACGCTTGGATCGTAGGAACCGTCGGCCTGCTTGTAGGGGAAGTCGGCGCAGCTACGGTCCTTGGTCGCCACCGTACGCACGCGCAGTGCGCCAAGGTCATGGCGGCCCGGCAAGGACATCTGTTCGATGATTTCCGACCACGCGTAGACCGTATCACCGGCGAATGCGGGCGCGACATGCCTGCCGGCGTTGATCGCCACGATGCTGAAGGCATTGGCCAGGCCGTTGAACGACAGCGAGCGCGCCAAGCTAATGATGTAGCCACCATAGATGATCCTGCGTCCGAAGCGCCCGCTCTTTTCCGCATGCTGGTTGAAGTGTACCCGCGCCGTGTTCTGGTAGAGGCGGGTGGCCATCATGTGCTCGCTTTCTTCGATGGTCATCCCGTCGAGATGATCGATTCGTTCCCCGACCCGATAGTCGTCCCATAGATCAGTACTGCCCGAGAGGGCGGTGTCGTAGCCTTCCACCCTGATTCCAGGCGGAATCACCAGCTCGCTCACCGGCACGACATCGTGCAGCTCGGGAATGACGGTTTCGGGCGCCGGCGACGCCGGGTCGCGCTTGCGAACCATGACCCAACGGCAGTAATCGAGGGCAATTTGCCGTCGCTGATTGACGCCGCACGAGCGTACGTAGACGATGCCTGTCTTGCCATCGCGGTTCTCCTTGAGCCCGATCACTGTCGAATCGGCGGTGAGCGTGTCTCCCGGATAGACGCGGTGGCCAAAGCGCCCAGCGGCGTAGCCGAGGTTGGCAATGGCATTGAGCGAGATATCGGGCACCGTCTTGCCAAAAACCACGTTGAAAGCCAAGAGGTTGTCCACCGGGGAACGGAGAAAGGACAGGCTGTGCGCGAACGTGTCGGCCGAGGTCAGGGCAAAGCGCGAGCCGGTCAGCGCCGTGTACAGGGCCACGTCACCTTCGGTGATGGTGCGCGGGGTCGCATGCACGATGGCCTGGCCGACGCGAAAATCCTCAAAAAAGTTGCCCCATCTGGTTTTCTCGCTCATTTTCTCTTCTCTCTGCTGTTGTTGATTACTGTGCTACAGCCCATAGGCTGCCGCCAGGTCCGGATCTCGCCTGGCCACCAGGCTCGCCAGATCGACGATCACCCGCGCTTGTTTCCACGTCGCGTCGTCCTGCATCTTGCCGTCGATGGTCGCTACCCCACTGCCATCGGGCATGGCTTCCAGGATACGTTTGGCGAACAGGACCTCCTTGACGTCGGGGCTGAAGACGCGCTTGGCAATGGCAATCTGGTTTGGTGCCAGCGACCAGGCGCCTGAGCAGCCCATCAGGAAAGCATTGCGGAATTGCGCTTCGCAGGCCGCTTCGTCCTTGAGATCGCCGAAGGGGCCGTAGAACGAGTGCAGGCCGTGTGCCACGGCCGCATCGACCATGCGCGCCACCGTGTAATGCCACAGATCCTGCTGAAAGAAAGCGCGCTGTTCCTGGGCTTCCTGCGCGTCGGCAAGAACGCCGTAACCGGGGTGTCCGCCACCGACGCGGGTGGTTTTCATGCCGCGCGACGCGGCCAGGTCGGCCGGGCCGAGGCTCAGGCCGTGCATGCGCGGACTGGCGCCACAGATCGCCTCGACGTTGGTTACCCCCTGCGCGGTTTCGAGCAGGGCGTGCAGCAGAATCGGCTTGCGGATCGCGTACTTCGCCTCAAGCAGAGCAACGTACTGATCGACGAAGTGAATATCCCATGGCCCCTCGACTTTGGGAATCATGATCACATCGAGCTTGTTGCCGACATGTTTGATGATTTCGCTGAGGTCGTCGAGAACCCAGGGGCTGTTCAGCGCGTTGATGCGCACCCACATGCCCGTGTCGCCAAAGTCGTTGTTCTCCAGCACTTCGATGAAGCCGGCACGAGCGGCCTCCTTGGACTCGATCGGGATCGCGTCCTCGAGGTTGCCGCACATCACGTCGCATCTCCTGGCCGTCTCCGGTACTTTGGCGCGGATTTTTTCGATGTGCGGTGGGAAGAAATGGATCATTCGCTCCGGTCGCACCGGTAATTCGCGCAGGGGTGGTGGCGCACCGATGGCGAGCGGCTTGTAGAAATGGACGGGTAGCTTCATGGCGTTTTCCCCTGGTGAAAAGAACTGTCTGGTTGGCAAAGGCGGCACGAGGTGGCCACAAGTGGCCAAAGTCTCGTCGGCGAAGATTTCAGGCCGGTCCGGCGACGACGCCGGCGTCATGCAGGCGGCCAACTTCCGCTTCGCTCATGCCGAGAACTTCGAGCAGAATCTGGTCGGTGTGCTCACCCAGTGCCGGCGCCGGCAGCGCCGGCAGGCGTGGCGAGGCGCTAAAGTCGAGCGGCGTCGTGGGCATCAGGTAGCTGCCGACGCCAGGCTGCTCGGTCATGGTGAACAGCGGATTGTCGATCGAGCAATCGGGATCGTTGGCCAGCGCCTCGCGAACGCTGCGATAAGGGCCCCAGGTGACGCGGTGCTCATCGAGGATTGCTGCGGCTTCGGCCAGCGTACGCGCCTGGCACCAGGCTTCGATCAGGGCAGCGATCTGCTGGCGGGCGCGGAAGCGATTGCCTTCGTCGTCAAGATCGAGGCCGAGGCGGACAGCGAGCGCGTCGATCGACTCCTTTAGTCCGGTCGCCTTGAGCAGGCTGCGCCACTGCCTGCGGGTCAGTCCGACGATCATCAGGCGCTTGCCGTCGAGGGTCTGGAAGTCGCGCCCGAAGGCGCCGTACAGGTAGTTTCCCTGCTTGGGTCGGTCGGCGTCGTTGACCATCACCTCGGCGATCATGCCGACGTTGCCGAGCATCGCCAGGGCCACGTCCTTCAGCGCCAGGCGCACCAACTGTCCTTCACCGGTCATGCGCCGGTGCCTTTCGGCGGCAAGCATGCCGATGGCAATCATCTGGCCGCTGATGAAGTCCCAGGCAGGAAAGACATGGTTGACCACCTCCGGGGAATTGCTCGGCCCGGTCATGTAGGGCAGACCGATCTGCGGGTTCACCGTGTAATCGACCTCCGAACTACCATCGCGGCGACCGGTGAGGTTGACCATGATCAGGTCCTGACGATGGACTTTCAGCGCCTCGTAGCTCAGCCAGCCCTCGGCCGGGAAGTTGGTGCTGAACAGGCCGGCGTTGTCGCCTGGCGCACAGATCAGCTGGGTCAGCAATGCCTGACCGCGGGGATTGCGGAGATTGACGGCGATTGAACGCTTGCCCTTGTTCATGCCGGCCCAGAAAAGGCTGTGCTGGCCATCAAGGGTCACTGGCCAGCGACCATAATCGAGGCCGCCACCGATCGGGTCGAAGCGAATGACGTCGGCGCCGAGTTGGGCCAGCGTCATGCCGCCAAGCGGCGCGGCGACGAAAGCCGATCCTTCGACGACGCGCAAGCCCTTGAGAATTCCGTCCATGAGTTTCACCAATCCTGCCTGCGTGCCGTACGGCTGCCCATCGATTCGCCAGGTGAGCGAAGCGCCACCTTGCTCAAGGCTGGCTCCTGTCCGGACGCGGAGCGCACAGTATATGGGAAAAGGGGGGGGCGGGCGCACACGTTCCGAGTTTTTGGGTAGCGACGCGCGATGGTCGTGCGCCGGCTTGAGTTTGACGGAACGCTGTGCTGTACTTGCCGAATGCCCGTAGGGCGAACTCTCAAGCGGTCATGATATGTCGGACCCCCTGATCATGGAAGGCATGACCGCCCCCCTCTTTTCCGGCCTTTCTCCCGCCAGGGGAGAAAGGAGATTCGTGCGTCGCTTGCGCGACTTTCACATAAAAGGATGGACTTGATGACGAACGCGACAGCAGACTATGCAGTATGGATTGGCCGCCGGGAGATCACCGACGATGAGCTGGCTCTGGCGCCGGCCTTGGCGGCGGCCGCGACGCTGGACGACACGGCGACGCGCTTCGCGAAGGGTAGCCCGCTACCGCCGCTATGGCACTGGTTTTACTTTCTTCCCCGGGCAGCGCAGGCGCAGCTCGATGTCGACGGGCACCCACAGCGTGGCGGCTTCATGCCGCCGATCCCCTATCCGCGCCGGATGTTTGCCGGCGCCCGCATGCGCTTCCACCGGCCGCTACTGATCGGTCAGCCGGCGCGGCGCGAGGCCGTGATTCGCGATGTCCGGCAGAAATCGGGGCGATCCGGGTCGCTGGCCTTTGTTTCCGTGCTTTGCCGCTTCTATCAGGATGATGTGTTGTGCATCGAGGAAGAGCAGGACATCGTCTATCGCGAACCGGGCGCGGTGGTCGCTCGCCCGTCTGTGATCGAGTGGCCGCCGGTCGAGCACGGAACGTGGTCGCACATTGTGACCCCGGACCCGAAGCTGCTGTTCCGCTTCTCAGCACTGACTTTCAATGCCCATCGCATTCACTACGACCGGCCGTATGCGGTCGACGAAGAGGGCTATCCGGGGCTGGTGGTGCATGGCCCCTTGACCGCCGTCTTGCTGATCGAACTGCTGCGAAAGAATTCGCTGCGCCCGGTAGTCAGCTTCAGCTTCCGCGGACTGGCGCCGCTTTTTGACCTGGCCCCGTTTCGCATCGTTTGCGCCGGCGAGGACGGCCAGATGTCTCTCGAGGCTCAGGCGCCCGACGGCGTGGTGGCAATGAGCGCCCGCGCCGAGCTCATGCCGTTGTAGTTGTATTGCGGTCGGGCTTGCGGTGCATGGTCGCCGCTAGACGTTGATGCCGCTGGCGCTGTTTCTAGATCTGAGCAAGCGCAGGTGAATTTCCTGAATACCCCGCAGTCATCAAAGCGATCGCATTATCGCGTAGCGGGCGTTCGCCCAATAGTCCATTAAAAACTGATTGGCAAGCGGTCATGGGCGAATTACCCGTCTTCCTCTCGTGGACGATGTCCTTGACGAATGCGCGGCTGCTTATATTTTATCGTAAGCACATTCTGTTCAAGGTGAGTAATCCGGCGATCCGAAAGGTCGCGATCATTTCAAAAAACACCTGGCCTGCACAGGGCGCTCCTCCGCGGGCGAATGATGGCGAGGCAGGCGTTCGCTTGAGGCGCCGACCTTTACGGCCCTCGGCAAGGCCTGGCGCGCTGCAGACTTTTGTCTTGAGTTTTTTATAAGACTTAAAAGATTTCTTTTGGGAGCCGTGAGCGTGTTGCCTTGCACCACGATCGTCGATAGAATCATTATCAGCGACGGGGAATAATTGATCAAGACAACCGCATAATAGTCGGGGGTATCTATTGTGCGCAATTATGGAGGGTGGACATGAAACTCACACTGACCCATGACGAAGTAGCTGCCTATTGTGGCGACTTGCACGCTTCCAACGAGGCGTTCAAGTCCCATTATCCGGCAGATTCTTTCGACCGGCAGCCGGTGCACACGGTTTACGGGGGGGCCAATCTGCTCAAGGCCGGCTTTGCCGCCAAGTTGGGTGAGGTGGCGCTCAAGACGCTGGAAACGTATGCGCCCAGCTACAGTGTTTTTGCCCGTGCTCTTGGTTTGCCGCGCGCCGATACCTTGCCGACCAACGCCATGGAGCTAGCGAGTCTGACGCGTGCGCTGGAAGCGAATCCCGAGCAGGTGCGTGAGACCAAGCAGGCGGCCTGGCTGGCTTTTACGGTTTATAACCGGGTCGTCAAGAAGCTGAAAACCGAGCCGGTTGAGGACAACCGCATCGATTTCGAGGATGGCTACGGTAATCGCCCGGACGCTGAGGAAGATGACCATGCCGCTGCGGCGGCAGACGAAGTCGCCAAAGGTATGCGCGAAGGCCTGCTACCGCCGTTCATCGGCATCCGCGTGAAGACCTTTTCGGACGAGTGCAAGCAGCGCTCGATTCGCACCCTCGATATTTTCCTGACCCGGCTGGCCGAACAGACCGGCGGCAAGCTGCCCGAGAACTTCATCGTTACTCTGCCCAAGGTGACGACGCCAAGCCAGGTGTCGACCTGCGCGAAGATCCTCGAAAATCTTGAAGCCAGACTTGCTTTCCCCAAAGATTCGCTGAAGATGGAAATCATGATCGAAACGACGCAGTCGATCATCAACTACCTGGGCGAGAATACGGTGCCGCTACTGGTGGCCGCTGCGGGTAGCCGCTGCCGCTCAGCAATTTTCGGGACTTACGATTACACGGCCTCGTGCAACATCACCGCCGCACACCAGAATCACACCCATCCAGCCTGCGATTTTGCCCGCCACGTGATGCAGGTCAGCCTCGCCGGAACCGGCATCACGATTAGCGACGGCGCGACCACCAGTATGCCGATTGGACCCCACAAGGCAGCCAAGGACGCGCCGCTGACGGCGCAGCAGATGGACGAAAACCGCACCGTGGTGCACGGTGCCTGGAAGCTTCATTACGACAACATCATGCACTCTTTGCGGCACGGCTACTACCAGGGATGGGATTTGAATCCGGGGCAATTGCCGGTGCGCTATGCCGCGATCGATACCTTCTTCCTGAGCAGTCTGCAGGATGCCTCGGCGCGACTGAACGCTTTCCTGAACAAGGCTGCTCAGGCGACCCTGGTTGGCAATACTTTTGACGACGCGGCGACAGGGCAGGGCTTGCTGAACTTCTTCCTGCGCGGAATGGCGTGCGGCGCGATCACCGAGCAGGAAGTTCTGGCGACGGGCATCACCCTCGACGAATTACGCTCGCGTTCGTTTGTGCAGATTGTCAATAATAGAACCGGTAAGCAAGGGACGTAACAGCCGATCGGGTACCAAGCAAGCACGAAAGGGATGAGCCATGACTGAGGTCAAGAACGGGACGCAGGAAGCACGACAGTATCTCCAGGCAGCCGATGCACTGATCAAGAAATCGCTGAGTTGGGTGAAGCAGCAGTGCGCCGGCGAGAAGGGCGTCTCGAACGAGAAACTGGACGCACATCAGATGGCCAGCTTCGATCTGGCCTGGTGTGCCGCTGAAGCGACCGCCGCGCGCTTTGCGGTGGAGTATGCCGAAAAGCTTGCCGCTGCCGCGGCGGACAACGACGGTCTGTGTCTGGAAGAGCGGATGGCGCAGGCCTTTTGTGCCGAGGCTTTGCAGAACATCCATAATCGTTTCTGGGCACGGCCGCAGAGTTTCGGTCTGAACGCCGCCGACCTGGCGGCTTTCGCTTCAAGCGCACTTGCCACCTTCTGCCAGGCGCAACTGGATGCCGACAAGCTGGCGGCTCTGGGCCGCGAGGTCGTGGCCCTGGAGGGCGATAGCGGCGCCTACATGCTCGGCGACGACGCGCTGATGATGCAGGACGCATTTCGCCGGCTGGCGACCAATGTGGTGATGCCGCTGGCCGAGGAGATTCATCGCCAGGACCGCATCATTCCGCAGGAAATCCTCGATCCGCTGACCGAAATGGGCTGCTTCGGGCTGTCGATTCCGGAACGTTACGGCGGCATCCAGAGCGACGATCATGAAGACAACATGGGCATGATCGTGGTCACCGAAGAGCTGTCGCGTGGTTCGCTCGGCGCCGCAGGCAGCCTGATTACCCGTCCGGAAATTCTCAGTCGCGCCCTGCAAAAAGGGGGCACGGAAGAGCAGCGACAGAAGTGGTTGCCACTGGTGGCGATGGGCGACCCACTGTGTGCCATTGCCGTCACCGAACCGGATACCGGCTCCGACGTTGCTGCCATGCGCCTCAAGGCGACCAAGTGCGATGGCGGCTGGCTGCTCGACGGCGTCAAGACCTGGTGCACCATGGCCGGCAAAGCGGGTGTGCTCCTGGTTCTGGCACGTTCCAACCCCGACCGCTCGCTTGGCCACAAGGGCCTGAGCATGTTCCTGGTCGAAAAGGACTCCTATGACGGCCACGATTTCGAGTATCGGCAGGCGCAGGGCGGTGTGCTCAGCGGTCGGGCGATTTCGACCATCGGTTATCGGGGAATGCATTCCTATGAAGTCTTCTTCGACAATGTTTTCGTCCCCGACGAGAACCTGGTTGGCGGGCCGGAAGGCGAGGGAAAGGGCTTCTACTTCACGATGGCCGGCTTTGCAGGCGGGCGCATTCAAACGGCGGCGCGTGCCATTGGGGTCATGCAGGCCGCCTTCGAACGTGCGGTTTCCTATGCCGGCGAGCGCAAGGCATTCGGCAAACCCATTGGCGAGTATCAGCTGACGCTGGTCAAGTTGGCGCGCATGGCGACCCTGCTGACCGTATCCCGCCAATTCACCTACGCCGTCGGGCGTTTGATGGATGAGGGTTCGGGGCAGATGGAAGCCAGCATGGTGAAGCTGTTTACCTGTCGGACGGCCGAATGGCTGACCCGTGAAGCGCTGCAGATTCATGGCGGCATGGGCTACGCCGAGGAGTCACCGGTCAGTCGCTACTTCCTGGATGCGCGTGTGCTGTCGATTTTCGAAGGCGCCGAAGAAACGCTGGCGCTGAAGGTCATCGCTCGCTCCCTGATCGACGCCGCGTAGGTCCGGCTTCAGTCTGCACTTCGCCCAAGCCTTCTCCCGCGCGCGGGAGAAGGGGGATTCGTGAGTCGCGATTGGTGAAGGTTGAAGGTTAAATGCGACTCTTACCGCAAGAGGAAGATTTCATGTCGCAAGCGATTCGTTTCCGAGCGCAGGTCGAACTGGCTGAAAAAGTGAAGCTGGACGTGCAGCAAGTCCGCTATCCCCACTATGGCCGCTATCTGGAGGAGTTTGTACCGGGGCAGGTGTTTGTTCACCCGCGTGGTTTCACCTTCTTCCCTGCCCAGATGGAGGCTTTTGCGCGTACCTACATGCAGTGCAATCCGCTGTATGTCAATGACCAGTACGCGCGGGCCAGCGGCTTTGCCGGTCTGGTCGCTTCGCCGCAGATGGTCTTCAATGTCGTTCTCTCGCTGGGCGTGCAGAACGATTCAGAAAAGGCGATGGCCAATCTCGGTTATTACGATGCCCAGTACCTGCGACCGGTCTATCAGCTGGATACGATTCGCTCGCTGACCAAGGTCATGGACCGCAAAGAGCGCGGTGCCGGCAAGCCGGGCATTGTCACCATCCGTACTCTGGGCCTCAACCAGAATGACGAGGTCGTGCTGCAGTACGAGCGGAAAATCATGGTCGCCGGGCAGGGCGATCGTCCGCCAACGACGCCCTTGCCGCCGTCGACCGTGATGCCGGCCTTCCCCTGGGTGGACGCTGCCGAGGTCGCCTTGCCGGAGTTTCCGGAGTCGCTCCCTGCCGGACTGACTGGTCCAAACTCCTGTTTCGAGGACTTTTCCGTCGGCGAGATCATCGTCCATGCCAATGGCCGAACAATCACTGACGAGCATTTGCCACTGACTTACGCGGTGGGCAATACACATCCGCTGCATTTTGACCGCGTCTTCAGTTCCGGCCTGTCCGGCAAGATGAGCGGTGATCCCATCGTTTATGGCGGTCTGGTCTTCGCCTGGCTGGAAGGCCTGGCCAGTCGCGACGTCAGCGAGAACAGCGTTTGGGAGCTGGGTTTTACCGAGGGCTATCACACGCAGCCGTCGGTCAGTGGCGATACCGTGGCCGCCTTGTCGCGGGTACTGGCGGCCGAAGATGCGCCGGGCGACCTGGCTGCGAAGTTCGGCATCGTGAGTTTCCAGCTGATCGGCGTCAAGAATGTTAGTGCTGCCAGGGCCTTTGCCCAATACGGCGTCGATTTGTTCGTCAAGGAAGGCGACAAGAAAGCGCTGGCCAAGGAGAAGATCGATGCGAAGATTTTTGAGATCGAGAGACGTCTCTTGATCAGGAAAAGGGGCTAGCCATGGATGTTCTGCAAACGAAGCGCGATCGACCGTGGTTGATGCGCACCTATAGTGGTCACAGCTCGGCCAAGGCGTCGAACACGCTTTATCGAACGAACCTGGCCAAAGGTCAGACGGGATTGTCGGTGGCCTTCGATTTGCCGACGCAGACCGGTTACGACGCCGACAGTCCCCTGGCGCGGGGCGAAGTCGGCAAGGTCGGCGTGCCGATATCGCATATCGAGGATATGGATCAGTTGTTCGACCAGATCCCGCTCGATCAGATGAATACGGCGATGACCATCAATGCCACCGCACCATGGTTGCTGTCCTTGTACATCGGCCTGGCACAACGGCGGGGAATCGATCCGAAAAAATTGAGCGGCACGACGCAGAACGACATCATCAAGGAATACCTGTCGCGCGGCACCTACATCTATCCGCCGGGCCCGTCGATGCGCTTGATCGCCGACACCATCAACTACACCATCAAGCACGTGCCGAAGTGGAATCCCACCAACATCTGCAGTTACCACCTGCAGGAGGCGGGGGCGACACCGGTGCAGGAACTGGCCTATGCCCTGTGCGCGGCGATGGCGGTTCTGGACCGGGTGCAGGCGTCTGGCGAGATCAAGCCGGACGAGTTTTCACAGGTCGTGGAGCGTATCTCCTTCTTCGTCAACGCCGGCATTCGCTTCGTCGAGGAGTGCTGCAAGCTGCGCGCCTTCGGCGAAATGTGGGATGAGTTGACCCTTACCCGCTACAAGGTCGCCGACCCGAAGCTGCGCCGCTTCCGTTATGGCGTGCAGGTGAACTCGCTCGGGCTCACCGAGCCGCAGCCGGAAAACAACGTCCAGCGAATCGTTCTGGAGATGCTCGCGGTGGCGCTTTCCAAAGGCGCGCGGGCGCGCGCCATTCAGCTTCCCGCCTGGAACGAGGCCATGGGTTTGCCGCGCCCCTGGGATCAGCAATGGGCGCTGCGCATGCAGCAGGTATTGGCTTTCGAAACCGATCTGCTGGAGTATGAAGATATCTTCGATGGCTCGCCGGTCATTGCCGCCAAGGTCAGGCAACTGGTCGAAGGTGCCAGAAAAGAGATCGCCAATGTCGAGGCGCAGGGCGGCATCATCGCCGCCATCGAGTCCGGCTACGTCAAGCGTGAACTGGTCGCCAGTCATATGAACCGCCTGCGTGCCATCGAGTCGGGCGAGCTGAAAATCATCGGCGTCAACTGCTTCCAGGAAACCGCCGAATCGCCACTGACCCTGGGCAGCGATGGCGGCATCATGAAAACCGATCCGGCCGCCGAACGCGAGCAGATCGAACGCCTGCAGGCGCATCGAAAAAACCGCAACGACGCCGACGTGCAGGCTGCCTTGCAAGGGCTTGGCGATGCCGCCAGGAGCGGTGAAAACATCATGCCCAGTTCGATTCGCTGCGCCCTTGCGGGAGTCAGCACCGGCGAATGGGGCGATTCGCTGCGCGCCGTGTTCGGCGAGTTCAGGCCACCGACCGGTATCGATATCGCCATCGACAGCTGCGCAGTACTCGGCAGGAAGGATCAGGTCACCGAACTCAGGACCCGCGTCGCCAGTACGGGTGAGGCTCTCGGTCGTCCCTTGAAACTATTGGTCGGCAAACCGGGCCTGGACGGACACTCGAACGGCGCGGAACAGGTTGCCGTCAAGGCCAGGGACGTCGGCTTCGAGGTGGTCTACGACGGTATCCGGCTGACGCCGCAACAGATTGCCCAGGCCGCGGAGGAAGAGGGCGTGCACATGGTTGGCCTGTCGATACTGTCGGGAAGCCATATGGAACTCGTGGAGTCGGTTCTCGATGAACTGCGCCTGCGCGATCTGGCAAGCGTGCCGGTGATCGCCGGCGGGATCATCCCGCTGGAGGATGCGACGAAACTGGTGGCGCTGGGCGTCAGTGCGGTCTATACGCCCAAGGATTTCAGTTTCAACACCATCATGGCCGATATGGTGGACGTGATCCGCGCAGCCAACGGGCTGGGACGCCTTGGACCGCTGCCCTGACCCGCACATGACACAGGTGCCGCTTCCCGATCCCGAGCAGTTGGCCGTGCGGATACTGCGCCGGGAGCGTGCGGCGGTGGCCAGCGGCTTGAATCTGCTCGACAACAAGCTGGCGGCCGCGCGTCAGCGCTCGGCACGTTTGCTGGCGGCGCTGTCCGCTGAGCGGGCGCTCAATGACGGCCACCTTATTGGCGTTACCGGCCCTCCCGGCGCCGGGAAGTCGTCGCTCGTGTCGGCGCTGATTCGCGAGTGGCGGCTGGCGGGTCGGACGGTCGGAGTGCTCGCTGTTGACCCATCCAGTCGCCCCGAATTGGGCGGTGGCGCTTTGCTGGGCGATCGCATTCGTATCAAGAACGCGTCCTACGACGAAGGCCTGTTCATTCGCTCGCTGGCCAACCGCAACCAGTTGGGTGGCGTGGCGAGCGAGGTCTGGCCGATGAGTTGGCTGCTGCTGGCCTGCTTCGATATCGTCGTCGTCGAGACGGTTGGTGTCGGGCAAACGGAAATCGATATTGCCGAGATTGGCGACACGGTCTGTTATGTGGCGCAACCGGCCTCGGGTGACACGATCCAGTATCTGAAGTCTGGGATCATCGAGATTCCGGATGTTTTTGCAGTCAATAAGTCGGACCTTGGCGCTCCGGCGCACAAGACCGCCAGCGAAATTGGCCGCAGCGCCCCCCGGCAGGATCGCCGTGATGATTGGGATTATCCGGTGTGCCTGGTGAGCGCCACGATGAATACCGGCATAAAGCAGTTGCACGGGCATTTCGATCGACATCGCAGCTTTCTCGTTGCGGCCGGCTTGTTGGGCAAACTGCGCGCTCGCCACCAGAGCGGCTGGGTAATGCGGGTGTTGAAGGAGGAGTTCGGGACTTTTGGCGTTGGGCTGGTCGGCGGCTACGCTGAAATCGGCAAGCGCCTGAACGCAACGCCAGGTAATCAATTCGAAGAATGTGAGCGAATGCGGCAGCAGATTATTTCCAGATTCAAGTCGTCAGATTGATCAAGTAGTTCAACCAACGAAGGAGCATCCTGATGAGCAAGCAGCTTTACGAAGTGGGTAATAGACCTCCCCTGGGCGAAGTTCCGGAACAGATGCACGCCTGGTTGATTCGCGCCGAGCGCTTTGGCCAGCCGACAGCAGCGTTCCAGAAGGAAGTAGTGAATACGCCGTCGATTGCCGACGACGAGGTCCTCGTTTACGTGATGGCGGCAGGAATCAACTACAACAACGTCTGGGCGGGAATGGGTGTTCCCGTCAATGTGATCGGCGCTCGCAACAAGGCCGGCGAGCCCGAGGATTTCCACATTGGCGGTAGCGATGCGTCCGGCATTGTCTACGCAGTGGGCAAGGACGTCACCAACGTCAAGGTGGGCGACGAAGTGGTCATGCATTGCGGGACCTATGATCGCAATTGTGCGTGGGTCAAAAAAGGTGGCGATCCGATGTACTCGCCGTCGTTCAAGATCTGGGGTTACGAAACCAATTACGGCAGTTTTGCCCAATTCACCAGAGTGCAGGCGCAACAGTGCATGCCCAAGCCCAAGCACATGAACTGGGAACAGGCCGCTGCCTATGTCCTGGTTGCAGCGACCGCCTGGCGGATGCTGCACGGCTGGGAAAGCAGTTCGGTCAAGAAGGGCGACGTGGCCTTGATCTGGGGTGGCGCGGGCGGTCTCGGTTCGATGGCGATTCAGATCGCCAAAGCGGTCGGTGCAACCTCCGTGGCCATCGTCTCGGGCGAGGACAAATACGACTACTGCATGAAGCTCGGCGCGAAGGGCTGCATCAACCGCAATGACTTCGATCATTGGGGAATGTTGCCGCACTGGAAGGACAATGCCGGCTACGCCAAGTGGTTGAAGGGCGTGCGCGGCTTCGGCGCAAAAATCTGGGAAGTGCTGGGTGAAAAGCGGGCGCCGAATATTGTCTTCGAGCATCCCGGTGAAACGACTATTCCGAGTTCAATTTTTGTTTGCGAAACCGGCGGCATGGTGGTGGTCTGCGCCGGTACCAGCGGCTACAATGCGACGGTCGATTTGCGCTACCTGTGGATGCGGCAAAAGCGCCTGCAAGGCTCGCATTTCGCCAATACCAAGCAGTGCAACGAGATGAACGAGTTGGCGCAGAGCGGCCAGCTTGATCCCTGTATGTCGCGGGCGTTTACCTATGAAGAATTACCCATTGCCCATCAGTTGATGGCCGACAACAAACACCCACACGGCAACATGTCGGTGCTCATCGGCGCCACCGACTTCGGTCTCGGTGCCAGCGGCAAGCCGGCGGTCGCGATGGTACAACCGACGCTGCCCAAGGGCGACGTGCACACCACGCCGGCGCCGTACCCGATGTCCACGCCGTTGCCGGGCATTGCCGAGGGCGAGCCGATCACCATTGCCGACGACGGCAGCAAGGTTCGCGATTTGATGCATCGTGGCATCATTTCCTGCGCGCCGGATGATACCGTCGGCGCCGTGGCCAAGATCATGGTCGGCAACGAAATCCATGCGGTGGTAGTCATGGATGCGCAGGGCGCGGCAGTTGGCGTCGTGTCGCAGACCGATATGGTGCTGGCGCGGCAGGGCCGCACTCCGGATCAGGCACGCTCGATGCTGGCCGGCGAAGTCATGACGCCGGGTTGCGCGACCTGCGATGCGGAAATGCTGTTGAGCGACGCGGTCAGCCTGATGACCGGACGGCGCATGCATCGTCTGGTAGTCACCGAGCAGGGTCAGCCGGTCGGTGTTATTTCGATGACCGACGTGGTGCGCAAGATCATCGGCGACTAGTCACAGCCGTTTCAATCGACCCCGCTGCCTGGCCTCTGGCCGCATCTCACGCTGGCCAGGTCGGGGAGTCCACAAAGACCCTTCCCGTCTTTCGCGACGGGGAGGGACTTTTCTCCGCAACCATGGAGAATTTACCAGCATGCGAGCCATCGTCTGCCGTGAACTGAGCGGTCCATCCTCCTTGCGGCTGGAGGAGCTTGCCGAAGCTCGCCCTGGTCCTGGCCAACTGCGCATCCGGGTCCGCGCCTGCGGCGTTAATTTCGCCGACAGCCTGATTATCCGCGGCCAATATCAAAAGCAGCCACCACTTCCCTTCAGTCCGGGCTTTGAAGTTTCCGGTGAGGTGCTGGAGTTGGGAGCGGGCGTAAAAGGGATTGCCCGTGGCGATCGGGTGCTGGCCATGACGCCGTCTGGCGGTTATGCCGAGCAGGTCGTCGCCGATGCGCAGCGCTGCCTGCGGATACCAGACGAAATGTCCTGGCAGCACGCTGCTGCCTTTCCGGTGGTGTTTGGCACTGCGCATATCGCCTTGTGGCACCGGGCCCGCTTGCGTGCCGGTGAAACCCTGGTCGTCCATGGCGCCTCCGGCGGCGTCGGCTTGACCGCTGTCGCGATTGGCAAGCAACTGGGGGCGACGGTGATTGCCACGGCCAGCAGCCCGGCAAAACTCGCGGTCGCCGGTGAGCACGGCGCCGATCATCTGATTGATTCCAGCCGTGATGACGTTCGCGAACGGATCAAGGAATTGACCGCCGGTCGCGGTGCCGATGTGGTCTACGATCCGGTTGGCGGCGACTTGTTTACCGCTTCGCTACGCAGTATTGCTTTCGAAGGGCGCATCCTGATCATCGGTTTCGCCGCTGGCAGCGTGCCGCAGATTCCTGCCAATCACTTGCTGGTCAAGAATGTGGACGTCATCGGTGTCAACTGGCCGGCGTACGTGGAACTGAACCCCGCGGTGATGACCGAGAGTTTCCAGACGCTGATTCACTGGTATCTCGACGGCGCGATCAAGCCGCATGTCTCGGCGACCTATCCACTGGAGGAGGCGTGTGAAGCGCTTGATCAGGTGGTGAGCAGAAAATCGACCGGCAAAGTCGTGATTGCTATCGACTGAAGCACCGTGATGACCTTTGCATTGACCGCTGTGCCTATATCAGAGATACTCCTTGTCGCTTATTAAAGATTCTCGTCCTCTGGACGTTTTGGATTCAAGTTTTTTGCTATGTTGAAAAATATTCACCGGTGCCAGCGATAGCTGACGCTGTTTTCCCTGGGCACGGACATATCCGTGCTGATAATCATTATGAAAGGCCTATCATGAATCCCCAGAACGGTTACGATATTGAAGACTTGTCTGTCGGTATGAGCGCGGAAATTGCCAAGACCATTACTGACGCAGATCTGGTCCTGTTTGCGGGCGTGTCCACCGACGTCAATGCGGTGCATATGGACGAGGATTTTGCGCGCACGACGATGTTTGGCGGCCGTATCGCGCACGGCATGTTATCCGCCAGCCTGATCTCGGCGGTGCTCGGCAATCGCTTGCCCGGGCCCGGCTGTATTTACATGAACCAGTCCTTGCGTTTCCGCGCGCCGGTGCGTCCCGGCGACACGGTGCATGCCAAGGTGACGGTCAAGGAAGTGTTCGCCGAAAAGGGCCGGGTGGCGCTCGACACCGTGTGCACCGTGGGTGACACCGTGGTCATCGATGGCGAAGCGATGTTGATGCCCACCTCGCGCAAAAAGCGCGAAGCGGCTGGCAAGTAGTTCGTCGCTACGGCCGCTGGCAGGGGGTTGGCGAAACTGCACGCGACGCCACCCCGCCGCAGCCGACTTTGCCGACGCGCCGCCGCCGCTCACCCGCCGCTCAGTGCCTGCACGATGATCAGTTCGCCGTTCGCGTCCAGCGGCTGAGCGAGGTCGCGTAGCTGCGCGCTGGCGTAGAAGAAGCGGATGTGTGCTCGTATCTGCTGCTGCTCGTCGATCATGCGGAAGCGAATTCCCGGGTAGCGGCGGTCGAGGTCGGCAAGCACGCTGGCGAGGGTCGCGCCGTTGGCCTCGACCTCGCCGTGTGTGGTGTAGGAGCGCAAGGCGCTCGGAATGAGCACTTTCATGGGCGGCCAGCCTTACCGTGAAAGTCGCGTAAGCGACTCACGAACCTCCCCTCTCCCCCCGCGGGAGAAGGGCCGGGGGTGAGGCGGGGAATTCAGGGAGCATGGTCCCTGCCCGGCGAACGATTCCGGCGTGCAAGCCGGAATGCGCACTGCAAGTGAGAGGGGGACGGTCATGACTCTCATGATCCGGGGTGCCTCGACTGCCATGTCCGTTACGCCAGGAATGCGGTTTCGACGGCGTAGATTTCCGGCAGGTGGCGGGCGATGCATTGCCAGTGCAGGCCTTCGTCGCGACTCATCCACAACTCGCCGCTGGTGGTCCCGAAATAGAGGCCTAGCGGCTGCAGCGCGTCGGCGCTCATCGCCTGGCGCTTGACCGTCCACCACGCCTGGCTGGTCGGCAGGCCGGCGTCGCGACGTTGCCAGCTCTGGCCGCCGTCGCCTGTCGCATACACCGCCGGCCTGCCGTCCGGACTGGTGCGTGGCCAGACGGAAGTGCCGTCCATCGGGAAGACCCAGGCGGTGTCTGCGTCGCGCGGGTGGAGCACCATCGGAAAGCCGACGTCGCCGACCTCTGCGGGCAGGCTCTTGCCGATGTTCAGCCATTGCTCGGACGGCCGGTCAAGGCGGTAGATGCCGCAATGGTTCTGCTGATAGAGACGATCCGGGTTGCTCGGGCACAGGCGGACGCAATGCGGGTCGTGGAAAGTGGGATCGGCGCGATCGAAACCGCCGACGACGTCGAGCTGGTCGAGCAGGGGCTTGAAACTCTGGCCGCCATCGCTACTCTCGTGCACGCCACCACCGGACATCGCCAGGTAGAGGTGATCGGCGTTGCGGGGATCAACGATGATCGAGTGCAGCTTTGGCCCGTCCGGCGTGCCGTCCTGTACGCTACCCATCCACTGCCGGTATTGCGGATCGTCGTTGATGCACGAGAACGGCGCCCAGCTGATGCCACCGTCGTCGGAACGGAACAGTCCCTGCGGCGAAGTGCCGGCGTACCAGACATCCGGCTGCTGGGCATTACCCGGCGTCAGCCAGAAAGTGTGATCGACCGTGCGGCCGGGCAGGGCTGTGCCAGAGGTGGCCCCTTCGCTGCTCGCAGCGAAAGCGGGCGGGCGCTTTGCTTCGCTCCAGCTGCGCCCACGATCGGTCGAGCGGAAGATCGTCGGACCGAGGTGTCCCGTCTTGGCCGCAGCGAGCAGGGTTTGGCCGTCGCGCGGGTCGAGCACCAGATGACTGATGATGTGGCCGAGAAAGTGCGGGCCATCGACGCGCCAGTTTTCGCGTGCCGCATCGCCGTGATAAAGCCAGGCGCCCTTGCGAGTGGCCACCAGCAGCACGACCTGACCCTGCTCTGCCGTGCCGGCACCGCCATGGTCAGCGTGCCGGGTATTCGTATTGTCGGCCATTACTATTTCTCCTTCTCGTTGTCACTTGCCCTGCCGGTGCTGGTCGCTCCTGGCGCCGATTTCTCGAGGTGCCACTTTACCGCACAGTCGGACTGCGCCCAATAGGAATGCCCGTGTTCGTCACGCTGTTCAACGCGGCCCCTTCCCGTGCCATCCCTTGGTAGAATCGCTGCCTGCATCGCTGCGGATGCCGGAATCCGTGGACATGCCTCCCAGAACGGCGACGGTCGGCGTCGCACCGGCAGCGACGCGCTCCCTTCTCGACGCCTGTCGCAAGCACTCCAAAGAGTCAGAGCGTGACACTCTCCCGTCGCCAACAAAGCCCGAATATGCCCACGCCCGTACCTGCATCACCCGCTAGCCAAGCATCCACTACGCCACCAACAGCAAGCGCGACAGCAAGCGGAGCTGCCGCGCCTGCCGAAGTCGCCGAAGTCGCCGAAGTCGCCGAGGTCGCCGAGACTGCCGGCCTCGGCGAGGACCTGCTCAGCACGGGCAGCTTCGTCCGCGTGCTGTGGCTGGGGCCGCGTGCCTGGGGGCGCTGGTGGCGAGCTCTGGTGCGCGAGATCGATCACCGGGGGATTCTCGATCAGGTCGAACAGGACGCCAATTTCTCGTTCAATTTCTGCTTCATGATTGTGGTCGCCGGCGGCATAGCGACCATCGGCCTGCTGCTCAACTCGCCGGCGGTGATCATCGGCGCGATGCTGATCTCGCCGCTGATGGGGCCGATCGTCGGCAGCGGCATGGCCATCGCCACTCTCGACTTCGATCTGGCGCGTAAAAGTTTGCGTGCGCTGGCTTTGGGTACTGCCGCAGCAGTGGCGTTCACTTCGCTGATCGTGCTGCTTTCGCCGGTCAAGGAACTGACGCCAGAGCTGCTGGCGCGTACCCGCCCGAATCTTTTCGACCTGGTGGTCGCCATCCTCTCGGGTGCCGCGGGCGGCTATGCCCTGATCCGCGGCCGCGGTGGGGCGATCGTCGGAGTGGCCATTGCCACGGCCTTGATGCCACCGCTGGCGACCATTGGCTATGGCCTGGTCACCGAGCGCTGGCCGGTGGCGCGCGGCGCGCTGCTGCTGTTCTTCACCAACATGGCGGCGATCAGTCTTGCGGTCGCCGCCGTTGCCGAATGGTATGGTTTCGGCCGCGGTGGCTTGCGCAAGCGCTTTGCCCGCCAGGCAGCGATCTCTTTTCTGGTGCTGGTGCCCCTCGGCATACCGCTGTTCATTTCGCTGAAAGCGATCGCTTTCGAGAGTTTCGCGCAGATTCGTATTCGCAACGTGCTCGAGGCCGGCGCGGCCTCGCTGCCGGGCGGCCAGCTGGGCGCAGTAGAGGTGCTGTTCATCGACAGCAAGCCACCGCGGGTGCGCGCCATGGTCTTGAGCGCCGAACCTGAGGCCGAGCTGGAGCTGCGCCTGGGCGAGGAGATCGCACGGCAACTGCACCAGCCGGTCGATTTGCAGCTGACACAGCTACGCACGTCTGAAAAAGTGTCGCCGCAGGTGCTCGCGCTCGGGCTTGGCGAGAGTGCGCCCAAGCTCGATAGCAGCGTCGCCGACAGTCTGCGCAGCGCCTTTCCCTTGCCGCTGGCCGCTTTTGATGCCGATTCTGCGCAGCGACGCGCGACGCTGGTTCCCGAAGCGCAAGCGGGAATCGACCTCGCCGCCTGGCGGGCAATGGAGAGCGACCTGGGAAAGCGTCATCCGCAGTGGCAGATCCGCTTGCTGCCGCCGCCGCAGGCACTGCCGCCGATCTATTTCGAACCCGGCAGCAAGGGCCTCAATGAGGCCGCAGAGTTGCGCATCGCGACCATCGTCTGGGCCCTGCAACGCTGGAACATCGATCGCGTCGAAGTCGTCGGGCACGCCAGTAGTGACCGTGGGGGGCCGCCGCGGCTCGCTGGCGTGCGTGCCGAACGCGTTGCCGAGGCATTGCGCGCCGGCGGGATCGAGGTGGTTTCGGTGGCCCGCTATCCGCTGCCGAATCAGTTGGCCGCCGAACGCGAACGGGGCGAAGCGGCCTTTCGAGCGGTGTCGGTGCTGCTGCCGGTCGTCGCCGAGAAATTGCGCAAGGAGTGATGAGGGTAGCGGGCGGCGGAGGTCATTTCCACATCGCCCGCATCCGCGCCGCCAGGTCGAGCGCCTGTTGTTTGGCTTCGGGATTGGCGGCCGGAGCTTCTGGCGCGGGTGGCCACGAGCCTTGCTCGAAGTGGGGCAGCAGCGCGTTGCTGATGAAGCGTGTGCGGCTGGCGTAGAGATGCCGGTCGCCGAAGCCTGCTTGATGGGTGACGTAGAAGCGCTGCGGGACGATGATTTCCAGGTACTCCCTGGCGCGGGTCATGGCCACGTAGAGCAGGCGCCGCTCCTCCTCGATTGCGGCCGCCGAGCCGGTGGCCATGTCGGACGGGATGCAGCCATCGACGGCGTTGAGAATGGTGACGGCGGTCCATTCCTGCCCCTTCGCCGAGTGAATGGTCGACAGGATCAGGTAATCCTCGTCGAGCAGCGGTGGTCCGGCCTGGTCGCTGCTGGCGTCCGGCGGGTCGAGGGTCAGTTCGGTGAGAAAGCTTTCGGCGCTGGCGTAGGTGTTGGCGATGCGGCCGAGCTGCTCGACATCGGCCTGGCGGATTTCCGCATCCTGATGCAGGCGGTCGATCTGCATCTCGTACCAGCGGCAGATCTGATCGAAGGCGGTCGGCCAGGCCGCGCCAGCCGCGCCGCAGCAATCGACCAGCGTGGTGAATTCCAGCCACGCGGCGCGCGCGCCTGCAGGGACCGGCTGCTCGCCGAGCAGGGCGGGAGCGGGAGTGGTTTCGGCGACATTGCGCAGCACCTGGCTGGCCGTCTTCGGGCCGATGCCGGCGACCAGTTGCATGGCCCGGAAGCCGGCGATCCGGTCGCGCGGGTTCCGGGCCCAGCGCAGCACCGCCAGGACGTCCTTGACGTGTGCGGCTTCGAGAAACTTGAGGCCGCCGAATTTGATGAAAGGAATGTTGCGGCGAGTGAGTTCGAGTTCCAGGCGCACGCTGTGTTGTGCGCTCCGGAAAAGCACCGCCTGTGCCTTGAGCCGGACACCGGCTTCGCGCCGGGCGAGTACCTGCTCGACGACATAGTTCGCCTGATCGGCGTCGTCGCGAAGCGAAACCAGGGTCGGTTTTTGCGATGACTGACGCTCGCTCCACAGATCCTTGCTGAAGCGCTCGGCGGCGAGGGCAATGACCTGGTTGGCGGCGGCCAGGATCGGCTGCGTCGAGCGGTAGTTGCGCTCCAGCGTCACCAATTGCGCGGGCGGTTCGAAGTGCGCCGGGAAATCGAGGATGTTGCGCACCGTTGCGCCGCGAAAAGCGTAGATCGACTGCGCGTCGTCGCCGACCACCGTGAGGCCGCTGCCATCGGGTTTCATGGCCAGGAGAATCGCCGCCTGCAGGCGATTGGTGTCCTGATACTCGTCGACCAGCACATGCCTGAAGCGCGCGCCAAGCTCCCCACCGAGCGCCGGATCGCTGACCATCTGCGCCCAGTAGAGCAGCAGATCGTCGTAGTCGAGCACCTGCTGCGCCTGTTTGGCTTCGACGTAGGCGAGAAACAGTCGCTGCAGATCGCCCTCCCATTCGGCGCACCAGGGAAAGCTCGTTTGCAATACCTCGCGCAGAGGCGACTGGGTGTTCACCGTCGCCGAGTAGATCGCCAGGCAGGTCCCTTTCAGTGGAAAGCGTTTGCTCTTGACCGCGAAGCCGAGCTCGTGGCGCACCAGGTTGGTCAGGTCGCCCGAGTCCTGCCGATCGTGAATGGTGAAATTTGGGTCGAGGCCGATGCGGCCCGCGTACTCGCGCAGCAGGCGTGCACCGACGCCGTGAAAAGTGCCCGACCAGTTGAGCGACGGCGCGGCGGTACGCGCCTGACCCGCGGCGCAACGCGTCAGAAGGCGCTCGACGCGGCGGCTCATTTCGCTCGCCGCCCGTCGCGAGAAAGTGAGCAGCAGGATTCGCCCCGGGTCGGCACCGTGGGCGACCAGCTGCGCGACCCGCTGCGCCAGCGTCGCGGTCTTCCCCGATCCCGCGCCGGCGATGACCAGCAGCGGTGGATGCGCAGCATCGCTGGCTGCCAGGCCAGTGTCGTCGATGCCGAAAGTCGCCGCCTGGCGCTGCGCTGCATTTAGCTGGGCCAGCGGATCGACAGCGCGCGGCGTTGCCGCCTTCTGCGCGGCTGCGCTTTCAGACTGAGCATGTTCAACGGCTTGCGGGGCGCGCACCGGCGATTCCTTGTGTGCTGTAATTAACAACAGTATAACGTAGCCGCCTGGCTGAACACGTCACGCTGCTATAGTGCCATCCCACCCCCTCCACCCCGACCCAGCAGCCATCCCGTACCCACCGTCATTGTGAGGAGGCGTAGCCGACGCGGCAATCCAGCTCCATCCTCTCACTATTTCCCGCCGCATTGACCTATTGACAATGCGAAAAGCCAAACCTCTGGATTGCCACGTCGGCTGCGCCTCCTCGCAATGACGTGCGGGCTGATGTGGCGCCGCATTCCGCATTCCCCATTCCCCATTCCCGGCAAGACTTTGGCAAGCCTGACAGCGGCGTAAGATCCGCGCGGTGGCCGGGGGATTCATATGTTCCATAGTGCGTGCAACACGACACTATCGATCAGCTGCCGATCAGCTTCAGATCGAAAGCGCGTTCGAGCAGCCAGACCAGGGCGATGGCCAGCGTGGCCAGGGAACCGCCGATGAACACGCCGCGGCGATAGAAGCCGGTGTTGCGCAGCGCGTAGGCCAGCGGCAGGAAGACGGCGACAATCGCCAGCTGGCCCACTTCGACGCCGAGGTTGAAGCCGAGCAGGGAGAGCACCAGCGCCTGCTGTGGCAGGCCGAGTTCGGCGAGCACGCTGGCGAAGCCGAAACCGTGGATCAGGCCGAAGGCGAAGGCCACCAGCCAGCGCCGGCCTTCGACCAGCGGTTTGAGATTGTTGGCCGCCGCCAGTACTACCGACGCGGCGATCGCTGACTCGACCAGCCGCGACGGAAGCTGGATCAGGCCCAGTGCGGCCAGCGAGAGGGTGATCGAATGGGCGACGGTAAAGGCCGTGACCACCCACAGCACTTCGTGCAGCGCGTCGCGGAAGCGCGCCACCCCGCGCCAGCCGCCGTTCTCGTGCACCAGCACCGCGGGCAGCAACAGGGCGAGCAAAAAGAGGATGTGATCGAAGCCAATCCAGATGTGCCAGATACCCTCGACGAGATACTGCCCGAACTGCGCCAGGCGTGAGCTCTCGCCGGCGACAAAGCGCTGTTCGGCACGCTCCGGGGCGAGGACGGCGGAATGCGAGCTGCCGTCCAGCGTCAGGCGCAGCAGGCCGCGGTGCAAGGCATCGAGCTCGAAGAGCAGGCGGTAGCTGACGCTCAGCTCGGCATCGGTGCGCGGGCATTCGCCCCGCAGTTGCAGCACGGCGTAGGCACCGTCGGTGTGCGTGTCGACCAGGTGGTCGGCGACCCCTATCCGGCAGCTACCGCCGCGCTGCAGGCCGAGGCGGCCGAGCGCCCAGGCGTCGATATCGGGCTGGCGTGCGCGCAGTTCGCCCCAGGTGATCTCGCCGTTGCCGTCGACATCGAGCCCGAGCGCAAAATCGATGTCGCGCAGCGCGATGTCCCATTGCCCGGTGACCTGGCTACCGCTGACATCGAGGATCAGGTAGCTGTCGCTGGCCTTGTGCGCCGAGGCGAGCGGAGAGAGGGCGAACAGCACGAAGAAAAGCAGCAACGCCGGCAGGCGAAACGGGCAATGGCGGAGACTCATCGCGGAGCTTCCGCCCTGGACGCTGCTTGTGCCGGGCCCGGCGCCAACCTCTGACCCAACTCGCGCAGTCGCTGATCCTCAAAGCCGCTGTCGCGCAACCAGTCGCGCGCCGGCTGTGCCGCTGCCGGGTCAGCTGCGGCGATCGCCGCTTCGAGCAGGATGCGCGCGTCACGCGGTTCGCGCTGGACGGCGTAGTTTTCCGCAGCCAGGCGCACGGCGCTTGCCGGGTCCTTGCGCAGATGCAGGGCGTAGCGCGCCTCCTCGGCACGATGGGTGGTGTCGCCACGTTGGCGGGCGGCCGCAAAGCGCTCATCGAGCGTCTGCGCCAGGCGTGCGGCGTCCGGCGAGTTCTCCAGGGCTGCTGCCTCGGCAAGGCGCAGCAGCAGGGTGTCGGATGCTTGCCAATCCGCCAGTTCGCGGAGCACTTCGGCGGGTCGGCCGTTGTCGAGCAGAAAGTCGCTCCAGGCGGCAAGCAGATAGCCGTCGTCGCGACCGATGCGCAAGGCCTCGCGGTAGTGCTCTTCCGCGACTTTCGGCTGGCCACGCCAGGCCGCCACTTCGCCCAGACGCGTCAGCAGCCAGAGGCGATTGTCGGGGTCGCGGCTGCTCGCCAGCCCCTGCTGCAAGGCGCCGTAGCCGGCTGCGAGTTGACCGCCGTAGGCCTGCGCGAGGCCGCTACAGCTGGCATGAAGAATGGTTTTTCCCAGCGCCTGCAGGGCAGCGCATTCCTCTTGCGCAGCGGCGTAGTTGGCCTGGACCAGAAAAATGGCGCCGCGCCAGGCGTGCGCCTGCGCGAGTTGCGGATTTTGCACCAGGGCCGCCGCAAAATCGTCCAGCGCCGCTTGAAAGCCGTGCCGATACTGGTTCAATATCCCGCGCATGGAAAGCAGTTCGGGCGGCAGTGGCTCTGGAAAACGCGCGATCACTGCTTCGGCATAGCCGGCGTAGCGCGGATCGCCACGGGCCATGGCCAGGTCGAAATAGCGCTCGGCGAGCCGCGCTGCCGGCAGCGGGTCCTTGCCGGCGGCAGCCATCGCCGCGCGCAAGGCGACCAGTTCGCGGGCACTGGCGTCGCCGGCCCGCGTCGGCAGCCGTTCCAGCACTTCCGAGTCGTCGCTCGGTTTGCGCGGCGCGGCATGCGCGGTCAGCGCCAGCAGCGCTACCCCGGCCGCCAGCAACCAGGGCAGAAAGCGAAAGTGGGTGCAAGAGGTCAACTTGAGAAGGTCCATTCGCGTTACTATTTTTGTGCGTGCCAAATCGGCCGTCACATTCTCCAACAAATCCAGAGGAGTTTCATATGCGCAAGCTACTATCCGTTCTGATTGCAGCGACCTTCGCCACTGTCTCCGCTAGTTCCTTCGCCATGTCGCATGGCGGTGCCCCCAAGGACGAGAAGAAGATGGAAGAGAAGAAGCCCGACACGAAAGACATGAAGGCGGACGAGAAGAAAATGGACGACAAGAAGGACATGAAGGAAGAGAAGAAATAGCCGTACGGCTTCCTGAAAACAAGAGCGGGCTTCGGCCCGCTTTTTTGTTGCCCTTGTCGGGCCGGACGAATTTCTGCGCCGCGTCGAAGCACTTTCGTGCCTCCCACTGCGCACGCCCCCACCGCGCACGCCGGGCCAGAAACAGTGCACAACAAATCGCGCGCGACAAATCGCGTTTGCGACGCCTGGCAAATCACCTTCGCAGCATCTTCTCCACTTCTGCCGCCGTCAGCACCTTGCCGACCGAGACCACCTTGTCGTCGATCGCCAGGGCCGGCGTCGACATCACCCCATGCGCAGCGATCTGCGCGAAGTCGGTCACTTTTATCACGTCGGCCGTCAGGCCCAGACTGGCGAGTGCCTTTTCGGTGTTTTCCGTGAGGGTGCTGCATTTCTTGCACCCTGGTCCGAGAATCTTGATGATCATATTGCGCTCCGTAGCTTAATGTGAAAGTCGCGCAAGCGACTCACGAAACTCCCTTCTCCCCTCGCGGGAGAAGGGCCGGGGGTGAGGCGGGGAATTCAGGGAGCATGGTCCCTGCCCGTCGAACGATTCCGGCGTGCAAGCCGGAATGCGCACTGCAAGTGAGAGGGGGCGGTCATGTCTTTCATCATCAGGGGTGTCTCGACATGTCATGACCGTTAGATGAAGAGATACGCATAGGCGTTGAACAGATAGCCGATGAGGACGATACCAAACGTGACGATGCCGAAGAACAGGGCCAGCAGCGGCGCCTTGACGACTTTCTTGAGCATGATCAGGGAAGGTAGCGACAGCGCCGTGACGGCCATCATGAACGCCAGCGCCGTACCGAGTCCAACACCTTTGCCGACCAGGGCCTCGGCGATCGGCAAAGTGCCAAAAATGTCAGCGTACATCGGCACACCAATCAGGGTGGCGAGGGGCACCGACCACCAGTTGTTCTGGCCGAGCAATGATTCGGTCCATGCAGCCGGAATCCAGTTGTGGATGGCGGCGCCGATACCCACACCGATCAGCACGTAGACCCAGACACGGCCGAAGATGTCGCTGACTTGCGCGCAGGAAAATTGCAGGCGATCGCGGCTGCTCAGCTGCTCTTGAGGCGTGTCGAGCACCGCGTTGTGCATGACGAAGGATTCCACATAAGCTTCCATCTTCGCCCTGCCGATCAGCATGCCGCCGATCACCGCCAGCACCAGGCCAAGGAGCACGTAGGCGATGGCAATCGTCCAGTTGAAGATGCTGGCCAGCAGGATCACCGAAGCCAGATCCACCAGCGGCGAAGAGATCAGGAACGCGAAAGTCACTCCCAGTGGCAATCCCGAGCTGGTGAAACCGATAAAGATCGGAATCGACGAGCACGAACAGAACGGCGTGATCGTGCCCAGCAGTGCGCCGGCAACTTTGGCACTGAAGCCCTGCATGCCGCCGAGGATACGCCGCGTGCGCTCGGGCGGAAAATGGCTCTGCACCCAGGAAATGGAGAAGATCAGCACCGCGAGCAGAATGAAGATCTTGATGACGTCATAGATGAAGAAATGCACGCTGGCCCCGCTGCGGCCGGCCAGGTCCATGCCGAACCCGTCCTCGACCAGCCGGCCGACCAGCCAGGCCAGCCAGTCCATACGCAGCAGTTGATCGTTCAACCACTTGAAAACTTCCATCTTCAGGTCCTGATTGCTTTCTTGGATGAGGCCAGCGGCGGCAGTGTCAGCTTCGCGATCGTGCGCAGCAAACCGGGTTCAAGTTCCCGCCCCGCGGCCTTCAATTGTGCCTTGACCTTCCCGGCAGCGCCAGCAAGGGTTCAAAATAGAGAAAACCAAGCAAAGCCGGGATAGCCATGCAGCCGATCTTTTCATCAGCTACTCTTCGCAACATCGTGATCTGACCCGCGCGCTCGCGGGCGTGATCGAGGCGCAGTACGGTGCATCGCCAAGGTGATGGCGGGTGAGCCGATTGCGACCCGCGCACCGCTGCACGAACTCTATTTCCGCCAGCACGGCCAGCGTCTGATCGACGCCAAGCAGCGCCAGCTGGCGCGCGATCCACGCGAGATCGCTCCCACCGAACTGCTGCAGGCCAAATGCGAGGTGGTCGACTATCTCGATGCGCCAGCCCGCGTGCTCGATGCGCCTGCTCCCGTGCTCGTCGGGCAAGCCTTTGTTCCGCGTTCGTCAGCCCGCCGAGTGCTGCAGCGAAGCTTTTTGCTCGATCGGCGCCGCGGCGAAGCGTCCCGGCAAGGCTCGGAGCCTCGCTGGCAAGGCTCCGAGCTTGCGCGGGCAAGGCTCTGCGCTTCCCCGGCAAGGCAAAAAGCCGTTCCCGCAAGCCTTTTTGCTCGGCGTGCAAGGCATCGAGGTTTGCACCGCAAGGCTTTGATCCTTGCGGGCGAAGCGCAAAGCCTCGCGCGCAAGCTCGCGAAGCTTGTCCTTGCTGCCGTTTTTCAGCTCGATCGAAGCGCGGAGCCTTGCGCGCAAGGCTTTTTGCCTTGCAGCGAAGCTTTTGTTGCTTGCACCGTGAAGCTCAGAGCCTTGCGCCCGAAGCTCCGCGCATTTCACCCGAAGCTCGGAGCCTTGCACGTCGAGCGTACGCTCAGCTTTCCAACAATCCTGAGCTTTTACTGTCCGGCGTGCAGAGTGCAGAGTGCAGAGTGCAGAGTGCGGTCCACTCTGAACTGGAGCAGTTCCTTAGCAACCTCCGCAATCGTGCGGACTCGGTCCGCCTGGTCAGCGCTCAAGCGTTCTGCACAGCGCGCTTCAGGATTGGTGCGTTGGTGTTCGATGACGTCAATAAGAAGTTGATGGCCCTGGTCCAGGAGGAGCTGCCGGTGAAGTGCAGCTCGGCGATCGACAAGATCAAGCGCCAGATCGGTCGTTGGCTGCTCGCCGCCGCTGCGATGACGAGGCGCTTGAAGCCGCTCATCCCGGAGAGCCCTGCCAACCTCCAGAAATTCGTTGCCGGCCGCTCAAACCCTCGAATCCCGCAGCCAAACGTTTCGAAGCTCTTGATCCCCTGTTCGCCGGTGCCATGGAGCACCTTCCCGAGGATGAAGCCCTTTCGGTGACGACGGACAGTGGCTCGGCATTCGCGGCCAGCAGCCATGCGAAGCGCGCTCGAAAAAGTCTACGTCCGCTTCGCTTTCGCCAGCTTTAGCCACACGGGTCATGCGCCTCAACGCTCTCAGCCAGCGTTGCCCGGGTCCTGCTCCGCGAGCCGGCGGTTGATCGCGAGGCATTCCGCAAAGGCCGCCTGCGCCTCGCCCAGCTTGCCCTGCGCCTGCAGCACGTCGCCGAGGATACATTCGGCATCCGCTTCTGCCTGCGCGTCGCCCACGTCGCGCGCGAGTTTGCGAATGCCGAGCGCGTCATCACCGAGTTGCGCCGCTTCACCCCGACCAAGCCGTACCCACGCGATACAGAGCGATGCCCATAAGAGGGCGCGAGCGTGGATCAGGTCCGTCCCAGCCAACTCCCGCAACGCCACCGCTAGCGCATTGCGGTCTTCGGGGTGTGCGGTGCCAGACCAATCACGGTCGAGTTGCTCAAGCTCGCTGGCGGCTTCATCCGGCGCGCAGCAAAGGCGGTGGTAAATCCACTCGATGCGTGCGGCAGCCGCGGTGTCGATGGCGGCACGGTCACGCCCAGCTCCTGGACGAAGGCACGGAGCTCGCGGTCCATGTCCGTGCTTCCCTTGAAGTCGAAGCGTCCGCAGGCGATGCCCGCACGGGGAAGAGTATTGGCGAGCATCTGCCGGGTGATGTGGCTCTTGCCGGTCTCGCTCAGCCCGCGGATCCGCAGCAGGCGCCAATCCACGTCGGAGGTCAGCAGCTGAGCAAAGGCTTCCCGCGCACCGCTATGGTTGGCCATGGGCCATGCGAGTGGCGGGGGCGTTTTCGGCCATGCCGGTCCGAGCGGCGCGCCCGCTGAGACGGCTTGCAAGTCGGGCCTGAGGAGGTGAAGGCGGGCGATGATCAATTCAGCGCTGGCGGCGGCACTGCGCCCGCGCACGTCGGCCACGATGGCGTTGAAGAGGATGCCTTCGATCTCGCCATCGCCGACGCGGATCGGCAGAACAGCGTCGCGCTCGCGTTCCTGGGCGGCTGCGCTGCATTTCATGTGGCGGGCGCGAATTGCCCGGTGCTCGGCCTGCGTCCAGGGTTTGGACCCATAACGTTCCGAGACGCACACGACGGCCAGTTCGCATCGTTTACCGTATATCTCCTGAAGTTTCAGGTCCGCATCGTGGCCAGCGATGTAGTGCTCGAACCACTCGTCCAGGAACACGCTACCGCGCCCCAGCCGATTCTCCACCGCCTCGGCGATAGCTCGCACGAGCTCGCGCTGTTCGCCGGCGAGGGAGAATGCGACGAGGAATCTTTCAGGCACGGCGCGGGTTGGCATGAGTCGAGGGTACGGCGGGTTCGGTTGGCAAATGCGAATAGTGCACGAACACCTTCAAATACCCAAGCCAGGCGAGGGGGATTGATGGCGCGCGAGTGCCCGGACGTCGCCGCCCCGATCCGTCTGCGTAGAGCTGCGCGAAACTACCCTACAGGGTCATGTCCGCCGCAATTGCTGGCTGCTGCCTCGACGTCGACAGTCTCCGGGTGGAGAACGACTTTTTCAGTGTAGGGATCGAAGGGCGCCGAGCAATGGTCGTGAACGATCAGCCAGCCGCCGTTCGCATGCGCTCGCCAGACGATCGAACTGCGCAGCCAGTGCCGCCCGGCGGGGTGGTTTGCTGGCAGGTCGACGAAGTGCCAGAGGAAATGGGCGACCGCCATTTCAGCACCGATGTTGACCGTGAGATCGCGCGTTTCGATCGCGCAGCCGTCGGGGAAATGCGGGAAGCAGGCGGCGACCTTGGCGCGCATGGCCTCGATGCCGCTGGAGAAGGGCGGTATGGCGTCGAACACCACCGCGTCCGGCGCGTAGAGTGCCATCAGGCGGTCGAGCTGCTTGTTGCAGAAGGCTTCGCCCCACTCGGTGATCGCAGCGTGGACAGTCTTGTGGTCGTGCATGTGGGCTCTCCTCAGGCCTGGCCGCCCAGCGCCCTGAAGCGTTCGAGGCTGTCCGACGGGGCGAAATTTTCGAGTGCGTTCAGCGGACCTGCCTTGATCTCGGCGGGCAGACTTCCGCCGTGGTGGTGAGCCGATAAGCAGCGCTGGCCAGAGTTTACGCTCAGTGGCTGCTGTAGGTCTCGATTGGCGGGAATGTCGCGGCGTAGCGTGTGATCCACTCCAGCGCCGCGCTATCGTCGTCCAGTAGTCGTCCTTCGACGCGCAGCACTTCCTGGCGATAGTGCTCGATGTGCTGCACCTGCTCCACCATGCGGGTGGAAAATGCGCCTTCGGCTTCCATGTGGCGGCTACCTTTGCGAGAACTGAACGTAGGTGTCGTGAGCAAGATCCGAGCCGAAGGAGTGAAGTTTAGGAAAAACAATTGCTTATTGATGTTTCGCGACGACCTTCAGGAAACGATGTAAAGAATGTCGACAGCCAGATGGGCCGAAATGCCGCGTTTCTGCGCCTGGAGATGCGAGGCCTCGCGTGCACCGCGGGGCCCTTGATGTACATTGGAATGCACACCTCTCCAGCGAAGAATGGTCATGCGTGAAGCCACCTTCACTCAACTGCTAAAGCAGGCACGGCATCTTTTTCGACCCCGTCGAAGCGGGGGGCGTACCCCCGCCGGCGATGCTTACGTGACCGTGACCTGCACCTTGCGCGGTTGCGCGTGCTCGGCCTTGGGGATGCTGAGCTTGAGCACGCCGTTCTTGAACTCGGCGCCGACCTTGCTGGCGTCGAGTTCCTTGGACAGGGTGAACACCCGCCGGTAGCGGGCCAGGCCGACTTCGGCGTGGCTGTTCTCCATGCCCTCGGGCATTTCGAGAACGATTTCGCCTTCGATGGTCAGGGCGTCGCCTTCGACGTGCAGATGCAGCTTGTCCTTGGGAACGCCGGCCAGATCGGCGTAAAGGGTAATTCCCGCGGCATCTTCGATGACGTCGACCGGTGGCTGCAGGGCCGCATCGTCCCGGGCGTCGGCTTTGCTGACAGCAGTGTTTTCAGACATTTTCGATCCTCCTTACTGAATGGTGATGCGGCGTGCTTGGGCGTCTTGCTTGCGACCGATGCTGATGTGCAGCACGCCGTCGCGGTACTTGGCTTCGACGGCATTCGCGTCGACGTCGTCGGGCAGGGTGACGACGCGGCGGAAACGGCCGGCAAAACGCTCGTCGATGTGCACGGTTGCCTTCTCGTCGGGCTGCTCGATCTGGCGCTCGCCGGCAACGGTGAGTACGCCTTTCTCGATTTGCACGTCCAGCGTCGCCGGGTCGATGCCCGGTGCGAAAGCATAGATTTCAACGGACTTGGCGGTGCCGCCGACATTCATCGCCGGGAAGCCGCCACGGGCTATGCCGCGAATGCTCGGGGAAAGGTGCAGACCCTGCTGCATTTCACGCTGCAGCCGATCCAGTTCCGACAACACATCGCGGGGAAACAGAGAGCGGTACATCATCATCACAAATCCTCCATAAGCTTGGCTCAGGGGCGCCGGACTCGGCGCCTCCCTACCGAAATGGGGCATTTTCCGAGGACTTCAAGATCTTGATTTGAGCCTTGTTCGCCCCCATTTGCTAACCTTGTTGCACGACTGCTGAAGATCGGGGATAGCGAATGGAATTCAAGGATTACTACCAGACTCTGGGGGTGTCGCGCGAGGCGACGGCCGACGAGATCAAGAAGGCTTACCGAAAACTGGCGCGGAAATATCACCCGGACGTTTCCAGGGAAGCGAACGCCGAAGCGCAGATGAAGGAGGTCAACGAGGCCAATGAAGTGCTCTCCGACCCCGAGAAGCGCGTCGCCTACGATCAGTTGGGGCGTGGCTACCGGCCCGGTCAGGATTTTCGCCCGCCACCAAACTGGGATGCCGGTTTCGAGTTTTCCGGGCGTGGCGGCGCGCCGGGCGAAACGGCCGACTTCTCCGATTTCTTCGCCGAAATGTTTGGTCGCAGGGGCGGCGCGCGTGGCTTCAGTGGCGGCCAGCGCACACCGTTCCAGGCGCGTGGCGAAGACCATCACGCCAAGGTCCTGCTGGACATTGAAGACGCTTTCAGTGGCGCCACCCGGCAGATTTCCCTGCGTGCGCCGAAGAACGACGCACGCGGTCACGTGGCACTCGAAACGCGCACCTTGAACGTCAGAGTCCCGCAGGGAGTGTACGCCGGCCAGATCATTCGTCTGGCGGGGCAGGGTGCGCCGGGGTCCGGCGGCGCGCAAGCTGGAGACCTGATGCTCGAGGTTCAGTTCAGAGCGCATCCGCGCTTTCGCGCACAGGGGCGCGACCTGCATCTGACCTTGCCCATCGCCCCCTGGGAGGCAGCGCTCGGTGCGGTGGTGCAGGTCGATCTGCCGCAGGGCGGGGTCAACGTACGTATCCCGGAAGGAACGCAGAGCGGACGGCAAATGCGGGTCCGCGGCAAGGGAATTCCGGGTGCTGCGCCGGGCGACCTGTTGCTCGATATCCAGATCGTATTGCCGCCGGCCGATACGGCCAAGGCGAAGGAACTGTATGAAACCATGGCGCGGGAGCTCGCTTTCGATCCGCGTTCGCCGGGGAGGGCGTAAGCGATGCGCGACGATGAGATTCTCACCGGCAGCCCGATGGAAGACAGTTGGGTAACCCTCGAACAGCTTGCCGCCGCCTGTAGCGTCGAACCGGCGTGGCTACAGCGTCATATCGACGACGGGCTGATACCGCAGGCCGAGAGCGTCGCCGGCGTGTGGTGTTTTTCCAGCATCAGCATTGTGCGTGCACGGCGCATGAGCCAACTGGAACGTGACTTCGATGCGGTTCCCGAGTTGGCCGCTCTGGTCGCTGACCTGCTCGAGGAACTCGACGAGCTGCGCGCGCGGGTTGGCAGCGCCGATCCGGGGTAAGCCGGCGGCTAGTGAAATGTTGCTCGCCGGGTGGGTGACGGCAGCACCACTCTGGCGACTACCGACGCCAAGAGGACATGAGCAGGAGAAAGCCTTTGCGATCTTCTCACGAGCTCGGCGCCAGCGGCGGCTGGCAGCCGGTCGCCGGCTGGCAGCTGATCGTGGTTGTCGTTTTCGCGATGACGGTTCTCTACCTGGGCAATACCGGCGAGCGCTGGTTTCCGCTGCTCGACTCGGCGAATCTCGCTTTCCACGAGGCCGGGCACCCGCTCTTCTGGCTGCTTGGCAGTCGCCTGGGTGTGTACGGTGGCACCCTCGGCCAGCTGGCGCTACCGCTGATCGTCGCGTTGAGCTTCTGGCGCCGTCGCGATCCCTTCGCCACTTCCCTGGTGATGCTTTGGCTGTTCCAGAACTTCTTCAACATCGCTCGTTACATGGCTGATGCGCGTGCGCAGATGCTGCCGCTGGTGGGTGGTGATCACGACTGGAGCGAGATCTTCGCGCGCTGGCAGCTGCTTCATCTCGATACGCGTATTGCCGGCCTGGTCAGCCTGCTCGGCTGGGCTGGCGTGCTCTTCGTCTGTTGCGCGCTGGCGCGGACCTGGTGGCGGGCGCGCAGTTGTACTCGGTGCTGCTAAGGCTGAATTAAGGATGCGCGCCCAAAGTGGCGCCTGTTCGTCCTTGCTGCTTTGGCCTGCGGTTCGTTCCGAGCGACAAGCGGCATTCTTCTTTCCTCAATTTCTATCGAGAGACCGATCGTATGAAAAAGCCTAGCGCATTTTCCGCCGCCGCCCTGGTGGCAGTTTTAACCACTTTCTCCGGCGCTGCCCTGGCCGTCGACAGCACGAATCCAGCGCCAGCCGCCGCCCCGATGAGTGCTGCCGCCAGCGCGCCAGCGACTGAAATCAGCAAGGAGCAGGCGATCGAGATGGCGCTCAAGGCGCATCCGGGCGAAGTGACCAAGGCCTATCAGGACAGCAAGAAAGGCAAGAAGACCTGGGAGGTGAAAGTCAAGGGTGCCGACGGCAAGAAGTGGGAGCTGCACTATGAGATCAAGAGCGGTGCTCTGGTGTCCGAAGAAGGTGTGTAGGCCATAGCACCTGTCTGATTGGCGCTGTGCGGGCCTATCTCGGGCCCAGGCATGCACGCATGGCGCTCCAATCAGGAGCGAGCGACTGTGCCAGGCACAGCAATTACCTGCCGTCGGCGGGTTTCCCACACGAGGTAGCGACATGCGCAGCACCATCCACACCAAGGAAGTCAAAGTCTGGGATCCGCTGCTCCGCCTCTTTCACTGGACTCTGCTCGGCAGTTTCTGCGCGGCCTGGTTTTCCGAGGACGAACTGTTCGAAAGTGTCCAGGATCGCCTCAGTGGCGAGTACCTGCAGGAGGTGCACGTCTGGGCCGGCTATGCGATCGCGGCGCTGCTGCTTTTTCGCCTGCTCTGGGGCTTTGTCGGCCCGCGTTACGCACGCTTCCGCGACTTCGTACATCGCCCGGGCGAAACCCTCGCTTATCTCAAAGCGGTGCTGGCTTGGCGTGCACCGCGTCACCTCGGCCACAATCCAGCCGGTGGCGCGATGATCATCGTCCTGCTGCTCAGCCTGTCGGTGACGGTTGTTTCGGGACTGGCGCTGTACGCTGCCGACAAGGGCTTGGGACCACTGGCCGGCTTGCTGGTCGCGGCCAGTGACGGAACGATCGACGCTATCAAAGGGACGCACGAGCTGGCAACCCACTTCACCTTGTTGCTGGTCGTCGGCCACTTGATCGGTGTCGTCTGGGAGAGCCTGCTGCACCGCGAGAACCTCGTGCGGGCGATGATTACCGGGCGCAAGCGCGCCTGAAATGGGCCTGTCAGCTCGGTTTGGCCATGCCCGCCGGCGGCCACAATTTGACTTCCCCTATCCCTTGCGGGGATACTCGCAG
The DNA here is from genome assembly GCF_907163155.1 of Candidatus Accumulibacter sp. ACC012. NCBI lineage: Bacteria > Pseudomonadati > Pseudomonadota > Betaproteobacteria > Candidatus Accumulibacter > Candidatus Accumulibacter sp. ACC012. Next base: position 162,948 of record NZ_CAJQUC010000002.1, read on the forward strand.
GCTAGCATTGAAGCGCTGCCTTACGCTCGACCAGCGACCCAGTCCGGCTTTTTCGCGCCGAGGTCGGCGGCGAAAGCTTGCTCGTCGCGGGTGTTCGTCAGGGCATTCTTTGGCGCCAAATAATCAACGAGATCGGGGGTCAATCAAGGTGATACTCAAGGAATTCGACGAACTGGTGGTGACATCGCGACGCGGGCAATCCGCCGGTGCGCGGGTCAAGGAAATGCGTGAAAATTCGGTGCGTTGCCTCGGCCCGCATGGCCTGCACACGATGGCCTATAGCGAGTGGGGCGATGCGGCCAATCCACGCGTCCTGGTCTGCGTGCACGGCCTGACTCGCAACGGGCGGGATTTCGATGTGCTGGCCAACGCGCTGGCTAGCGATTACCGAGTGATTTGCCCGGACATCGTCGGCCGCGGGCGCAGCGATCGGCTTTTCTTCCCCGACGACTACGCGCTGCCCGTTTACGCCAACGACATCATCACGCTGATTGCCCGGCTTGGCGTCGATTCCGTGCACTGGCTGGGGACATCGATGGGCGGGCTGATCGGCATGTTCCTGTCGAGCCTGCCAGCCTCGCCGATCGCGCGCATGGTGCTCAACGATGTCGGTCCGCTGATCGCCATGGATGCGCTGCAACGCATTGGCGAGTATCTCGGCAAGGCGCCTGACTTCGCCAGTCTCGACGAGGCGGAAGCCTATGTGCGTACGGTCTGCGCGCCCTTCGGCAAGCTTTCCGACGCGCAATGGCGGTTCATGACCGTCGTCGGCACGCGCCCGAAAGCGGAAGGTGGGTTCGAGATGAACTACGATCGCGCGCTTGCGCAGCCCTACCAGAAAGCTTTCCTCGAAGCCACGGAAATCAGCCTGTGGCCGATGTACGACGCCATTCGCTGCCCGACGATGGTTCTGCGCGGCGCTGAATCGGACATCCTGCTGCGTGAAACGGCCGTCGAGATGACGCTGCGTGGACCGAAGGCCAAGCTCGTCGAAGTGCCGGATGTCGGTCATGCGCCGATGTTCCTCGACGAGCCGCAGGTGCGCGCCGTCCAGGACTTCCTGCTCGCCGAGCGCGGCTGAGCAGCGGGGGAGGGCGGCGGTCGTGGCGGTGATTGCGTTGCGCCGCGGCGGCGCGAGGTGCTCGCCATGCCGTGATTGGCGGCGATGAATCTCGCCCACCTGCTCGCTCGCACGGCCCGCGTCTTTCCGCAGCTGAACGCGGTCACGCGCGGTGAGCAGGAGCTGTGGTCGTACGCCGAGTTATTCCGTCGCGCGGCGGTGATCGCCGGCAAGCTGCGCGGCGTTTACGGCCTGCAGGCGGGCGACCGCGTTGCCCTGTTCATGGCCAACTGTCCGCAGTATCTGGAATTGCTCTACGGCGTCTGGCACGCCGGCCTGGTGGCGGTGCCGATCAACAACAAGCTGCACCCGCGCGAAGTCGCTTTCATTTGCGAGAATTCGGCGGCGTCGCTGCTGTTTGTCGCCGGAACGTTGGGTGGGCTGGCTGGGGCGGGTGGGCTGGTCGGTGATGCGGGTGCTGTCGCTGGCCGTGCACCCGGTCTGCGCATGCTTTCGATCGACACGCCGGAATACCGGCGAATCGCCGACGGCGCGACGATCGACATCGTACCGCGTGCGCCCGACGACCTGGCGTGGCTGTTCTACACCTCGGGAACCACCGGCCAACCCAAGGGGGTGATGCTCTCGCAGCGCAACTTACTGGCGATGAGCCTCTGTTACTTTACCGACGTGGACCAGGCGACGCCGGCGGACAGCATCCTCTATGCCGCACCGATGTCGCACGGCGCCGGCATGTACAACTTTGCGCACGTACTGGTCGGCGCGCGGCACGTCGTTCCCGCGTCGGGCGGCTTCGACGTCGCTGAAATCCTGGCCCTGGCGCAGCATTTCGGCCAGGTTTCGCTGTTCGCCGCGCCGACGATGGTGCTCCGGCTGGTCGAGCATGTGGCTACGCACGGCAGCGATTGCCGCGGCATCAAGACCATCGTCTATGGTGGCGGCCCGATGTATCTCGAGGACATCCGGCGCGCGCTCGACGTCCTCGGTGACCGGCTGGTGCAGATCTACGGCCAGGGCGAGAGCCCGATGACGATCACCGCGCTGGCCCGGCAGCATCTCGCCGATCGTGAGCATCCCCGCTACCTGGAGCGCATTGTCTCGGTGGGTGTCGCGCAAAGCGTCGTCGAGGTCGTCGTCGCCGACGCTGACGGCCAGCCGCTGCCCGCCGGTGTTGCCGGTGAAGTGCTGGTGCGCGGCGAAACCGTCATGCAGGGCTACTGGCGCAACCCGGAGGCGAGCGCTGCGACGCTGCGCGACGGCTGGTTGTACACCGGCGACGTCGGCGTTCTCGATGACGACGGTTTCCTGACGCTCAAGGACCGCTCCAAGGACGTGATCATCAGCGGCGGCAGCAACATCTATCCGCGCGAGGTCGAGGAAGTGTTGCTGCAGCACGCGGCGGTTGCCGAAGTGTCGGTGATCGGGCGGCCGAGTGCGGAGTGGGGAGAGGAGGTCGTCGCCTTCGTTGTCTGCCGAGCAGGGCTGGCTGCGCCACCTGCGGAACTCGATCAGCTCTGCCTGCAATCGATCGCGCGCTTCAAGCGGCCGAAGAACTATGTCTTCGTCGCCGCTTTGCCGAAGAACAACTACGGCAAGGTGCTGAAGACCGAACTACGGCGCCACTGGACCAGCTAAGGGAGAATTGAAATTGGGCGGACGTTTGCAGGACAAGGTGGCGATCATTACCGGCAGCGGCTCGGTGGGGCCCGGTTGGGGTAACGGAAAAGCGATTTCGGTGCTCTTTGCACGCGAAGGCGCCAAGGTCGTCGGTGCCGACATCAACGCCGAGGCTGCCGCGGCGACGCAAGCCATCATCAGCGACGAAGGCGGTGAAAGTATCGCCGTGGTTGCCGACATGGCTCTTGCCGCCGACGTCGAGCGGATGGTGGCGGCGGCAATGGACGCTTACGGGCGTATCGATATCCTGGTCAACAACGTCGGCATGGCCATCGTTGGCGGCCCTGCCGAGCTCGACGAGGCGACCTGGGACCGGCTGATGGCGGTGAATATCAAGAGCGCCTACCTCACCTGCCACCACGTGCTGCCGGTAATGATGCGCCAGAAGAAGGGGGCTATCGTCAATAACGCTTCGGTTGCCGTACGCGGCTGGGCGGGCGTCAACTACGGCTTCTACGCGGCCAGCAAGGGGGCGATGGTAGCCATGACGCGGACCATGGCCATCCGGCATGCGCCCGACGGCATCCGCGCCAACTGTGTTTTACCCGGCTTGATGAACACGCCCCTGGTACATGCCGCGCTGACCCGCGTTTATGGCGAGGAAGGCGATATCCCGAACCTGATCCGTACGCGTGATGCGCAATGCCCGCTGGGCCACATGGGTGACGCCTGGGATACCGCCTATGCGACGCTGTTTCTGGCCTCCGACGAGGCCAAGTACATTACCGCCACCGAACTTCTCGTCGATGGCGGCCTGTCGGCGCGCTTCGCCTGACAAACTACGCCCTCGCAATGACGGCAAGAAGGCGGTAGAACACTGGCTGCTGGCCCGGTCGGCAGCTGCTCAGGCGAAAGGTACGATCAGTTTGTCCCAGCCCGAACCATTCCCTTCGAGGTCGCTGCCCCGCTCGTGAAGTGCGGCTGCGATGCGCCTTTCGAGTTCGCCGAGCAAGGCTTCCTTGTCGGGTGGCTTGCGGCGATCAGCATGGTGGCGTCGTTCACTGCCGACACGCCGATCGAGCACCGAGCGGTGATCAGCCACTCGCCACTCGCAGTGACGGCAGCGCCGCCTGATGGCGAGTCTCTGGCCGGCGGTTGCGGTGCATGCGGCGTCTCCTTGAAACCTGAGGCCGGGGCAAGTCGGTACGTTGGCGTTCGGTCATGGCGACGGCGACGCAGGGTAAGCCGCTGGCGGGAAGGCCTTCAGGGAGAACGTCGCAGACGTCAGAACATCGACCAGTGGGGAAACCCGGTATGCCACCATGATTCGTCGGAGCGTTGTTTCTTGGCGTCGACGAGTGGATCGTCCGCAGGCTCTGGCTGCCGCTGGCAGAGGGGCTTCCCTGGAGTGCCCTGGTTGAGGCCGGCAAACAGAAGCCTGAGTCGCGGGACGTTGGCGAACGGGCGCTGGAGACCGGGTTTTCTCGGCGTAGCACACATCAGCTTGTCGAGGGTGCGCAAGGCCTTCAGCTTGCGCGGTGCTGGAAAGCGAACTGTGCTCATATCAAGCCTCGGAAGATGGTTATCAAAAAGGCGATTGACGCTGTTCATCGTCGATTGCAGCCGCCAGCCGTGCGCGAAGAGTCACACGGCTTTTTGAAATTCCGTGTGACATGCGTCACGCTGTCGCTCTTTGACTATGAAAGTCATCTGCGCGACTCACGCATCGGTGCTGGCGCCCTCCGCAGCGTGGGCATTTTCGCCAGCAGGCCGTATCATGTGGCTCTTCAGGGTGCCAGTTCCTGGAGATAAACCGATTGCTTTTCATCATAGGGAGTGGCGATAGGGCCAGCCAGGAACCGTGATCCGGCTTTTGCATTCATTTCAGTATGGTCTTGCGACGGGCGATCGCTGGCGCGACTCGTTCCATTCGTTCTACTCGTTGCGAGCTCGCTGAGAGTGCGTTCGCCGCGGCTGCTCGAGACCGATCGGCAAGACCCGGCAGCGCTTCGTGTCGAGCTCTTGCGTGACCTGGCGGCGTTCCCGGCTGTTGTCGCGCCGAAGTATTTCTACGATGTGCTCGGTTCAAGTCTCTTTGCTGCGATCACCCGCTTGCCCGAGTACTACCCGACGCGCACCGAGGCGGCGATTTTTACGCGCCATATTGATGAAATCGCCGCACAGCTCCCGAGTGGCTTGACTCTGGTCGACATCGGCGCGGGCAACTGCGAAAAAGCGGCGCGCCTCCTGGTGCCGTTCAAGGTACGCAGTTACGTTGCCGTCGACATCTCGGTGGACTTCCTGGGCGATTCGCTGGCCCGTCTGCAGCTGCAGCACCCGGAGCTGCCATTACTCGGCGTCGGCACCGATTTCTCGCGGCGGCTGCTCTTGCCCGCGGAGGCCGGCGACGGAGAGCGTCTGCTGTTCTATCCCGGTTCGAGTATCGGCAATTTTGCGCCGGCGCAGGCGCTCGATTTCCTGCGCCAGTTACACCAGGCGGCGCAGGGTGGCGGGCTGTTGATCGGCGTCGATCTGCTCAAGCCGGTGGCGGTCCTCGAAGCAGCTTACGACGATCCGCTGGGTGTCACCGCCGCCTTCAACCGCAACCTGTTGCTGCACCTCAACCACTTGATCGGCAGTGATTTCGCGCTCGCCGATTGGCGGCATGTAGCTTTTTTCGACGCTCCGCAGTCACGTATCGAGATGCATCTCGAAGCGCGGCGATCCGTCAAGGTGCACTGGCCCGGTGGCCAACGAGCCTTTGTCGCCGGCGAACGCATCCATACCGAGAATTCGTACAAGTGGCGTGCCGAGGATTTCACGGCTTTTCTGCGTGATGCGGGCTTTTCGGGAATTCGCTGCTGGACTGACGAGCGTGGCTGGTTTGCCGTCTTTCTGGCGCAGGCCCAACGGTCATGACATGCCGAGACACCCCAAATGATGAAAGTCATGACCACCCCCTTCCCCCGGCCCTTCTCCCGCGGAGGGAGAAGGGAGGTTCGTGATTCGCTTACGCGACTTTCACGGTAAGGCTCATGAGGTGTCGAGATAACCCGGATCAGCAAAGTCATGACCGTCCCCCCTCTTTCCCGGCCCTTCTCAGCCGGCGATCGTGCAGCTACGGAAGCCGCTGAAAATATCATTGCGTTCCGGTGTGAAGTAGTTGCGGTAGCGCGGGTGACGAATTTCCAGCGCCGTCGCCTGGCTGGCACCGCGCAGCACGTAGCGGCTGTCGAACCACGGCGCCGAGTAGTCGCGGTAGGGGTGGGCGCGAAAAGCGGGGTAAGGCAGGAAACGGCTCGCTGTCCATTCCCAGAGCTGGCCCCATTCGTAGCATTGGTCGCTGGCGTCGTTCGGCGTGGCGAGGGTAGAGGGCGCAGCGAGTGCTGCGAGTGCTGTGCACTCCCACTCGCCTTCCGTCGGCAGCCGCCGCCCGGCCCAGCGACACCAGGCGTCTGCCTCGAACCAGCTCAGATGGACGGCTGCGGCAGCGATCGGCAGTGGCTGCCACTGACCGAAACGACGCTGTTGCCATTGTCCGCCGCTCTGGCGCAGATAACGCGGGGCGTCAATGCCCGCGGCCTCGCGCCAGCGCCAGCCGGCGGACGACCAGTAGCGTGCCTGCTGGTAGCCGTTGGCGGTGACGAAAGGCAGGTAGCGTTCCCAACTCACTGGCGTGCTGTCGATCGCGAATGCTGGCAGTGCGATTGGGTGCGCGCTCAGCTCGTTGTCGAAGGCGAATCCAGGCTGGTCGTAGCCCAACAGCCACTCGCCACCGGGCAGCTTCAGACTGGCGACTTTTGTTTGGCGCCCTGTTGCTGCGCACATGTTTGCCGGCAACTCGGGCAGCAGGCTTTGCAGTGCAATTGGCAGGGCGATGTCGAGTGCCTGCGCCATGTAGGTCGCCGCCTCGGCGTGCATTTGTTCGTGGAACAGGACCAGGCGGAAGAAATAGAGATCGGCCGGCGTCGCTACAGTCTGCGCCAGCAGCGCCAGGGTCTCCGCGAGACTCGCTTCGAGATAGGCACGGGTCGCTGTCAGATCGGGCAGCGGCAGTTGCCAGCGCGTCGAGTGCTCCACGATGCTGGAGTTGTAGAGCGCGTCGGCTTCCGGCAGGCGTCCGGCAGCGCGGAGCGCATCCGGATCGGCAAGCTCGCCGAGCGTGCGCTGCGCATTGCGCGCGATCCAGTAGTCCTGAAACCAGCCGATATGGCCGACTTCCCACAGCGGTGGATTCAGTTGTGGCGAAAATGGGACGCGCAAGGCCGGGCCCAGTGCCTGTTCATAAGCAGTGAGCAGGGCCAGGGTGCGCTGACGGGCAGCCTGCAATGCCGCGATCAGCACCTGCCGGCCGCCTTCCCGGGCAGCATGCGCCGCCGCCCATTGCCTGGCTGGTTTTGTCATACTGGTACGCCCTTATGAAAGACGACAAGTTGTTGCCATTTCCCCAAGTGGTGATTGTGAGCCCGGCGCTTGCCGATGCCAACAACGGCAACTGGCAGACCGCGCGTCGCTGGCAGCGGTTTCTGGCCTTTCCGACGCGGATCATCAGGCAATGGCCGGACGAGTTCGCCGACCGGGATCGCGTCATGCTGGCCTTGCACGCCCGTCGCTCGTCGTCGTCGATCGCTGCCTGGCGCGAAGCGCGTCGCGTGCGCGGACTGGCCGTGGTTCTCACCGGCACCGACCTCTACCGCGACATCGAAACTGACGCCAGTGCGCAGCGTTCGCTGCAACTCGCCGATGCGCTGGTGGTATTGCAGGAACGCGGTCCGCTGGCCTTGCCCGCCGAATTGCACGACAAGACGCGGGTGATCTTTCAATCAATGAGCCGTCGGAAGACTCTGTCGAAAAGCCAAAAGCGGCTGCATGCGCTGATGGTCGGCCACCTGCGCGAAGAGAAAGATCCCGCAACGCTCTTTGCCGCCGCCCGGCTGCTTGCCGAGCGCGACGACATTCGTATCGATCACATCGGTAACGCGCTCGATCCGTTGCTCGGCGAAGCGGCGACGGCGACAATGGCGGCGACGTCCGCTTATCGCTGGCTGGGCGGTCCGCCACACGCGGCCACGCGACGACGCATCCAGCGCGCCGACCTGCTGATTCACGCCAGCCGTCTGGAAGGCGGGGCGCACGTGGTGATGGAAGCGGTGTGCAGCGGCACGCCGGTGATCGCTTCGGCGATCGCTGGCAATATCGGCATGCTGGGCCGCGATTACGCGGGCTACTACAACTGCGGCGACGCGCAAGGCCTGGCCGCGCTGCTTGTCCAGTGCCGGGCCAGCCAGGGGCTGCGGGATGGTCTGCTGGCGTGTCTCGCTGCGCAGTGCCGGCCGCGCGCCGCGCTCTTCGCACCGGCTGCCGAACGTGCAGCCCTGCGGCAACTGGTCGCCGACCTGCTCGTCAGTCCGCTCACCGATCCACTTGCCGCAATCTAGAACGGAGTCCGCGGGATGCATGCTGGCGAACAAACAGCCCTCAGAGATATCGTCCTTGTCGGCGGTGGCCACAGCCACGTCGTGGTGCTCAGGCGTTTTGCCATGTGCCCGCTGCCCGGCGTTCGCCTGACGGTGATCTGCACCGATACGCATACCCCCTATTCGGGAATGCTGCCGGGCTACATCGCCGGGCACTACAGGTACGACGAAGTGCACATCGATTTGCGCCGCCTGGCCGAGTTTGCCGGCGCACGCTATTTCCGTGAGCAGGTGCTTGGCCTCGATCGCGAGCAGCGCAAGCTGCTTTGCGCGCATCGTCCGCCGCTGGCCTACGACCGGCTGTCGATCAACATCGGCTCGATGCCGGCGGTTAACCAGGTCGAGGGCGCCGCCGAGCACGCCATTCCGGTCAAGCCCATTCGCCGTTTCAACGAGCGCTGGCTGGCTTTGCTGGAACGTGTTCGCCAGCACGCCGGGGTGACGACCATCGCTGTTGTTGGCGCCGGTGCCGGTGGCGTCGAGCTGACGCTGGCCATGCAATATCGCCTGCGCAAGGAACTCCGCCTGCTCGGGCGCGACCCCGACGAACTGCGCTTCCATCTTTTTTCCGCCGCGCGCGAGATTCTGCCAACGCACAATGTGCGGGTGCGGCGCGCTTTCGAGCAGGTGCTCGTCGAGCGCGCGGTCGTCGTCCACTGCGACGCCGAAGTTCGCGCCGTCGGCAGCGGGCATTTGCGCACCGCCCGTGGCGAGATGCTGGCGGCTGACGAGATCGTCTGGGTGACGCAGGCCGGTGGTGCGCCGTGGTTACGCGATACCGGCCTGGCGCTCGACGGCAGCGGCTTCATCCAGGTGCACGACAGTCTGCAGACGGTGAGCGACCCGCTCATCTTCGCGGCCGGCGATTGCGCAGCGATGGTCGATCAGCCTCTGGAGAAAGCCGGTGTTTTTGCCGTTCGCCAGGGTCGACCGCTGGCCGACAACCTGCGCCGCTCGGTGCTCGAGCAGCCGCTGCGTGCTTACCATCCGCAAGCGCGCTGGCTGGCCTTGATAAGTACCGGCGACCGCTACGCCGTCGCTTCGCGCGGCGCGCTGCATACGGCGGGCACCTGGGTATGGCGCTGGAAGGACTGGATCGATCGGCGCTTCATGGCCCGGTTCAACGATCTGCCAGCGCCAGCCGTGGCGATGACCAAGCCGGAACGAGGCCATGGCGCCGTCCCGCTCGACGCGGCCGAATCGACGCAAGCCATCTCGGCGATTGCCATGCGCTGCGGCGGTTGCGGGGCCAAAGTCGGCGCGACGGTGCTGTCGCGAGCCTTGGCGGCGGTACACCCGCTCGAGCGCGACGACGTGCTGATCGGCTTGCATGCTCCCGATGACGCGGCTGTCGTGCGTGTACCGCCGGGCAAGGCGATGGTCCACACGGTCGATTTCTTCCGCGCTTTCATCGACGATCCCTGGCAATTCGGCCGTATCGCCGCCAACCACGCGCTCGGCGACATCTTCGCCATGGGCGCCGAAGCGCAGTCGGCGACGGCGATCGCCACTGTTCCGCCGGGCCTCGAGAGCAAGGTCGAGGAGACGCTGTTCCAGATGATGTCCGGCGCGATCGAGGTGCTCAATGAAGCCGGTTGCGCCCTGGTCGGCGGGCACAGCGGCGAGGGCAGCGAACTGGCGCTCGGTTTCGCCATCAACGGGCTGATCGACGAAAGCCTGGCGGGCGTAATGTGCAAAGGCGGCATGCGCCCTGGTGACCAGCTGATTCTGAGCAAGCCGATCGGCACCGGTACTCTCTTCGCCGCGCATGCGCGCCTGCAGGCGAAAGGGCGCTGGATCGACGCAGCCCTGCTCTCCATGGATCAGTCCAGCCAGCTCGCTGCCAGCTGCCTGCGTGAGCATGCGGCGACGGCGTGTACCGACCTCACCGGTTTTGGTCTGCTTGGTCACTTGGTGGAGATGACGCGTGCTTCCGGAGTTGATGCCGAGATCGACCTGGCCGCCTTGCCGGTTCTTGATGGTGCTGCTGAAACCAGCGCTGCGGGTATCCTCAGTTCGCTGCAGCCGGCCAACGTGCGCCTGCGCCGCGCGCTGCGTGATCAGGAGCTGGCGCGGGTGCATCCCAACTATGCGCTGCTCTTCGATCCGCAAACCGCTGGCGGCCTGCTGGCCAGTGTGCCGGCAGGGCGGGCGACTGCCTGCATCGAGGCTTTGCGGTCGCTGGGCTACGCAAAGGCGGCGTGTATCGGCCGGGTTTTGCCGACTGGTGACGAGTTGGCGCCGATTCGGCTGAAGCTATAGCGGCATTCCACGCTGGCCGCTATTCGGCCGGCTACGTCTTCTCAGTTGCCAAACCGCTTATCGTATTCTCGTGACAGGCGCACGAGGAGGGACGAATATTCCCTCTCCGTTTGTGCCAGATCAACCCACTCGAAGGGAAATGGAGGGGTGTTGGTTGCGCGAAATCGCAAGACCTGTAGTTCGAAGAAATGCGGTGCGGCTTGAGCGAGAACTCTAGCCTCGGCGGGAGCCGCTTCCTGGCTGGGATGCTTGTGCTTCGTCCCGTCGGTGGGATGCTCGCGGTCACCCTCGAAGGAGGTATAGCAGAGCGCCTGATTGATCCCCACGATACCGACACAGATGGGGTGGCCTCCAGTACGTTTGAACTCCTCCACCTGACGAACGAGGTCGCCGATGACGCGATCAATCTGCTTGATCATGGCTTTCGCGAGGATCTTGGTCTCGACTCCGATTTCGATATTCGCTATTTCACCCCTGGCGATGCGGAAACCATCTTCAATGATCGCTATTGTGGTGGGGACAAGTTCTCCGAAGGTGCCATCACCCCGCCGTGACTTCTTGCCAATCGCCTTGTTCGCAGCGTTGACGACCCACTCCTGGCGAGTGACGCGGTCCAGCAGCAGTGTGGATTTCCCAAGCGTGACGAGGTCCTCGTACAGATGGCTGGCGATGATGTCGCCGAGGACCGAGTTGCGGTGCCGATACTTCTGACCGTCGAATGTGGCACGAAAGCTATTGAGCAAGGCGAACGAGCTTTGTTGCTTACTCATCGGATCGTGACCGTCGCGATGGTGGCTCCGGATGCCATGGGTAGCCAGGCGGCTTCCCGGACGCGCGCTTCAGCCATGGCATGGTAAGCGGGCTCCAACTCGTTGCTGATGCTATTGCGACCCGATCGGAGCGCTGCTACGGCGGTTGTGCCTGTGCCTGAAAATGGGTCGAAAACGATGTCACCGGCAAAGGAAAACATCCGAATCAAGCGTTCGGCAAGCGCAACCGGAAACGGCGCAGGGTGACCGCGACGGGTCGATTCACCTTTGATGTCGCTCCAACTCGACCGCATCCAGGCCTGCATTTCCTCCTTGGTCAACATCGAGAGAACGCGCTGGAGGCTGTCAGGGGATCGATAGTTGCCTCCCTTGCGCATGAAGAGCACGTACTCCACGTCATTCTTGATGATCGCACCGGGTTGGTAGGGCTTGCCGTAGAAGCCAGCACCATTGCCCAGCGCTTCCGTGGCCCCGTTGGCGATTTTTTGCCAGAGAATCGGTGTCAGGCAGTCCAGTCCAACGCGCCGCGAACGAACCTGAATGTCTGCGTGAAGTGGCATCACGAAATGCCTTCCCATGCGTTTGCGAGGCACGCAAACGTCGCCGACGACACAGCAAATCCGTCCGCCCGGGGCGAGAATCCGGGCGCACTCCGACCAAACCTTGTCGAGCTCACTCAGAAAGGCCTCGTAATCGTCCACATCGCCAAGTTGCTGATCGCTGTGCTCATACTCCTTGAGCGTCCAATACGGAGGAGAAGTGACTACGAGATGGACGCTCCCGTCTGGAATCCATGAAAGCGAGCGGGCGTCACCCAAGTGCAACTCATGCCGGGTTTCATCGTAAGGTGCGGGCCATGGCAGATTCCTCATTAGCCCGTTTGCGCGGAGCATCTGTTCGACTGCCCCTGGAATATTGTCCGATTGAGGAAGGCTCTCGAGGACCGCTCTGACCGCGGCATAGGCTTCCTTCGCAACACGGGTGGACGGTGTCAAGTCGGGCCGGAAGATCGGCAACACGTCGGCCGAAGTATCGCTGTTGTTCTTTGCCCGTGTTAATGCTTTCATGCTAAAGATCTCGAATGCATAATGGAGCGAGTGGAGCATTTTCACGCTTTCGAGTCAATGGCTTTTCTGGAGCGGCGGGAGCCAGGGATGTTTCACCTTCTAGCAGTGAGGAGGCGAGGTTTGGAGCGCGTACGGAGATTCGTCGCCAGGCCAAAATCGTCGACAGCGAGCAGGAAACGGGGCTAATTCAAAGAGCGAAGAATCCACGCAAGTTGGGACATCCGAGCACTCCCACATACGTTTTTCCAATCGGACGACACCCGCTCACGACGAACGGCCCTGGTGAAAAGCCGAGCCAAGCGCCATTTGCATGTCCCGCTGACGCGCACGGTCCCTGCGCAGCATCACGAATCCGGCGATGATCACGCCGAGAGTGACCAGGGAAACCATGATCGTCGCCAGGGCGTTGATATCTGGGCTGACGCCCAGGCGTACTTTCGAGAAGATGACCATCGGCAAGGTGCTTGAGCCAGGACCGGAGACGAAACTGGCGATCACCAGGTCGTCGAGCGAAATGGTGAATGCCAGCAGCCAACCCGAGATCAGGGCCGGCGAGATGATCGGCAGGGTTATCAGCAGAAATGCTTTTGCCGGTCGCGCGCCCAGATCCATGGCGGCTTCTTCCAGCGACACATCGAGCGAGGACAGGCGCGATTGCACGATCACTGCCACGTAGGACAGAGTCAGCGTCATGTGGGCGATGGTGATGGTGCTGACACCGCGGCCTTCGGGCCAGCCAAAAGCATGTTCGCTGGCCACGAACAGCAGTAGTAGCGACAAGCCGGTGATCACTTCGGGCATGACCAGTGGGGCGGTGATCATGCCGGTGAACAGCGTGCGTCCGCGGAAGCGGCCAAAGCGGGCCAGCGCCAGGCCAGCCAGGGTGCCGAGGATGGTGGCGCCGGTGGCAGTCACCGCCGCGACGCGCAGCGACAGCCATGCGGCATCGAGAAGCTGCGTGTTCTCGAACAGGCGGCCGTACCATTCGGTCGAAAATCCCCCCCAGACGGTCACCAGGCGCGACTTGTTGAAGGAGTAGAAAACCAGCGACAGGATCGGGATATACAGGAAGGCAAAGCCAAGCACCAGGTAGGAAAGCCTGACCAGGGAGACTTTGCGTCTCATGAGCGTGCGGCGCTTTCGCGTCCCTGCACGCGTTGGAAATACATGATTGGTGCGACCAGGATGAGGAGCAGGACGATGGCTACCGCGCTGGCTACCGGCCAGTCGCGGTTGTTGAAGAACTCCGTCCATAGCACCTTGCCGATCATCAGCGAGTCCGATGGTCCGAGCAAGGCGGGAATGACGTACTCGCCAACGGCGGGGATGAAGACCAGCATGCAGCCGGCAACGATACCGGGCAGGGACAAGGGCAGGGTGATGCTGGCAAAGGCACGTAACGGGCGGCAGCCGAGGTCTTCTGCGGCTTCGAGCAGGGTCAGGTCCATCTTTTCGAGGTTGGCGTACAGCGGCATGACCATGAACGGCAGGTAGCAGTAGACAATGCCGAGGTAGGTCGCGAAATCGGTCTGCAGCATGACGATCGGCTGGTCTATGACGCCCAGCCAGATCAGGAAGTTGTTGAGCAGGCCGTTGTTTTTCAGGAGGCCGATCCAGGCGTAGACGCGCAGCAGGAAGGATGTCCAGAAGGGCAGAATCACCAGCATCAGCAGAATGCCGCGCCAGCGAGGAGCGCTGCGGGCGATGGCGTAGGCTAGCGGATAGCCGATCAATAGCGCAGCCACGGTCGATACAGCGGCTACCTGCAGCGAATTGACGAAAGCGCGTAGATACAGGCTGTCTGCGAAGAGGTACAGGAAATTGCCGGGATTGAGGTTCAAGCGGATATCGGCGAGCCGCTCGCCTGCCCATTCGAGCAAGGGCTGGTAAGGCGGCATCGCGATTTGCGTTTCCGAAAAGGAAATCTTCAGCACGATCACGAAGGGCACGACAAAGAACAGCAAGAGCCACAGGTAGGGCACGGCAATGACTGCAGTGCGAGCGCTGATTCCCCTGCGTATGAGGAGAATTTGTGTCCGGCGGCAGGGCGGTAGTTTGCCGATGGCATCGAGCAGGCGGCGGCTGCCGACTGCGAATCGTTCGGCCAAAGGTGGACCGCCCAGGCCTGGCTGCATTTCGGGTTTCATTCGCTGACGATCAGCGGGCTGCTGGCGTGCCAATGCAAATAGACCTCTTGATTCCAGGTAATGCTCTCTTCGTCGTTACGCCAGACGTTGGGGCGGGTGACGCGGACGGTCTTGCCGGACTCCAGCCGAATCAACATCACCGACAGATCCCCCAGATAGGCGATCTCCTTCACTACTCCGCGCGTCCAGTTGGCTGCGGCTTTCTGCGGCTGCAAGGAGATCTGGATTCTTTCTGGGCGAATCGCCACCCAGAGCCTGTTTGGCGGCGCTGAAAGGGGGGCGCTGGCCACCTCCACTGGTCGTTCGAGCTCTGCACAGCGGATATGGAGGGCGCCGGACTCGCTGGCGGTCACTTGGCCTGCGAAGAGGTTCACCGAGCCGACGAATTCGGCAACGAAGCGGTTACCCGGCGACTCGTAAATCTCCTGCGGTGTTCCCACCTGCACGATCCGGCCGTGGTCCATGACCCCGATGCGTGAGGAGAGAGTCATCGCCTCTTCCTGGTCGTGGGTGACAACCACAAAGGTCACCCCCAGTTCTTCCTGCAAGTTCACCAGTTCGAACTGGGTATGCTCGCGCAGCTTCTTGTCGAGTGCGCCCAGGGGTTCGTCGAGCAACAGCAGTTTGGGTTGCTTGATCAGCGCCCGGGCCAGCGCGACTCGCTGCCGCTGGCCGCCAGACAACTGGTCCGGCTTGCGTTTGCCAAACTCGGAAAGACGCACCAGTTTCAGCATTTGCGCCACGCGCTCGGCAATCTCGGAGCGCGAACGGTGCTCCATCCGCAGACCAAAGCCGACGTTTTGTTCGACGCTCATGTGCGGGAAGAGGGCGTAGGACTGGAACATCATGTTGACCGGACGTGCGTAGGGCGGGATGCCGCTCATGTCCAGGCCGTCGATGTAGATCTTGCCGCTGCTGGGTTCCTCGAATCCGGCCAGCATGCGCAGCAGCGTCGTCTTGCCGCAACCGGAGCCGCCGAGCAGGCAAAACAGTTCGCTGCGATAGATATTCAGTGAGACATCATCGACGGCGACAAAGCCGGAGAAGCGTTTGCTTACCCGCTCGATACGGATGTAAGGCTCGACTGCAGGATCGTTCCACGGGCGAGTTGGGTGGGTGGGGGCCGGTGCTGACGAAGCCATTCAGCTACCCGCTTGAAATGTCCCGGGAAGGCGACCATGAAGGAGGCAAACGGTCATGATCGTCCCCCTTCCCCTGACCCTTCTCCCGCAAGGGGAGACGGGAGTTTCGTGAGTCGCGTACGCGACTTTCATATTGACTGCCATCACTGGCCTGTCTGGAAGCGCGTCCAGCTGCGGGTTAACAGTCGGTTGTAGTCGTCGCCCACTGCCAGTTCAGGCGACAGCTTGGCTTTCACCTCGGCGCTGGGGAAAACGCTGGGATCGTTCTTGACCTCGGGATTGATGAACTGCTCCGAAGCAAGATTGCCGTTCGGATAGTGCACCGCATTGGAGTTGTTGGCGGCCACCTGCGGCTGCATCAGGTAGTCGATGAACAGATGCGCATTGCGGGGATGCTTGGCGTCGGCGGGAATCACCATCATGTCGAACCAGATGATGCTGCCCTCCTTGGGCAAGGCATAGGCTACCTTCACCCCTTTGCCCGCCTCCCTGGCGCGATCGCGCGCTTGCAGCACGTCGCCACTGTAGCCGACCGCAATGCACAGTTCACCGTTGGCCAGATCCTCGATGTATTGCGATGAATTGATCTTGCGCACATACGGTCGGATCTTCATCAGTTGCTCTTCGACCAGCTTCAGATCCTCGGGATCCTGGCTGTTGGGATCCTTGCCGAGGTAGATCAGGACGATGCTGCGGATATCGGAGGCGGCATCGAGGATCGAGATGCCGCAATCCTTGAATTTGGCGGCGTATTTGGGATCAAGCACCAGCGCCCAGGAGTCCAGTGGCGCATCGGGCATGATCTGTTTGATCTGGTCGACGTTGTAGCCGATGCCGTCGGTTCCCCACATATAGGGAATGGCATGCGCATTGTTTGGGTCGTGCAAGGCGACGCGCTGCATGATCGATGGATCCATGTTGCCGAGATTCGTCAACAGGGCTTTGTCCAGTTTCTGGAACACGCCGGCCTTGATCTGACGTTCCATGAACTGCGCCGAAGGCATCACCAGGTCGTAACCGGTATTGCCCGCCAGAAGCTTGGTCTCGACCACCTCGTTGGCATCGAAGACGTCGTAATTGACCTTGATCCCGTACCTGGCTTCGAAGTTCTTGACCGTCTCCGAGGCGATGTAGTCCGACCAGTTGTAGACGTTGAGTACCTTCTCGGCGTCGGTGGCGCCGGGCGCGGCGGCAACGGCTGCTGCCGGCGGCGCAGCAACCTCCGCTTCCTTGCCGCAGGCAGCCAGCAGGATTGCCGCGAACCCCAGACAGGCAAGTCTGGCGGCACCGGTGGGGGGTAAAGGCGAGCAGACGTACATGGCGTTTCTCTCCTGCGGAGGGCGATGGCCGAAGCGTAACGCAGTGCCAGCTACAGGCCAAGAGGCAGATCAATGCACGCCCGGCTGGCGGCACTGGCCGGGCCAGGAGCCGCCAGCCTGAGAAGCAGGTTTCGACCTTGTCGAGCGCTGCTCCCGAGGCGCCTGCTGTTCCTTGCTCTCAGACGCGGACGATGCGCACGCTGTCGGTGCTGCCGGCACGCGGTCCGGTTGATCCGAAGACGACTGCCACCAGATCGCCGTCACGGACGAGTCCCGCAGCACGCGCGAGGGCGATTGCCTGTCGCAACTGATCGGCGTCGGCATTGTCGGGGACCAGCAGTGGTTGCACGCCCCATACCAGGCAGAGCCCGCCGAGCACTTGCGGTGACGTCGAGATGCCGGCGATGGGCATTTTGGGGCGGAAGGCTGCGACACGATGCGCGGTCAGGCCGCTGCGTGTCGGGCAGAGGATCGCGGCGACCTTGAGATCCTCGGCCGCTTGCACGGCGGCGTGTGCGACGGCCCACGCCACGCGATCGGTGATGGCGGCGGTGATTGCTTCTGGATGGCCGTGCTCGCGTGGCGAGCCCTCGGCCGACTCGGCGACCTCGCTCATCATGCGTACGGTTTCGCAGGGGAAGAGGCCAACCGCGGTTTCCTCAGACAGCATCA
The DNA here is from genome assembly GCF_907163155.1 of Candidatus Accumulibacter sp. ACC012. Lineage (NCBI taxonomy): Bacteria > Pseudomonadati > Pseudomonadota > Betaproteobacteria > Candidatus Accumulibacter > Candidatus Accumulibacter sp. ACC012. Next base: position 180,502 of record NZ_CAJQUC010000002.1, read on the forward strand.
AGGCATCGGTGCCGTCGAGCACGGCGTTGGCAACGTCATTGACTTCGGCGCGGGTGGGTAAGGGGGAGCGGGTCATCGACTCGAGCATTTGGGTCGCGGTGATCACCGGCTTCCCGGCCATGTTGCAGGCACGGATGATTTCCTTCTGGAGCAGCGGTACGCGCCGCGCCGGCATCTGGATGCCCAGATCGCCGCGCGCCACCATCACCGCGTCGGCTGCTTCGATGATGCCGGCAAGATTGTCGATTGCCGCAGCGGTCTCGATCTTGGGAACCAGCGCTGGTCGCATGCCGCGCTTGGGGAGCATCGCGCGTACCCGTTCGACGTCTTCGGCGCGGCGTACGAAGGAGAGCCCGAGGAAGTCGACCTTGGCGGCAATCGCCATTTCCAGCGCCAGCGCATCGCGAGCGGTGAAAGGCTCTACGTGTGCTTCGGCACGCGGTAGGTGCATGCCTTTGCGCGAGCGCAAGGGGCCGCCGCGAAGGACTTCCGTACGGACGTCCTTGCCGATTGATTCGAGTACGCGCAGAACGATCGCCCCGTCGGCGAGGTAGACCTCGTCGCCTGGTCGTGCCCATTGCGCGAGATCGGGCAGGGTCGTGGAAACGTGCTGCGCATCGCCGATGCTGTCTTCGAGGCCGCTCAAGACAAACTCCTGGCCGCTCTCGAGTTCCACCTCGTCGTTAGCCACCAGACCGCTCCGGATCTTCGGGCCGGGCATGTCAACGAGAATTCCAACACTGCGCCCAAGCTCGCTGGCCAGTTCCCGTACCAGACGCGCGTTATTGCTGTGCGTTTTCATGTCTGAGTGCGCGGCGTTGAGGCGGACGACGTCAACACCCGCTTCCAGGAGTCGTCGCAAGGCGTTCGGTGTCGCGGTGGCGGGGCCGATCGTGGCCACTATTTTTGTTCGGCGCATCAGGTGCTCCTCAAATACTTCGGGTGCGGCTCTTTTCGTCGGGCACGCTTTCGCGGCTACTAATCGGCAGATTTTGGCTCATTGTTCGTTCCCCGCTATCGGAATAGGGTGGCTGCAGGCTCGGTAATGCCGTCCGCGTTCCTTACGTACCGCACTGGAGCAATTTTTTAAGTCATTGATACGTTAACCATTTGATGTGCCTATGATCCTTCGTGGCCGAAAAGATCCACACCCAAATACTTCGACATTTGGTCTGGCTTCCCTGGCGGCCGGCCAGCGTGTGCGATCCGCAGGCGCGGGGCAGGGCATCCACGGGAACGGCGGGCAGTATAGGTAGGGGTCGCAGCTGCCGTCAATCAGCAGTCTTGCGACGAGTAGCGCGGTGAAGCGACCGAAATGACGGAGGTGCCAGCCGAGACCCGCGCTAGCAGCGCTTGTGCGCGCAGGATCAGGGTTTCTCCCCTGTCTTATTGACAGCGTTCGCCTGGCCGGCGGGATCGTACGCCGCAGCGCGGGGGGCGCTGGCGTCGTCGGCTGAATCCTTGTCTGGCGCAGGCGCAGGCGCAATCGCGGGAGGCACGATTGGCGGCGATTGCCCGTGTGCGGCCTCAAGCGTGAAGGGCGCTTGCTTTGGCGGTGGTGCGTTGCTGACGATGCTCTGAAAGTGGTCAACAACGCCCCAGGCCATGGCCAGCATCAGCAGCATGAAGAAGAAGAGAATCATGTCCCGGCCCGATGCGCGAACTGGGCGAGGCTACAGCGCAACTTGTTCTGACGCGGGAGTGATGGCAGGCACGCGCGGCGCTTGGTTTCGCACGCAGGGTGCTCGCGCCGGCCCAGATTCCGGGTGGTCTCCATCGCGTCGGGCGAGCTGCCGTTGTCTATCGTTTCAGCATCAAGCATTGCGCTTCCGCCTGGTGCCACGGTTTAGCCATGCGGCCGCCATCAGTCCAAGGAGCTGCCGCGTTCCGCGCCGCAAACTATGGGCGCCGCTCTCGATAACCATGCACAACAACCGCATGCGATTGATGGTGCCTGCTGGAGAGGGTGCTGCATAGCGACGGTCGACACGGTGCGCTGGAAACGCCAGGGCAGTCGCGTAATGCCAACGTCGTGAACCCCCAAAAATAGTCGTTTACGCTCAAGAAATTACGAAAGGGCCGTTCCCAACTCATCTGGTAGAGGAACTCGATCGTCTGGCGGACCATGCGGAACGCGTCGACCTTGATTTCCGCGGCAGCCGCATGGTCCGCCTGACAGCCCGCGCCGGTTAAGCTCGCACGGATTGCTGAGCGCCGGCGCGTCGACCTGTCGCCCGATGGGTTGACCGAGGCTTTGCGGAACGGTCGTTTCAAGCTTCGCCCGGAGGCTGCCGAGTCGCGCGGCGGCTGTCGTCCTTCGGGTGATGAGAACAAGCCGTGCTTGCTATAACACCCCGCGTCGCCTAGGCTGTTCGGTAGGCTACGTGTCGTTGGCCCTGCTGCCGACCAAGCGTCCGTAGCAGGACCATTTCTTCCTACCAGAGTGGAGGCCTGTGGTCGTGGAACTGACATTCAATTTCAAGAGTGACAAGCTGGCCGGTGACTTCTGGGGCGGTCTTGCCGCCATGTTGGTTGCCCTGCCGTCGGCGATCGCCTTTGGCGTCACCATCTATGCCTCGATTGGCCCGGCTTACGCCGGTATGGGGGCGTTGGCCGGGATTCTCGGTACTGTCGCTCTCGGACTGGTGGCGCCGACCCTGGGTGGCACCAATCGCCTGATTACCGCGCCGTGTGCGCCGGCCGCGGCGGTGTGCTCGGCCTTTGCCATAGGGCTCGTGCAGCAACAGGTTGAACCCGTATTCATCGTGCTGATGTTGACGGCCCTGGGTCTGGTTGCGGGCCTGCTACAGTTGCTCCTGGGTGCCATGGGTGTCGGTAGCCTGATCAAGTACATCCCGTTTCCGGTGGTCAGCGGCTATCTCACCGGCGTCGGTCTGATCATCATCGGCAGCCAGATCCCGAAATTTCTCGGCGTTTTCGGAAACTACTCGTTGTGGCGGGTGCTGATCTCACCGGAACTCTGGCAGTGGCAGAGCGCGGTCATCGGCACCGTGACGGCGGCGGTTATGCTCTGCGCAGCCCTGGTCACGCGCGTCGTGCCGGCGGCCATTCTCGGCTTGCTGGCCGGGGTGCTGACCTATTTCGGACTGGCCTACGCGGTAGACCAGTCGATGTTGGTCATCGAGGGCAACAAGTTGATCATCGGCCCGCTTGGCGGAACTGCGTCAAGCATGCTCGACGCCATCACTGGCCGTTGGCGGGATATCGGCGAACTGAAGCTTAGCCATATTGGCGGCCTGCTTGGAACGGCATTGACCCTGGCCGTGTTGTTGTCGATTGATACTCTCAAGACAGCGGTCGTTCTCGACGCGTTGACGCGCAGCCGCCACGATCCAAACCGTGAGTTGATCGCCCAGGGTTCCGGAAACATCGCTTCGGCCTGCGTCGGTGGCATGCCGGGAGCCGGGCAGATGGGGGCGACGCTGGTCAATTTGAACAGCGGTGGCCAGACTCGCGTCTCGGGGGTCGTCGAAGGCGTGTTGTCGCTGATCGCGTTTCTCGCCTTGGGGACGTTCATTGCCTGGATTCCGGTCGGCGCGCTGGCCGGCATCCTGATCGTCGTTGGCTTCCGGATGATCGACCGGCACAGCTTCAATCTGTTGCGTTCGCCGTGGACCATGTTGGACTTCGCCGTCATCGTGGTGGTGGTGGGCGTGGCGCTCGCTTACAGCCTGATCGCCGCGTCGGGCGTCGGGATTGCTCTGGCGATGTTGCTGTTCATCCGCGAGCAACTGGGTAGCACGATCATTCGTAACAAGCTTGATGGCAGTCACAGGTTTTCGAAGAGGGTGCGCTTGGGGCAGGATATGGAGCTGCTGGTAAAGAGTGGGGATAAGACCGCAATAGTGGAGCTGCAGGGTAGCCTGTTCTTCGGTACCAAGGACCAGCTTTACTCGACACTTGAACCGGAGTTGACCAGGCGCACCTACATCGTGCTCGACATGCGGCGCGTGCAGTCGGTCGACGTCACGGCCGTGCATCTGCTGACCCAGATCAGGGACTCGCTGATCGAACGTGGCGCCTACCTTATTTTCAGCGACCTGACGCGGACCCTGCCAAACGGCCGGAATATCGCCGAACTCTTCGATCAGATGGAACTTACGACCATGACCGAGCATGTGAAGGTGTTTCCTGCGCTTGACGACGCGCTCGAATGGACGGAAGACGAGATCCTCGGCGAGCATCTCAAGGAGGCGCTCGAGCTTCCACCGCTCGAGGTATACGAGCTCGAAATGTTCAAGCACTACAAGGAAGAGACGCTGATCGCCCTGGTGGAAGCTCTTGAGCGACGCTCGGTAGGGAAGGATGAGAAGGTCTTTTCTCTTGGCGATGTGGCCAATGAGCTGTACCTGATCCGCAAGGGTGCAGTCCGGATCACGTTCCCGATCAAGGGAACAGTAAACGTTCATCACGCCTTGACGTACGGGCGCGGCGACTTCTTCGGTGGTATTGCCTTCATTGCAGGAACGAGCCGTTTCAACGACGGTACGGCGGTGGAAGATACCGAACTCTTTGTGTTGCAGCGCGAACAGTTCGAAAGACTCAAGGAGGAGCACAAGCGGCTGGGGTTCGAGATACTCGAGGCGGTCGCCAAGGTGCTGGCGTTGAGGTTGCGTTATGCTGACAAGGAACTCATGGCCATGCAGGAGTAGGTCGAGGAGAGGGAGCACGTGGGCTACGGGCTGTTCGGGATCACTACTCCAACTGCTTGCTTCAAGGCGGCCTGTGCAGTCCGCATGGCTGCAACTTTCCGCAAGGTGCCGGAAAGGTCATCCGTTCGGTAGGCAACGCGATATTTCTCGCCAAAATCCGCCATTGCGGTGTGGAATTCGGTTGCCATTTTTCGGTACGCTCAACGGCACTGAGTGGCTCTAACCAGAGGAGAACAACAATGTTCCAGCACATATTGGTGCCGACCGATGGCAGCCATCTGTCGCAAAAAACCGCGGAACGCGCGGTGGCGTTTGCCAAGGCGGCCAATGCCAAGATCACGGCGTTATACGCGAAGGCACCGGTTGGGCACGCGGAAAATTACGGCGATCTGATTCAGCCCGCCGCGATCCAGCGCCTGATCTCGGGTTCCGACGGGAAATCCAAGGAGTATCTGGGCGCCATCAAGAAACTCTGCAAGGAGGCCGGCGTCGAGAGTACAACGCTCGCGGTGGTCAGCGATACCCCGTGGGAAGCGATCGTCAAGGTTGCCGAGGACAACAACTGCGACCTGATCTTCATGGCCAAGCACAGCCGAGGGGGTCTGTCCTCGCTACTGGTCGGCAGTCAAACCTACCGCGTGTTGACCCACTCGAATATTCCCGTCCTTGTCTTTCGTGCGCCGAAGGCGCACGCTAGTCACCACAAGCACCATAAGGAAACAGAGAGAGTTGGGGAAGCAGACAGCGAAAAGGGCAGCAAGAAGGCGTGAGCGAGAGGTCGGTCGCGAGGGATGACTCACTCCGCCAGGCACCCAGACACTGCCCGCTACGCCGTGTTCGCGGCGCCAGTCCCTTGGTCATTGCCGGTACAACGCCCGTGAATCCTCGCTGGTGGCAGCAGGCTTCACCATTTTCTTGCAGACGGCGTTGCCCATCGCTCGTGGTGGGGAAGCAAGTCGTTTACAGTCTGATGACTTGACAAGGAGAGTTTCGATGCTGCGTCAAACAATCTTGGCTTCAGCCTTCGCAGTTTTCGGATTTGTCAGTATCGCCGCGTCGGCGCAATCTTGGACTCCAGCCGAAGCCAAAGCCAAAGCCATGCTCGAAAAGGTGGTTGTTGCGTTAAAGGCTGACAAGGCCAGGGCGCTCGTGATGTTCACCAAGGGTGAAGGCGGCTTCATGGATCACGACCTGTATCCTTATTGCGGTGGTCCGGATGGGTACTTCACCGCCCATCCGACACTTCTTGGCATGAGCCTCAAGGATCTCAAGGACAAGGATGGCAAGCCTCTGGGCAAAGAACTCTACGACGTAGCCGAGGAAGGACGTTTTTTCGAGGTTTCGTACATGTGGCCGCGTCCCGGTCAGACCGATCCAGTGGAAAAGGTCGCCTACGTGACCAGGATCGGCGATCAGGTGTGTGCGGTTGGCTATTACAAGTAATGGCCTTGCAGACGGGCTGGCTCAGGGATCACAGTACCAGCGATCAGCACGGCAAGACCACGTCCGAAGTCGCGGCTGTCCTGGGGCACAGGCGCGCCGACGTGAGTACTCCCTTTGCAGGTAAACCTCTTTGTGATGCGCCAGTTGGCAAGAAGGGGATGTCAAGCGGCGTGGAGTACGAGCGAATTGTTCCTGCCGCGTGTCGAGCACTTCCATTCGGCCGCAGCGCACGCCGCTGCGGAGCGACACGGCCAGTTGGCTACGGCCAACCACGGTTTCCGGATTCACGTGCTAACGCAAGAGCGATTTGGACGGTATATCGCCACGCGCATCTTTGCTGAGGATGCTGGCTCAGCGTGTTCCCTTGCGGAAATCCACAATGGCTGTTGCGACGCTGATCGGTCAGAATTAGCCTCCACCCGGGGGATGTTAATCACACAAATGCTTGTCGACGAACAACTTTTTTCCTCGATGCCGACGCGCTGGCGCGTTCCGCGAGCCGGGAGCCGGGAGCCGGGAATGCGCTTGCCAGCGTCCGCGCAAGGATTGGCCACTGCGCCATATCGAGAAATCGCGGACTTCAGGAACTTTCGACCATGCAATCGCCAATCCGGTGCTTGCGTGAGCAGGCGAAGAGCGCAGATGCTTGCGTTTGCGGGACCAGAATGATTATTCTTTGCGCCAGCGGCAGGCAACTTGCCGCATCGAAAAGACAAAATATTCACACGTAGTAACTTTCCTTAGGAGCCTCCCAACCCCGCGCGCGGGCCAGGCGTTCGCGAAGAAACAGGGATTGTGTCGCCCACTTGCGCTACGTGGCAGTTGCCCCACACATGGTTAGCGGCAGCACCGATATGACCGACCTACCATTGGTGTGAGCTCAAGCGAGCCCGTTTAGGAGCATGGTTCGGGAATCGTCGGCGATAGTGGTGAGCGCAGCGATGCGCATCCCGTTTGTGAGATCGAGTCGAATTTCGACGTTTCCCCTGGTGCTGCCATTCCTTAGGCGATTTCTGTCAAATAACATACCATCTTGCTTGTCTTTTCGCCCGTCTTCTGTGTTATGACAACAGTTACATAGTTCGACTATGCGCCTGTTGTCGCGCCTTGAAGCCGACCGAAAATCCGGCGCAATCTGGTACGTTCTTTTCCGGCAATCGCCTTAACCATCGTGGAGCACATCATGGCCATGCGCAGGCGAGATGAAGAGCTAGTGTTTCCCAACTCGGCGGGGATTGACGTCGGGGCTTCAAGCCACTGGGTGGCCGTACCCCGAGACGCGACGGAAGACCCTGTACGCGAGTTCGGCCCGATGACCGACGACCTGAACGCCATGGCCGACTGGTTGCTCGCGAGTGGTGTAGACACGGTGGCACTGGAGTCCACCGGCGTGTACTGGATCCCGGTGTTTGAGGTGCTCGAACAGCGCGGTCTGAAGGTCTGGCTGGTGGACGCCCGGCAGATGAAGTACGTTCCTGGGCGTAAAAGCGACATACAGGACTGCCAGTGGCTGCAAAAGCTGATGAGCCTAGGATTCCTGCGCGCGGCCTGGCGCCCTGAAGGCGACGTGTGCGTCGTGCGCGCGGTGGCCCGCCAGCGCGAAATCCTACTCGCCGAGCAGGCCAGTTGGGTTCAGCGTATGCAGAAGTCGCTCGTGCAGATGAACATCCAGCTCACCGAGGTGCTCACTGACGTCATGGGCACGACCGGCCAGGCGATCATCCGCGCCATCGTGGCTGGCGAACGCGATCCCAGGGCGTTGGCAAAGCACCGTGACCGCCGCGTCAAGGCCAGCGCCGAGAAGGTCACCAAAGCGCTGACCGGAAACTGGCGCGATGAGCACCTGTTCGTGCTGTCCCAGGCGCTGGCCATGTACGACGACATCGCCCGGCACCTGACCGAGTGTGACGCGAAGCTGCAGGCCCTGCTGCGCGCTCTCGGTCAGCGCAATGTCGATCTCGGGAAGGCCCCTCGCACGGGCAGCAAGCTGCGCGAGCAATTTGACGCCCGCCAGATACTCGCCAACTGGGCTGGCGTCGACCTCACGCGCATCAACGGGCTGGGCTTGACGGCGGTCATGAAAATCCTCTCTGAGCTAGGTCCCGACCTCAGTCGCTTCGCCACCGTCAAGCACTTCTGTTCGTGGCTTGGACTGTGCCCCGGTACCAAGATCAGCGGTGGCAAGGTCCTCTCCGCCAACACGAAGCGCTCGGCCAACCGGGTACGCCAGGCGCTGAAAATGGCGGCGATGAGCCTATCACGCAGCGACTCCGCCCTCGGCGCATTCTATCGCCGCCTGTGCAGCCGAATGGACAAGCCCCGCGCCAACACCGCGACGGCGCACAAGCTCGCACGCATGGTGTATTTCATGCTGACCCGCGGCGAAGACTTCGTCGACCAGGGACAGCAGCGCTACGAAGAACAGCAGCGACAGCGGAGCATCGCCGCCCTCAAGCGTCGCGCCGCCTCCCTGGGCTTCGACATCAATCCGACGCCCGTGCCCGCATGAAAACAACCCGAACCCGTTTTTGTTTCTTGTGAGGAGATCGCATGAAACACATGAAGAAGATCAGCATTGCCCTGACAGCTCTGGCGATGGCGTTTGCCGCCACATCTGCATTGGCGAAATGTGAAAAAGGCGAAGTTATTGCCAAGCTCAGCCACGTGACCGGTGGCTCGACGCATCCCAAGGTGGTGGCGTCCAATCAACTGGCAGAGCGGGTCAACAAAGAGATGCAGGGCAAGATGTGCATCGAGGTCTATCCCAACAGCACGCTGTTTGGCGATAGCAAGGAATTGGAGGCGCTGCTGCTTGGTGACGTCCAGCTGCTGGCGCCGTCGCTGTCGAAGTTCGGCTCTTACACGCCAAAGCTAGATGTCTTCGACCTGCCGTTCATCTTCGTCGATATGGACCAGGCGATCCGCTTTACCAACTCCGCCGAGGGCAAGAAGTTGCTCAGGTCGATGGAGGGTGTCGGTTTTGTCGGCCTCGGCTACTGGATGTCCGGCATGAAGTATTTCTCGGCCAACAAGGCCCTGATCGTTCCCGCCGATGCCAAAGGGCTAAAGTTCCGCGTGCAGACCTCAGACGTCGCCAAGGCAATGATTTCGGCGATGGGCGCCTCGCCGCAGCCAATGGCCTTCGCTGAAGTCTATGGTGCGCTGCAGACCGGCGTTGTCGATGGTCAGGAGAACACCTGGTCGAACATCTATACCCAGAAGTTCTTCGAGGTTCAGAACAGCACCACCGAAACCAACCACCAGCTGCTGGCTTACATTGTGCTGACCTCGGCCGAGTGGCTCAACAGCCTGAAGCCAGACGTCCGCGATCAGTTCTTGAAGATCGTCGACGAGGTTTCCAATCAAACCAACCAGAACGTCAAGGCGGAAGAAGCTCATAACCGCGATAACATCATCAAGGCCGGCGGCAAGGTCAACAAGCTGACGCCTGAGCAACGCAAGCAATGGGTGGAAGCCATGAAGCCGGTGTGGCAGAAGTTCGAGAAAGCGATTGGCCCCGACGTCATCAAGGCGGCGGCTGGCTCCTAAGTTGCCAAATCGAAAAGGGCCAGCAGTCTCAATCTGGCCCTTTTCCTTGAGCACGCGATAACAATCGTCGTCAATCGCAGCGCTGGTTTCCCCGGGTTGTTCGCTCGGCGCGGCAGTGCCGGGCAGGCTCGAATCGTTTCGACTGATGGTTTTTTTCTTGGAACATGAGTGGGGTAAAGTGGTCCCCTGAGTCAAGACAAATATCGATTCATTTTAAGTTGTGCATTTGACTTCGCTAGCAGCTGGACGGCGCTGCCCCGGTGTTGCCTTTGACTCTGCTTTTGATGCTGTCGTTGACTTTGCTTCTGCGGGTGGGGAATCGCCTGTGGAGCGTAGCGGAACAGGCGATTCCCCACCCGCGCGGCCAAACTTGTCGAGGATCAACGCTCCGCCACCTATGCCATTGCGATAGACGACCGCGGGTGCCGTGTTGCCCAGCGACTGGTGCGGACGCTCGCCGTTATAGAAGGCAAAGTACTCGGCGAGGCCGACCATCAATTCGCCCATGGTGGCATATCCCTTCAGGTACACGTCCTCGTACTTGACGCTGCGCCAGAGCCGTTCGACGAAGATGTTGTCGAACACGCGCCCCCGCCCATCCATGCTGATGACCACGCCTTCCCGCTTCAGCACTCCCGTGAAGGCTTCACTGGTGAACTGCGCGCCCTGATCGCTGTTGAAGATTTCTGGCGTGCCGTGGCTACGCAGGGCCTCCTCCAGGCAGTCGACACAGAACACCGCTTCCATGCTGTTGCTGATCCGCCAGCTGAGCACCTTGCGGCTGTACCAGTCGATCACTGCGACCAGGTAGGCGAAGCCGTGCGCCAGCCGGATGTAGGTAATGTCCGTGCTCCACACCTGATTGGGTCTGACCACAGCAACGCCACGCAGTAGATACGGATAGACCGGGTGCTCAGGGCGCGGACGGCTAGTGTTCGGCCCCGGCGCCATGCCCGACAGCCCCATCAGTCGCATCAGGCGTCGTACCCGCTTGCGATTGACCGTGTGCCCCGCTTGCGCAAGAAAAATCACCATCCGGCGGGTGCCGTAAAACGGGTGCCGCGTGTACTCCTCGTCGATCAGCCGACTGTGGACGAGATCGCTGGCATCGACCACCGGCGGCCGGCGCTGCGCATAGACCGTGGCTCGGCATAACCCTGCCAGAGCGCATTGCTGCACCACGGCGACGGGCTCGCCTGGGTCGATCCACCCATGCCGTATCACGGCAGGCTGATCCCAGACTTTTTTTTGAGCCAGTCGAGTTCCATCTTCAACTTGCCGATCTCGCTGTACAACAGCTCTGGCTCACGGTGCGCCGCCGCTGGCTTGGGGCCGCGCTTACCTTCAAACAGCGTCTTGGCATTCTCCTGGATGGCCTTCTTCCATTGCCCAACCTGGACAGGATGCACGCCGTACTCCCGCCCAATCTCGTTGATCGTCTTGACCCCACGTACAGCTTCCAGACCAACCTTGGCCTTGAACTCCGGCGTATGTACCTTCCGCGTCGCTACTTCACTCATCGCTTCTTGCTCCCTATGACCGGGCACAGCTTAAACCACTGTCTGATTTCCAGGGACCACTATAGGGGTGTTTGCCATGGGAGCTTACTGGTTCCACGGTGTTTTAGTTATTTTCTTGGTGATCCTCTGGGCGCTCGAAAAGAAATTTCCGAAAGCGATGGCCAGCGCAGAGGAGTCGCTTCTGGTTCTGGTCATCACCTCGATCATGGCGGTGGCCTTTTTCCAGGTGATCGCCCGCTACGGATTCAATACCGGCTGGTCAGGGGCACTGGAATTCAATACCACGGCCTTTTCCTGGCTGATCCTTCTGGGTATGGGTTATGGTCTGAGAACCAGCCTGCACCTGGGAGTCGACATCATCATCAAGGCCGTCCCCGCGCCGATGACCAAAGCGCTGTCATTGATCGGCGCAGCGTGTTGCATGCTTTACGGCCTGATACTGCTCGACGCATCCTGGGTGGCCTTGCTCGGTGTTGACACCAAGGGTGGCGCTATCGAGTACTGGCTGAAAATGTACAAGATCGGCATTGGCTCGGAAGAACTGCACTATCCGGGATTCATACAGGACGCCTTAGGCATTCAGTCCCGTATTCACCGCTGGCTGCTGTTGCTGATCCTTCCGCTGGGCCTCGCGCTGATGGCATTCCGATCCTTGCAGGCCTTTATCGATATCGCAGGCGGTCGCCGTAAACTTCTCATCAGCGGCCATGAAGCAGAAGACATGGTCGAAGAGAACAAGCACATCTTGAAAGACTAAACGACTAAGGACCCTAGGATGAACTCTCTCTTTCTTTTTGTGATGGTGCTTGTGCTGCTCTTTATCGGCGTCCCGGTGGGCGTTGCACTGGGTCTGTCGTCGATTCTTTTCGTTGCTTTCTTTTCGCATGACTCGCTGTCGTCGGTGGCCATTCAGCTTTTTGGTGCAGGGCAGAACTACACGCTGCTGGCTATTCCGTTTTTCATCCTGGCCTCGGCGTTCATGTCGACAGGGGGGGTGGCGAAGCGACTGATTAATTTTGCGATCGCCAGTGTCGGGCACTTCCAGGGTGGTTTGGCCATGGCCTCGGTACTGGCCTGCATGATGTTTGCAGCCTTGTCGGGGTCGTCGCCAGCGACCGTGGTCGCGATCGGTACCATCGCCATCGCAGGCATGCGTCAGGTCGGTTATTCGAAGGAGTTCGCGGCAGGTATCATCTGCAACGCCGGTACCCTCGGTATCCTGATTCCACCGTCGATCGTGATGGTGGTTTACGCGGCTGCAACCGACGTTTCTGTCGGCCGGATGTTCCTGGCTGGCGTCATCCCGGGATTGATGGCCGGTTTTATGCTGATGGGCGCCATCTACATCGTTGCCCGGATCAAGGGTCTGCCGAAGGAAGAGTGGCGCGGTTTCGGCGCGATTCTGGATGGTGCCAAGGAAGCCGGCTGGGGTCTGTTCCTGGTGGTGATCATCATGGGCGGGATCTACGGCGGTGTGTTTACGCCGACCGAAGCCGCCGTCGTCGCAGCTGTCTACTCCATTCTCGTCGCGTTGTTTGTCTACCGTGACATGGGACCTCTGAAGGAGACGCCCTGGGTTGAGGCCTCGGACCACCAGTCGGCCCGTGTCGGTTTCAATGCTGGCGTCTACGCCGTGTCCTTCTTCATGGTGTGGATGATCCTGTCCTTCTTCGCCACTGACGGCATGGAAGCTACCGGCAAGCTCCGGGCCATGTGGGGCTTGGGGATGTCGCTTGCCATTTTCGTCGGCTATCTGTTCAAGGTTGGCCGCGAGCATGGCTCAGTAGCGAAGTGTGTGACGGGTGGTTTGGGCATCTGGCGTCGAAACCTGCTCTTGCTGGCCAAGAACTTCTTTCCGGCGCTGTTTGGCACCGAGTCGCGAGCGACGATTCTGCACGCGACGCGTACCACGGTGATGTTGATGTTCATCATTGCCAACGCCCTGTTGTTTGCGCATACCCTGTCGGCGGAACGTATCCCGCAGGACATCACCGCATGGATGTTGCAGGCCGGCTTCACCTGGTTCACCTTCCTGATTGCGGTGAACATCCTCCTGCTTATCGGTGGCCAGTTCATGGAGCCTTCTGGTCTGCTGGTGATCGTCGCGCCGGTGGTCTTCCCGATTGCCATGGAACTGGGAGTGGATCCGATTCATCTCGGCATCATCATGGTAGTGAACATGGAGATCGGCATGATCACGCCGCCGATCGGGCTGAACCTGTTCGTGACCTCCGGGATTACCAACATGAGCCTGGCGACGGTGGTGAAGGCGGCGATGCCCTTTGTCGGCGTCTTGATGGTCTTCTTGGTCATCATTACCTATGTGCCGTGGATCTCGACGGTATTGCCTTACGCCCTGATGGGACCGGAACTGGTAATCAAGTAGGGGGCTAGCTTCTCTGGGCGGAGTTAATGTGAAAGTCGCGCAAGCGACTCACGAAGCGCCCTTCTCCCCTGGCGGGAGAAGGGTCTGGGGAAGAGGGAAACGGTCATGACTTTCATGATTCGGGGTATCTCGACATGTCATGACCGTTAGTAGGGAGTCACACGGCTTCACGATTCACTCCGCCCGAACGCAGTACTTGTCCGCCGCTGACCTCCTGGAGGCCAGCGGCGGCTTTTTTTCCGCATCGCGGCGCTTGCTCGGCTGCGCCCCGATTTCTTCCCGCTTGACGAGAGTCGTCCGCCGCAGGCGGTGGCCGTGTACTATTGCTGTGGCGCGCGTCCCGCGCGATCTTTCGCGGTAGAATGCGGGGTTGTTGCAAACCCACATGTTTACCAATACGGTTGGGCCTGATGAAAACCAGTTTCCTCGACTTTGAACAACCGATCGCCGATCTCGAAGGCAAGATTGAAGCGCTGCGCTTTGCTCAGGACGATTCTGCGGTCGACATTTCCGATGAAATCGGCCGCCTCGAGAAGAAGAGCCAGACCCTGACCAAGGATACCTATGCCAAGCTTTCGGCCTGGCAGGTGTCGCAGGTGGCGCGCCATCCGCAGCGCCCTTACACGCTCGATTACCTGTCGCTGATCTTCACCGACTTCGAGGAGTTGCACGGTGATCGGGCCTTTGCCGACGACCATGCGATCGTTGGTGGCCTGGCCCGCTTCGACGGTCAGCCGGTGATGGTGATTGGTCACCAGAAAGGGCGCGACACCAAGGAGAAGATTGCCCGCAACTTCGGTATGCCGCGTCCGGAGGGGTATCGCAAGGCCTTACGCCTTATGCGACTGGCCGAGAAGTTTCGTATTCCGGTGTTGACTTTCATCGATACGCCTGGGGCCTACCCGGGCATTGACGCCGAAGAGCGTGGGCAGTCCGAGGCGATCGGTCGCAATCTCTACGTAATGGCCGAGCTGAAAGTGCCGATCATCGTCACCGTCATCGGTGAAGGTGGTTCGGGCGGCGCGCTGGCCATCGGTGTTGGCGATGTGGTGCAGATGCTGGAGTACTCGACCTACTCGGTGATTTCGCCCGAGGGTTGCGCGACGATTCTCTGGAAGAGCGCCGAAAAAGCAAGCACGGCCGCAGAAATCATGGGTATCACCGCGCCCCGTTTGCTCGCGCTGGGTTTGATCGACGCCATCGTCGAAGAGCCGACCGGTGGTGCGCATCGTGCTCATCAGGCGATGGCGAAAAACCTCAAGGAAGCCTTGCAGAATGCTTTGCAGAAATTGGCACCGGTGCCGACCCGCGACTTGCTCAAGACTCGCCTTGCGCGCCTGATGGCCTATGGCCGGGTCAAAGAGCTGGCCCGCCGCTAAGACCAGCGCGGCGCAAGCGTCGGCCGCCCCGATTCTGCAGACGCTTGCGGCGTTTTTCGAAACGCGACTGCTGTCTGGATCTCGTCTGTGCGTCGGTCTATCTGGGGGCGTCGACTCGGTTGTCTTGCTGCACGCGCTCGACTGCCTGCGTCGTTCCGGGCTGCAGGTCGATCTCTCGGCGGTGCACGTCGATCACGCTCTGAGCAGCAATGCCGCTGCCTGGGCAGCTTTCTGCGTCGATTTTTGTCGGCGCCTGCAGGTGCCGCTGGAAATCCATCGCGTCGAGGTGCCGCGTGCCAGCGGTGAGGGCCTGGAAGCCGCCGCGCGGCGCGTGCGTCATGCGGCGTTTGCCGCCTGTCGAGCCGAATGGTTGGCGCTGGCCCACCATCGCGATGATCAGGCCGAGACGGTTCTCTTCCGTTTGCTGCGCGGAGCGGGTGTTGCCGGCGCCGCTGGAATGCCTGCCGAGCGGCCGCAGCCACGTGGCCCGCGCCTGATTCGCCCACTCCTCGATGTTTCGCGGTCGCTGATCCTGCGCTATGCAGAAATGCATTCGCTGGCCTGGATCGAAGACGAAAGCAATGCCGATTGCCACTATCGCCGAAACCACTTGCGACGTGAAGTCATGCCGCGCATTGCGGTCCATTTTCCCGGCGCTGCTCAGGCACTGGCGCGTGCCGCGCGCCATTTTTCCGAGGCGACAGAGCTTCTCGATGAACTGGCGCAGGCCGATCGGGCTGCCCTGATTGGTGAGTGTGGGCGGATTGATCTGGCGCGCTTCAACGCGCTTTCGCCAGCGCGAGCGCGCAACCTGCTGCGATCGGAACTTCTGGCGAGCGGCTTTCGCGCCCCGGAGGCGCGCTGGCTCGACGAGGCGTTACGCCAGCTGAAGACAGCGGCGGCGGCTTCGCAGACCTGCATCGCCACTGTGGATGGCGAAGTTCATACCTATCGGGGCAAGTTGTATATTTTTGCGCATTGTCCGGCTCTTGGGAATCTTGCCGTGAGTTGGAATGGCGAGCTGAGGCTGCCCTGGGGCGACGGCTGGGTGTCCTTCGTGCGCCGTAGCGGAAAAGGTGTCAGCCGCCGCCTGCTGGCTGCTGCGCCAGTTTTTTTGCGGGTCAGGCAAGGTGGGGAGCGCTTGCGGCCCGACGCTCGGCGCCCGGCAAGGACTCTGCGCAAGCTGTTGCAGGAAGCTGCCGTGCCCCCCTGGGAACGAGCGCGCCTGCCGCTGCTGTGCTGCGGCGAGCGCCTGGCCTGGGTTGCTGGACTCGGCGTTGACGCCGCCTTTGCCTGTGCCGCGGGGGAGGAAGGTGTCGAGCTTCTCTGGGAGAGAGGTGATGGCCAAGCGCCTGCCGGCTTCGCTTTGTCGGGGAAGCCGGCTGCCTGCATTGGTCAGGCGACCGGCTGACCGCGCCGCGGCTCAGCGCTTGCCGGCCAGCAGTTGCGCGAGTTCGACGGCTGTGCGGACGCCCATCTTTTCGAAAAGATTGGCACGATGCACTTCGACGGTGCGCATGCTGATCTGCAGTTCGTCAGCGAT
This sequence comes from Candidatus Accumulibacter sp. ACC012, assembly GCF_907163155.1. Lineage (NCBI taxonomy): Bacteria > Pseudomonadati > Pseudomonadota > Betaproteobacteria > Candidatus Accumulibacter > Candidatus Accumulibacter sp. ACC012. The sequence continues at coordinate 196,995 of NZ_CAJQUC010000002.1, forward strand.
TACCTTGTTCAGGGTGCCGGCCAGAACCCGTTCCATGACCTGCTTTTCGCGTGTCGTCAGGCGGCTGCTTAAACTGTTGACCGAATCGCTATCGGCGGCGGCGAGGCGCTGGTTTGCATCGAGCTGCAGGGCTTCAATGACGCGATTGACCAGCTCGTTGTCGTTGCAGGGCTTTTCGACGAAGTCGAAAGCGCCTTGCTTGAGGGCCGAGACGGCCATGGGTACGTCGCCGTGGCCGGTGAGAAAGATCACCGGCAGCGTGCTGCCACGCTCGCAAAGCAGTTCAAAAAGCTCTGGCCCGCTCATCCCGTCCATGCGGATGTCGAGCAGGATGCAGCCCGGCAGCGAGGGGTTCCAGGCGGCCAGGAAATCTTCAGCCGAGGGGTAGCTCAGGCAGAGCACACCACGCGACTCGAGTAGCCAGCTCAGTGAGTCGCGGATGGCTTCGTCGTCGTCGACGAGGTAGGCGTGTGGATTCATTGCATGGCAATCGGCAGGGTGATGATAAAAATCGAGCCGCCGTCCGGGTTGGCTTCAACCCACAGGCGGCCGTGGTGGACTTCAATAATCGAGCGGCAGATGTTCAGGCCCATGCCCATGCCCTCGGCCTTGGTCGAGAACAAGGGGGTGAACAGCTTGTTTTCGACTTCAGGAGGAATGCCGGGGCCGTGATCGATGACCCGGATTTCCATTTGCTGCCTGTCGAGCTGGCTGAGCTTGACGGTCAGCCGCCGTCGCTCGGACGGGGTGTGGCGCATCGCTTCGATGCCGTTGCGCATCAGGTTGAGGAGCACTTGCTCGAGCATTACCGGATCGGCCAGCAGTTCGGGGCGCATGCCCTGAATCTCGCGGACGATATGGACGCCGCGCGCCTTGGCTGCTCCGTCGATGAAGCCGACGCTGTCGTCGATCACTTCCGCGAGATCGCAGAGCACCCGTTTGGGTTCGCTCTTGCGCACGAAGTCGTGTACGCGCCGGATGATGTGGCCGGCGCGCTGCGCCTGAACGGCCAGTTTCCCGAGCGCTTCCTTCAGCTCTTCAGTACTGAAGTTGCCTGATTCGAGCTTGTTCAGGCAGCCGGTGTTATAGCTGGTGATCGCTGCCAGCGGCTGATTGAGTTCGTGCGCCAAGGTCGAAGCCATCTCGCCCATGGTCACCAGTCGTGCCGTGACCTGCAGTTTTTCCTGCTGTTGCTGGGCGAGTTCCTCGGCGTGTTTGCGGGCCGTGACGTCGATGATCGACGCCATCCAGCCCGTCTGCTCGCCGTCCGCGTCAATCAGAGGCGCTTCGTAGACGAGAGCGTCGAAGCGGCTGCCATTCCTGTGCATGAAGCGGATTTCGAATCCCTCGTGCGGAGCCTTGCCTTCGAGAACGTCATTGTGTAGTTGCAGCGTTCTTTCCATTTCTTCCGGTGCCCAGTAGGGCATGGGTGGTGCCAGACCGATCAGCTCGTCGGCAGTGAAGCCGACCATTTGCAGGAAAGCCGGGTTGACGTAACTTACCCGGCCTTCCATGTTGCGCGCGCGCATGCCGACCATCAACGAGTCTTCCATCGCCTTGCGGAAGGCGTACTCCGAGCGCAGGGCCTGTTCGGCGTCGAGGCGCCTGCGGATCAAGCCGCGCACCGCCCACAAACTCCAGAAAACGGCTGCTGCAAGAATGATTATCAGCGCAGCGATCAGCGTTTGCGCAAGATTTCCGGCACTGCGGTAAGCAGTGACCTGCAAGACCATGCCGTAGCCTGGAGGGTCGAAAATCACCGGGTAGCTGAGCTTGGTTGATGCAGCATCGATCTTCGACTTGCTGGCCAGGAGATTGCCATTGCCGTCGAGAACGCGTACTTGATACTTGGCAGCGAACCACCAGGGAACCTGCTGCTCGAGCAAGCGATTCAGCGAGTAGACGGCGAGCAGCGTGCCGCGGTGCTCGCCTTCCTCGAAAATGGGCACGTAGACTTCGAACTGCGCGGCGTCATCCACCCAGTAGGCATCGCTGTAGGTTGGCTTGCCAAGCTGGGCGAGTTCGATTGAGCGGTTGACCGGGTCCTGGCCCGAAGCGTCTTTGCCGTGTCGTGGCAAGCTTTGCGTTGGCATGCCGTGCACCGCTTCAGCCGCGGCATCAAGCCAGAGCAGCTGCAGGAGTTCCGAGTTATTCTTGAGAATGTGGCGAGCCCGCAGAACGAAGAGCGCGTCTCTATCTTTTGCCCGCGTCAAATCGAGGACCAGTTGCCGTATCTGCTCGGAGTTTCCCTCTAGGTGAAAGCGGACGCTCTGCTCGAGCCAGAGGACGTCGGCAATAAGGGTCGAGCGCTGTTCGTCAATGTCGTTCTGGCGTAGCAGCCAGAGCAAGGCGATGAGCAGTATCAGAAGCAGACCAACCGCCCCTTTCAGAATCGAGAGATACCACTGCGACCAGTTCAGCGACGCCGGCCGGCGTAGCGCATTCTGGTGCAGAAGGGGTGCGTCTTCCATGGCGCTCCATCTTACGCAAGTTATCGCCCGCGGGGTGTGCATAAATCCCTGTATTCGGGCCGGGCTGCACGCTCGCCGGGGGCCACATTGGCGACTGCAGTCTCGGTGATGGCGGTGTCGACTGCCGCTTCCTGGGGTCTATGACCATGCCGTGAATGGGCGGTTGGCGTTTGCTTCGGACAGGCTCGCCCGCGCCATCTTCGTCAGCCGCGGTGGGCTGTGGATTTCCACAATGTTCGTCGGCAGCAGTCCCTGTAATATCCGCCATCGCAACAGGCTAATAATTTTGTTAACAAAAAAGTTTTCATAAGGAGGAGAGACTGTGAAAGTTACGAATTTGCTGCTCGGAGTGATGGCCTTCGCCGTTTCGGCGACCCCACTGGCGGCCTTGGCCGAGGACCCGATCGTCATCAAATTCAGCCACGTCGTGGCCAACGATACGCCCAAGGGGCTGAGTGCTGAATTCTTCGCCAAGCGCGCCGGCGAACTGACCAAGGGGAAGGTGAAGGTCGAGGTGTATGGCAATTCGACCCTGTACAAGGACAAGGAGGAACTGGAAGCGCTGCAACTGGGGGCCGTGCAGATGCTTGCACCGTCGCTGGCCAAGTTCGGTCCGCTTGGCGTCAAGGAGTTCGAGGTCTTCGATCTGCCGTACATCTTCGACAACTACGCTGATCTGCATAAGGTAACGCAGGGCGATATCGGCAAGAGTCTGTTGAAAAAACTGGAGCCGAAGGGCGTCACGGGCCTGGCGTTCTGGGACAACGGCTTCAAATCGTTTTCGGCCAACACGCCAATCCTGATGCCGGAAGACCTGAAGGGCAAGAAGATGCGCATTCAGTCGTCCAAGGTGCTTGAAGCGCAGATGCGCGCGCTGAAAGCGATTCCCCAGGTGATGGCTTTCTCCGAGGTCTATCAGGCTTTGCAAACCGGCGTTGTCGATGGGACTGAGAACCCGATGTCCAACCTGTTTACCCAGAAGTTCTTTGAAGTCCAGAAGCATCTGGCGATTACCGATCACGGTTACCTGGGTTACGCGGTGATCGTCAACAAGAAGTTCTGGGATGGTCTGCCGGCGGACGTTCGCGGTCAGCTTGAAACAGCGATGAAGGAGTCTACCGACTACGCCAACAAGATCGCCAGGGAGCAGAACGACAAGGATCTGGAGGCAGTGAAGAAGAGCGGCAAGACCGCAGTGCACGTGCCGACGCCGGAACAGCGCAAGGCCTTCAAGAAAGCGCTGATACCGGTCCATGAAGAGATGGCATCCCGCATCGGCAAAGAGCTTCTCCAGTCCGTATACAAGGAGACCGGCTTCGATCCAAGCAAGCTCTGAGCGCAGCGCAAGCTGAAGGGATAGTCCGTTGGGACGCCTGGCCCAGCGGGTTTTTTTCAGGCAGTCGGGGGACTTGCGAATGAGAATACTCGATCACCTGGAGGAATGGCTGATCACCTTCCTCATGGGGGCGGCAACGACGATCATCTTCATCTCGGTCGCGCATCGCTACGCGGCCGGTTACCAGATTCCAATCGTGCAGGACTGGCTGCTCGGGCTGAACGTCGGATGGGCACAGGAGCTGTGCATCATCATGTTCGTCTGGATGGCCAAGTTCGGCGCGGCCTATGGTGTGCGCACCGGTATCCACGTCGGTGTGGACGTGCTGATCAACAGCTTGAGCGAAGGAAACCGGGGCCGGTTCATTGTCTTCGGGATGTTGTCCGGGGCGCTGTTTACCGGCGTTGTCGGTTCGCTTGGGGCGGCTTTCGTGTGGGACAACGGTGCCCACTACGCGATCTTCCAGTTTCTCGGCATGGACACCACGGACATGTTTTCGGGGCCGACGACCCCCGATCTCGAGTGGCCTACCTGGGTTGTCTACAGTGCCATCCCGCTCGGTTCGTCGCTGATGTGTTTCCGCTTTCTGCAGGTCACGGTGAGTTTCCTCAAGACCGGCGAGTTGCCACACCACGACCACGGCCATGTTGACGGCATCGAAGAGGAAGAGATTCCGGACGAGATTCAGAGCGTTGCCATGGAAGACAAGCGGCATCCCCATGACCGGACTCACGAGAAGCGGCATCCGGAAGATCGTTCGGGCAACGGAGACCAGCAACCATGAACGCCATCATCATTTTCACGATTCTCCTGTGTCTGATGCTCACCGGCATGCCGATCTCGATTTCGCTCGGCCTGACGGTACTCAGCTTCCTGTTCCTATTTACTCAAGTGCCTTTGGAAGCCGTCGCTCTCAAGCTGTTCACCGGGATCGAGAAATTCGAGATCATGGCCATTCCGTTCTTCATCCTGGCCGGCAACTTTTTGACGCACGGCGGGGTGGCGCGACGAATGATCCGCTTCGCGACGAGCATGGTCGGGCATTGGTTCGGCGGCCTCGGCCTGGCCGGTGTTCTCGCCTGCGCGCTGTTCGCGGCTGTATCGGGATCGTCGCCGGCGACCGTCGTGGCCATTGGCTCGATCCTCATGCCGGCCATGGTCAAGGCAGGTTTTCCGAAGAGATTCGGTGCGGGCGTCATCACCACCTCCGGAGCATTGGGCATTCTGATCCCCCCGTCGATCGTCATGGTCATGTATTCGGTGGCCACCAACACCTCTGTTGGCGCCCTGTTCATGGCCGGCGTTATTCCGGGAATTGCTCTGGCCATGGTCCTCGGTGGCGTGACCTGGTATCGGGCGAAGAACAACAACTACCCGCGCATGGCCAAGGCATCCTTCGTCGAGCGCTTGAAGGCGTTCCGCGAATCAGCCTGGGGTTTGCTGTTGATCGTTATCGTCATGGGCGGTATCTACAGCGGCATGTTCACGCCGACGGAGGCTGCGGCGATGAGCGCGGTTTATGCCTTCATAGTCGCCGTCTTCGTCTACAAGGACCTGTCGTTGAGCGATGTGCCGCGGGTCTTGCTCAACTCGGCGAACATGTCGGCGATGCTGCTCTACATCATTACCAACGCCGTGCTCTTCTCGTTCATCATGACCAACGAGAACATCCCGCAAACCCTTGCTGACTGGATGTTGGGTCACGGCCTGGGGGTGATCGCCTTCCTTCTGGCGGTAAACGTGATCCTGCTGCTGGCGGGCAACTTCATGGAGCCGTCGTCGATCGTGCTGATCTTCGCACCGATTCTCTTTCCGGTAGCGATGACGCTGGGGATCGACCCGGTGCACTTCGGCATTCTCATGGTGGTCAACATGGAAGTGGGCATGTGTCATCCGCCGGTCGGCCTCAATCTCTACGTTGCTTCAGGGATCACCAAGATGGGGATCACCGAGCTTACCATCGCGGTTTGGCCATGGCTGTTGTCGATGCTGGCTTTCCTGGTTCTGATCACCTATGTGCCGATCATCTCGACCTGGTTGCCGACGAGGTTGGGCATGATGTAAGTGAGGCAACGGACGCTGGGCGTCCGTTGCGGGCGCGCGTACAGGCAATCTGTGCGCGCGCTTTTTTTTTGCCGAGCCTTGTCATCCCCTTGCGGTCCTTAATGGCGCTCACCAGGGGCGAGGCTGGCTGGCCGACGATGATCGCTGTACGGAAATCGTGCGCGTATGCCAAGGCGGACCGCGGTTTTCCACAACAATACTCGGCACCGCAGCTTTTTGTCATGTTGCCGTCGCCAACAAGGCGATAGCCCGATTCCAGGACCGGTTCTGGGACGGAGGGGACGGGACTTGGCGACCCCGCAGGCCGTGATATGCATGAACACCGAGTAGGCCTCAAAAAGGGTGATGCGGAAGCCGATCCGGCGTTAATGCGGGGAAGGCCGTCGTCACAGGCGAATGCGAGCGAAACGCCGTCTGTGCTTCCTCCGAGGTATTGGTGACGGCATGTGTGGAAGAGGAAGGCAGATGCAACACGGGAAGCCCCATCACCTGGAGCCGCTCGGCATCCGGATCGTCGGCACCCGTCAGCCGGGCGCGCACCACCCTGCTGTCAGCCTTGGCTGACGATGCTGACCCTTTCCCAGCCCCTCAATTTCGTGCTCCGGCAATTTCGGATTTGCACCCGGGTGTTGGTATAATATGAGGTTGTGTTTCTAGCGATATGATTTGCTGTTGTTTTTTCTACTATCTTCCGTTTGGAGAATCATTTATGGCCATCGAACGTACTCTTTCCATCATCAAGCCGGACGCTGTCGCCAAGAACGTCATCGGCAAGATCTACTCCCGCTTTGAAACCAACGGCTTGAAGGTGATCGCCGCCAAGCTGGCCTGGCTGTCGCCGCAGGAAGCGGGCGCGTTTTACGCGGTGCACCAGGAGCGTCCGTTCTTCAAGGACCTGGTCTCGTTCATGATCTCCGGGCCGGTGATGATCCAGGTGCTCGAAGGCGAGAGCGCCATTGCCAAGAACCGTGAGTTGATGGGCGCGACCGACCCGAAGAAGGCGGAGCCGGGAACGATCCGCGCTGATTTTGCCGAATCGATCGACGCCAACGCCGTGCATGGTTCCGATGGCGAAGATACGGCGAAGAATGAAATCGCCTTCTTCTTCCCGGCCATGGCCGTCTACTCGGGTCGCTAGATCGCAGGTTTCTGCACCCACGATGGTCAATCTGCTCGATCTCGATGCCGCCAGCCTGACGGCTTTTTTCGCCACGCACGGCGAGAAGCCTTTCCGCGCCAGGCAGGTGTTGCGCTGGATGCATCGTTTCGGGCAGGGTGATTTTGACGCCATGACCGACATCGCGCGAAGCTTGCGCGAAAAACTCAAAGGGCTGGCTACGGTGGCGCCGCCGACAGTCGTCGCCGACCGCGTTGCCGACGACGGTACGCGCAAGTTCCTGTTCGATGTCGGTGGTGGCAACGCCGTCGAGGCGGTGTTTATTCCCGAGGACGACCGCGGCACGCTGTGCATCTCGACTCAGGCCGGCTGTGCACTTGATTGTTCCTTCTGTTCCACCGGCAAGCAGGGTTTCAATCGCAACCTGACGGCGGCCGAGATCATTGGGCAGTTGTGGCAGGCACGGCATGCACTCGGCGCTTACCAGCCGGCGGCAAACCCCGTCGAGCGGGTGGTCAGCAATGTCGTATTGATGGGTATGGGTGAGCCGCTGGCCAACCTCGACAATACGGTGATGGCCTTGCGCCTGATGCTCGACGATAATGCTTACGGCTTATCACGGCGTCGGGTCACGGTGTCCACCTCGGGTCTGGTGCCGGCGATGGACCGATTGCGTGACGAATGTCCGGTGGCCTTGGCGGTTTCCCTGCATGCGCCGAATGACCGCTTGCGCGATGAGCTGGTGCCAATCAACCGGAAATACCCTTTGCGTGAACTGATGCCGGCCTGTCTGCGCTACCTGGAAAAGGCGCCGCGTGATTTTGTGACTTTCGAGTATGTGATGCTGGATGCCATCAACGACGCCGAAGCGCACGCCCACGAGCTGCTGGCGCTGACCCGAGGCGTCCCCTGCAAGTTCAACCTGATTCCCTTCAACCCTTTTCCGGGATCGCCGTATCGACGCTCGCCTGCACCGCGGATTCGGCGTTTCGCCGAGTTGCTGATGTCTGCCGGGGTGGTGACCACGACCCGCAAAACGCGCGGCGACGACATCGATGCCGCCTGTGGTCAGCTCGCCGGGCAGGTTCTCGACCGCACGCAGCGCACGACCCGGCGAAGCTTTGTTCTGCACCAGAATCGTCATGAGGTTTGCGGATGAGGCGCGCCGTCCTCGGGATCATTGCCTTGCTGAGCGTCAGCGCCTGTTCGTCGGGACTCTTCTCGTCTTCGCCGAGCACGCAGCAAAAGCCAGCCGAGGAAGAGCCGGACTCGCGACGGCCGACGCCACCGCGCGACAATCGCACGCGTGCCAAGCTGCATACCGAGTTGGGCTCGCTCTATTTGCAGAGCCAGAATTTCTCTGTGGCACTCGAAGAGCTGACCATGGCCATCGTCGTCGATCCGGACTATGCGCCGGCGCATGGTGCGCGTGGACTGGTGCTTTACAACATCCGCGAGATGGCGCTTGCCGACCGCGACTTTCAGCAGGCGCTGAACCTTGACCCGACCGATCCCGAGCTGAACAACAACTATGGCTGGTTTCTCTGTCAGGTTGGCAGAGAGAAGGAAGCCATGCCGTACTTGCAACGAGCGATGAAAAACGCCTTGTATGAGACCCCGGATCGGGCCTATCTGAACGCCGGTGCCTGTTACGTGAAACTCGGCGATCTGGATGCCGCCGAGGGTTTCGTACAGCACAGTCTGCTCATCCGGCCGAACAATCCGCAGGCACTGTTGCAGCTTGCGGAGATCAATTACCGACGCGGCCAGGTAGAGCTTGCCGGTCAGCAACTTTCGGATCTGCTGCGCAAGACCGAGCCCAATGCTGAGGCCCTCTGGTTAGCCGTGCGAGTCGAGCGGAAGCTGGGCGATCGCCTGGCTGAAGCCCGCTATAGCGCCCAGTTGAAGCGAAAATTCCCGCTTTCACCCGAGGCTCAGGAACTGCTGAAAGGCAACTTCGAATGAGTAAACAATCCGTGTTTTCAAATGATGACGAGCCTCGTGTGCAAGGCGGGAACGCCTCGATAGAGGGCTTTGCCGATGCCGGTGGCGTCGGGCAGCAGCTGCGTTCTGCGCGTGAAGCCAGGAAACTTAGCGTCCCCGAAGTGGCGCAGTCTCTGAAGCTCGCCCCGAGACAAGTGGAGGCGATCGAGAGCGAGGACTGGGGCGCCTTGCCCGGCAACACGATGATTCGCGGGTTCGTTCGCAACTACGCGCGCGTGCTCAATCTGGACGCTGATGCCCTGATGCGCGGGCTCGATGCGACGCGCATGCAACGGACTCTGCAACTGGAGGCTTCCGCCGGAACCAGCTCGCACTTGCCGCAGGCTGACGATCGGGCTGAAAGGCGCGACTACCTGGCAGTGGTGGGTGGTCTGGTATTGCTCGTGCTGGCACTGCTGGCCTATTTTTATGTGCCGCAGGACTTCTGGAGGGAGCAGTTGGCGGCGCTGACCGGCAGCGAAACCCCGCGTACGGCTGCTGAGCTGCAGCCAAGCGTTAGCGAGCCGGCGGCGACCGGAGTGGCGCCGCTGACGGTGCCGAGCACAGTGATCCCGGCGCAGAGCGCTTTAGAAAGGCCCGGCGCAGCCATCGTGCCGAGCGCGACCGTGCCGCCTGACGGGCGGGCCCCGGTGGCCATGGTCGCTGATCCCGCGGCCAAGGCCAACGCCAAGGCCGAGACCAAGGCAGACCCCAAAGCCGAGGCCACCGCAGCTAGCAAGCCTAAGTCGGCTGCGGAGCTCAAAACCGAAGCCGCGCCAGCTGACGGCCTCAAGCTCAGTTTTGCCCAGGCGGCGTGGGTAGAGGTGCGTGACGGTCGCGGTGAGGTCGTCGCTTTCGGCGTCAAGCCGGCCGGCAGTCAGCAGGAAATCAAGGGGCAGCCGCCGTTCTCGTTGGTGCTCGGCAACGCCAAGTACGTGGCGGTGGAGTACCAGGGCAAGCCCGTCGCGCTGGAGCCGCATATCAGCAAGGGCGTGGCGCGGCTCTCGGTCAAATGAGAATCGGGCAAACGGTGGGCTCGCTATGAGCAATTCGCTGCCCGTGGCCGCGCGGCGGCGAACGCGTGTGGTCAGAGTTGGCCAGGTATCGGTCGGCGGTGACGCGCCGGTGGTTGTCCAGTCGATGACCAACACCGATACCGTTGACGTCGTGCGTACGGCAATCCAGTGCGCCGAGCTGGCGGGTGCCGGTTCGGAACTGGTGCGCATCACGGTCAACACGCCTGAGGCTGCGGCGGCGGTGCCAGCGATTCGGGAGCAGCTCGAGCGCATGGGCGTCGATGTGCCGCTGATCGGCGACTTCCACTATAACGGTCATCGCCTGCTCGCCGAGCAGCCGGATTGTGCGCGGCTGCTGGCCAAATATCGGATCAACCCGGGCAATGTCGGTCACGGCAGAAAGCGTGACGAACAGTTCGCGCAGATGATAGAGATGGCCTGCCGCTACGAGAAGCCGGTGCGTATCGGCGTTAACTGGGGCAGTCTCGATCAGGATCTACTGGCCCGCATCATGGACCAGAACGCTCGTCGCGCCGAGCCACACGACGCCATCAAGGTGATGCGCGAGGCCATGGTCGCCTCGGCCTTGGAGTCGGCTGCTCGGGCCGAAGAAATCGGTCTGCCGGGCGACCGGATCATTCTTTCGTGCAAGGTGTCCGGTGTGCAGGACCTGATCGCCATTTATCGCGAGCTTTCGCGCCGCTGCGATTACCCTTTACATCTTGGCCTGACCGAGGCCGGTATGGGTTCCAAAGGCATTGTCGCGTCTACTGCAGCGATGGCGGTGCTGCTGCAGGAAGGCATCGGCGATACCATCCGCGTTTCGTTGACCCCGGAACCGGGTGGCAAGCGCACGCAGGAGGTGATCGTTGCCCAGGAGATGTTGCAGACCATGGGCCTGCGAGCCTTCTCACCAATGGTCATTGCCTGTCCCGGTTGCGGCCGCACAACCAGCACCTTCTTTCAGGAACTGGCGCAGTCGATTCAGGAGCACGTCCGCGAGCGCATGCCGAGCTGGCGTAGCGAGTATGACGGTGTCGAGAACATGACCCTGGCGGTGATGGGCTGCGTGGTCAACGGACCGGGCGAGAGCAAGCATGCCAACATCGGCATCAGCCTGCCCGGTACCGGCGAAACGCCGGTGGCGCCAGTATTCGAGGATGGAGCCAAGACGGTCACTCTGCGCGGCGAGCATATTGCCGCAGAATTCACCGCCATTGTCGATGCCTACGTGGCACGCAGCTATCAGAGGAAGTGTGCCGCCGAATGATCAGTCAGAAGATACAATCCGTTCGTGGCATGAACGACATCCTGCCCGACGAAGCCGAATTCTGGGATTTGTTCGACGAGACCATTCGTTCGTGGCTGAAGAGCTATGCTTACCGACCGCTGCGCCTGCCGATCGTCGAGCCGACGCCGCTTTTCAAGCGTGCCATCGGCGAGGTAACCGACATCGTCGAAAAGGAGATGTATTCCTTCGTCGATAGCCTCAATGGCGAGCCGCTGACGCTGCGCCCGGAGGGAACTGCCGGCTGTGTGCGCGCCGTCATCCAGCACAATCTGATTGCCCAGCAGCCGCAGCGCCTCTACTACATGGGCCAGATGTTTCGTCACGAAAGGCCACAAAAAGGGCGTTATCGCCAGTTCCACCAGGTCGGTGTAGAAGCGCTTGGCTTTCCCGGGCCGGACATCGACGCCGAACATATCCTGATGGGCGCCCGCCTGTGGGACGACCTGGGGCTCGACGGCATCAGCCTGCAACTCAACACCCTGGGACAAGCGGCGGAACGGGCCAGTCATCGTGCCGAACTGATCGTTTACCTGGAGCAGCACTGCGAGCTGCTCGACGACGACGCCAGAAGGCGCTTGCACAGCAACCCCTTGCGCATTCTCGACAGCAAGAATCCGGCGCTAGAGGAACTGATACTCGGCGCGCCGAAACTGATTGATCATCTGGGTAGCGAATCGATGGCCCATTTTGAAGGTGTGCAGCAGGTTTTGCGCGATGCCGGACAGCCCTTCGTGATTAACCCGCGCCTGGTGCGTGGACTCGACTACTACAATCTGACCGTTTTCGAATGGGTGACCGATCGCCTCGGCGCGCAGGGAACGGTTTGCGCCGGCGGTCGTTACGATGGCCTGGTGCAACAGCTGGGCGGCAAGCCGGCGCCGGCTTGTGGTTTCGCGATGGGCGTCGAGCGGCTGATTGCGCTGATTCGCGACGCAGGGGGCGAGACCAAGGCGGCGGCGGTCGATGTCTATCTGGTGCACCAGGGCATTGCGGCTTCGCGCTTGGCCGCACGAGTCGCCGAGGGCCTGCGCGACCGTGGCATCGATGTGCTTTTCCATTGCGGTGGCGGCAGTTTCAAGTCGCAGATGAAGAAAGCCGACGCCTCGGGGGCGGGCTTTGCGGTGATTATCGGCGATGACGAGGCCGGTGCTGGCGAAGTGACGCTGAAGCCGTTGCGCGCGATCGGCGAACAAGCGAACCAACAGAAGCGGGTCAGCGTCGATGCTGTCGCCGACGAAATCATGAACTCCATTTTGGATTGGGACGAATCGTAATGGCTACCTACGACCTCGAAGAACAGGAACAGATCGCCGAGATCAAGGCCTGGTGGAAGCAGTATGGCAATCTTATGGTGGGCATTGTGACCGCCGTATCGATCGGCGTTATCGCCTGGCAAGGCTGGAACTGGTATCAGCGCGGTCAGGCGGCCAAGGCGTCGATGGTTTATGGTGCGCTGCAGAAGGCGGTCGTTGAAGATGATTCGCAGCGTGTCAAGGCGGCCAGCGGTGAATTGCTCGAGAAATTCGCTGGCACGGCTTACGCGCCGCTGGCGGCGTTGTCGGCAGCCAAGATCATGGTCGACGCCGGGGATATGAAAACAGCCAAGTTGCAGTTGCTGTGGGTGGTCGAAAATGGCGAGCATGAGCTGCGCGATCTGGCGCGCTTGCGTCTGGCGGCGGTGCTGCTTGACGAAAAAGCCTACGACGAAGCGCTGCGCCAGCTTGAAGGGGGTAGCGGTGCCGGCTTCTCGGCCCTGTACCTGAACATGCGTGGCGACGTGTTCAGCGCCGTTGGGAAAAAGACAGAGGCGCGTGAAGCCTACCAGGGCGCCCTGGCCAGGCTCGATCAAGGCGACCCTAGCGGCAAGGGAAGAAACACCCTGCAGGCTTCTCAGGCCAATGCTGCCTACCGCGAAGTGCTGCAGCTGAAGCTCGACGCGCTCGGGGAGAGCAGTTGATGAGGCGTATGCTTGTCGCGACAGTGCTGCCGGCACTGCTGCCAGCGTTGCTGGCTGGCTGTTCGAGCTTCGATGCGTTGAATCCGTTCGCCAGTAGCGGACCGAAAATGGCCGAGTTGCAGCCTATCCAGGCGACAGCGCAGGCGCGGGTGGTCTGGCGGGAGGATGTCGGCAAAGGCAAGCCCTATACCTTCGTTCCGGCCGTGGTCGGGTCCACCGCCTACGCGGCAGCTCGCGACGGCACGGTTGTTCGTTTCGACGATGGCCGGCCAGTGTGGCGGATCAAGGCCGAGAAACAACTTTCGGGGGGGGTTGGTGCGGATCAACGGCTGCTGGCGGTGGGCACCGTCAAGGGTGAGGTTCTGGCATTTGACGCCGCCGATGGCAAACTGCTGTGGGAGGCCAAGGCCAGCAGCGAGGTTTTGGCGCCGCCAGCGGTGGCTGGTGGGCTGGTGATCGTGCGCAGCGGCGATCATCGCCTGACTGCCTACGGCGCGGTCGACGGAAGCCGCAAGTGGATCTACCAACGTCCGACGCCACCGCTTTCGGTGCGTGTGATGGCTGCTCCGGTGGTGGTCGACAAGTATGTTTTCGTCGGCTTTCCCGGTGGCAAACTGATTGCTGTCAACGCCGACAATGGTGCACCGCTCTGGGAGGGGACGGTTGCCTTGCCAAAGGGTGCCACAGAACTCGACCGCATCGCCGACGTCAGCAGCCTGCCGGTCATCGATGGAAAAATGATTTGCGCGGTCGCTTTTCAGGGACGCACTTCCTGTTTCGACCTTGGCACCGGGAACCTGATGTGGGGGCGCGACATTTCCAGTTCGGCGGGTTTGTCGATCGATAGTCGCTACGTGTATGTCGCCGACGACCAGGGGGCCGTGCATGCCCTCGACAAAGCGACCGGGTCGAGCATCTGGAAGCAGGACCAGCTCTTCCTGCGCCAGTTGACTTCGCCGCTGGCCAGAGAAGGTCTGGTCGCCGTCGCCGACGTGGAGGGAGTGGTGCACCTGCTCAATCGCGACGATGGTTCTTTCGCTGCGCGTCTGAGTACCGATGGAAGCCCGGTACGGGCACCCTTGCAAAAGCTCGGTAACGAGTTGTTGTTGCAGACCCAGGGTGGTGGCATCTACGCGATTGGCGTCCAGTGATCGAGAGACAATCAGCAGTACCTGCCTTGCCCCGCGCGCTTCCAGATGAGGGTCGTTGCCCATGAAGCCGAGCATCGTCCTCGTCGGGCGCCCGAATGTCGGCAAGTCCACCCTCTTCAATCGGCTGACCAGAACGCGTGACGCACTGGTTGCCGACATCCCGGGTCTTACCCGAGATCGCCACTACGGTCACGGAAGACTGGGCAGCAAGCCCTATCTGGTGATCGATACCGGTGGTTTCGAACCGCTTGCCAAGGACGGCATCATGCGCCAGATGGCGCGCCAGACCGAACAGGCGATCGACGAGGCCGATGTGGTGATCCTGGTCGTTGACGGCCGCACCGGCATCACGCCGCTGGACAAGGAAATCTCCAGGCGTCTGCGTCAGTCGGCGGGGGCGGTTTTCGTGGCGGTCAACAAGGCCGAAGGAATGCAGCACGGTCTGGTGATCGCCGACTTTCATGAACTTGGCCTTGGCGAGCCGGTGGCCATCTCGGCGACCCACGGCGAGGGGGTGCGGGCGCTTCTCGACCTGGCGCTGGAGCTTTTTCCCGAGCCAGCGGACGACGAAGTCGAGAGTGACATCGTTCGCGTGGCCATCGTCGGTCGCCCGAACGTTGGCAAGAGCACGATGATCAACGCGCTGCTCGGCGAAGAGCGGGTCATCGCCTTCGACCAGCCGGGAACCACGCGCGATGCCATTCACGTCGATTTCGAGCGTGCCGGTAGAAAATATACGCTCATCGATACGGCCGGCCTGCGGCGCCGCGGCAAGGTTTTCGAGACCATCGAGAAGTTCTCGGTGATCAAGACGCTGCAGGCCATCGAGGAGGCACACGTGGTGGTTCTGGTTGTCGACGCACGCCAGGATATCGGTGAGCAGGATGCGCACATTGCTGGTTTCATCCGCGAATCGGGTCGTGCGCTGGTGCTTGCGGTGAATAAGTGGGATGGGCTGGATTCCTATGTTCGCGAACAGATCAAGGGGTCTCTGGAAAGCCAGTTGGCGTTCATTGATTTCGCCCGTTTCCACTACGTTTCGGCATTGCAGGCGCAGGGGCTGGAAGCGCTTTTCCGCTCGGTCGATGCGGCCTACAAGGCGGCCATCGCCGACCTGCCGACGCCGCAACTGACCCGAACACTGATCGACGCGGTGGCCAGGCAAGCGCCACCTCGCGCCGGGCTGTTCCGGCCGAAGCTGCGCTACGCGCATCAGGGCGGCCGCAATCCGCCGCTGATCGTGATCCATGGCAACGCCCTCGACAAACTGCCGGAATCATATCGCCGTTATCTCGAGCACATCTTTCGCGAGGTGTTCAAGTTGCAGGGGACGCCATTGCGCATTCAATTCAATGTCTCCAGCAACCCATTTGCGGAAAAAAAGGCGCCTGACGAGGGTCGGAGGCAGCACAAATCTCTTGCCAAGCCCACAGCCGCGGCGAGAAGTCCGGCCAGGCCCGGGTCATCAGCGCGCAAGGAAGCGGTTGCCGCGAAGCCGAAGAGGCGAGCCGTCACTCGCCGCGGGTAAGCCGATAGCCGTCGCGGCATTGCCGACCGTCATTAATGTGAAAGTCGCGCAAGCGACTCACGAAACTCCCTTCTCCCCTCGCGGGAGAAGGGGCAGGGGAAGAGGGCGGTCATGACTTTCATGATCCGGGGTATCTCGACTGTCATGATCGTTAGCCGCGCCTTGGCGATTCCCCGGGACCCTCCGGCGCGCTGGGTGCTTGCGATTTTTTTGTCGCTAAATCCTTACAATCGCTGCACTTCGGTTGCGCTGACCGGCTTTTCAACGGATGATGAAGGCCCCTGCGGTGTGGGGCGGGCGTGGTGCGCCAGCGGACGGCGCGCAAGGAATAAGGCGATTGCCGATGCAGTGGCGGGGCGGGGCGGGAAAAATTGGCCTGGCATGCCTGTCCGGTGCCTACTTTTGGGGCTCGAACTTGGCCGAAGAACGAACGTATCTGGAAGATGCATGGTGATCAAGGTTCTATTTGTTTGCATGGGGAATATCTGCCGCTCGCCGACGGCCGAGGGCGTTGTTCGGCAGATGTTGCGTCGCAAGGAACTGGACGACCGAGTCGAGGTCGATTCGGCCGGAACGCACGGCTATCACGTCGGCGAGCCGCCGGATCAACGCACCCAACGAGCGGCTGCCATTCGCACCTATGATCTATCCGACATGCGCGCGCGCAAGGTGGCGGCCCAGGACCTCGACTATTTTGATCTGATTCTGGCCATGGATCACAATAACCTCTCGGTTTTACAACGCATCTGCCCGCCCGAAAAGCACGATCGTCTGGGGCTATTCATGAGTTATTCGAAGAACTTCGACGACGACGAAGTGCCGGATCCCTACTACGGTCTCGGCCACGGCTTCGATCTGGTCCTGGACATGGTCGAGGATGCTGCCGATGGCTTGATCGAGAGCCTCGAGCAACGATTGCTCGCTGAGGCGGTCAGCGCTGGCAGCGAACAAGCGCTGCCGAATCACCACGACAATACCGGCTAACGGGTCCGATCCGTCCGGCACGCGGATCTGGCGGGTGGCATCGAACTGTCGCGCGTCGAAATTGCTCAGGCTTGGGCGAGAGCGATCCTGAAACCGCTGCTGCGCGGCCGATAGGCAGGTCCGATGCGGCTACGGTTGGCGGAACGTGCGTAGCGGCCGGGGTCGCTCCAGGTGCCACCGCGCAGTACCCGCTGCTTGCCGTGCTTTGGGCCGAGCGGGTCCGCCTGCCGTTCACCCGGGTATTCGTCGTACCAGTCGGCACACCACTCCCATACGTTGCCGTGCATCTCGAACAATCCCCACGGGTTTACCGGCAGCGAGGCGGCGGGAACCGTTTGCTCGCGATACGGCCCCTGTCGGCCACCGGCGTAGGGATGTCCGCCGTGGTAATTGACCTCGGCAGGGGTGATTTGCTGGCCGAATACGAAGGGCGTCGTCGTGCCGGCGCGGCAGGCGTATTCCCATTCGGCTTCGCTTGGCAGGCGCGCCTGCAAGGTGGGCAGTCGGCGGTTGAGCTCGCCAATGAACCCTTGCGCATCGTGCCAGCTGACGTTCTCCACCGGATTGTCGGCGTGTTCCTGAAAACAGCTCGGGTTGACCGGCCACACAGCCAGCCAGAAGGCTTGTGTGCAGGCCGTGTCGGCGAGCCAGAAACCATGGCTCAGCCTTACTTCGTGCAGCTTTTCAGTGTGCCCACGCTCGGCTTCGTCGGCCGGCGAACCCATCAGAAACTCTCCCGCTTCGATCCAGCGAAAGACCTGGCGCGCGTGACCGACGCGCAACACCAGCGAGCGTCCGAACGGGTCTTCGACGAAGTCTCTCGTCAATAGCGCGGGGCACGGGTCAGCGAGCAGGATTTCAGTGTTTCCGGGGCGGACGGCGGACATCAAGAGCTTTCGCAAGAGTGACTGCTGCTACGGGCGACGGGCACGTGCAAGGTCACAGACAGGGCGGGTGATCAGAGTCAGCAATATACCGCGAAGAATGGCGTTTCTGGTGTCATTTTCGTTACGCTCGGCGCTCGCTCCGGGGCGGCTCGCTCGCCTCCTGGAGCGGCTAGCGATGGTCGTCGACGTACAAACGCCTCCCTGCGGCTGTCACTGGCTTGCCGATAGTGCGGCAATCGGGCTACGCTCGCGGGGGCGGTGCTCATTGCTGTGGCCGTCGCCGGTCGCAGCATACGCCTGGCGATAGCATAAAGAGCGTGCGGCGGCGCTGTATCGGGGTGACAAGAACTTGATCTACCGCAAGCGTTCATAAGGGCTAGCGAATAGACTCGGCTGTCAAATGGAGGCTGGTGTCGCACACTTCGAAGGGGGGGCGATGGGCAAGGAGATTGGCAGTGACGGCTTTACGGCGGATGACTTCGCGCGCTTCAGCCAGCGCCTTGAGCAAGAGACCGCGCATGCCCACAAGGCGTACAGGGCGGGAGCTTTCGCCAATGCCGGCCTGGTCGCGGGTTTCGAACTTGAGGCCTGGCTGATTGATGAGCATTTCTTTCCGTCGCCGCGCAACGTCTCTTTTCTGCAGCGCATGGCCAGCCCGCTGGTGGTGCCCGAGCTTTCTCTATTCAACGTCGAGATCAACGGCACGCCGCAGGCCTTGAGGGCTACCGCGCTGTCACAGCTTGAAGGTGAGCTGACCGCAACCTGGCAGCGATGCCAGCAGGTGGCTGCAGAAGAGGGCGTGGCACTGATCGCCATCGGAACCTTGCCGACATTGCGCGAGCGAGATCTGTCGCTGAGCAGCATGTCTCCTTTCAAGCGCTACGCGGCTCTCAACGACCAGGTCTTGCGGCGACGCGGTGGGCGGCCGTTGACGCTGGATATCGCCGGCATCGAAACGCTCACCGCGACCCACTCCGATGTGATGCTTGAGGCGGCGACCACCTCTTTTCAGGTACATCTGCAGACACCGGTCAACGAGGTCGCGCGCACGTACAATGCGTCGCAGCTTCTCGCTGCACCCTTGGTTGCGCTGGCCGCCAATTCACCATTCTTGTTCGGGCGAGCGCTCTGGCACGAAACCCGGATACCCTTGTTCGAGCAGGCGGTCGATTGCCGCCAACCGGGCCATCCCGAGCATATGCGGGTAACCTTCGGTTCAGCTTATCTCGGCAAGGACCCGATGGCGTGTTTTGCGGAGAACCTGTCATCGTATCCGGTACTCTTGCCGTATGTAGAGGCGGGGCCGGTGAGCTCGTATGCGCATCTGCGTCTGCACAACGGGACCATCTGGCGTTGGAATCGGCTGCTGATCGGCCTCGAGAAAGACCAAGTGCCGCATTTGCGCGTCGAGCAGCGCGTCATGCCTGCTGGTCCGAGCGTGATCGACATGATCGCCAATGCTGCCTTGTACTATGGCGCGGTACGCTGTCTGGCCAGGCAGGCGGAAGCTCCTGAAGCCCGGCTGCCGTTTGCCGTTGCGCGCGAAAATTTCTACCGTGCCGCACGTTATGGTCTTGAGGCGCAGGTGGTGTGGCTCGACGGGCGCTGTCAAAATGTGGCCGAACTTCTCTTGCGCGAACTGCTGCCGCTGGCTCGCGAAGGACTGGCCGAGCTCGATCTTGCCGCAGGCGACATCACTCGCTACCTCGACGTGATTAGCGCGCGCCTGCGCTACCGCCAGAACGGCGCCGCCTGGCAACTTGCCCACTATGCGAAGTACCAGGATTTCTTCCGGCTTACCGCCGATTATCTTGAGCATCAACGCCGTCTCGTGCCGGTGCACGAGTGGCCGATATGAGTCCCAGTTCATGCTGACCGTACTTGAATCCCTGCCTGCGGGCTTTCTCGAAACCCCTGCCCGCGAACTGCATCGCCTGTTGAACGGTCCGACCTTGATCCATCTGCCCGGACGACGCGAGGCTCCGCTCCTGGTTTCCGTGCTGCTGCACGGCAACGAAGACAGCGGCGTTGTCGCGCTGCAAAGCGTTTTGCGTGCTCACGCCGGTCGGCAACTGCCGCGGGCGCTGTCGATCCTGGTTGGCAATGTCGCGGCGGCGCGAGAAGGCCTGCGTCGACTCGATCATCAGCCTGATTACAACCGCGTCTGGCCGGGTACCGAGCTGCATGCCGGCGCTCCGGAGCACGCAGCGATGAGCGAGGTCCATCGCATCATGCGCGAGCGCGGCGTCTTCGCCAGTGTAGATGTCCACAACAACACAGGCCTCAATCCCCTCTACTGCGTGGTGAATAGCCTCGATCAGGCGGTTCTACATCTGGCCTTGCTATTTTCGCGCACGGTGGTCTGGTTCCGTGGCCTGGCCGGTTCGCAGACGACGGCTTTTTCGCCGCTGTGTCCGTCATTAACTCTGGAATGTGGCAAGCCCGGCAAAGCGGCGAACGAAGCGCACGCCACGAGCTTTATCAATGCTTGCCTGCATCTGGCGCAGTTCCCGTCGCATGACGTCCACGAGCATGACATCGATCTTTATCACACGGTAGCGACAGTGAGGGTGCCGGCCGCGGTTTCCTTCGGTTTCGGGGATGCGCTGGCCGATGTCGATTTCGATCCGCGGCTCGATCACATGAACTTCCGGCAACTCGAGCCCGGCACGGCGTTTGGGCGCACACGCCTGGCCTTTCCGCTCGACGTCCGCGACGAGGGACGGCGTGACGTGAGCGAAGACTATTTCGCCTGCAGCGACGGCACGATCACTCTGCGGCGAACATCGACACCGGCCATGCTGACGCTCGACGCGCGTGCGGTGCGGCAGGACTGCCTTTGTTATCTGATGGAGCGCATCCCTTTTCCACACTCCGCAAGTGCTGCTCGCCACTGGTGCGCAAGCGGATAGTCAAGGATGGCTCGCTGCGGGTGTCGGGCCACCGTTTCGCGGTTGAGCCGACCACGATTGCGGAGCGTATCGCCACCGCCGCCGCTGGCAATGGAACAACGCTTGCACTGGCAACAGACGGAAAACTCTGGGCCTGGGGCGAACGGCAAGGACCGCGCCTGATTACCTTCGGGCGCTAGTCACATACGTGCCAGGCGAGGCGTGGACTCAGACCCGGGCGGAAAAATAGTGTTCGACGGCAGGCCAGTGGCTACTCGGAAGCGTGAAGTGTCGGCGTTGCGCCAGGGTGGCAATGAACCGCTTGTCGTCTTCCCTAATATGACGTTCAAACCAGAACTCGGCATAACGCAGGAAGGAATGCGCGTCGTGTCCGCCGTTACGGACATCATCCAGCGCCTTGCGTAGCAGGCCAAGAGTGCCGCGGTGGATCTCGGCATGGGCAGTGAAATCCACCCCGGCTTCATCGGCCAGTCGCTCTTCGGTGGCGAAATGCAGTGCGAAGCAGTCGATCAAGCCTTGGAACTCGGCGATATCTACGGAGATGTTTTCAAAACAGCCCGCCTTGAGCGACTCGATGCGGGTAAATACCTCCTCGTGCTGGGCGTCAATTTCTGGCAAATGGACCAACAGAGCCTCTGGCAGAAACGGGGAAAGAGCAATCTCCATTACATGTCTCCTCTGGCAAGGTTCAAAGGTTTCTAGTTATCCAGGAAGTATAGGAAGACCTTGGGCAGAATGCCAAGACAATTCTCATTAAGTCAGGCAAATATCGTCTCGACCGTCGTTTCGTGCGCTG
Source organism: Candidatus Accumulibacter sp. ACC012 (assembly GCF_907163155.1). Classification (NCBI taxonomy): domain Bacteria; kingdom Pseudomonadati; phylum Pseudomonadota; class Betaproteobacteria; genus Candidatus Accumulibacter; species Candidatus Accumulibacter sp. ACC012. The sequence goes on from NZ_CAJQUC010000002.1 coordinate 218,488, forward strand.
GCGGCAATGACCTCGTCCCATTCGACCTTGTTGTCCGAAGTGATCCTGGCCGCTCGAACGCCCATGCGTTTGGCGGTAAAGTGGTCCCCTGAGTCAAGACAACTATCAATCTAGTTTAAGTTGTGCATTTGACTTTGCTAGCAGCTGGACGGCGCTGCCAGTGCCCATCCGCCCATCAGCCCAACTCGCGTGCCACCACCGCCACCGAGTGGGCGTCGGGCAGACTGGCGAGTTGGGCAAGCATGTAGTCCTTGACCAGGGCCAGCAGTTCGTCGACGCGTGCCGCGGCCATGCCGATCTCGGCGGCGACGTCGCGAACCGCCGCCAATTCTTCGTCAATCAGAGCACCGTCGGCGTAGGCCACCAGCAGGCAGGTGGCGACGAGAATGTCGCGCTGCGCCGGCTCCGTGAATAGGCCGGCGGCGTCGCTGGCGGGCGTCTCGGTCTGCAGGGAGGCGAAAGCGGGCCAATCCAGCGCCGCATTGCGACAGGCATCATAGAACTGGCCAATCAGGGCCACTTCTTCCGCGCTTCTTGTGCCATCGACGTGCGCGATGCGCAGCAGCATTTGGGTGGCGGCGACGGTCTGGGCGGCATTGAGCGAAACATCATCGAACTGGGGAAACATAAGAGCTCCTTCAAAGGTTGATCTGGCGCCTGAACTCGGCGAGTCGGGTCTGCACTTCCTGGACCGATAGCGCGCGGAAGCGCTGCGGCAGCAGCGAGCGGCGAGAGGTTTCCGAAACCGCCAGCATCTCCATATAGCGCACCATGGCGATCTCCTGCGGCGGCATGAAGTCATCGATCGCCTGCTTCAGGAGCGCGCTGGTCAGCGCTGTCCGCGCGCGTTCGGCAAATTCGGCAGCGAGTAGTGCGAGCGCTTCGAGGTCAGCATTTGAATAGCCTTCCAGCACTTCGCAGGCTTCTTGCAGGGCGGCGTCGGTGAGGTGCAGTGCGACCTGGTAGCGGCGAAAAATGGCGCCGACGACGGCGGCGCGTTCAGTGGTCGTTTCGGCGTAAAAGAAGGGAATCTTGCGATCGAGACGCCCCGGACGTTTGATGTCGGTATCGAGCTTGTCCGGGCGGTTGGTCATCAGGATGAACAGCACCTGGCCGCGGTTCTCGGGGTCGGACATGAACTCCTTGAGGCGGGCGATGACTCGCGAACCGGTACCACCGTCCGAATCGCCAGTGCTGCCGAAGCTGCGGTCGCCTTCGTCGATGAGCAGCGCAATCGGTCCCATGGCCTTGACCGTCGCCAGCACCCGTTCGAGGTTGGCCTCGGTCGAACCGACCCACTTGGAGCGGAAGTTCTTCAGCGCCACGCCGGACAATCCCGCCTCCTTGAGGAAGGCCTTGATGACGAAGGTCTTGCCGGCGCCCATCGGGCCCACGGCGAGCAGACCCATCGGTGCCCGCGCTCGGTCGCCGCTACGCATCAGCCGGGCAATCTCGAGCAGTTCACTCTTGATGTGCTCGTTGCCGCCGACGCTGTCGAGTCCGTGCCGAGGTTCGATGAATTCGATCAGGCCGGCGCACTCCTTCTCGATCAGCTCGCGCTTGCGTTGGCGGACGACGGCCAGCATCTCGCCGGCCGGGTCCTCTTCGGGCAGCGCCCGGGTAGGGTCGACCAGTTGCTGGATCTCGCCTGGCGTCATGCCGGCGGTGATCGCAGCGAGTCTTTGCGCGCGCTGCTCGGCGTTCGGACTGCCCTGCAGCAGTCCGACGATCAGGCTTCGTCGTTGCTGCTCGCTGAGCGCCTGCGGTGCTTCGCTGGCAACGATGCTGGCCAACTGTATCAGGCGTAGTCCGGCGGTATGATCGGCCAGCAGATCGGCTTCAGCAGCGGGCATGCCGGCTGCGTAATGCCCGATCGCCGCGTGGCGCGCTTCACGATCCGGCATCGGCAACTCGATGGCCACGATGCGCGGATGCGTCAGCAGAGCCGGGCTGATGTCGGCCAGCGATTCGCTGACCAGGATGACGACGTTGTCACGATCGGAAAATTCTTCGTCGAGCGACCAGCGGTGCAGGGCGGTAAATGCTCCGCGCTCGTCGAGTGACAGGAGGTGCGGCTCGGCCGCCGGAAAAAGGGTCCCCGCGTAGGGAATCAGCAGGGCGCTCGAACGTTGCTCGAGCATCTGCCGCTCGAGCGATTCGAAGATCCCGGCCAGCCCCTTGCCTTCCAGATGGCGATAGAGCTCGATCTTTCCCTGCGCGCTGCTCCCCTGGACGATGCGCACGCCGCGGTCGATGCTCAGTTCGAAGATCTGCTGTTTGTTGTCCTTGAGCAGCACCTCGCTGAGCAAGGGCAATAGCGTGTAATAGCGATCGCCGACCTGATAGCGGTCAAAGACATTGCGGTAGATGACGAAAACCGAAGCTTCGCCGGCCAGATACTTCTGGCGCAGCGTCTCCGCCCAGCCCGGCAGTGGTGGGCGCGGTGAATGTGATGGATGTGGCGGCTGATCTGCGGCTGCGGGGCTGCTGCGGGTCATGGCGTTCTGCGGCAGCTACATCGACTTGCCGGCGACAGCATCCGCCTGGCCGGCACGTGCGCGCTTCATTTCCTCGAGCTGCTGACGCGCGGTCACCGCGCCGCTACTCTGGCGAAGCTTGGCGAGCTTGACGTCGAGGTCGGAATCACGCATTTCGGAGCCCATTTTTGCTTCGGCGACAGTCGTCTTGATATGTTCGCGGACGTTGTCGAGGGCGCGCACTTCGGCGTCGACCGACAAACCATCGAGCTGATTCTGGATCTTGAGGCGCGCCTGCGCGCTGAGCATCTGCGCCAGCATGCGGTCCTTCTCGTCCTTGAGTTTCTGGATTTCGGACTTGACCTGCAGCAGCGAGTCCTTCGCTTCCTGAGTATCGGTACGCGCCTGCTCCATCTCCTGTTCGAGCGCCTTGATGCTCGCGTCGAGCGAGTTCTTCTTCTGGATCAGGACGATGCCGAGGTCATCCTGAGCGGTGGCCAGGGCGGTGTTGAGGTCGGCGGTGACCGCCGCGAGTTCGCTACGCTCACTTTCGAGGCGCGCCGAAACGTCCTCGCGGCGGCGCATGATTGCCGCCGTGGCGGTCTTCAACTTGCCATACTTTTCAATCATCGAATCGATCGCGTTCTGGTAGGCGATTTCGGGATGTCGCTTTTCCACGTCGGTGATCCACAGCGCGACAAAGCCCGACCAGAGGTTGGAGAGACGCCCCACAAGACTGATATCAACCATTGCCTTCTTCCCTTCGTAAACCGGTTCCCCGGCCAAGTATGAGTGAGCGAATGACGGCGATCGTCATCAACCCTTCAAAAAAGTCGCTATTTTCCAGGCAAATCCTCTCAGCTTCTGCTGGCGCTCGCCACGGCCACCAGGCGCCGTGCGCCGCTGCCAGCGCTTGGCATGGCCACCCCGGGCAGTGCTTCGGCCAGGCCGCTGGCCAGATCGGCCTCGATGTCTTCCTGCAGGCGCAGTTTGCCGACAGCCTCTTCGAGCCGGTTACCGATGTCTTCGGAGGCCGGCAAGGTCATGATCGTTTGGTAGATTTCGGCGAGTTGGTCGGGCATCGACAGCATCGCCGCCTCGAGCGCCCGGCGGCGGCTCTGCATCCGGTTATGCCGCTCGATCAGATCCACGTAGTCGGCGCGCGCTTTCTGCAGTTGCCGGAGATCGGCTCCCCGGCGCGGCGCGGCGAGTTCTCTTTCGATGCCAGCCAGCATGGCATCGACTTCCTGCAGGTTGATCGATTCGACGCGATCATCCATCACCAAACCCGACAACCACAGGCCAAGGTACTCCAGCGTCACGTCGTCGAGCTGCTCGACGTCCCGGTAGTGCAGCCGGGAAAGACCGGTTTCCGCGCGCTGGTAGAGCGAATCGACCCGTTCCAGCATCCTTTGATAGGTGCGTAGTCTGCTCGAATAGCCTTCCAGTTTGGCGGCGCGTTTCTGGAGTTCCGCGAACAGTTGTTCGCGCGAGGCCTGCCGCGCCTTGGCCCGCCAGCGGCGGTCGACCTGGTCGCGAAAACTGGGCAGGGACGGGACATGCAGGGCGGCGAGCACTTCGCCGGCAGCAAAGGCAATCAAGGGCACTGCCCCGATGCCGAAGCCGAAGGGGATCGACAACAGGGCCGCGGCGGCCAGCGAGCCGAGGAACGCATAGAGATTGGCCTGACTGGTGAGGACTTCCCTGACGTACGGCGGTGTTTCTTCAGCCATGGCTAGATGCTGACCCTGACCTGGCCCTTGCCGGGACTGGCGTGGAGCTGGGCGAGAATGCGCTCCTCGAGGCCTTGAGCCGCCGCCGAGCGCTGCCATGCCGCCGCGCGCGGACGCGGTTCGCCGATCAGAAAATTGTCGGCGACACGCGCCGGCTGGCCCGACAGGACGATTACCCGGTCGCCAAGGAGCAGCGCTTCGGTCACGTCGTGGGTGACGAAAACGACCAGGCATGGCCAGGACTGGTAGAGGTCGATCAGCAGCTGCTGCATTTCCTCGCGCGTCTGCGCATCGAGGGCGCCGAAGGGCTCATCCATGAGCAGGATTTTCGGCCGCAGGACCAGGGCCCGCGCCAGCGCGACGCGCTGGTTTTGTCCGCCGGAGAGCTGCGCTGGCCGTAGGCCGGCCTTGTCCGCCAGACCGACAGCCTTGAGCAGGTCGGTGACGCGCTGACGCCATTCGGCTTCCGGCTCGCGCGACTTCCAGAGCTTGAGCCGAAACGGGAAGGCAACATTGTCGAACACCGACAGGTCGGGTCGATTGGCATAGCGCTGGAAGACCATCACCGAATCGTCGTGGGCGCCGTGGCACTCGACACCGTCGATCATCACGCTGCCTGAAGTCGGCGTCTTGACGCCCATTGGCCGCACGCCACCAAGCATGTGCAGCAGGGTGCTCTTGCCGCAGCCGGAGGGACCGAGCAGCATGTTGATCCCCGGTTGCTCGAAGCTCAGGGTGACGCGATCGATCACCCGTGTGACGGCACCGGAGTGCACCGGATATTCCTGAACGATGTCCTTGAGGGCCACCGCAACCGACTTTGCGGCAGCTGCCGCGACTGGCCTGCCGGCTGCCGTCGTTGGCGCACTCATTGCTGTGTTTCCCAGGGATAGAGGCGGCGCTTGAGCCAGATCATCAAGCGGTAGGTGAGCAGCGCCAGCGCAATGATGACGATGATGCCGGCAAACACCTGATCCCAGGCGCTGAAGCGGCGAGCATTCTGGATCAACTGGCCAAGTCCCTCACGGGCATTCACGTATTCAGCGACGGTGATGTAGGTCCACATCACCGAGAAGGCGACGATCACCGCGTCGGCGATGCGCGGCATGGCCATCGGCACCACCGCCTGGCGGATGCATTCCCAGGGCGTGGCGCCGAGATCGCGGGCGCCGATCCAGTAGCTTTGCGGCACCGCCTGAATGGCGTCGCGGACCATCGGAATCAGGTACACCACGGCGCCGATGAACAAAAAGGCGATCTTCATCGACTCGCCGATACCCATCCACATCACCAGAATGGGCAGCAGGGCCACCACCGGCGCCGAGCGGAAGGGATCGACGAGCGGCGACAGTGCCGCATTGATCTGCGGCGCGGCGCCCATGACGATGCCGATCGGAATGCCGATGATGATCACCAGCAGGCCGGCAACGAGCAGCCGACCGCCCGACCACAGCGTTGCCGTCAGCAGCATGCTGTGGCCATCGCTCCAGGCCAGGTAGGCAAAGGCCGAAACGACGTCCCAGGGTGCCGGCAGCCGGGTCTGACTGACCAGCCCGGAAGCGGCGACGGCGCTCCACAGCAGCAGCACGGCGAGCACCGAGCCGACACCGAGCAAGCGGCGGCGCTGCGGATCCGGCGGCGCGTAGGGGTTCCAGAATTCGCTCATCGTCGTTCGATCGCTGGCTCTAACGGCCGCCGAACACAGCTACCCGGGTGCTCCGGTTAAGCGCTCGGCAGTCTTCGAGGGACAAGCCTTCGGCGGCGGCGTTGGCTTCGTTGCACAGCGGACGATCAGGGCCATTGCCGACAATCTTGAAACGCTCGCGCGGGAACTCCCATTGCGTGACCAGATAGTCGACCACGGCCCGGGCGCGGACCTCCGAAAGACGCTGATTCACCTCGCGAGCGCCCGTCGAGTCGGAATTGCCGCTGACTTCGAAGTAGGCTTTGCCGTTGTTCTCGATGAACGGCACCATCTCGGCATCAATCGTCTTATGGGCGCGCTTGCTCAAGTCAGTGCTGCCCGAGGCAAAACCAACGGTCACCGGCTTGGTCACCATCGCTTGCTGTTGCGTGGCTTCCTTGAGCGAGGCTTGCGTGAAGCTGGTCTGTGGTTGTGCGGCGGCGGTCGCAGCCGGCTGATCACGGGCCAGAATGGCCTTGATGAAGCGGTAGTCGAAGCTGTCCTGCGGCGCGATCACCGGCGATTTTGGATTGGCCAGCGCGCCGGCCTTGCGGTAGATCTCGTCAAAACGCTTGTAGACACGCTCGTAGTGGTTGGTGCCACCGGCCAGACCGAGAATGCGGGCGTTTTCTTCGACGCCGGTCCACACCACGTTCGGGAACAGGTTCTTGACAAAAGGCCGGCCTTCCTTGTCGGCGAGCAACTTGAAGAACTCCTCGGTGTTGACCAGCGCGTCCACCGCGTTGTCCGGATTGGCGCGTGCTGCCGGCACGCCTTCCATCCAGCCTTCGACGAACTTCTGGACCACGGCCTGTCCCTCGGGCTTCGCCAGCAGGCGCGAGTCGCAGACCATGACGTCGAAAATCAGGTTGGTGGCCGTCTTCGTCGAGTAGACGACGTGCGCGCCTTTGACGTTGCGCAGCGCCAGGGCCAGGTCCGGGTCCCAGAGAACCGCCGCATCGACGTGCCCGGACTCGAGCGCGGCGCGCACGCCGGCCGTGCCTTCCTCGGCATTGATGAAGACGATCTTGACACTTTCCTTCTTGCGCGCCGTCAGTGAGGCGTTGTCCAGCGCGTCGATCAGGATGCCGTGCGACGGCGTGAACTGGAGCAGCGCCACCGAACGTCCGGCCAGGTCTTCGATGGCCTTCACCGCTGGATCGCTGGCGATGACCGCGTCGCCTCCCTGCGTGTTATCGACAATCATCACCGCCTTGCCGTCGAGGCCGGCGTTACGCAGGTTCGGTTGCTCCTGGGCCCAGAAGTCGGAGGTTCGCCAGGCGCACTGCGCCGCGCCGGATTCGAAGATCGTCGCCAGCGTCGGAATGTCGTCCTGAATCACGAAGCGCACATTCAGGCCTATCTTGCTGTAAATCGACCCCGGCTGCGTGTCCAGGGAATTGCCATTGGCGACCAGGGCGGGTGCGTAGCCGTGGAAGCTGACCAGGCTCACCTTGAGGGGGTTGCCCGGGGTGCCGAGCGCTGCGTTCTTGGCGTCCGCTTTGGCGGTCGCAGCCGTGGGCTGCGCCCTGGTCGGTGTCGGCGGCTGGGCTCTGGCCGCGGCCTCTGCAGTAGCGGTCGCTGGCGTGGAGAGCGCCGCTGCATCGCCGCCGCCGGCAAAGCGCTCCTTGAGGCCCAGGTTCCAGGCCAGCGATCCGGCGACGCCGAGAATTATGACCGTAATCAGGCCCTTGGCCATCGGTGTCAGTTGCGCCATCTGTCTTCTCCTTGCTTAGTGCGCAGCGCTATCAGGCGCCTTGAAATTGTTCGGAATTTCTCGCAGGCGCTCGATCTCGGCGTCCATGCGTCGGGTTTCACGCGTGCTTGACTCGCGCGCCGCGCGCAGGCCGGCCTCGACTCGCGTCGTTTCCTGCGCAGCGCGCGTCACTTCGCGTTCGAGCAACTGTTCGAGTTCGGTGATCTGCTGGCGAATCGCCACGCTCGACTTGTCGAGCGAAAGCTTGATCTGGTCGATCACCTCGGCTGCTTGCTGCTCGCCGTTCTGCAACTGTCCTGTCAGCTGCTCCTTGTAGGCGCCGAGCGCCGAGATCTTGAACTGGGCATCGCGCACACAATCGACGATCTGCCAGTTGTCATCAGCCGCGTCCATCGCCAGGACCGCTGCGTGCCGCGTCCCGGCGTCCATCGCTCGCAGGCCGTCGAGCAGGCGCAGGAGCTTTTCTGCCGCATACGGCGAAGCGGGCACAGCGGCGGCGGCGTAGATGTCGGGCAAGGGGATGCCTTCCTGTCTACCTGCGAGTTGCTCTGCCGGAGCGCCAACGGTCGCCAATTCCGGCGGCGAAGCGTCACCTGTTTCCACGGGCATATCGGCAGCACTTGCGGGCTCCGCAGCGTAGGATTGCGTGTCGGCAGCGGCCTGTTCAGCTTCGGCGGCGGCCAGTCGCTCATCGTCCGAGAGCTCAATCAGATTTGCTCTCGCCAGAAAATTCAGGATACCCTTCATTCCACCTCCCGGGATGGTCGATAGGTCGTGGGACGTCGCACGAACCAGAGTCGGGCGATTATACGAATGAAACCACGCTTGGCAAGAAGGCGACGGTAAAGACATCGATAGCAGCCAGAGTATCTCTGGCCTTGGTCGGCCGAGTCAAGGCGGGCGAGCTTGCAGCCGGATCGCGAGGCGGCCTACCGCGCTGTGGTGTACGGCGGAAGGCGCTACACTGCGGCATTGCCACAAAAATGAACACCCCATGAAAACACCCGCAAGACTTTTAGCACTCGTTGAAGAAGGCCTCGTCGACCAGGTGCTCGGCCAGTTGATGAGCGGCAAGGAGGCCACCGTCTATGTCGTTCGCTGTGGCGACGACATTCGTTGCGCCAAAGTCTATAAGGAAGCCAGCCAGCGCAGCTTCCGCAACAATGCCTCCTATCAGGAAGGCCGCAAGGTCAGGAATAGCCGGCAGGCGCGCGCCATGGAGAAGGGCAGCCGCTTTGGGCGCAAGATGCAGGAAGAGGTCTGGCAGAGTGCCGAGGTCGATGCCCTGTATCGGCTGGCGGCTGCGGGGGTGCGGGTTCCACAGCCGCATCTCTGCTATGAGGGCGTCCTGCTGATGGATCTGATTGTCGATGCCGACGGCCATCCGGCACCGCGCCTCAACGATGTCGAGCTCAGCGAAGAATTGGCGCTGGAATTTCACGCCCTGCTGATCGAGCAGGTGGTGCGGATGCTTTGCGCCGGCATCATCCATGGCGATCTTTCCGAATACAACATCCTCGTCGGCGAGGACGGACCGGTGATCATCGATGTGCCGCAGGCGATCGACGCAGCGGGCAACAGCAACGCCGCCGAGATGTTCGCGCGGGACGTGATCAATCTGCGCAGCTACTTCAGCAGTTTTGCGCCCTCGCTGGTGGGCAGCCAGTTCGGCAAGGAAATCTGGGCGCACTACGAAAGTGGCCTGCTGACCCCGGAGCTTGCCTTGACGGGCCGAGTCGTTCTTGACGAACGCCTGGCCGATGTCGACGCGGTCTTGCAACAGGTCGAGTTGGCCATCAAGGAAGATGAAATCCGCCGCATGTGCCGGGAAGATCAATGACCCCTCAGACGGTTTTCCTGCCATGAAAAGGAAGGTATGTAAATTTTCAGGATGCTGGCACCTCTGCGCCCTGGCGTTCGCCAGCGCTTCCCTGCTACTGGTGCCAGGTAGTGCCGACGCCCGTGCAGCGCTCCCGGTCCCAAGCGTGCAGCCCACCAGTGGCCCATGGAGTAGTGGCGATGGCTTTTCCTTCGGCCTGGGCAAGAAGAAAGACGCGAAAGCCCGCCGCTCGGTCAGCGGCATGGCCTGCAGCCTGAGCACCGTGCAGCAGCGCATCTGCCTGCTGGTCTTCGACGAGGGTGTCGAGGTGCGTTACGCAACGCTACGCGAGGGGACTCTGGTCGTTGGCTCGGAGCGCGTCGTGCTGCGTGCCGACGCGGGCGAACTGGACGCTGAAGGCGCCGCCACCGATGGCAGCTACTTCTATGTCACTGGCTCGCATTCGGCGAAACGTTCCGACTGCCAGAGCAATCCGCACAGCCGCCATGTGCTCCGCTTCCGTCGCGATCCGGCGACCGGCCGCGCGCTGCGCTCGCCAAGCGGCGACCCCAGCGGGATCCTGGTCGACTACGCGGACAGCGGGCGCCTGTGGGCGATCATGCAAGCGCAGCCCGAACTCAAGGCGTTTGTCGGGGAAGGCAAATGCCTGGGCTCGGCGCCTCCCCCCGAGGCGCCGGAGTTGGCGGGGCAAGATGGCGTCAACATCGAAGGCCTGGCGGTCAGCGACGGGCGCCTGTATTTCGGTTTCCGTGGCCCGGCCAGGAAGAGCCTGGCACTCATCCTGGCGGTCGATGCAGAAGCGCTGTTCAAAGGCGGCGACGCCAAGGCCAACGTCACCCGAATCAAGGTCGGGGCAGGGCGGGGCATACGCGACATGGTGGCCGTAGCAGGCGGTTTCCTGCTGCTGACCGGCCCTGACGACGACCCTGCCAACCAGGAGCGCGTGAAGTGGTCGATTGCCTGGTGGGACGGAACCAGCAGCGCCGCTGTTGCCACGCCAAAAACGCTGGCCACTCTGGACCTCGAAGGCGTGGAACTGCGCCAACTCAAAGCCGGCAAAGCCAACACCTGCGAAGACAAGGCGCTCAAACCGGAGGCCATGACAGTGCTCGAAGAGACGCCACAGGCCTACAAGCTGCTGATTCTGTCCGACGGCATGTGCGACGGCGGAGCTCTGGCGTTTACTGTGGTGCGCTAACGGTCATGACATGGCGAGACACCCCGGATCATGAAAGTCATGACCGCCCCCCTTCCCCCGGCCCTTCCCCCGCAAGGGGAGAAGGAACGTTCGTGAGTCGCGTGCGCGATTCGCAGCTTAGCGCTGCAAGGCCAGCACGATGGTCGCCAGTGGCGGTAGGGTGATTTCCAGCGAGTGCGAACGATTCATCCACGGCATGGACTGGGCAACGAGAGCCTCCTGGCCATTGCCGAGGTTGCTGCCACCGTAGAAATGCGAATCGGAGTTGAAGATTTCTGCGTAGGTACCCTCTTCAGGGACCCCGATGCGGTAGTAGCTGCGCGGCACTGGCGTCAGGTTTACCACTACGATCACGAACTCGGACCCCGAGCGGCGCACGAAGCTCAGGATCGACTGGGCAGAATCGTTGCAGTCGATCCACTCGAAGCCGGTCCAGTCGAACTCGTGACCATGTAGCGCCGCCTTGTCGCGATAGAGGTGGTTGAGGTCGCTGACCATGCGTTGCATGCCACTGTGCAGGGGGTATTCGAGCACATACCAATCGAGCACTCCGGCGCTGTTCCATTCCAGGCCCTGGCCGAATTCGGTTCCCATGAACAGCAGCTTCTTGCCCGGATGCGTGAACATGTAGCTGTAGAGCGTGCGCAGGTTGGCGAAGCGTTGCCATTCGTCACCGGGCATCTTGTTTACCATCGAGCCTTTGCCATGCACCACTTCATCGTGCGAGAAGGGCAGCATGAAATTCTCGGTGAATGAATAGAGCATGCTGAAGGTGAGCAGGTTGTGGTGGTACTGGCGATGGATCGGCTCCTGGGCGATGTAGCGCAGGGTGTCGTTCATCCAGCCCATGTTCCACTTGATGTCGAAGCCGAGGCCGCCCAGATAGACCGGTCGCGTCACCTGCGGCCAGGAGGTGGACTCCTCGGCGATGATCAGGGCGCCCGGACACTCGACATGCGCGACACTGTTGAGTTCGCGCAGAAACTCGATCGCCTCGAGGTTCTCGCGGCCACCGTACATGTTGGGAACCCAGTCCTCACGCGAATAGTCGAGGTAGAGCATCGATGCCACGGCGTCGACGCGCAGTCCGTCGAGGTGCATTTCGCGCAACCAGTACAGGGCGCTGGCGACGAGGAAGTTTCGGACTTCGTTGCGACCGAAGTTGAAGATCAACGTGGACCAGTCGAGGTGCTCGCCCTTGCGCGGGTCCTCGTGCTCGTAGAGGGCGGTGCCGTCGAAGCGGGCGAGGGCAAAAGCGTCTTTCGGAAAATGCGCCGGCACCCAGTCGAGAATCACGCCGATGTTGTGGGCATGCAAGTGGTCGATGAAGAAGCGGAAGTCATCCGGCGTGCCAAAACGGCTGGTCGGGGCGAAATAGCCGGTTGCCTGATAGCCCCACGAGAGGTCGAAGGGGTGCTCGGTGACCGGCAGTAGTTCGACGTGGGTGAAGCCCATGCGCGTGACGTAGTCAACCAGACGGATGGCCAACTCGCGGTAGTTCAGGAATTCTCCCTCCGCTCCACGCTGCCACGAACCGAGGTGCACTTCGTAGACCGACATCGGCGCGTGCTGCCAGTCCCATTCGGCACGTTTTGCCATCCACTCGCTGTCCTGCCAGACGTGCTCTGCTTCACCGACGACGATCGAGGCCGTTTTCGGGCGTGCCTCGAACTGCTGTCCATAGGGGTCGGCCTTCAGCAATACTTCACCGCTATTGCGATTCCTGATCTCGAAGCGGTAGAAGGCTCCCGGCGCAAGCTCGGGAATGAAGATTTCCCACACGCCGCTGCCCGGACGCACGCGCATCTGGTGGCGACGACCGTCCCAGCGGTTGAAGTCGCCAACCACGCTGACACGCTCGGCGTTGGGCGCCCAGACCGCGAACAAGACGCCGGCAACGCCATCCACTTCGCGGCAATTCGCGCCCAGGATGTTGTAGGCGTGGCGGTGGTTGCCGGCGCTCAGCAGGTGCAGGTCGAGATCGCCGATCTGTGGCCCGTAGGAATAGGGATCATGGGAGATGTGCTGGCGATGACCATCGTCCAGCCAGATCAGCCGATAGTGCTCGGGAAGGTCGTCGACCGCGCCGCGCCAGCTGAAGAAATCGCTTTCTCCGATCCGTTCCAGGGAGTGATTGCCTTCCAGGATGGAGACTTCGACGGCATGCGGAATATAGACGCAGACCGCGACGCCGTTTTCGTCGGGATGTTTGCCCAGCACCTCGAACGGATCGTGATGCCTGGCCTCGATGATCTTGAGATGATGGTCATTTAAGGTGGGTCGCGTGATGCTTTCTACCGGTTTCATATGCCTTCTCGATTTTGCGTTGACGCCGCGCGTGCGAATGTGGACCGCGGCCAGGGTATTGCGGGAATCTGGCTCGGCCTCAATTTTATTCCTTGACCATTGGTACCACAAGCCGAGCATGGATAAAGGCCTGGCGTTACGCGCCAGGGATTATTCCATCGGCAAGGGTTATGGCGCTCCAGCTCTGCTCCTCTAAGCGCGTTTCGTCCTTACCGCCGTGGGCAGGTGGTGCACGAACCAGCGCGCCGTTTCGCGCGCGACCCACTCGAAGGCCGCGGCCGAGGCGGGGGCATCGGCGCTCGCCGGCAGTCGCTTCAACTCCTTGCGCCCGGCGAGCTCGCGCAAGGCGCGCCAATTACTGGCTTCGACGCGCTGTTCGCTTTCGCCGACGAGGACCAGCAGGGGCGAGATCAGGGTATGCAGGTAGAGCATGCCGGCCAGGTCGATCAGGCCGCCGCGGCAGACAATGGCAAAGATGTCGCGGTCACGGATGGCGGCGGCGCGCACGACCACCGGAGAGCAGTCAGCAGCGCCGCTGAGGCCGATCGGCAGCGTCGGCAGTTCTTCGAGGAGCATCTGCTGCTTGAGCAGGGCCAGGCCGTCGAGCAGGCGGCTGGCGAGCAGCGAAACGTTGTGATGATTGTCGGCGAAGCGTTCTTCGCTGCTGCTCAGCAGGTCGAAGCTCAACGTGCCGATGCCGGCGTGGCGGAGGACGACGGCGAGGGCGTCATCGCGGGCCTCGGGATTCGGTCCGGCGTGGGCCAGGATTACCAGTGCAGAAGGCCGCGCGGGCAGGAACAGCTCGGCGTTCAGTCGCGTGCTGCCGCAGGCGATGGCCAGCGTCCTGGTGTCGGCGGTGGTCATCGCTTCACTCAACGGCGCACCAGCCTGACCGGAACGCGGCGGGGACCGAAAGGTTTGCCGAAGCGGCGGAAATAGCCGGCGATCGGCGTCGCGCAGTGCGGACAGCGACCATCACTCGGCAGGTCGTAATGGCGGATGTTGTACCAGTCGCGCTCGATCAGCGCCGCCTGGCATTGCGGGCAGAAGGTGGTGCCGCCTTCGGTGTCATGCACATTGCCGGTGTAGACGTAGTTCAGACCGGCGTCCATGGCGATGCGTCGGGCCTGGGTCAGGGTTGATGGCGGCGTTGGCGGCAGTTCGCTCATTTTCCAGTCCGGGTGGAAGGCCGAGAAGTGCAGGGGCACGTTCGCTCCCAGCTCGCGCGCCACCCAGTCGGCAAGGGCCTTGATTTCGCTCGACGAGTCGTTTCGGCCGGGGATCAGCAGGGTGGTTATTTCCAGCCAGCAGTTCGTCTCATGGTGGATGTAGGCGAGCGTATCGAGCACCGCTTGCAGGTGGCCGCCGCAGAGCTTGAAATAGAAGTCGTCGGTGAAGGCCTTGAGATCGACGTTGGCGGCGTCCATGACCGCAAAGAATTCGCGCGCTGGCTCGGGATGGATGTAACCGGCGGTGACGGCAACGGTCTTGATGCCCTTTGCGCGGCAGGCGACGGCGGTATCGATCGCATACTCGGCAAAAATTACCGGGTCGTTGTAGGTGAAAGCGACGGCGTGCGCACCATAGGCCGCCGCAGCGGCAGCGATGCCCTCAGGGCTGGCGGTATCGAGCAGGCGGTCCATGTCTTTCGACTTGGAGATGTCCCAGTTCTGGCAGAACTTGCACGCCAGGTTGCAGCCGGCGGTGCCGAAAGAAAGAATCGACGAGCCCGGGTAGAAGTGGTTGAGCGGTTTCTTCTCAATGGGGTCGATGCAGAAGCCCGACGAACGGCCGTAAGTGGTCAACACCATCGCGCCAGCGATGTTCTGACGGACGAAGCAGGCGCCGCGCTGGCCGGCGTGCAGCTTGCAGTCGCGGGGGCAGAGGTCGCACTGAATGCGGCCCTCGGCAAGCGCGTGCCACCAGCGCGCGGGGTGTGTCGATGCGGGGGTTTTCAGCGAGTCGTTCAGGTCTCTTTCCATTTTCGTACTCCATAACGCGCCAGGGTGAGCTCGGGGTCCCAGAAGTCGGCGGCCAGGCCGGCTTTCAGCTTGAGCTGGGCCATGAACTGCCGGGGGTCGGCGAGCGACTCCCAGACCTGCGGCAGGAAAGTCGCTCGCCGCCGGCCGTAGCTCAGGATCAGGCCGTCGATACCCGGTCGCAGGCGGGCCAGGGCGTCTTCCTCGTTGCGCACCGGGAAGGCTTCGGCCGGCGACAGCAATGACACCTCGACGCGCGTGCGCGGCAACTCCTGCTCGCTCAGCGGCGCGAAGCGCCGGTCGTGAAAGGCAGCGGCGAAGGCGTTCTCGGCGACGTCGGTGGCCAGTGGCCGATGCGCTTCCAGGCTGCCGATACAGCCGCGCAGTTGGCCGTTCCGGGTCAGGGTGACGAAGCTCGCTCCCAGCGCGGAGAGTTCGGGCATCGGCGTCACCGGCTGTGGTGATAGTCCGAACTTTGCGGCAATGGCGTTGCGCGCACTGACGAGCAGGGCGCTGCCGAGGAGGTCCCAGTGGGCATCGGCGCTCACCGGCGTAAAGCTGAAGGCGCCATAGCCGACGACGCGTGACTTGTCGCCGGCGGTATCTCCCGAATTGCGCAGATCGAGCAACCGAGCTCGCAGTCCGTGCCGACGCGCGGCCAGCAAGAGGCCGTTGACCGGAGTCGCGCCGCAGGCCTGTTGATGGTCGAGCTTGGCGTCAAGCGCGACGATGTGCCGGGCGGTGTCGGTGTCGGTCTCGCAGGCACGCGGGTAGGGAAGGTAATGCGAGAGGTCGGAGCTGATCACGATCAGCGTCTCATCGCTGCCCCACAGGGTTTCGAGCACTTCGGCGACTTCGCTCGGCGAGGCCTTGCCGACGGCCAGGGGCACCAGCGTAAAGCGTTCGAGCACTGTTTGCAGGAACGGCAGTTGTACTTCGAGCGAGTGTTCCATGGCGTGCGCGGCGTCGCTGACGACGACCTGAGGCAATGGCGCGATGCGGGCGATGGCCTCGGCGTCCAGAGGAACCTCGCCGAGCGGCGTGGCGAAGGCGCTGACCGACGGCACGGCCAGCCCATTGACCGCGACGCGGTGCGTCGGGCCGAGTAGAACGACGCGCCGGATAGTGGCGCGCAGCGCGTGCAGCGGCGCATAGACAGTGGCGGCGATGGGGCCGGAATAAACGTAGCCGGCGTGCGGCGCGATGATCGCTTTCGGTGGCCGTTCGCGACTCTCCTGCGCTGGCGGCGTGTCGCCGAGTAGCTGGCGCAGAGTGCGCGTCAGAACGACGGCCGATCCTGGATAGAAGGTGCCGGCGACTGCGGCCGGACGAACTGTGTCTGTCGAGTGGGTCATCTTGTCGATCCTCAGGGCATGCTGCTCGGGAAGGCAGAGCGGCTTCGGGACGGTCTCCCGAAAAGTTGCCCGGCGGCGAGAGCCCGTGCGCAGCGCTGCGCGTTCATTTTGGTATCCGCCTGCCTTCTTTGGTTAAAATTACGCCATGCTACGTCACTACGCAATCGTTCCCGCCGCCGGCAGCGGATCGCGCTTTGGCGGCGAGATGCCAAAGCAATACCAGTTGCTCGCCGGCCGACCCTTGATCTACTACAGTCTTGCCGCTCTGTGTCGCTGCCAGCGTATCGATCGCGTCTGGGTGGTGCTCTCTCCGGACGACGGCTGGTGGCGGCGATACGATTGGACGAGTCTTGGCCACAAACTGGAGACCGTGTATTGCGGCGGCGCAAGCCGCTCCGACAGCGTTGCCAATGGCCTCTCTGCGGCGGCTACGGCCGCTCACGACGATGACTGGGCGCTGGTTCACGACGCCGCGCGCCCCTGTCTGTCGCAGGCGAACTTAAATGCGCTATGCGAGCAGCTCGCCGACGATCCGGTCGGCGGCCTCCTGGCCGCGCCGCTGGCCGACACCCTCAAGCGTGCCGACGCCGAACAGCGCGTTGCGCACACCGTGTCGCGCGACGGCCTGTGGCAGGCGCAGACGCCACAGATGTTTCGTTATGGCTTGCTGCGTCAGGTGCTCGCCGAGCACCCGCAGGGTACTGACGAAGCCTCCGCCGTCGAGGCCGCCGGCTTCAAGCCGCGCCTGGTTGCCGGCGACGCCAGCAACTTCAAGGTCACTTTCCCCGCCGACCTGCGCCTGGCCGAACTGATCCTGCAGGGCAGGGCGCGGGTGGACGAATGATCCGCGTCGGCCAGGGTTGCGACATTCACGCGCTGGTCCCCGGTCGCAAGATGATCCTTGGCGGGGTCGATATCGCGCACGGCAGCGGCCTGCTCGGCCATTCCGACGCCGACGCCTTGCTACACGCGATTATCGACGCGCTGCTCGGCGCCGCCGCGCTGGGCGACATCGGCCGCCACTTTCCCGACACCGACCCGCGTTATCGCGGCGCCGACAGCCGCGTGCTGCTGCGCGCCGCGTTTGCCCTGTTGGCGGAGGCGGGCTGGCAAGTCGGCAACATCGATGCGACGATCATTGCCCAGCAACCGAAGATGGCGCCGTATCTGGCGCAGATGGTCGCCAACATCGCCGCTGACCTGCAGGTGGCTGTCGACTGCGTGAACGTAAAGGCAAAGACCTCCGAAAAGCTGGGCTTCGTCGGGCGTGGGGAAGGCATCGCTACTGAGGCAGTGGTGCTGATCACGCAACTGTGCTGACTCGGGCGTCGCCGCTCAGCTTCGCGCTACGAGCCGTGGGGGCGAGCGGCGTTGGCCCCTGCCGCGAGGGGCTGTAAGCGGCGCGCGGCAAAGGGCTTTGCGGGATGCCAGCCTGATCACTGGGGCGGCACGCGTTTCAGACGAACGGGGCGTTCGACCTGTTTTCCGTTCAGCCAGACCGTCCCGGACATCGAGCTGCCATCGGCAGCGATGGTGGCGTGCAGGTTCCCGGTATCGACCAGCACGTCGCCGGGAGTGCTGACAATCTGCAAGGCAATATCGACGACCAGTTGCTCTCCCGGGAGGGTGCTGGCGCTCCCTTTGCCGCGGTAGCTGACGGTGTCGAGTTCGCTGCCGAAACGCTCGCGCCAGAAGCTGCGGTAATCTGCCCAGTCAGCCCGTCGACTGATCGGCACGGGGCGACTGTTGAGCTCGACCTGATCGCCGGTCTGTCGTAGCGACAGGGAGAGCGTCTCGTCGGGCGCCAAGGTCGCGGACCAGGAACCGCTGACATCGGTGCTCGATGGGGTTGGCGCAAGGCGCAGCGTGTAGCCGCCGATACCGAGAGCGACGGCTGCGGCCGCCATGCCGGCGATCAGCCTGCGGCGACGCGTCCCGCCGACGCTTCGCTGCGCCGTGGCTGGCGCCGGCGCGGACGCCTTAAGCGGCGCCGCGGGTGCAATGCCCAGCGCCTGCAAGTCGTCTACCAGACGCCGGACGTCGTGCTCCCAGTCGTATGCGCGCAGCGGCCGCCAGGTGAACTCGCCGATGCGGTTGAAGGGTGCCGGCAGCTCGGCGGCAGGCGGCGCTGCGGTGACGCCGTCGCAAAGCAGCGGGATGAGGTGTGCACCGCCCGCCAGGGCGTCGGCGACTTCGCGTCGCACCGGGTCAGCGGGGTCGTCGATGCGCCGCTTGCCGTCATCGTCGCTGGCGGCCAGCAGCTGCGGGGTGAGCAGCAGCAGGAGTACCGGCTGTTGCTTGAGTGTGGCGGCTATCTCTTCGCGCCACTGGACCCCGGCGCGCAGGTCATCCTTGTCGATGAAGACCTGCGCGTCGCCGTACAGGGCGCCGAGATCGCGTGCCAGCGCCGTTGCCTTGTCGCGACCGTCGGACGAACGGTAGCTGATGAACAGCTGCGCCATCGGCGTGTGCTCGCGCTTTGCCGCTCAGCGACGCGGCTGGTGGGCCGGGAGGCTGCCAGCCGAGAGGGGATCCCTCACTGCGCGTGCCGGCGTGCTTTCTTCCCCTTGCCACCGTTTTTCCGGCTGACGGGGGCGGTGCCCGGATTCGTTGACGCCGGGCCGGTGACGGCAGATCTCGGGCTGACGCTGCTGTCGCCGCCGCCGCTGGCCGCAATATAGGCGTTACTGACCCAGCCCTCGATCTCGGGATCGGCGACGACCTCGACCAGGCTCCAGCGGTCACGTGCTTCGAGGAGGAGCACTTCGGTGCCGATCTTCAGCGCCGCCGCGACGGCTTCGAAACTGGCGTCCGGCCCTTTGCGGATGTTCAGGCTGCGGGCAGTAACCACGTAGCGTGCCGCTTCGTCTTGCTCACGACCGAGCACCCGGCTACGTACGGCGCCCAGCGGAAAGGCTGGGCCCGGGTCGATCTTGCGGCCAGGGGCGATGTCTTCGTGCCCGAGAACATCCTGCAGATCATAGTGCTCGACGAGCAGCTCGGCGAGTTCTATCGCCCGTTCGATTTGCGCTTCGCTGTAGGCGTGCCAGGGCGAGACCGGGCCACCATTGCGATGCGCGGCGAGGGTGACTTCGTCTTCTGGATAAACCTTGCCGAACCAGGCCTGGTATTGCTTACCGACTTTCTTGAGCAGGCCGGCATTATCCATTTCGATGCCGATGGAGTGGGAATTGAGGCCCATCAGCCCGGCCCACTGGCTGACACCGGCATGCCAGGTGACGACGTTGAAGGGTGCCAGCTGGACGATCTGTCCCTCACGCCCGAGCACCACATGTGCCGACGCGTTGCCGCGTGGTTTGCGTGTGCAGAGCGACTCCACCGAACCTTCAACCGAGCGCCCGGCCGTGTAATGGAGGATCAGGTAACTGGGGGCCATGATGCCGCCATGGTTGGGTGTGCTGCGATGACTGACCAGCTCGCCGACCAATTGGTGGTTTTCGATTCTCAGAGTCATGTGCTTTCCTCGCTGTGCTTGAACAAGATCGAACACGGCGCATCGACAACGCGCCACCGAAGGCACTTCTGCCTACCCGACTGCCTGCCTGTTCGTCAATGCTAGCACCAACCAGCGTCACGGCGCCGCCTGACAATGAAAGTCGCGCCAGCGACTCACGGTAGGTAGGTAGGCAGGCAGGCAGGTATTGAGCGTTCGCTTGCCATGTTCATTGTTACTGCAATCAAATAGCCTAAGCATCGACCGGGACACTGGCGACGCTGCCACCTCCACCGACGAAGCGCTGGCCAGGAAAAAAACCTCGCCTGGGGCGGTAGGCATGGGCGCGCACTATGCTTTAGACTCGCCCCTCAGGGGTCTTTTAAGGCAGCAAAAAACGACGCTACCAGGGTAATTGTTGGCAATAATCAAACGGATCTATCGAAAGGGACGGGCATGATTCAGAAGAAGCAAGGGCAGGGCGAGTCGCATGCGGGGCCGGCAGCGGTGCCGTTGGTGGGCAGGGACGACGAGCGCATGGGACTCGGAGTAGACGCGCTCAAGCGCGCCTTTCTGGACAGACTGGTTTACTCGCAGGCGCGCTTTCCGGAGGTGGCAACCCGGCGTGACTGCTTCCAGGCACTCGCCCTGACGGTACGCGATCGCCTGCTGCAGCGCTGGGTGCAAACCGCGCGCACCTACCGCAACAAGGGCAGCCGTACGGTCTGCTACCTGTCGGCCGAGTTCCTGATCGGTCCACAGCTTGGCAACAATCTGATCAATCTGGGCATTTTCGACAACGCGCGGCAGGCGATGGCGGAACTCGGGCTCGATCTGGATATGCTTCTCGATCAGGAAGAGGAGCCCGGACTGGGCAACGGCGGTCTCGGGCGTCTCGCCGCCTGTTACCTTGATTCGCTGGCAACGCTCGAGATTCCCGCCATCGGCTACGGCATTCGTTACGAGTTCGGCATTTTCACCCAGGTTATCCGTGACGGCTGGCAGGCCGAAGTGACCGACAAGTGGTTGCGTGCGGGAAGCCCGTGGCTGATCCATCGACCGAATGTCGCCTTCGATATCAAGATTGGCGGTCATACCGAACACCAGTACGAGGCGTCGGCTACTCGCCGCCTGCGCGTGCAGTGGATTCCCGCAAAAGTCGTGCGCGGGACGGCCTGGGACATGCCGGTGCTCGGCTATGGCGTCAATACCCCGAACCGGCTCAGACTGTGGAGCGCCGAGGCGCCGGAGGAATTCGATTTTGCCGCCTTCAACGCCGGCAATTACTACCAGGCGGTGGATGCAGAAGTGCTCTCCGAGACGCTGACCAAGGTCCTTTATCCGAACGACGAGATGGAAGCGGGCCAGACCCTGCGGCTCGAGCAACAGTACTTCTTTGTCGCCTGCTCGCTGCGCGACATGATTCGTCTGCAACTGCAACGCGAGAAAGATCTCAGTGCTTTCCACGAAAAGTTCGTCGTCCAGCTCAACGACACGCACCCATCGATCGCTGTCGCCGAACTGATGCGTTTACTGGTCGACGAGTACGAGATGCTCTGGGACGACGCGTGGTCGGTCACCCAGCGGACTTTCGCCTACACCAATCACACCTTGCTGCCCGAGGCTCTCGAGAAGTGGCCCTTGCACCTGTTCCGGAAAACCCTGCCCCGGCATTACGAAATCATCTGCGAGATCAACGAGCGTTTCCTTGACGAAGTGCGCATTCGCTTCCCCGGTGACGAAGCAGTCCTCAGGCGGATGTCGTTGATCGACGAAGATGGCGCACGTTACGTGCGCATGGCACACCTGGCGGTGGTCGGCAGCTTCGCCGTCAATGGGGTGGCTGCCCTGCACAGCGAACTCGTCAAGTCAGACATCCTCAAGGACTTCTACGACCTGTGGCCGGAAAAATTCAGGAACAAGACCAATGGCGTGACCCCGCGTCGCTTCGTTCTGCTCGCCAATCCAACGATGTCGCAGCTGATCGACGACACCATTGGCTCCGGCTGGGTGACCGACATGCAGCGTCTGCGCGAGCTCGAGCCCTATGCCGAGGACGCGGCCTTCCGCGAGGCATGGCGCGGCATCAAGCGCGGCAATAAAGAGCGCCTGGTCCATGAGATCAAGCGCTTTGCCCACGTCGACGCCGATCCGGCATCGATGTTCGACGTCCAGGTCAAGCGCATCCATGAGTATAAGCGCCAGCATCTCAACCTGCTGCACGTGATCTCGCTCTACAAGCGCCTCAAGGACAACCCGGGCCTGGTGGTTGCTCCGCGCACGGTGATTTTCGGTGGCAAGGCTGCGCCGGGTTATCGCATGGCCAAGCTGATGATTCGCCTGGCGACTGCCGTGGCCGATATCGTTGGCCGGGACCCGGCCATGCATGGCCGGCTACAGGTGGTCTTCTTCCCGAACTACAACGTCAAGAACGGTCAGTTGATCTTCCCGGCGGCGGACCTGTCGGAGCAGATCTCGTTGGCCGGCAAGGAAGCATCGGGCACTGGCAACATGAAGTTCCAGATGAATGGTGCGCTGACCATTGGCACGCTCGACGGCGCCAACGTCGAGATCCTCGAACAGGTTGGCGCAGAAAACTTCTTTCTGTTCGGGATGAACACGCCGGAGGTCAAGGAACTCCGCAACTGCGGCTACCGACCGCGCGACTACTACGAGGCGAACCCGCAGCTGCGTGAAGTGATCGATCTGATCAGCTCGGGCTTCTTTACCCGCGGTGACCGCGATGTCTTCCGGCCCTTGGTTGAACACCTTCTCAACCAGGACGAGTACATGCTGATGGCGGACTTTCAGTCGTACATCGATTGTCAGGAAAAGGTTTCCGAGGCCTACCTCGATTACGAGCGCTGGTCGCGGATGTCGATTCTCAACGTTGCACGCTCCGGATTCTTCTCGGCCGATCGTGCGATTCAGGAGTATTGCACGGACATCTGGCGGGTCGAGCCGGTGCGCATCGAACTCACCGATCTTTCGGAAGAGGACATGCACTTCAAGCGCGCCGCTGCGGACGCGCCTTGAGCAGAGCGTAGTCGCGCAGGGGAATGATGCTTTTCCCCTGCTGCGCGCAGAAGCGAACGTCACAATGAAATGGCGGCCATAGAGGCCGCCATTTCATTTGTCAGCGCCTGAGACAGTGAGACAGTGACTGCGCCCTGGCCTGCGCTTACCAGCGACGAATCTTGATGATGTGCGCCATCAGGTTGTGCGGGCTAAGTTCGACGTAGGCGGTCGGGCCGCTCCAGCGATAACTCTGGTCGTTCAGCACATCGTGTGCCTGGTATTGCTCATCCCAGCCGATGCCGAAAGTGCCCAGCGGGATCTGCAGAGTGGCTGGCTGTTGATGGTAAGGATCGAGATTGACCGCGCAGACGATGATATCCGAGCCATCATCGTTTATCTTGGCGTAGGCGAGGATGTTCGGGTTGTCGGTGGCCAGGAACAGGACGTTGTTGTAGCCGTGCAGGGCTGGCGATTCGCGGCGGATCTTGTTGATGCGGGTGATGATGTCGACGATGTTGCCCGGAGCCCGCCAATTGCGCACCTTCACTTCGTATTTCTCCGAGTCGAGGTACTCCTCCTTGCCCGGAATCGCCGCGTTTTCACACAGCTCGTAACCACTGTAAATGCCATAGACTGAGGACAGGGTCGCCGCCAGAACAGCGCGCATGATGAATGCCGGCCGACCGCCGTATTGCAGGATTGGCGGCAGGATGTCCGGCGTATTGGCGAAGAAGTTGCCGGTAAAGTACTCCTTCATCTCGCCGTTTGTCAGCTCATTGACATACTCGGTGATTTCGTCTTTCTCGTTGCGCCAGGTGAAGTAGGTGTAGGACTGGGCGTAGCCGGCCTTGGCCAGCAGGCGCATCATTTTCGGCTTGGTAAAGGCTTCGGCAAGGAAGATTACCCCGGGGTGCTGCCGGTGTACCTGAGCGATTACCCATTCCCAGAACGGCACCGGCTTGGTATGCGGATTGTCCACGCGGAAAGTGGTCACCCCCTTGTCGACCCAGAACAGGAAAACTCTGAGCATCTCCTGCCACAGGCCGGCGCGGTCCGTGGTGCCAAAGTTCAGCGGATAGACGTCCTGGTATTTCTTCGGCGGGTTTTCGGCGTATTTGATCGAACCGTCGGGACGATGGAAGAACCATTCCGGATGAGCGGCGACGTAGGGGTGGTCGGGCGAGCAATTCATCACGTAGTCGAGTGCAATCTCGATCTCCAGCTCCCGGCAGGTGGCGACGAAGCGATCCCAGTCCTCCCAGGTACCGAGCTTGGGTTCGAGGCCGGTGTGACCGCCGTGCTCATTGCCGATCGCCCACGGACTGCCGACGTCACCGGGCTGGGCGGTCAGGCTGTTGTTCTTGCCCTTGCGGAAACTGTGGCCGATGGGATGAATCGGCGGCAGATAGATGACGTCGAAGCCCATGGCCTTGACCTCGGGCAGACGACGAAGGCAGTCCTGCAGGGTGCCGTGCTGGTGCGGGGTCGTGCTCTGCGAACGCGGAAAGAACTCGTACCAGGCGGCAAAACGACTGATCGGACGGTTGACCATCACTTTCAGCGTCGGCGCCAGCTCGTAGCCCTCGCTACGATCAGCATACCTGGCCATCAGGCTGTGCAGGACGCCGCCGATTCCCAGGTCGATCACGCCCTGCTGCTCGCCGGCACCCAGCGCACTGTCCATGGCCGCGATGATGCTTTCGATGCGGGCACGATCCTCACCCTTGGCCAAGGCGGCCGATTTCCTGATGATCGCCATTCCCTCGAGCAGTTCGCTTTCGAGCTTGGCACCCGGCACGTTCTTCTTGCTGATCTCTTCTACCCACGACCGGTAGTGGTCGGCGTAGGCCTCGATGGTGTATTCCCAGGGACCGATCTCGGTGACTGAAAACTCGCCGTACCAGTCGTCGTTGAGGGCCAGCGTCATCGGGCTTTCCTGCCACGTCTTAGCGCCCAGCTTGCGGGCCTTGAGCACGGCCGACAGCTTGTCGTGACCTTCCTTGTAGATATCCGCGCTGACGGCGACTTTTTCGCCGACGACGCGTTTGATTGGATAGCGGCCACAGTCGATCTGCGGTTTGACGGCTTCAATATTTACGCGGGGGTAGTCCTGGGGAATCATTGTTTGCGCTCCTGAATTCTGACCCGGCGAGGCGGGAAGCAGAGGGTGATAGGTGATCTGCACGGCGACGGCCCCTGCGGGCCGTCAATACGCAATCCCTTGCCGCAATCCCTTTCGCCCTGAGCTGAGTCTGTGCCGGTGGCCGAAAGGGTGCGGCGAATCGCTATTTCAGCAGAGAGTTGTAGAGTGTGCGGGTTTGCTGGGCGATGCTCGACCAGCTGAAAACTTCACGCGCGCGTTTCTGGCCGGCAGTGGCCATCGATTCGGCGAGCGCCGGGTCGTCGAGGACCTTGTTGATCGCCGTCGCCAGGTCGCGCGAGAAGGCATCGGGATTCACCGGCTCGAAGGGCGCGACGCGCAATTGTTCCAGCGGTACGAGGTAACCCGTTTCACCATCGACGACGACTTCCTTGATGCCGCCGACGGCGCTGGCCACGACGGCTGTGTGGCAGGCCATCGCTTCCAGGTTGATGATTCCGAAAGGCTCGTAGATCGACGGGCAGCAGAAGACCGTGGCATGCGAATACATCTGGATCACCTGCGGCTTGCTGAGCATTTCCTGGACCCAGATCAGGTTCTTGAAACCTTCCCGCCGAACGGCTTTGATCGCCTCTTCCATCTCGGCAAGGTACTCCTTGGTATCCGGGGCGCCGGCACAGAGGACGACCTGCACATCGGGGTTGATGTACTTGACGGCATTGACCAGGTGCACGATGCCCTTCTGGCGCGTGATGCGGCCAACGAAGAGCACGAAGGGCTTGCTCGGGTCGACGCCGTGCTTTTCGAGGGCATCGGTATCGGTCGTCGGATGGTACTGCTCGACCTTGATGCCGTTGTAGATCACCGCGATCTTGTTCGGATCGATGTCGAAATGTTCGAGAATGTCGGCCTTGGTTCCTTCCGAAACAGCAATCACCGCGTCCGCCATCTGCAGCGAGGTGCGTTCGACCCAAGACGACATGTCGTAGCCGCAACCGAGCTGCTCGCGCTTCCACGGCCGCAGTGGTTCCAGCGAGTGCACCGTATGCACCAAAGGAATGCCGTAGAGGTTCTTGGTCAGGATACCGGCGAGGTGTGCGTACCAGGTGTGCACGTGCACCAGATCGGCGTCGACCTGCTCGCTCAGGGTTTCGAGGTTGGTCTCGAAAGTGTCGAGTGCGCCGCTGAGTTTCTTGTCTACGTGCGCAAAACTGCCTTTCCCAAATGGGTAGCCCTTGACCCGTACCCCGTCGTTGACAGTGTCCTGCTCACCGAAACAGCGCACTTCTACATGCATCAGTCTGGCCAGTTCATCGGCCAGATACTCGACGTGAACGCCGGCTCCACCGTAAACATTGGGGGGATACTCGCGGGTCAATAGCAGTACTTTCATGGCGGCACTTTCTCTGCTGAGGTTGTGGAGTCGAACGCGACAGCATTGCGTCGAAGACCTTGCCATTGTATCGGCAAAGGGGTCGGACGGCCAAGCCGGAGGCCATGACGCATGACCCAGCCGAAGCGGGCCCGTTGGCGTAGAGTCCGTCGAGCAGGAGCAGAATCCGCAGGCGGGGGAAGCAGGTCTTGAGGCACTCGCTCAAGCGCGCAAAGGCGCGCAGTTCGCAATCCTGCTTTTGCGCCTCGGGTTCCGCCCAGGGCCTGTTTGAGGGGCTGAAGGTCAAGGTCGCGCAGGAGCCGAAACAGGGTGTCGGCGTGTGGCAGGGTGTCGATCTTCGGGAACAGCAGCTGCAGGGCCGGGCAAGGCGAAAGCAGTTTGCCGAGAAGGCCGCGAGACCGTTATAATGCTCGGTTTTCCACCTTGCTCCACCGTTTGCATGGCGGGGGGCTTCAACCACAAGGAGTGTTCATGCGTCATTACGAAATCGTCCTGATCATCCATCCGGATCAGAGTGAACAGGTGCCGGCGATGGTCGAGCGGTACAAGGCTGTGATCACAGCGCGTGCCGGGCAGATCCACCGTCTCGAAGACTGGGGACGCCGCCAGCTCGCCTACCCGATCCAGAAGCTGCACAAGGCACATTACCTGCTGTTGAACATCGAGTGCGATGACGCTACGTTAACCGAGCTCGAGCACGGTTTCAAATTCACCGACGCGGTTCTTCGTCATCTGACGATCAAGACCAAGCGTGCGGTCAGTGGGCCGTCGCCGATGATGAAGGACGAGAAGTCCAAGTCGCTGCTGGAAGCGCGCGAGCCTGCACCGGCTGAAGCTGCCGCTGAACAAGCGGCTGCGGAACCGGCCGCCTGATTGTCGAGGCTCTGCTGAACCGCGTCGAGCTTGTTGGTGTCCTGATCGAGCGCAAGGCGCAACGTTTTACACCGGCCGGTGTGCCGGTAGTGGAATGCCTGATCAGGCATCAATCAGAGCAACTTGAAGCGGGTAGCCCACGGCGTGTTGAATGCGAAATCCAGGCCATCGCCCTGGGTGCAACGGCACAGTGGCTGCAAGCGGCAACTCCTGGCGCTGCTCTCCATCTGACGGGCTTTCTTGCCGCCAGGAGCCGCAACAGCAAGCAGCCGAGACTGCATGTAACTACGATCGAATTTGTCGAAGGAAAGCAAAATGGGAAGATTCTTCAAGAAGAAGGATGACAAGAACGTCAAGAAGCGTGGTGGTGGCCTATTCAAGCGGCGCAAGTTCTGCCGCTTCACCGCTGAGAAGATGGAAGAGATCGACTACAAGGATGTCGACCTGTTCAAGGAGTATGTCGCCGAGAACGGCAAAATCATGCCGGCTCGCCTGACCGGTACCAAGGCTGGTTATCAGCGGATGCTGTCGGTGGCCATCAAGCGTGCCCGCTTCCTGGCCTTGCTGCCGTACACCGACAATCACCAGTAAGCGAGGACAAGGAAATGCAAGTAATTCTGATGGAAAAGGTTGGCAACCTCGGCAGCCTTGGTGATCTCGTCAACGTCAAAGCGGGCTATGCCCGTAATTTCCTCATTCCAACGGGTAAAGCCAAGCGTGCAACGCCGATGGCGCTGAAGGAATTCGAAGCCAAGCGCGCCGAACTCGAGAGCGCGGCAGCCGAGAAACTGGCGGTTGCGCAGGCCTATGCCGAGAAATTCGTGGGCGTGGTCGTGCGCATCGAACGCAAGGCTGGCGTCGATGGCCGTCTCTTCGGCTCGGTGAGCAACTTCGATATCGCTGATGGCTTGCGTCTACTCGGCTTCGCCGTCGACAAGTCCGATGTGCGCATGGCTGCGGGTCCGCTGAAGATGATTGGCGAAACCGAGTTGCAGGTCGCGCTGCATAGCGATGTGCTGGCGACGATCACGGTTTCAGTCGTTGCCGAACAGTTCAAGATCTAAGGCGATTGCCGGAAAAGAACGTACCAGATTGCGCCGGATTTTCGGTCGGCTTCGAGGCGCGACAACAGGCGCATGGTCGAACTATGTAACTGTTGTCGTAACATAGAAGACGGGCGAAAAGACAAGCAAGATGGTATATTCCTTGACAGAAATCGCCTAAGTCTGATCCGGCGCCGTCTGCTGGCGCCACGAAAAAGCCTTGCCCTGGGGCAAGGCTTTTTTTCGTGCGGGCAACGGGAAAATTTCATCAGCGGGGTAAACTCGCTGCCTTGCTCGCCCCGTTTTTTTCACTGATCAGTCATGGCCAAGCCCTTCGATTCAGATTCATCGCCCTCGGAAAACTCCGAACGTGGGCCACGCGCGAGCAGTCGCGGTGCGCGGCGAGACGGCGGCCGTAGCCCGCAGATTGACCCGGCGTTGTCTGCGCTGCGGGTGCCACCGCACTCGATAGAGGCCGAGCAATCGGTTCTTGGTGGCCTCTTGCTCGACAATGCCGCTTTCGACAAGATCGCCGACCTGATGGCCGAAGGCGACTTCTATCGCGACGAGCACAAGCGCATCTACCGCCAGATTTGCAAACTGCTGGAGCGTGGCAAGCCGGCTGACGCGGTGACCGTGGCCGAAAGCCTCGACCTGGCAGGCGAGGGCAAGGATACCGGCGGCCTCGCCTATCTAGGTGAACTCGCCGCCAATACGCCGTCGGCGGCGAATATCCGGCGTTACGCGGAGATCGTTCGTGAGCGAGCGATTCTGCGGCAACTGGTGACTGCCGGTGACGAGATCGCCGGGAGCGCGCTCAATCCGCTCGGTCGCGATCCGAAGACCTTGCTCGATGAGGCCGAGAGGAAAGTCTTTGCCATCGCCGAAGGCGGCTTGCGCCACCAGACCGGCTTCCAGCACATCAACCCCCTGCTGACACAGGTTGTCGAGCGTATTCAGGAACTGCATGATCGCGACAATCCGTCGGACATCACTGGCGTTCCCACCGGCTATCATGATCTTGACAGCAAGACTTCCGGTCTACAAGGCGGTGATCTGCTGATCGTCGCCGGGCGGCCGTCGATGGGCAAGACTTCGTTTGCGCTCAACATCGCCGAGCATGTCGCCATCGAGGTCGGCCTGCCGGTGGCCGTTTTTTCGATGGAGATGGGCGGTACGCAACTCGCCATGCGCATGCTTTCTTCAGTGGGCCGGCTCGACGCGCATCGCGTACGTACCGGTCGGCTCAACGACGACGAGTGGTCACGACTATCGTTTGCCCTGGGCAAGATGCACGAAGCGCCGATCTATATCGACGAAACGCCAGCGCTCAATCCGATCGATCTGCGCGCCCGCGCGCGTCGCCTCCGCCGCCAGTGCGGTCCACTCGGCCTGATCGTCATCGACTATCTGCAGCTGATGTCCGCGACCGGCCATGGCGAGAACCGGGCGACCGAGATCTCCGAGATTTCGCGTTCGCTGAAGAGCCTGGCAAAGGAATTGAATGTTCCCCTGATGGCCCTCTCGCAGCTCAACCGCTCGCTCGAACAACGTCCGAACAAGCGCCCGGTGATGTCCGACCTGCGCGAATCGGGCGCCATCGAACAGGATGCTGATGTGATCATGTTCATCTATCGCGACGAGGTCTATAACCAGGATACGGCCGAGAAGGGCGTTGCCGAGATCATCATCGGCAAGCAGCGTAACGGTCCGATCGGTACCGTTCGCCTTACTTTTCTGGGTGAATACACGCGTTTCGAGAATTTCGCCAGCGCGGGCTCGTACTGATTGCCGGGCAAGGAGCAGCCTTTTCAGGCGATGGCCTTAGCCTTCGACGCTGCTGGCGTGCACGGTGTAGCTGAAGCGCTTGGTATCCAGGCTGTCGAAGCGGTTGGCAGCCACTTCGGCCTGCGGCACGACCAGAAAAGGTAGTGCCTTACCGTTGTCGCCGCGCAGCCTGACATCCAGGGCGCTGTTGAAAGCGACCCAGTTCATTTCCCAGAAACCAAACAGCAGCTTGCTCAGGACGACCAGTTTCGGGTCGTTACTGCTCAGGTGCTCGTCGTGGATTGCCTTGCGCACATCGGCCGGATTGACCGGAATCCAGCCGTAGCCCGGCGTATAGAATTCGGCGCGGCACTGCTGTTCCGTGCTGAGGTTGCCTGTCGCGCCGAGGCCGGAGAACAATCGTGAGCTGTCGATGCGCTGCCCGAAAAACGGACGCGCAGGAATGCCAATGGCTCGACACAGGCCGACGAAGAGAAGCGTGATATCGGCACTTTTTCCGCTCAACTGGCCGCTATCGAGCATGGCTTCGATATCACCTCGACCGCTACCGGGCAGCGACGGATCGTAGGTGGTGTTTTCCAGCACCCAGTCGTAAATCGCCTTGCCGCGTGCCAGCGGGTCCTGGATGCGACCGACGGCGCGTTCGGCGGTGCGGCGTACGAGTCCGTCGGTGGGGACCAAATTGCTGGCATGCAGGTTCTGGCGCAGCACTTCGCTGCGCTCAGCGGCGTTGCCGCGTCGGGTAATGTCGAAATGACGGTCTCGTTTGGCGACCTGGCTGGTGATTTGCAACTGCGGAGTATCGACCCCCTCGTTCCAATCGGCGTAGAACACCACCATTGTCTCGGCCGGGTCGCGGTAGATGCCGGCATTCGTGAAATTACCTTGCCAGCTCTGGCCCAGCGAACGCTGCCAGAGCGTGTCCTTGTGCAGCGCCAGCGGCAACCACAGCCGCAGCTTGCCCTTGACCTCCTTGAGAGCGATGGTCGAGGTGATGTCGTAGATTCGCCAGGGCGTCGCTGGTTCATCGGGCAGGCCGGTGGCGTCGGGTTGCTCGGCTCCTGGCTGCGGCGAACTGGCCGCAGCAGGCGCTTTCGGCTTTTCGGCGGTGGCTGGCGCGCTTTGCCGGCTGCTCTTCTTGGTGCTGCTTCTACGCGTTGCTTTGGCGCTTGTCTTGCTTTTTTTTGCGGCCAACACCGACGTCGGCGCCAGTAGCGAAAGAAGTGCCGAAGCAGCAAGGAAATTGCGTCGTTTCAATCGACTCTCCGGTAAGCGCGGGATCCTGGTCGGACGGAGCAGGTAGCACGGATCGGTGGCTACAAACGACCGGGCCGTGTCCTAGACACGGCCCGCCAATGGCAGAAAATTATAGCACCTCGGCCGCGTAGTCGGCGAGGCGGGAGCGTTCGCCGCGTTGCAGGGTGATATGCCCGGCGTACGCCCAGCCCTTGAAACGATCGACGACGTAGGCGAGGCCGGAACTGCCTTCGGTAAGATAGGGCGTATCGATCTGGGCGATATTGCCGAGGCAGATCACTTTCGTCGCTGGCCCGGCGCGGGTAATCAGCGTCTTCATCTGCTTCGGAGTCAGATTCTGCGCTTCGTCGATAATCAGAAACTTGTTGAGGAACGTTCGACCGCGCATGAAATTGAGCGACTTGATCTTGATGCGGTTGCGAATCAGGTCGTGGGTGGCTGCACGCCCCCAGTCGCCCGCGTCTTCATCGCTCTGATTGAGGACTTCGAGGTTGTCTTCAAGGGCGCCCATCCACGGCCCCATCTTCTCTTCTTCGGTGCCTGGCAGAAAACCGATGTCCTCACCGACCGGCACGGTGACCCGGGTGATGATGATTTCGCTGTAGCGCCTGCTTTCGAGCACCTGGGTGAGTCCAGCGGCGAGCGTGAGCAGCGTCTTGCCGGTACCCGCCTGGCCGAGCAGGGTGACAAAATCGATTTCCGGATTCATTAGCAGATTGAACGCAAAGTTCTGCTCGCGGTTGCGCGCGGTGATTCCCCAGACGCTGTTCCTGCTGTGCGTATAGTCGGTCAGGGTGGCAATCTCGGCGCTCATTGCAGAGGCGTCGCGGACGATCGCATGCAACGGGCTCTCGCCGTCCTGGATGAGGAACTGGTTGGCCAGAAATTGCGCGCACAGCGGGCCCTTGAGGCGGTACAGCGTGTGACCGTCCTGCTGCCAGGACTCCATCCCCTGCGCATGCTGGTCCCAGAAATCCGAGCCCAGTTCGCGGATGCCGGTGTACAGGAGGTCGCTGTCTTCGAGAACCTTGTCGTTGAAGTAGTCCTGCGCTTGCAGCCCGAGCGTGCGCGCCTTGATGCGCATGTTGATGTCTTTGGAGACGAGGATCACCGAACGCTCGGGATGCTGGCGTTGCAGGTGGATGACAACCGCCAGAATCTGGTTGTCGGCCTTGGCTGTCGGTAGTCCTGCCGGGAGCTCACTGGCGATCGCCTCGGTCTGCAGAAAGAGACGACCGCTGGCCAGTCCGCGCGAAGCTTCGTCGAGCTCGATGCCCTGGTCGATGGCGTCGTCGATGCTGCTGACTATTTCATCGAGCGTTCGTGTCACCTGGCGAGCATTGCGCGCGATCTCGGACATCCCCTTCTTGTGATTGTCCAGTTCTTCCAGGGTCATGATCGGCAGGAAGATGTCGTGCTCCTGGAAACGGTAGACACTGCTCGGGTCGTGCATCAGGACATTGGTGTCGAGGACGAAGAGTTTCCTCGGCTTGGCAGCGGCGTCGCCGGCGGCGGTGGCAGATGAGCGGATCATGCGCAGGTCTTCCGGATGAGGGTTTATCGGTCAGGCTTGGTGATCAGAGCTGAACGACGAAATCCAGCACTTGCTGCGCATGGCCGGCTACTTTCAGAGCGCGCCATTCGCGCCGCAACACCCCCTTGCCATCGATGACAAAGGTGCTGCGCTCGATACCGCGGACCTGCTTGCCGTACAGCGATTTCATTTTGATCACCGCGAAGCGTGTGCATAGCAATTCGTCGGCATCGGAGAGCAGAGCGAAGGGCAGGTCCTGCTTGGCCTTGAAGTTCTCGTGCGAGCGGATGCTGTCGCGTGAGACGCCGACGACGATGGCGCCGGCCTCGACGAACTGCGGGTGGAGATCGCGGAATTGCTGAGCCTCGGTGGTGCACCCCGGCGTGCTGTCCTTGGGGTAGAAGTAGAGTACGACGGTGCTGCCCGGGCAGGCCGACAGCGTGAAGGTCTGGCCGCCGGTAGCCGGCAGGCTGAAGTCGGCGACGGTCTGGTCGATCATGGCTTTCTTTCTCGGAAAGAGTTCAATGCAAGAGGAAGAGGGCAGCGGAAGAGGGCCGCGGAACGAGTCCCGTCACATGATACGGAACTGCATCATCACGCGTTCATCGTTCCAGATGTCGTCCGGGCTGATCGAATTGCGGTGGAACTTGAACGCGACCTCCGCCTTGCGAAAAGCCTCGTAGACCAGTTCCGAGCAGATGTACTTGCGGTCTCGGTTCTTGCGGCCGCGCCTGAAGAGAATCCGCATCGCGATGCGGCAGATCTCCCAGTTGTCGTAAGGCCTGGTGAGTTCGTCCATGCCGAAGCTGATCACCGACTTGAGTTTCTCGTCGTCCGGGCCGGGGGTGATGCGGGCGATCACCATGCGTCCTTTGTAGGGCTTGTTGCGACCGTGGTAATCGCGCAGATACTTGGACAAGGGAGCGAGGCGGACCCCGATGGCGGTTTCGCTCTCGAGCACGAAGATGCGCTGCAGATTGTCGTCGCGATAGATGATGCCGACATGGCTCCAGACGGATCGCGTGAACCACTGGATGGTCTGCGAGAAGAAGTAGGTGCCAGAGCAAAAGACGATGTCGCCGGTACGCAGCTGATCGCGAACCTGATCGTAGTCGACGATGGGCAGTCTGGCGATTGCTTTGCGGCCAAGGCCATCGGCCATGTGTGGCTCCCTTCAAGGCGCAGGGGTGAGGGCTGAGATCATCAATGGAGGAGAGATGGTGCCCGCGAGAGTGTATGAGCCGCGGTCATGCGGCGTCAATCGCGCGTTTGGCCCCGGGAGCCATTCACCGGCGAACAGATGACGGTGTAGGAAAGGTTGAGCCTGGCCGAATCGAGCGCTGCCTTCGCTTGCTGCTTCTAATTCACTCCGCTCTTGTAGAAATACGCCAGGGTCAGCAAGCTGCCGAGCGCGACAATGAAGCGTCGTAACCACAGGGCAGGAATGCGGCGCGCGACGCGGCCGCCCGTGTAGCCGCCAAGCGTTCCGGTCACCAGCATCACCGTCGTGTGGGGCCAGGAAACCGCATCGGCGACGACGAAGGTGACCACCGCAACCGAGTAGATCACCGCCGATAGCCAGTTCTTCAGGGCATTGATCTCGTGCACATCGTCGAATCCCTGGATCGCCAACGCGGCGAGCATCAGGATGCCCATGCCGGCGCCAAAGAAGCCACCGTATATCGACACCGCGAGCTGAAACGCGAAGCCGCCGACGCCAACTTGCCGGCTGTTGGCGGGGCCGCCATCGGCTTCGCGCGCAGGTTTGCGCAGGCCAGCGACCAAGGCCGAAAACTGCGTACTGAAGGCGAAGAGAACCGTGGCCACGAGGAGCAGCCAGGGAATCAGGTTCGCGAAGGCAGCGTTCGACGTGGCGAGCAGCAACAGGCCACCGGCGATGCCACCGAGGAAGGCAACCAGGGTCAGCAGCGGCAGCGCCGTGCGAAAGCGCAGCAGTTCGGTACGAAAAGCCCACGCGGCGGCGAGGCTGCCTGGCCAGAGGGCAACCGAGTTGCTGGCGTTGGCCATCACGGGCGGGACGCCGGCGGCGAGCAGCGCCGGAAACGACAGGAAGGTGCCGCCACCGGCAACCGAGTTCATCGCCCCGGCGCAGAAAGCGGCGATGGCGAGCAAAGCGTAGGTGGCAATCAGGCTGGCGTCCATAAGAGTGGTCAGCGTTGCGGTGAGAGGAAGGGCCGAGAGGGGAGCTTACGAGCCGCGCTTGTTGGCGGTGGGTTCAGAAACCTTCCTTGTTGAGCAAGCGGTTGCGCGGCAAGGTGACGCGAAACACGCTTCCTTTGCCCGGTTTGCTGCGCGTATCGAGTCTCCCACCATGGCGGCGAACAATGTTGTCGGCTAGTGACAGGCCGAGGCCGCTTCCTTTGCCAGTCGCTTTGGTGGTGAAGAAAGGGTCGAAGATCTTGTCCATGTCTTCGGGCTCGATGCCCTTGCCGGTATCGCCGACTTCAACCCACACCTCATGCTCGTCGAAGCCGGTGCGCAGGATGATCACGCCGCGCTCGTCGATGGCTTGCGCGGCATTGATCACCAGATTCAGGAAGACCTGGTTGAGTTGCGGAGCAAGGCATTCTATGTCGGGGATGCCGGCGTAGTCCTTCTTGATTTTTGCCTTGTCCTTGA
Source organism: Candidatus Accumulibacter sp. ACC012 (assembly GCF_907163155.1). Classification (NCBI taxonomy): domain Bacteria; kingdom Pseudomonadati; phylum Pseudomonadota; class Betaproteobacteria; genus Candidatus Accumulibacter; species Candidatus Accumulibacter sp. ACC012. The sequence continues at coordinate 253,879 of NZ_CAJQUC010000002.1, forward strand.
TCTCGTTCCAGACGATGTTGAGTGTGCTCTCCAGGCCTTTCTCAAGGTTTGCAAGCTGCCACTCGGCGGTGTCCACGCGCGAAAACTCCTTGAGAGTTTCGACGGCCGTCTTGGCGCGCTGCACACCGTCGAGCGATTCGCTGATCAGGTTCAGGATATCGTGCTGCATGAAGGCAAGATGCGCCTTTTCTTTCGCCTGCTCGATGGCGGCCAGGAAAGCCACCTGCCCGGCCAGCGCCGGTTCAGCTTTCTCGTAGGCTTCCAGCACGCTCAACAGATCCGCCACGTGCCCCTTGAGGGCTTCCAGATTGGAGTTGATGAAGGCGAAGGGCTTGTCGATCTCGTTCGCTACGCCTGCCGCCAGTCGACCGACGGAAGCCATCTTCACCGATCGCAGCATCTGGTTTTGCGCTTCGATGAGCATGCCATTGAGGGCAGTCAACTCGGCGAGATGGATGCGATTGTCGGCTTCGATCCGGCGGCATTCAGTGATGTCCTCGTACACCCCCAGCACGCCGAAGGTTTCATTGTCGTCATTGATCAGCGGGATCTTGGACGTCCGCAGCCAGACGGTCTCACCGCTGGCAGTGGTCTGCTGTTCTTCAAAGAACAGTCGCGGTGCCCCGGCGGCCATGACTTCCCGATCGTCGGCGCGATAATGATCGGCCTGTTCTGCCCACACCATCTGATAGTCGTCCTTGCCGATCAGGTCGTCAGGACTCGGCATCCCGGCATCCTCGGCAAACCTCCTATTACAGCCAAGAAAGCGTAAATCGGTGTCCTTCCAGAAGACGCGAGCAGGCACGGTATCAATGACCTTCAGGAGCAGGTTTCTGGATTCGGCGATCGCTGCTTCAGCCAGTTTTCGTTCGCTGATCTCTTCACCGGAACTCAGCGTGCCGACGATTACCCCGGCAGCGTCGGTCAGCATACCCGTGTGCCAGGCCATCAGACGCTGCTGCCCATCCGCGTCGACGACGGGATATTCCGACAGTGCTTCCTGGGCCTGTCCCTCGCCGCTGACAAGTTGCAGAAAGCAGGGGAGGAGGACGGACTTGCCGCTTGGCTGCGGCAGGCAGTGCTCGAACCAGGGCTGCCCGAGTAGCGCGCTCTCCGGCTGGCCGAGCAGGGCGCAGCCCGCACGATTGATCATCGCGATGCAAGCACGAGTGTCCAGAGCGACCACGATGCATGGCACGGCGTCGAGATAGCGCTGCAACAATTGATTGGCAAGCGTCAGCTCGCGGACCGTTTCTTCGAGCAAGTCCTCGGCTTTCTTGCGCGCTGCGCGCTCCTCTTCGAGCTGCCGTCGCAGTAGGGCGAGATCATCCATGCTCATACCTTCTTGCTCCGAGTCAGGCGCAGCGTCGGTTCCGGTGTTGTCGGATTCGCGCTGGGTGGAATTGGTGGAATTGGTGGAATTGGCGGAATTGGCGGAATTGGCGGAATTGGTGGATTCGGCAGGACTGGACGGCCGCTGGTCGCGACGGCCCTTCTCTGCAAACGAGCTCGTCACACCCTCTTGGAACTGGCTATTCTATCCTTCCCCGACGGCGGTGGTTGTGCTGACGCGATTTGATCAGCCCAAGAGGGCCCGGGCCTGATCCCGCCAGTACCCCAGCGCCTGGTAGTAGCCCTGCCAGACGCAGCCGTTGCAGCCCCGACCACAGCAAGTGTTCGGCACGGGCGGCGGCAGGCGCAGACTGAGCTGCCGCGTGCTGAGCAGGGCTTCGATTTCGCCGACGATCGACTGAGCGTCGGCGAGGTCCCGCAGGGGTCGGCAGAAGGCATCGGGAAGGTCGCTGCTAACGGGCATCATGGCTATGGCTTGGCTCTGGCTTGGCGTCGCTGGGGGATGGCTGTGGAGGGCTGGCGATGCTGGAATTTCGTACCACGCTTTCCGCGATCATGCTTGAAGAATGCCACAAGCAAGTGCGGAGGCAATGACGAAGGTCAACACGGCGTGCCTGGCAGCGCGTCGGCCGGAGCTAGTGCGGTGCCGCATTCACCGTTCCCGATGCGGCCTTCAGCAAGCATTACAGCGGCGCGAAACCCACGCGGTAGCCGGAATTTATAGGTTCCATACTTCGCGCAGCCCGGCACTAGCGAAGCGGGCATACAGGGTTCAAGAACTGCCTGGCCGGCGAAATCCGGGTTTGCATTGCACTGCTTGATGCACCCACTGGAACATGGAAGGAGGGTCCCTGCATGAGCTTCGCTGCGTTTGCCATCGCCCGTCTGCCGCAGATCAGGTTCGGCTGCGGTTCCCTGAGCAACTTGCCGGACATCGCCGCCAGCTATGGCAAGCGCCTGCTGCTGATCACGGGCGCACGGAGCTTTCTCGGCTCGGCGCATGCGCCGCGGCTCTTCGCTGCCTTGCGCCAGCGGGATTGCCGCTGGGAAATCGTCAAGATCGTCACCGAGCCAGCGCCGACTTTTATTGATGCCACCGTCTCGGCATTGCAAGGCGAAGCGTTTGATGCCGTGATTGCTATCGGCGGCGGCAGCGCCCTTGATGCGGCTAAGGCCATCGCCGGCCTGCTCAAGCCAGGCAATTCGGTGCTCGATCATCTCGAGGGCGTCGGTCCCGAGCTACCCTATGGCGGCCCGTCGACGCCCTTGATCGCCGTACCAAGCACGGCCGGCACTGGCTCGGAAGCCACCAGGAACGCCGTATTGTCAATTCACGGACAGTTCAAGAAATCCTTTCGCGATGAGCAACTGGTGGCCGAATGGGCGATCGTCGATCCTGACCTGCTCGTCAGCTGTCCGCCGCAGCTCATCGCCGCCGATGGCATGGATGCCTTCACGCAACTCCTCGAATCCTTCGTCTCGACAGGCAGCAACCCGATGACGGATGCGCTTGCGCGCTCCGGCATCATGGCGGCCAGGGATGCGCTGTTGCCGCTGTATGCCGAACAATCTGCCCCGGCACGCGAGAAGATGGCCTACGCCTCGCTGCTGTCGGGCATCTGCCTGGCGCAGACCGGTCTCGGTGCCGTTCATGGCCTCGCCTCGCCCCTCGGCGCCTTTTTTCCGATTCCCCACGGCGCGGCCTGCGGCACACTGGTCGCCACGGCAACGGCGGTCAATATTGCGGCGATGGAAAGGCGCGATCCCGAGAATCCTGCGCTGCCGAAATACGCCGAGATCGGCCGTCGCTTTGCCATGCAGAAGGGAATGAAGGCTCAGGATGCACGCAGCTTCCTGGTCACGAGCTTGCGCCAATGGGAGCAAACGCTCGCCTTGCCGCGCCTGTCAAACTGGCGAATCACCCGCGCCGACTTCCCGCGCATCGTGGCCAATTGTCGTGGCAGCAGCATGAAGACCAATCCCATTGTGCTCACTGATGACGAGATTGCACAGATTCTCGCGGCGCGGCTTTAGGCGCGGGCACGGTCCGTGAGGATCGGGAGGCCAATAGAGAAAAGTCGCTTGATGAAGCGCCGACTTCGAAGCAAACTGCGTTCCGGGAGACCATCGCCATGGAATTGGAACTGCAAGGCATCAGCAAGCGGGTGGGGGCGCAGTCCTGGCTCTACACAATGGACCTCGCGCCGAAGCGCAACGCGGTAACCGTGCTGCTGGGCGCCACCCAGGCGGGGAAGACCAGCTTGATGCGCATCATGGCCGGCCTCGACACGCCCACCCGCGGGGTGGTGAGGGTGAATGGCCAGGATGTTACCGGTGTTTCGGTACGCGACCGCAACGTGGCGATGGTCTATCAGCAATTCATCAACTACCCCTCGTTACGGGTCGCCGACAATATCGCTTCGCCATTGAAGCTGCGTGGCGAAAAGAATATTGATGAGCGCGTGCGTGCGCTGGCGCAGCGGCTGCACATCGATGGCTTCCTGGACCGCTACCCGGCCGAGCTTTCCGGCGGCCAGCAACAGCGCGTGGCGTTGGCGCGTGCGCTGGCCAAGGGTGCCCCGCTGATGCTGCTCGACGAACCCCTGGTCAATCTCGACTACAAGCTGCGCGAGGAATTGCGCGAAGAACTGAGCGAGCTGTTTGCGGCCGGCGATTCAACGGTCATCTACGCCACCACCGAGCCGGGCGAGGCCTTGCTGCTGGGTGGGCACACGGCGGTCATGGATGCCGGCGAACTGCTGCAGTATGGACCCACCGCCGAGGTCTTCCATGCCCCCAAGTCCTTGCGCGTCGCCCGCGCCTTCAGCGATCCGCCGATGAACCTGATCGCCGCTGCAGCAAGCAGCCATGGGGTGCAATTGAAGGCCGGCCCGGCGCTTTCGATTCGCCTCCCGGCAGTCCTTGCGCAACAAGCGACGACCGCCCTGACCGTTGGCGTACGCGCCAGCGCCCTGCGCCTGCAGGAAAGCGCAGGCGACGTGCCCCTGGCCGGCCGCGTCGAGCTGGCCGAAATCTCCGGCTCGGACACTTTTGTGCACCTGTCCACGGCCGTCGGGGAAGTGGTGGCGCAGCTTGGCGGTGTGCATCGTTTCATGCTGGGCACAGCGCTGACCCTGCAGCTCAATCCCGCCCATGTCTATGTATTCGATGCGCAGGGGACCTTGCTCGTGGCTCCGCAACGGCGGGGAGGGCATTGACATGGCGCGCATCGATCTCGACCTCGCGCATTCCTACCTGGCCAATCCGCAACAGGATGAGGACTACGCGCTACTGCCAATGAAGATGAGTTTTGCCGATGGCGGCGCCTATGCCCTGCTCGGCCCCTCGGGTTGCGGCAAGACGACGATGCTCAACATCATGTCGGGCCTGCTGGCGCCGTCGCGGGGAAGCGTCGAGTTCGACGGCCGCAACGTCACGCAACTCAGCCCGCAGCAACGCAATATCGCCCAGGTGTTCCAGTTTCCCGTGATCTACGACACCATGACCGTGGCCGACAACCTGGCCTTCCCCCTGCGCAACCGGAAAATGCCCGGCGATCAGATCAGGAAGCGCGTGGCTGAAATTGCCGAAATGCTGGAACTGAGTGGCCAACTCGATCAGCGCGCCGCGAACCTTGCCGCCGACGCCAAGCAGAAGATATCGCTCGGGCGCGGCCTGGTCAGGCACGACGTGTCGGCGGTGTTGTTCGACGAACCCCTGACCGTCATCGATCCGCACCTGAAGTGGCAGCTGCGGCGAAAACTGAAACAGATTCATCTCGAGCTGAAACTGACGCTGATCTACGTTACGCATGATCAGGTGGAAGCTTTGACTTTTGCCGATCAGGTGATGGTCATGACGCGCGGTCGCTCGGTGCAGGTGGGAAGCGCCGAGGAGTTGTTCGAAAGGCCGCAGCACACTTTCGTGGGCAATTTCATTGGTTCGCCGGGCATGAACTTCCTGCCGGCGCGGGTCCATGAGCGGGCACTGCTGGTCGCCGAACACCGGCTTGGACTGGGCCGAGACCTTGCCTTGCCCGCAGGCGAACTGAAACTTGGTATCCGGCCCGAATACGTCGTGCTCAGCGCTGCCGAAGACCCGACGGCCCTGCCGGTCAAGGTCACGCAGGCACTGGACATCGGTACCCACGTGCTGTTGACCGGCCAATGCGGCGATCTGGCGATCAAGGCGCGCTTGCGTCCCGATCAGGAGATACCCCGCTGCGGCGACCGGGTCTGGCTGGGCGTGTTGGGATCACACACCTGTTTCTACAAGAATGAGGAACTCCTCCCGTGCTGAGCACCAAGCCCGTTAACCAAAAGGCCTGGTGGCTGGTGCTGCCGGTGGTCATTTGCGTCGCCTTCTCCGCCGTGCTGCCTTTGATGACGGTGGTCAATTATTCCTTGCAGGACATTTTCTCGCCCGAGCGGCGGGTCTTCGTGGGCACGGAATGGTTTGCGCTGGTCATGCGCGATGACGAACTGCATGCCGCCCTGTGGCGGCAACTGGGCTTTTCGCTGGCGGTTCTGACGGTGGAGATTCCGCTCGGCATCATGCTCGCCCTGGCCATGCCAGCGAAGGGCTGGAAAGCCTCGGCGGTGCTCGTGATGGTGGCGCTGTCGCTGCTGATTCCGTGGAACGTGGTCGGCACGATCTGGCAAATCTACGGTCGCGCCGACATTGGTTTGCTGGGTGCGATGCTGCAGAAGATGGGTTTCGATTACAGCTACACCGGCAATGCCACGCATGCCTGGCTCACCGTACTGAGCATGGATGTCTGGCACTGGACACCGCTGGTGGCGCTACTCTGCTTTGCCGGACTACGCTCCATCCCCGATGCCTACTACCAGGCCGCACGCATAGACGGTGCCTCCAAATTGGCCGTCTTCCGCTACATCCAGCTACCCAAAATGCGCGGCGTATTGATGATCGCCGTGCTCCTGCGCTTCATGGACAGCTTCATGATTTATACCGAGCCTTTTGTTCTGACGGGCGGTGGTCCGGGAAATTCGACCACTTTTCTCAGCCAGTACCTGACTCAGAAAGCGGTCGGCCAGTTCGATCTCGGGCCGGCTGCCGCTTTCTCGCTGATTTACTTTCTGATCATCCTGCTCTTGTGTTTCATCCTCTACAATTGGATGCAGCGTGTCGGCACCGCCGACAAGGAGGGCGCCGGCCATGAATGAAAACCGCTTCCAGAAGCGCACCCTGTTCCTGATTCTCTATATCGTCTTTGCGCTGCTGCCCATCTACTGGATGGTCAACATGAGCTTCAAGACCAACGCGGAAATCCTTTCCAGTTTCTCGTTTTTCCCGCAGGACTTCACCTGGGACAACTACCGCACCATCTTCACTGATCCGGCCTGGTATTCCGGCTACCTCAACAGCCTGATCATCGTCGCCATCAACATGACGATCTCGATCAGCGTGGCTCTGCCCGCGGCCTACGCTTTTTCGCGCTACAGCTTTATCGGCGACAAACACCTCTTCTTCTGGCTGCTGACCAACCGCATGACGCCGCCGGCAGTTTTCCTGCTGCCCTTCTTTCAGCTCTACTCGACCCTCGGTCTGATGGACACGCATATTGCGGTGGCACTGGCGCATCTGGTGTTCAACGTGCCATTGGCGGTATGGATACTGGAAGGCTTCATGAGCGGTATTCCGCGCGAGATCGACGAAACCGCCTATATCGATGGCTATTCCTTCCCGCGTTTCTTCCTGACCATTTTTCTGCCGCTGATCAAGGCCGGCGTCGGCGTCACGGCCTTCTTCTGCTTCATGTTCAGTTGGGTGGAACTGTTGCTGGCGCGCACGCTGACCAGCGTCGATGCCAAACCTATCGTGGCGACCATGACGCGTACCGTCTCGGCATCGGGCATGGACTGGGCGACGCTGGCCGCCGCCGGCGTCCTGACCATCGTGCCGGGCGCCATCGTGATCTGGTTTGTCCGCCATTACATCGCCAAGGGCTTTGCCATGGGGCGGGTGTGATGGGCGCTGCCGCAAGTTGCATTCCGGCAGCGCCAGGTCGTTGTGTTGCCGCTTACAGGAGCTGAACGATGTTTGCCTGGATGGTATGGACCACACCGGTGGCTGTTTTTTTCATCTTCATTGCCCTGCTGCTGGCGGCAATGACGGTGTGGGAGATCAAATCACCGACGACGCTGCGCAAGGGCTTTCTGCCCATGGCAACGACGCGTGGCGATCGCCTGTTCATCGGACTGCTCGGCGCCGCCTACATCAATCTGGCCTTCGTCGGGCTGTCGGGAAAATTCGCCGAGTGGTTGACGCTTGAGCAGGATCCGAGCATCTGGATCAGTTTTGCCATTTCAATCGCCGCGCTGCTACTGGTGATGCGAAAAGGCTGAATGGTTTTCTCGAATCCGGCCCGCAGCGTCCCCGGGGCCGTGCTGAGCAAGGCTATTCACGGGGATGCATGTGCACGAGGAGACGACCAATGAAACTACGCCACACGACGATGGCCCTCACTATCGCTTGCGCGCTCGCCAGTCAGGCCTGGGCCGGCGAATCCGAGGCCAAAAAATGGATTGATACCGAGTTCCAGCCATCGACGCTGAACAAGGATCAGCAGATGGCCGAGATGAAGTGGTTCATCGACGCCGCCAGGAAGCTGCAAGCCAGGGGAGTCAATGAGATCTCGGTCGTATCCGAGACCATCACCACCCACGAGTATGAATCGAAGACCCTGGCCAGGGCCTTCGAGGAGATCACCGGCATCAAGGTCAAGCACGACCTGATCCAGGAGGGCGATGTCGTCGAGAAACTGCAGACCTCGATGCAGTCGGGCAGGTCCATCTACGACGGCTGGATTTCCGACTCCGACCTGATTGGCACCCACTATCGCTACGGCAAGATCATGAACCTGACCGACTACATGGCCGGCAAGGGCAAGGAGTGGACGAACCCAGGACTGGACCTGAAGGATTTCATTGGCACCAGCTTCACGACCGCACCGGACGGCAAGCTGTATCAGCTTCCCGACCAGCAGTTCGCCAACCTGTACTGGTTTCGCGCCGACCTCTTCGCGCGCCAGGACCTGAAAGACCAGTTCAAGGCCAAATACGGCTACGAACTCGGCGTACCGCTGAACTGGAGCGCCTATGAAGACATCGCCGCCTTCTTCAGCGATGAGGTGAAGAGCATCGACGGCAAGCCGGTGTACGGCCATATGGACTACGGCAAGAAAGATCCTTCGCTGGGCTGGCGTTTCACCGACGCCTGGCTGTCGATGGCCGGCACGGCCGACATCGGCATCCCGAACGGCATGCCGGTCGACGAATGGGGGATTCGCGTCGCCGACGACAAATGCACGCCGGTCGGCGCCTCGGTCTCGCGCGGCGGCGCCGTCAACTCGCCGGCCGGGGTGTACGCCTTGACCAAGTATGTCGACTGGATGAAGCAATACGCCCCGAAAGAGGCCACCGGCATGACTTTCGGCGAAGCCGGCCCGGTGCCCGCGCAAGGCCAGATCGCGCAGCAGATCTTCTGGTACACGGCGTTCACCGCCGACATGATCAAGGCCGGCCTGCCGGTGGTTAACGCCGACGGCACTCCGAAGTGGCGCATGGCCCCCGGCCCGAACGGCCCGTACTGGAAGCAGGGCATGCAGAACGGCTACCAGGACGTCGGCTCATGGACTTTCTTTGCGGCGCACGACGCCGACAAGACGGCCGCTGCCTGGCTGTACGCGCAGTTCATCACCGCCAAGACCACTTCGCTGAAGAAGACCATCGTCGGCCTGACGCCGATTCGTGAGTCCGACATCAAGAGCCAGGCGATGACCGACATGGCCCCCAAGCTGGGTGGCCTGGTCGAGTTCTATCGCAGCCCGGCACGCGTCGCGTGGACGCCGACCGGCACCAACGTGCCGGATTACCCGAAGCTGGCGCAGTTGTGGTGGAAGAACGTGGCTGTCGCCGTGACCGGCGAGAAGACTCCACAACAGGCGATGGACAACCTCGCCGAGGAGATGGACCAGGTGATGGCTCGCCTCGAGCGCGCCGGCATGGCTCACTGCCCACCGAAGCTGAACCCGAAGAGCGACCCGAGCAAGTGGCTGAGCGACAGGGGCGCTCCGTGGAAGAAACTGGCTAACGAAAAGCCCAAGGGTGAGACCATCGCCTATGAGACGCTGCTGAACGCGTGGAAGGCCGGCAAGGTTCGCTGATCCAATGGGGGGCGGGCGCCTCCCCGCAATTGCCCGCGCGCGCCGAGTGCCGCGCGCGGCATTTTTTTTGGCGAAGGCATTTTGGCGAAGACGGCTCTGCCGCGATAATCAGCCAGCCAGTTGAGGCCTGCCATCATCGCCGGCAGACTTAGATGGCGCTCTTGACTCAGGGACCCACTCTTGATGACTCCGTCTGTCCGTGGTTTGATATTGGGCGCTCTTGGCGTACTGATTTTCAGCCTAACAATGCCGATCACAAAAATCGCGCTTTCCGGCGACCTGATGTCGGCATGGTTTGTCTGGGCCGGGCGCGCGGTGTTGGCAGCATTCGCCGGCATGGCCTATCTGCTTCTGACAAAGCGAAAACCACCTCCCCGTGAAGCCTGGTGGCCTTTGCTTGGCACAACAGCAGGCGTTGTCTTTGGCTGGCCATTGCTCAATACCCTTGCCCTGCAATGGGTGTCATCGAGTCACTCGGCGGTTATCAACGGCATTCTTCCTCTGGCCACCGCCGTTATCGGCGCCAGCCTGAATCGCGAACGCCTGCCAGCCGCCTTCTGGGTTTGTGCCGCAGTTGGCACTTGCTTGGTCTGCGGATACGCCTGGGTTCATGCCTCGGGAACATTGCATACCCCTGATGGTCTACTGCTGCTGGGGGTTTTGCTCGGAGCGCTTGGCTATGCCTGTGGAGCAATCGCCACAAAGTACATCAGCGGTCCGGAAGTGATTTCCTGGGCGCTACTCGTGGGCTTTCCAGTGACGCTGCCTTATATGTTATACGTAAGCCCGGTTAGCCTGGCCGCAGTGCCTTTGACAGGGTGGCTGGCTTTTGTTTATCTGGGCCTGATGAGTCAGTGGATCGGATTTTTCTTCTGGTATCGCGGATTGCTCATGGGCGGAATTGCCAAAGTGAGTCAGGTACAGTTGCTCCAACTATTTCTTACGCTGGGATTTTCCGCATTATTTCTGGGAGAAGCGATTGAGCCGATGATGCTGTTTGTCGCCGTGGCCACTGTCGCGCTGATTGTTGTCGGGAGACGTGCCAAGGGAGGGCGGTAGATTTCCGACTCGATGCGAGTGTTGTGTTGCATTTTTGATGAGACTTTCGGCAAGCATTTCGCACCCACCGTCATTGCCCACCCTCGCAGTGACGTGCGGGCTGCTTGTCGCGCCGCATTCACCATTCAGCTGGCCGGTGCAGACAGCTTGGGCCGAGCAACGCCGAGAACCATTCTGGACGGCCGGTTCTTAGCCCCTCTTTAACAACTCTTTGTCATATTGCGGCCTTTTCCGGGCTGCGGCGATTGTAAGTCATTGATTCTCAATAGGCCGCATTTCTGAGGCGCAATGTTGTGCCATAATAGTTTTTCAAGCCTAGTTTTTCCCCTTGCATTTCTTGTACGATCGTGGGCATGTATATCCGACAGACACGAACGAACAACAAGGTCACCGGCGAGGGCTACTTCACCTTTCGGCTGGTGCGGGGCGAACGCGTCGCAGGCAAGGTCCGTCAGATCACCCTGCTGAATCTCGGGCGTAATTTCGCCATCAAGCAGGAGGACTGGCCGGTGCTGTGTCGTCGCATCGAACAGCTTCTGCATCCCCAGGAAGCGCTCCTGCCACTGCCCTGCACGGGCCCTATCGAAAGCGCAGCCCAGCGCTACGCGGGGCAACTGATCGTGCGGTCGCCGATGAGCGACTCGCCGCCGGCGGCGGAGGCCAGTGAGCCCTGCGGAAAGCCGCGTCCGCCGGTGACGTTCGAGGAAGTCGATATTGACTCGCTGCAAGTGATGCAGCCGCGCTCGGTTGGCGTCGAGCACGTCGGTCTGCATGCGCTGACCGAACTGGGCATCATCGACCAATTGCGAGAGTTGGGCGTCAATGGCGTGCTGCGGGCGTCGATTATCGGCAACCTGATCGGGAGAATGGGCCGCCCGGGCTCCGAGCGGGCGACCTGGAGCTGGCTGCAGAAGCAGAGCGCCTTGGGCGAGCTGATCGACGTCGACTTCCTGTCGATGTCGCACATGAGTCTTTACCGTGCTTCGGACGTCCTGATGAAGCATCGGGAAGTGATTGAAGCGCGCTTGTTCGGCACCGTTCGCACGCTCTTTGGCCTGGAAGAGACGATCACGCTCTACGACCTGACCAACACGTATTTTGAAGGCGAAGTTCCGAGTAATCGCAAGGCCAAGCGTGCCCGTTCCAAGGAGAAGCGCAGCGACTGCCCGTTGGTGACGCTCGGCCTGGTGCTCGACGGCAGTGGCTTTGTGCGCCGCTCGCAGACCTTCGAAGGCAATGTCAGCGAAGCCGGCACGCTTGCTGGCATGCTGACCGGACTGGACGCCCCGGCAGGGGCGCTGGTGATCATGGACGCGGGCATCGCTACCGAAGCCAACATCGCCTGGCTGGTCGAACATGGCTATCGCTACCTGGTCGTTCGTCGCGGGGGGACCCGGCAGTTCGATGAAACACAGGCGGTCACGATCGAGACCGCCGACGAGCAACCGTTGCGGCTGCAAAAGGCGCTCAGTGAAGACGGGAAAGAGCTGCAGTTGTTTTGCCATTCACCGGGTCGGCAGCTCAAGGAGGAGGCCATGCTCGAATCCTTCAGCCAGCGCTTCGAAGCCGGACTGCAGCAAATGCAGGACGGCCTGGCCAAACCACGTGCCGAGAAGCGCCCCGACAAATTGCACGAACGACTCGGCCGGCTGAAGCAGAAGAGTCGCGGCACCAGCCAGCATTACACGGTGGACCTGGTGACGGACGAATCGGGCAAGCGGGTCACCGGGATCACCTGGCAGAAGGTGCCGCGCGAGGGGAGCCAAGCGACGCACCCGGGCGTCTATTGCTTGCGCACTAATGAACTCGACTGGGACGAGGAGCGGCTCTGGCGCACCTACACCCTGCTGACTGACCTGGAGAGTGTGTTTCGCAGCCTCAAGAGTGAGCTGGGCTTGCGGCCGGTCTTTCATCACAAGGAAGAGCGCGCCGACGGCCATCTGTTCATTACCGTGCTGGCTTACCAGTGTGTGCAGTTCCTTCGCCTAAAGCTGAAGGCGGCGGGCATTCCCGACAGTTGGGCGACCCTGCGCGAAACCCTCTCGATCCAGCGCCGGGTGACGACGACTTTCCGGCAACGCGATGGCCGCACGCTGCACGTCCGCAAGGCCACTGCCGCCGAGCCCGAGCTGATGGCGATCTATCGCGCCTTGGGCGTCAACTCAGACCCCGGAGGAACCCGAAAACTGGTCGCCTGACACGAAATTACGCGCTTGTTGTGCCATTAGAGATTCAAGTGCCTTGCAAGCAGTTGATTATGCAAGAGGTTTTTTTGAGAATGTTAAACACGGGTTAGTTCTGCTGCTGCAGCAAACGACCCACAACGGCTGGATGATCTTTTCCTTATCAATAGTCGACTCCAGATCCGATACCTGCCGTTCGCCCTTGTCCTCAGAAAGTTTGATGCATCAACGGCCGATCGCTTCTTTCAGTGCCGCTCCTATTCTTGCAATCGCCTCATTGCTGGCCTGCAAGGATGCTTTGGTTTGCGTGACATAAATGCCAACCACCACTGGCTGCTTCGATGGCGGCCAGATTACCGCCACGATCGAGCGTGAGCCGTAGCCACCCGCTCCGGTCTTGTCGGCAATCTTCCAGTTGGATGGCAGTGAAGCTCGCAGTAGCGCACCGGCGACTTGATCGTCCAGCATCCATTGTGTCAGCACGTTTCGGGATGAAACCGACAGCCCGTTCCCAAGGAGGATTTTTCTCAGGCTGCTAACGATGTCGTTGGGGGTGGTGGTATCACGCTCGTCACCCGGTGTTGCGTCGTTCAACTCAGGTTCTTTGCGGTCGAGCCTGGTTTGATCATCGCCGATGGATTGCATGTATGAGTTGAATCCGGTTGTTCCTCCAATGGCATCAAAGACAACGTTTGCGGCCGTGTTGTCGCTATAGCTCACCGCTGCACGGCAAACCTCGCCAAATGTCATCGTTTGAGGAGACAGCGATTTTTCGGTAATCGGCGAATAGGTGACCAACATTTCCTTCGAGATGGATACGGATTGATCTAGTGATAGAGACTTCCCATCGACCTTCGCGAGCAATGCTGCGCAGGAAAATATCTTGTGCGTACTATTCAGAGGGAACCGTTCGTCGCCCCGATATTGCCAAGTCGTCCCTGTGTTTGCGTCAAACACCGTCATGCCTACTCTGGCTTGTAGCGCATTCTCTGCAGCTTGTACAACATTAATCAACTTCGTGGTTTCTAGAGCGCAGACAAAGGTAGAAAAAAACGATGCAAAGACACAGGTAAGCGCGATGTTTATTCCAGCAATGGCTTTGCTTATCAATGTAACTTTCTCCAGCAAGAATTCACGCTAAGCGTACGTCGCTACGGATACCCAAGAGTCCGGTTTCGAAAGGGCAATCAGCAGCTCGTGCGTCTCGATCTTATCAGGCTGCGTTGTCTGGTCTTGGCCGAAAGACGCCGCCCGGTAATCGTACTGCAAAGCGGCCATCGACAAGCAATCGCGCGTCACGGGCGGCCGTCCGGCCCGGTCAATTTGGAGGGGTTGGAGCCGGAAGATCGTACTTGGGTTCTCCATTTGCCGCAGCCGCCGGCGAGATGAGGATCGCCCGATTAATCGGGCAATGACGAGTAGCCGGCATGGCGATGGCTCTTGTGACGTGGCGCTATCAGCGCTCGTGCGGCGCTTGTCGTTGACGATTCCGGGAAGCGAAGAAACACCCTTGCCGGTCGTCGCCTGCTCGGCGGCCGGCGTACCCGGTGAGTTCGTCAGACACTGGGCGACCGGGCGCGCGGCTTGTTGTCGATGCACGACGCGGCCCTTTGCCGCGCCGCAGCGCAGCCGGGTAGCCGGGGCCGACGACACCGAAATCGCGCTCGGCAGCGACATCCTGACGGCCGCGCTCGAGGGTTATGCGCTGGCCAAGGTCTTCGGCAAGGGCGCCGGGGTCGATGCCTTGAAGGAAGCGATGGCCGCTCGCTACAGCCGCAAGCGTCAGCCAAGTCCGGTCGCCACGGCCTGTGCGCCGCGACAGGCAGCGCGCTCCGCGCGCAAGGCTCGGAGCTTCAGGCGCAAGGCTCCGAGCTGCGACGGCGAGCCTCCGATGCGTCGTCGCAAGTGTTACGTCCGCCGCTCTCCAGTAACTGACTGCGTCGCCTATCCCATGAACGGCGAGAGCGAAGGGAGGGGTGCTGCCTGAACGAGGCTGGGACGAAGTGAACGAAAGATGGGCCGGGAGACCGCTGCTATCGTGGAAAGTTATCGAGACAACCCACATAGAAAAGAGCCCAGCCCATGCAGCGAATTGTAGCCGGCATCGACACGATCGAGCAGCATCTTGAGGCCATCAGGCAAACCCCCGAAGTGTATCGGCCGCCGTGCTGCCCGCATTGCGGGCTCAAGATCCTGGGCACTATGAGCGCAAGGCCGACCGCCGAGCCGGGCAGGTTTCACTCAATCCGATACCGATCTGCCGCTACTGCTGCTCCGGCTGTAGGCGCACCTGTTCGCGTCCGCCGGCGTGCATCGCAGCGCGCCGCTGGTATGACTGGTCGGTGCAGCAAGCCCACCTCGAACGGCTGTTGCGCGAACACGCCGATCAGCGCCGTGCACTCGGCAGCCCGCCGGACCGGCGCACCGCCGGTCGCTGGTGGGACTGACTACAGAAGTGCAGCCTGCTGTTCGAGTTTCACCTGCGCGCCCTCCGGGGAGCCAAGAACCGTTCCATTCCTGGTATTTACTACCAGTTATGGACTGCTGCGGACGGTCGCGGCGCTTGTTATCGTCCCCTCGACAGGAATCGAACCTGTATCCCACGCTTAGGAGGCGCGTGCACTATCCATTGTGCTACGAGGAGAGGGGCGGGTATTGTAGCCGCTGCCTTCGATTTCGCCAATTCGACTTTGTGGCCATATTCATCGTGGGCCGCGAACTGTAAGGGCAGCCCTTGGCCCGATTTGAACCTGCCGGAGCGCGCATCGGAGTAAAATCGCGCGCTCTTGCCGCGCTGCTGCCGTTCTCGTCGATTTCTTGGCTTCCACCGGCGCGCATCTTGGCTGAGTATCCCCAGCAGGACCACCCCCCCACAGGAAACTTACCCGCCCTCATGCCGTATCTGATTCTCTCCGACGCCTCGCTCGCTTTCGGCCATGTGCCGCTTCTTGACCACGCCGAATTCCAGCTGGACCCTGGCGAACGGGTGGCGCTGATTGGCCGCAACGGCACCGGCAAGTCGTCGCTGCTCTGCGCGCTGGCGGGCACGGGGGGGCTCGACGATGGGGCGGTGTGGCGACAGCCGGGATTGCGTATCGGCTATGTACCGCAGGAGCCACCCTTCGACCCGGCGTTGAGCGTCTTCGAGGCGGTCGTTGCCGGCATGGGTGACCTGTCGAAGCTGCTCGCCGAGTATCACGCGGTGTCGCACGCGCTGGGCGAGGCGGACGCTGATCACGAGCAATTGCTCGATCGCATGCAGCTCCTGCAGACGGAACTCGAAGCGCGTGACGCCTGGTCCTTCGAGGCGCAGGCCGAGCGGGTCATCCAGCGCTTCTCGCTGGACGCCGACGCGCTGGTGGGAACGCTTTCCGGTGGCCAGAAGAAGCGCCTGGCGCTGGCGCAGGCGCTCGCTGTCTCGCCGGAGCTGTTGCTGCTCGACGAGCCGACCAACCATCTCGACATCGGCGCCATTGAGTGGCTGGAGGAAATGCTGGTGTCGTCGGGGGTGACGCTGGCGTTCATCACTCACGACCGGCGTTTCCTCGAGCGCGTGGCGACACGCATCGTCGAACTCGACCGTGGTCGTCTGATGTCCTGTCCGGGCAGTTTCGGCGAGTACCAGTCGCGCAAGGAGATGATGCTGCACGACGAGGCGCAGAACAATGCCCGTTCCGACAAGTTCCTGGCCCAGGAAGAAGTCTGGATTCGCCAGGGTATCAAGGCGCGGCGGACGCGCAACGAAGGGCGAGTCCTGCGCCTCGAACAGTTGCGTCGTGATCGGGCGGCGCGACGCGAGCGCCAGGGCAAGGTCGAGTTGGCGCTCGACGCCGGGGTCAAGAGCGGCAAGCTGGTGGCGGCGCTCGAACATGTCAGCAAGAGCTACGGCGACAAGGCGGTGGTGCGCGATTTCTCCTGTCGCTTGCAGCGTGGCGACAAGATCGGTGTCATCGGCCCGAACGGCGCCGGCAAGACGACCTTGTTGCGCATGATTCTCGGCGAGCTGTCTCCGGACCAGGGCAAGGTGTATCTGGGAACGAAAGTGGAAGTGGCCTATTTCGACCAGTTTCGCAGTGCGCTCGACGAAGAGGCGACGCTGATCGATGTCATCTCGCCGGGCTCCGACTTCGTCGAGATCGGTAACCAGCGCAAGCACGTGATCAGCTACCTCGGTGATTTTCTCTTTGCGCCGCAGCGCGCGCGTTCGCTGGTCAGTTCGCTGTCCGGCGGCGAGCGCAACCGGCTGCTGCTGGCGCGCCTGTTCGCGCGTCCGGCAAATGTGCTGGTGCTCGACGAGCCGACCAACGACCTCGACATCGAGACCCTTGAACTGCTCGAGGAGTTGCTGCAGGAATACACCGGGACGCTGTTCCTGGTCAGTCACGACCGCGCTTTCATCGACAACGTGGTGACCCAGACCATCGCTTCGGAAGGCGACGGCACCTGGCGCGAGTACGCCGGTGGCTATCAGGACTGGGCCGACTACCAGGCGGGCCGCCTGCGTGACGAGGCGCTGGCGGCGAGCAGCGGCAAGCGCAGCGACGCGCGTGCGGCGGAGACTACGGCCAACGCCAAGGCGGCTGCGCAAAAACCGGGCGGCGGCAAGCTCTCCTGGAAGGAAGCGCGCGAGCTGGAGGAGTTGCCACAGCGGATCAGTGCACTGGAGAGCGAGCAGAAGGCGATCGGCGAGCGTCTGGCCGATGCCCGGTTGTACCAGTCGCAACCCGAGGAGGCGCAGCGGCTGGCGGCACGGCTGAGTGAAATCGACGATCAGCTGGTGCAGCTGCTCGAACGCTGGGAGGCGCTCGAAGGCTAGGGCTGCTGGATGGGGCGGCGCTTGCTGCGCAGGACGATCAATGCCGCCAGTCCGGCGAGCAGGCCCCAGAACGGCGAGCCGACCCCGGCAAAGGCGACTCCCGAAGCGGTGACCAGGAAAGTCAGCAGTGCCGGCTCGCGTTCGGCTTCCTGGCTCAGGGCGGCGGCGAGGCCGCTACCGATGGTCCCGAGCAGTGCGAAGCCGGCGATGGCCAGCACCAGTTCCTTCGGGAAGGCCAGGAAAAGCGAGCCGACGGTAGCCCCGAAAACGCCGATCAGCAGATAGAAGAAGCCGGCGGCGATGGCGGCGACGTAGCGTTTTTCGGGGTCTTCGTGCGCTTCGCGGCTCATGCAGATGGCGGCGGTAATCGCCGCCAGATTCAGCGCGTAAGCGCCGAATGGGGCGAGCAGCAGGTTGGCGGCGCCGGTCCAGCCGATCAGCGGCGAGATCGGTAGCTGATAGCCCGAAGCGCGGATGACGGCGACGCCGGGGAGGTTCTGGGAGGCCATGGTCACCACGTAGAGCGGTAGCGCGACGCCGATCAGCGCCTGCCACGACAACTCCGGGGTGATGAATACCGGCATCGCCAGTTCGAGGTGGATCTCGTCGACGCGCAGCGAGCCTTGACCGGCAGCAATACCGACACCGACGAGAAAGGTCATGATGATCGCGTAGCGCGGCAGCAGCCGGCGGCCGAGCAGGTAGGCGCAGAACATCGGGAAAACGAGGACGAACTGGCTTTGCATGGCCAGGAAGGCGTCGAGACCGAAACGCAGCAGGACGCCTGCGAGCATTCCCGAAGCAATCGAGATCGGAATGCGGCTGATCATCCGCTCGAACAAGCCACTGAAGCCGGAGACCGTGATCAGGGCCGCGGAGACGAGAAAAGCGCCGATCGCTTCCGGCATCGAGACGCCGGCGGCACTCGTGATCAGCATCGCCGCACCGGGTGTCGACCAGGCGGTCAGCACCGGCACCCGGAAGCGCAGCGACAGGGCGATGCTGGTCAAGCCCATGCCAACGCCGAGTGCGCACATCCAGGAAGCGATCTCGGCAGGGCTTGCGTGCAGCGCCTGGGCGGCCTGGAAAACGATCACCGCCGAACTGGTGAAGCCGATCAGAACGGCGACGAAGCCGGCAGTTACGGCCGAAGTCGAGAAATCCTTGATCAGGCGCATTGCTTCGTCCACCAGGGCTGTCGCGGCAGGTCAGTGCTGCGACGAGGGCTAGCCACGGTGACGCATGGGGCGCGGGTCAGCGAGCCGACGCAGCTCAGCTGCGCCCCGCTTTCTTGAGCGCTTCGCGAATTTTCGGCAGCGCTGCCTGCGCTGCTTTTTCCCCTTCGAGGATGGCGTCGTGGCGGGCCTGGAATTCGGTCGAGCCGACGGCGCCGACCTGCGGGCGAATCACCACGTCGGCCTCCTTGAGCTCGTAGCGAGCAAGGCTTTGCCCCATGATGGTGAAGGTCTGCATGAGAATGTCGAAGGTGCTGCTTACCGGCTGGGTGCTGGGGCGGGCCGAAATGTCGACGGCAATGACCACGTCGGCACCCATTTCGCGTGCGGCGCGCACCGGAATGAGGCTGCTCAGCCCGCCATCGACGTATTCGTGGCCATTGATGCGTACCGGCTGGAAGACGCCCGGGACGGTCGCCGAAGCGCGTACCGCCATGCCGGTGTTGCCGGTGCGAAAGACGACGCTGTCGCCGTTGCGCAGATCGGTGGCCACGGCCCCGAAAGGCTTGTTCAGGGCCTCGAGCGGACGCTGGCCGACGGCGTCATTGACGAACTTCTGCAGCAAGTCCCCCTTGAGCACGCCGCGGTCGGGCAGCGACCAGTCGCTGATTTTCGTCTCGTCGAGGCGGTGCGCGAGCTTCTGCAGCTCAAAGCCGTTGTTGCCGGCGGCGTAGAGGGCGCCGACCACCGCGCCAGCGCTGCTGCCGACGATGATGTCGGGAACGATGCCCTGACTTTCCAGGGTCTTGATCACGCCGACGTGCGCAAAGCCGCGCGCTGCGCCACCGCCGAGGGCCAGACCCAGCTTGACCGGTTTGCCTGCCTGCGTAGCGGGGGCCGGCGGCTTGCTTGCACAGCCGCTGACGATGAGCGTGGCCAAGCCAACAATGAGTAGCAGCGGACGCATGGCGTTCCTTTCGTGGGAGGTTTGGGGTGTGGCGATCACTAAAGCCGTTTGATCGCAGGCGATGCGCAAGCGCAGGGAAAGTTGGGGTCGCGCGCCTCACTGCGCCAGGTCGAGCGGCAATGTACTCATGCGACAAATGGTACAAAGGCTACGAATGGTACGAATGGTACGACTTCGCGGCAGATGCCGCCATCAGCGCTCTGAAAAAAGACTTTCCTTGCTTCCTGCAGGCAATTGTTTACCATCGTGCATGGACTCTGGATCCCGAGTCCCCTGAAGCTGCCGTCTGAAAGTCGAGCTCCGGATCATTTCCTGACAGTTGGTCGATCACTTCTCGTTGGCTGCGTCTGCCGCGGCGGGGCTTTTCGACTGCCTTGCGCTCTCGGACCAGATCATCAAGTCGCCATGCTCAGGCGTGGCGCAACAATCACTGGAGAATATGGAATTATGGCCGTAGCGCCCGAAACCGCCAGCATGGCGTTGTTTTGTGACTTCGAGAACGTCGCTCTTGGCGTTCGCGATGCGAATTACGATAAGTTCGACATCAAGCCGGTACTGGAAAAGTTGTTGCTGAAGGGCAGTATCGTGGTCAAAAAAGCCTATTGTGACTGGGAGCGATACAAGGGCTTCAAAGCCGCGATGCACGAGGCGAACTTCGAGCTGATCGAGATTCCGCACCTGCGTCAGTCGGGCAAGAACTCGGCCGACATCCGGCTGGTCGTCGATGCCCTCGATCTGTGCTACACCAAGTCGCACGTCGACACCTTCGTGATCATCAGCGGCGATTCGGATTTTTCGCCACTGGTTTCCAAATTGCGCGAGAACGCCAAATCGGTGATTGGCGTCGGCGTCAAGCAGTCGACGTCGGACCTCCTGATCGCTAACTGCGACGAGTTCATTTTCTATGACGATCTGGTGCGCGAGATCCAGCGCTCGGCGCGGCGGGATTCCAAGGAAGCCCAACCCGCGGTCAGGCGTTCGCCGGAAGAGGATGCGCAACGCAAGGCAGAGCTCGATGCACGTCGCAGCAAGGCCGTCGAACTGGCCGTTGCCACTTTCGATGCACTGATTGGCGAGCGCGGCGACAGCAGCAAGATCTGGGCGTCGATGCTCAAGGAGGCGATCAAGCGGCGCAAGCCGGATTTCAACGAGTCGTACTACGGCTTCCGGGCGTTTGGCAACCTGCTCGAAGAGGCGCAGAAGCGCGGCCTGCTGGTCATTGGTCGCGACGAAAAGTCGGGAACCTACGTGTATCGCAGTAACGGCGGCGAAGCGGCAGTCGAGTTGGTGGGCAGTGAGGGGCTGCTGCTGGTATTGCCCGCAGCACCCAGCGAGGGCGCGACGACGACCGATGAGCAGGCTGAGCAGGCCGCAGGGCGCCGCAAGGGGCAAGGACGTCGAAAAGGCGGCGAGAAAGCTGCGAAGCGGGGCCGCGAGCAGAAGGCGGGCAAAGACGAAGAGGCAGCTGCGACGGCTGCGGGCAGCGACGGTATCGAAGGTGCTAGCTGTCAAGGCCAGGAAGCTGCTCTCGGCAACGAACCCGTCGACCGGCCAACGCTACGCGAAGTGAGGCCAGCGTCTGCATCTTCCGAGTCTTTGGAAGATGCAGAATCTGCGAAATCTGCGGACCCGCTGCCCTTGTCTTCAGCGTCACCATCGCCCGAAATTCCCCAATCGCTAGAAGCTTTCACGCCGCCAGCCTCGGTCGAAATGGCAAGCGAAGTCGAGGGTTCGCCGCCGGAAGCCATCGCGCAGCATAGGCCCGCCGCAAAACCCCGTGCGACCGGGCGCCGCCGGACCGCCGCAAAGAACGCTAGCAGCGATTCGCCTGCGGCTGCGCCAGGTGGTCAAGCCGCTGCTCAGCCGGCCGCGGAGTCGAGCCTCGGCGCTGTCGAAACGGCCGCGGCCGCGGCCACAGCCAGCAGCGACCCTGCAGAGCTTGCGCCGGTCAACAAGCCGGCGCCGCGTCCACGTCGGCCGCGCAAGCCCAAAGCTGCGCCGGAAACAGCCTGACCCCCCACAGCCTGACCCCAGGCCGTGTGTGCTCGCATGATGTTGGGGAGGGGCCCGGCAATGGGGGGAGGGGAGATTCGTGAGTTGCTTGCGCGACGTGCTCATTGACGGACCCGCCCCTGAAACAAAAAAGCCGCGACTGGGTCGCGGCTTTTTTGTAACTGCGCCAGAGCTGGCGCGGTTCATGGTTCAGGCAGCGGCCTGCGTCGGAATCATGCCGGCGGTGCGGACGATGCGATTCTGAGTGTCCACGTAGATCAGTTTCGGCGCGTACTTGGCGAGTTCGACTTCGTTGTACACCGCGAAGCTGGCGATGATCAGGATGTCACCCGGCGCGGCGCGCCGTGCTGCCGAGCCATTTACCGAGATGACGCCAGATCCGCGCTCGGCGCGCAGCGAGTAGGTCGTGAAACGCTCGCCGTTGTTGACGTTCCAGATGTCGATCTGTTCGTACTCGCGAATGTTCGCCGCATCCAGAAGGTCTTCGTCAATGGCGCAAGAACCTTCATAGTGGAGTTCGGCGTGTGTGGTGCTGACGCGGTGCAGCTTCGACTTCAGCATTGTCCTCTGCATGGAATCACCGGGTGTTGAGTTAAAGGGGGAAGGGCATTGTAGCGGCTAATCGCTGCCTGTCAACGGCCGTCTGGGACATCGATTTCGAGATTGTCGATCAGTCGCGCAGCGCCCAGCCGGCTAGCTGCGAGCACCACCAGCGCTTGCTTACCGCCAGCGTCGGGAAGCTGCAGGTCGGCCTGCCGACGCACGGCGACGTAGTCCGTTTTCCAGCCATGCTTGTCCAGTTCGGCGGCGGCTTCGCGTTCGAGCCGGGCGAAATCGGTTTCGCCTGCATGTATCGCTGTTCGGATGTGCTGCAGGAGGCTTTGCAGGCGCGGCGCTTCGCCGCGTTCGGCGGCCGACAGGTAGCCGTTGCGCGAGGAAAGAGCCAGGCCGTCCTCGGCACGAACCGTCTCGCCGCCGATGATTTCGATCGGCAAGGCCAGCTGCCGCGTCATGTTGCGCAGGACCATCAATTGCTGGTAGTCCTTCTTGCCAAACAGTGCCGCCTGCGGTTGTACGATGTTGAAGAGTTTGAGAACGACGGTGGCGACACCACGGAAATGGCCGGGGCGGAACTCGCCGTCGAGCTGATTTTGACTCTCTGGCGGCTCGACGTGGTATTGCTGCGGCTCCGGGTAGAGGTCGCTCTCGGTCGGTGCAAACAGCAGGTCGACGCCGGCCGCGGCGAGCTTGTTGCAGTCTTCCTGCAGGGTCCGCGGATAGAGGTCGAAGTCGTCACTGGGTCCGAACTGCAGACGGTTGACGAAAATGCTGGCGACGACGGTATCTCCGTGCGCGCGCGCCTCGGTCATCAGCGCGATGTGGCCGGCGTGCAGGTTGCCCATGGTCGGCACAAAAACGACCCGCCGACGCTTGCTCAGCGCCAGACGCAGGTCGGGGATAGGGGAGTGAATCTGCATACGCTTGCTGGACCTCTTGTGAAACTCCGAAAAAACGCTTCGCCTGCCGATGGTTTTTCTGTCGCTGCCGCGTGCAGCCATCCCTTGTTGGCCCCTGCGCTGCCACGACTGCAGTCAGTAGCAGTGTTCGGGCCCCGGAAAACTGCTCTCCTTGACGGCAGCCACGTAGGCGGCGACGGCGGCGGCGATGGACGTCTGACCGGCCATGAAATTCTTCACGAAGCGCGCCTTCCTGCCGGCCGAAATATCGAGCATGTCGTGCAGGACCAGCACCTGCCCCGAGCATTCCCGGCTGGCACCGATGCCGATGGTCGGGATGGCGAGGCTGGAAGTGAGCTTGGCGGCCAGCGCCTCGGGGATGGCTTCGAGGACGATCAGCGTCGCGCCAGCCTCTTGCTGGGCGAGGGCGTCGGCCTGCAGCCGGGCGGCCCCGGAATCGTCTTTTCCCTGCACGCGGTAGCCACCAATCTGGTGTACCGATTGCGGGGTGAGCCCGACGTGGCCGCAGACGGGAATGCCTCGGCTGCTAAGGAAGCGCGTCGTTTCCGCCATCTCGGCACCGCCTTCGAGCTTGACCATCTGCGCGCCAGCGGTCATCAGGGTGACGGCGTTGCGTAGCGCTTGCTGCGGGCTTTCCTGGAAGCTGCCGAAAGGCATGTCGGCGATTATCAAAGCGCGCTGGCTGCCGCGCACGACGCTGGCGGTGTGGTAGGCGATGTCGGTCAGCGTTACTGCGAGCGTCGACTCGCGCCCTTGCAGGACCATGCCGAGCGAGTCGCCAATCAGTAGTGCATCGACGTCGGCAGCGTCGCAAAGCTGCGCAAAGCTCGCGTCATAACACGTGAGCATGGCGATTTTTTCGCCGTTGGCACGCATTTTGGCGAGGTCGACGTGTGTGCGTCTGCGCGTCGCGACATGGGTGGACATGGGTTTACTCTCCCCGGTTGAAATACTCGCGGTGTCCGCGCATCGATTCGATGCGCTTGACGAGTAGTTGAAAATCGTCGTCGGAGTCGACGAAGTTGATGTTTTCGGAGTTCACCACCATGACCGGCGCTGCGTCGTAGTTGTGGAAGAAGCGCATATAGCTTTCCGCAAGAACCGTCAGATAGGCGTCAGCGATCCGCCGTTCCATGTCGATGCCGCGTTTCCGGACGCGGGCGATCAGCGTTTCCGGCTTGGCCTGCAGATAGATCACCAGATCCGGTGGCTTCGCTGCGGGTGAAAGCTGTTCGTAGATTCTGCGGTACAGCCCGTATTCGTCTTCACTGAGCGTCAGCAGCGCGAACAGCGGATCCTTTTCGAGCAGGTAGTCGGCAACCACCGGGCGAGCGGAGAAATCGGCTTGCGACAGCTCGCGTAGCTTGTCGAGGCGCTGAAACAGAAAGAACAACTGCGTCTGCAGGGCAAAGTGCTGCTGGTCCTGATAAAAGCGACTCAGGAAGGGGTTCAGCTCGGGTTGTTCGAGCAGCATTTGCGCGTCGATATACGTACCGAGACGGCGCGCAAGACTCGTCTTGCCGGCGCCGATTGGGCCCTCGACCACGATGTGGCGGGCTGCGGTCAGGGTATTTCGTGCAGACATGAAGTGACGGCAATTGCTGCCGGGTCAGGGTTCCACGAAAAGAGTATCGGGTCGGGCTTCGCCAGCCTGGGCCATTCGTTCGAGGCCAAGCAGCACGGCCATGCTGGCAGTTTCCATTTGCTCGACAGCGTCCAAGCCGCCAGCGAAGTCGCCCGCACAACGCGCTTCGACGGCTAGGCGACCATGTCGGTGAACATCGACATGCGGCGTTTCGATTGCCCGGTAAGCATCGAGCTGCGTGCAGTAACGCTTTCCGTCGCCCGCATAGTACCACTGGCCCAGACGGCAGTCGGTATGCGAGGCGAAGTCTTTGGCGTTCTTGGCCGTGGCACTCATGAACACCTGATAGACGTCGAACTTGAAGAGCAGATGGTCGATCTTGGCGAGTTCGACAAAACTGCGCAGGGCGGCCGTGGCAATGGTTCGTTCCATTTGCCTGGCGAGACCGGTAATGCCACCGATTGCGGTCGATGCCTGCCGCCCCTGCTCACTGAAGGAATCAGATTGCTCGGCCAGATGGCTGATACTGCTCTGCGCCGAAACGGTCTCACCCTGGATATTGCTGACCAGGCGCGAGATGTCGCTGGTGGCCTGTGTTGTCCGGTCGGCGAGCTTGCGGACTTCGTCGGCGACGACAGCGAAACCGCGGCCGGCTTCACCCGCACGCGCCGCTTCGATGGCGGCGTTGAGTGCCAGGAGGTTGGTTTGGTCGGCAATCTCCTTGATCAGCTGGACGATGCCGCCGATTTTTTCGGTACTGCCTTGCAGGCTGAGCACTTTTTCCAGCGCGCTGCGCGAGTCGCCAGCGAGCTGGTTCAATTCCGTGCTGATGGCGGTTACCGATTCGCGGCTGCGCGCGGCAATGCCGGCGGCAGCGAGCGTGTCTCTCTTCTCGTCGCGCAGGCGATGAGCCCATGCGGCGAGGGTCTGTTGCGACTCCGCCAGCGATTGCCGATAGGACTGGAAGGAAAGGAATAGCCGCTGCACCTCCCGGCTGCGCATTTCGCTGGCTGCCGCGGCTTGCAGGCAGTCGTCGCGAGCGGCGTGTGCCGACGCCAGTTGCTCGCGCAGCTCCTGATTCTGCTGCTCAAGCTCGCCGAGGCGCCCCTCAAGGCTGCGGATTTTTCCCCCGCTTCCGAAAATCATTCCGTTCTCCCGCTAACGGTCATGACACGTGGAGACACCCAAAATTATGAAAGTCATGACCGTTTCCCTCTTCCCCAGCCCTTCTCCCGCGAGTGGAGAAGGGCGTTTCGTGAGTCGCGTGCGCGACTTTCAGATATGCAGTGGCTGATGGTCGTGGTTGCGTGGTGAAAAAAGCCAGGCAAGTCAAACGGCGTCTAGGATACACAGGGCAGCGGCGCGATGGTCGAATTTGCGCCCGCAGACCAGAAAAAACACAAAAGTCGCGAGTCATGGCCAGGAACGGAGCCTTCCTTCGCTCCTCCCGATGGTAGGCGCTCGGTAACCGAGAAAGGGGCCTGGCCACGCCGCTCAGCGTCCCCTGACCACGAAAGGCTCGGCCAAGGCTGCGCGCACTGAATCATCAAGGTTCGTCGCCTGCTCAAAATTGGCATTCCAGAGATCGGCGTTGCTGAAGTCGGCCGAGTCGAGGTTGGCGCCTTTGAACAGCGCATGCCGCAAGGTCGCGCCGGCGAGGCGGGTGCCCTTGAGCGTGCTGTTCGAGAGATCGGCGCTATCCATGGCGGCGCCGGTCAGGTCGGCGCCGGAGAGGTCCGTGCCGACCAGTCGTGCATCCAAAAAAACGCCACGCAAGGCATTGCAGTTGCGGATTGAGCCACCGCTGAGGTCAATCCCTTCCATCAGGATGTCCTTCAGATAAGCACCGGAGAAATCGGCGCCTGGCGCTTGCGTGTTGATGAAGTTGGCGCCAAACAAATTGGCGCGCTGCAGCTTGCTTTTGCTGAGGTTGGCGTCGTCAAAAATGGCATGAAAAAGGTCGGCGTCGCGAAGGTCGGCAGCGCTCAGATTGGCGGCAGTGAAATTTGCCCACTTGGCGTTGCTGCCGCGCAAGTCGGCGTCGCGAAGATCGGCCTGACTAAAGTCCGTGCTTTCCATCCGTGCGCCCGCCAGACGCGCGCCGCGCAGCTTCTTGCCGGACAGCTTCTGGCGCGAGAAGTCGCACTGTGAGAGATCGGTCGCCGCTTGCGGATCGGCGCAGTCGCCGATGGGCAGGGCGTCCGCTGCGCCGACAGGAGCGACGATCGCGAGCGCCAGAGCGGCGCATGCCGAGACTACCGGGAACGCCGAGAGCCGCTTCATCAGTGGCTGGTGCTCACGGCGCTGCAGGCCATGCGCTCGCCCAGGCGGACTGTGCCGCCCGGTGCCCAGGCGGGATTGAAGCTCAGCAGATCTTTCGGGAACAGCATTACGACCGTCGAACCGAGCAGGAAGCGCCCCATTTCCTCGCCTTTCGTAAGCAGGATTTTCTGCCCATCGTAAGGCCAGTCGCGAATTTTTCCGCTGCGCGGCGGGTTGACTCGGCCGTGCCAGACAGTGGCCATGCTGCCGACGATGGTCGCCCCGACGAGGACCAGAATGAAGCTGCCGAACTCGCCTTCGAAAACGCAGACCACGCGTTCGTTGCGCGCGAACAGCCCGGGTACGCCGCGCGCCGTCGCCGGATTGACCGAAAACAGCTCGCCAGGAACGTGAATCATGCGCTTCAGTCGCCCGTCGACCGGCATGTGAATGCGGTGATAGTCGCGCGGGCTGAGGTAGAGTGTCGCGAACGCGCCATCGGCGAAGCCGGCCGCCAGTTGGGCGTCGCCACCGACCAGCGCTGTCGTCGAGTATTGGTGGCCCTTGGCTTGAAAGATCTGCTCACCTTCGATACGCCCGAACTGGCTGATCGCGCCGTCGACCGGGCACAGGAAGTCCGCATTGGCCAGCGGACGGGCGTCGGCGCGCAGCGCGCGCGTAAAGAAGTCGTTGAAGGTCTTGTAGCTGGCGGGGTCTGGATCGGCGGCTTCGCTCAAATCGACTCGGTAACGCTTTACGAACCAGCGGATGACCCGGGTGGTGAGCTCGCCCGCTTGCGCGCCGGCGAAGCTGCCGGCGATGGTGGTAAGGGCCTGCTTGGGCAGCAGGTACTGGGCTGATACGGCGAGACGATCGGACACGAGTGCGCCAGCGAAATGGACAAGCCGCGATTATAACGGCTGGGCAGGGTGACAGCAGTGCGCACTTGTTCGGTCGCGCAGGCGGCAGCAATGACGGTGGCTGGGGGATGCTTGCCTAAGGTCTCCTCAACAATGAAACACGACACTGGCACTCAGCGCAGCGAGGCGTTGATCTTCTCGAGTGCGGCTGAGCCGGGGCAGAGTTCAGCGGCACTCAGCGTGTTCAGGGCCTGTTCCACAGTGTTGATCTGCTGGTGCAGGTCGCAGGCATCGTTGTCTACGTAGAGCAGGCCGGTGACCACTTCGCCGCGCGCGGCGTGCTCCTGGACGTAGGCCATGGCGCGCACCCGGTCGCCGGGGTCGTACTCGGCGTGCAGCTTGCGCAGGCGGAGGATCGAGCCGTCGTGCTGGCGGATATCGATGACTTCGCCTTCGCCGTACTCGGTGGTGATTTCCTCGCGTTGCGGGAAGAAGTCCAGCCGGTTGACTGCTTCATTATGCTCGCGCACGTAGTCGTAGCTCTTGGTGCTTCCGGAATGGTTGTTGAAGGCGATGCACGGCGAGACGACATCGATGACCGCCGCGCCGGGATGCGCCATCGCTCCGCGGATCAGTGGCACCAGCTGCGCCTTGTCACCCGAGAAGCTGCGCCCGATATAGGTCGCGCCCATCACCAGCGCCAGGCTGGCGAGGTCGATCGGGGTGTCGTTGTTGGCCAGTCCGCGTTTCGACTTCGAGCCTTTGTCCGCGGTGGCCGAGAACTGCCCTTTGGTGAGCCCATAGACACCGTTGTTTTCGACGATGTAGGTCATGTTGACACCGCGGCGCAGGACGTGCGCAAACTGGCCGAGGCCGATCGACGCCGAATCGCCGTCGCCCGAAACGCCGAGGTAGATCAGCTCGCGGTTGGCCAGGTTGGCGCCGGTGAGCACCGATGGCATGCGCCCGTGCACGGTGTTGAAGCCATGCGAGTTGCCGAGAAAGTAGTCCGGCGTTTTCGATGAGCAGCCAATGCCCGAGAGCTTGGCGACGCGGTGTGGCTCGATGTCGAGTTCCCAGCAGGCCTGGATGATTGCTGCCGAGATCGAGTCGTGACCGCAACCGGCACAAAGCGTCGATATCTTGCCTTCGTAGTCGCGACGGGTGTAGCCGACGCGGTTCTTGGCGAGCGTCGGATGGTGTAGTTTGGGTTTGGCGAGGTAGGTCATGTCAGGCCACTCTGTCTTTTAGAGGATGCACGTTGAGGCGCGCGACGCGGTTGGCAATCTCCTGCGTAATGAAGCGCGCGGTGATTGGCGTGCCGTCGTAATGGACGACCGTTACCAGACTATGCGGCTCTACGCCGGCCTCGTTGATCAGCAGGGTGCTCAACTGCCCGTCCATGTTCTGCTCGAAAACGAAGACCTTGCTGTGCGCAGCGATGAAGTCGGCAATCTCGTTCTGGAAGGGGAAAGCGCGCACGCGCAGGGCATTGAGATAGATCCCGTCTTCGGCCAGGGTGTCGAGTGCTTCGTGCATCGCCGGACTGGTCGATCCGTAGAAGATGACGGCGAAGCGCGCCGGGTATTTGGCCGCGGTGAGCACCGGCAGCGGCACCAGCGACTTGGCGGTTTCGAACTTGCGCCGCAGTCGCTGCATGTTGTCGACGTAGTCCGGGCCCGCTTCGGAGTAGCCGGCGTAAGCGTTCTTGGTCGTGCCGCGGGTAAAATAGCCGCCCTTGGTGGGGTGCGTTCCCGGATAGGTGCGGTAGGTAATGCCATCGCCGTCAACATCGAGGTAGCGGCCGAAGTCGGTGCCGGCGTCGAGTGCGTCGTGGGTCATCACTTTGCCGCGGTCATATTCGACGCTGTCGTCCCAGGCGAAAGGGCGGCAAAGGCGCTGGTTCATGCCGATGTCGAGGTCGCTCATGACGAAAACTGGCGTCTGAAGGCGCTCGGCGAGGTCGAGCGCCTGCGCTGACAATTCGAAGCACTCGTAGGGATCTTCCGGAAACAGCAGCACGTGGCGGGTGTCACCGTGCGAGGCGTAAGCGCAGGCGAGGATGTCGGATTGCTGCGTGCGTGTCGGCATGCCGGTGGAGGGGCCGCCCCGCTGGACGTTGATCAGCACCGCCGGGATTTCCGCGAAGAAGGCAAGGCCGATGAACTCGGACATCAGCGAGATGCCGGGTCCCGAGGTCGCGGTGAAGGCGCGCGCACCGTTCCAGCCGGCACCGACGACCATGCCGATCGATGCCAGTTCGTCCTCGGCCTGTACCACGGCGCAGCGCTGCTGGCCGGTCGCCGGGTCGACGCGCAATTTCTGCGTGAAGCGGATGAAGGCCTCGGCGACTGACGACGACGGGGTGATCGGATACCACGCACAGACCGTGGCCCCGCCATAGACGCAGCCCAGAGCCGCGGCGGTGTTGCCATCGACAAAAATGTGGTCGCCAACCTTGTCGCGGCGCTCGACTTTGAGTCCGATCGGCTTGAGGTGTTCGCGCGCGTAATCGCGGCCGACCGCGAGTGCCTGGACGTTGGCATCGAGCAGCTTCTCCTTGCCTTTGAACTGCTGGGCAAAGAGTTTCTCGATTTCGCCCGCTTCGATGTCGAGCAAATGCGCCAGAGCGCCCACGTAGATGATGTTCTTGAACAGTTGCCGCTGCCGCGGGTCGCTGTAAGCGTTGTTGCAGAGCTCGGTGAGTGGCATGCCGATGACGTGGATGTCATCTCGCGAGCGCGAGCGGGGCAGCGGTCGGGAATTGTCGTAGAACAGGTAGCCGCCGGTTTCGACTTCCCGGACATCCTGGTCCCAGGTCTGCGGGTTCATGGCCACCATCATATCGACACCGCCGCGCCGACCCAGGTAGCCGCGTTCGGTGACGCGCACTTCGAACCAGGTCGGCAGTCCCTGGATATTCGACGGGAAGATGTTGCGCGGCGATACCGGTACTCCCATGCGCAGGATGGCGCGCGCGACAAGTTCGTTCGCCGAGGCCGATCCCGAGCCATTGATGTTGGCGAACTTGATGACGAAATCATTGACCGCTTCGATCTTCTGCATGGTCTTTCCTCAGGCGGTTTGCTGGTCTGGAGCCGGCGCGGGCTTTGGCTTGTGCCTGGCTTTTGGCTTCTGCTCGGATGACGGGGGGCTCGGGGGCTCGGGAAAAGGTGGCGGAGAGCCCGCATTGCGGCAGCCGGGTCCGGCGTAGGTACTTGCGAACAGGAACTTCTGCATGTCCCAGGCGCCGGTCGGACAGCGCTCGGCGCACAGGCCGCAATGCAGACAGACATCCTCGTCCTTGACCATCACCCGCCCGGTCTTCAGGGAATCCGAGACGTAAAGATCCTGGCTCTTGTCAAGCGCCGGCGCGCTCAGACGCTGCCGCAGATCTTTCTCGTCGCCATTGACGGTGAAGGAGATGCTGTCCATCGGGCAGATGTCCATGCACGCGTCGCACTCGATGCACAGCTTCGGCGCGAAGACCGTCTGCACATCGCAGTTCAGGCAGCGTTGCGCTTCCTGGAAAGCCAGTTGCGGATCGAAGCCGAGTTCGACCTCGACCTTGATGTTCTTCAACGCGGCCTTCAAGTCACGCAGCGGCACGCGCAGGCGCCGATCGGCGGAAATGGCGTTGTCGTACATCCACTGGTGGATGCCCATCTTCTGCGAGACCAGCGAGGTCTGCGGCGCGGGCCGTTCGGCGAGGTCCTCGCCGTTGAGCAGGCGATCGATGGAGACCGCCGCCTGGTGGCCGTGGGCAACTGCCCAGATGATATTTTTCGGCCCGAAGGCCGCATCACCGCCGAAAAAGACGTTCGGCACGGTCGATTGCATCGTCGCCTCGTCGACCTTGGGCAGTTCCCACTTGTCGAACTCGATGCCGATGTCGCGCTCGATCCAGGGGAAGGAATTGTCCTGGCCGACGGCGACCAGCACCTCGTCACAATCGAAGTGCGCGTCGGGTTCGCCGGTCGGCACCAGGCTGCGGCGGCCGTTCGCGTCGAATTCCACGCGTACTTTCTCGAAGGTCGCGCCGGTGAGCCGTCCGCCGATGTGGGTGAAGGCCTTGGGCACCAGGTTGTTGAGGATCGGGATGCCTTCGTGCATCGCGTCTTCTTTTTCCCAGGGACTGGCCTTCATCTGCTCGAAGCCGGAGCGGACGATGACCTTGACGTCCTCGCCGCCAAGGCGGCGCGACGAGCGGCAGCAGTCCATGGCGGTGTTGCCGCCGCCGAGGACGATCACCCGCTTGCCGATCGAAGTGGTGTGGCCGAAAGCGACGCTGGCCAGCCAGTCGATGCCCAGGTGAATCGACTTTGCTGCCTCTTTCCGTCCGGGAATGTCGAGGTCGTGCCCGCGCGGCGCGCCGGAACCAACGAAAATCGCGTCGTAGCCTTCGCCGATCAGATTCTTCAGCGAACTGACGTACTGGCCGCCGCGCAGCTCGACGCCGAGGTCGAGGACGTAACCGGTCTCCTCGTCGATGACTTCTTCAGGCAGGCGAAATTTCGGGATCTGGGTGCGCATCATGCCGCCAGCGAGGGCGTCGCCGTCGTAGATCACCACCTCGTAGCCGAGCGGGGCCAGGTCGCGCGCCACGGTCAGTGACGCCGGCCCGGCACCGACGCAGGCGATGCGCCGGCCATTTTTCTGTGCTGCTGGCGGCGGCAGGAGGTGGCGGATGTCCTCCTTGTAGTCGGCGGCGACGCGCTTCAGGCGGCAGATGGCGACCGGCGCCTTGCGCTCGCCGTGGCCGTCCGGCGTTTCGTCCTCGACGCGACCGCGTCGACACGCCGGTTCACAGGGGCGATCACAAGTTCGCCCGAGGATGCCGGGAAAAACGTTCGACACCCAGTTGACCATGTAGGCCTCGCTGTAGTGGCCAGCAGCGATCAAGCGAATGTATTCGGGAACAGGCGTATGGGCCGGGCATGCCCACTGGCAATCAACGACTTTGTGGAAATAGTCGGGGACGCTGATATCGGTCGGTTTCAAGGCGAGCGCATCCTTTCTTCGGCACGAGTCCGGGGTCGCAGTCACCGGCCCCAAAGGGTTCATACTAGCGCGGCAGTGCAGACCTGAAAAGAGCTATTTTTCAGAGTGATGTCATCGAAAGTTCGCGCAGTGGCGTGAGCAGAGCTCGCACTGGACGCCTGTCCGCCGGCACCCGTTGTAAGATGAAGGCATCACAGTTCTCGGAGGTTTGGTCATGCTTCGCACACTCGCTGTTGCCCTGTCTTTCCTGCTGCTGGCGCTACCGTTGCCGCTGCGCGCTGAAGTGATCGATATCGACAACGCCGAACTGCTGCGCCTGCGGGCCGCAGGGGTGCCGATCATCGACATCCGTACGTTTGGCGAATGGCAGCAAAGCGGCGTCGTCGAGGGCAGCCAACTGATTACCTATGTCGACGAGCGCGGCGTCGTCGATGCGCCCGCCTGGCTGGCAAAGGTGCAGGGCGTGGCCAGACCGGACCAGCCGGTGATCGTTATTTGCCGTAGCGGCAACCGGACGCGAGCGGCGAGCCAGCTCTTGTCGCAGCAGGCAGGCTACGCGAAGGTGTACAACGTCAAGGACGGGATGCGCGCCTGGGTGCAGGAAGGGCGGCCAGTGACGCCGTTGGCCAGTACCGTCGCACAGTGCCCGGCCGGTGCTCGCTGCTGAGCGTGCTGCGGGTAGTGGCTAACGGTCATGACGGTCGAGATACACCGGATGATGAAAGTCATGACCGTTTCCCTCTCACTTGCAGTGCGCATTCCGGCTTGCACGCCGGAATCGTTCGACGGGCTGGGCGCAATGCGCCCAGAATTCCCCGTCTCACCCCGGCCCTTCTCCCGCAGGGGGAGAAGGGCGGTTCGTGAGTCGCATGCGCGACTTTCACATTAACGGTCATGACACGTGGAGACACCCCAAATCATGAAAGTCATGACCGTTTCCCTCTTCCCCTGCCCCTTCTCCCGCAAGGGGAGAAGGGAGTTTCGTGAGTCGCTTGCGCGACTTTCACATTAACGCGGGCTGATGACGCCGCACGCTCGCCTCAGCCTGCCGGGTCAGCGTCCAAAGCTGCCAGCAGTTGCTCATAGATCCGCAAATCGCCGCTCGAAAAGCAGCAGAAGGTCACCTCTTCAAGGCCGCCAGGCGCAGCTGTCGATGCCTGCACCGTCGCCACGGCAAGCGCTGCCGCTTTTTCGATCGGGTAGCCATAGATGCCCGTGCTGATGCTCGGAAAGGCGAGCGTACGCAGCCCATTGGCGGCAGCGATCGCGATCGCCCGACGATAGCAGGAGGCCAGGTGCGCGGGCTCGCCGCCATCGCCACCGTGCCAGACCGGACCCACCGCGTGAATGATGTACCTGGCCGGAAGTTGGTAGCCCTTGGTGAGTTTGGCGTCACCCGTCCGGCAGCCGCCGAGCGCCTGGCACTCGCGGAGCAAGTCCCGACCGGCGGCGCGGTGGATGGCCCCGTCGACACCGCCGCCGCCGAGCAGCGAGGCGTTGGCGGCGTTGACGATCGCATCAACCGCCAGGGTGGTGATATCGGCGCGCAGCGCATGCAGCAAAGTGGTCATTGTGTTGCAGCCTGGTGATTGCCTGTGGCGATTGTAAGCAGCCAAGCGCAGAGGTCAAGCGTCGGAAGGTGCTGCGCAGGCGGTAGCCATGCTGCTATAGTGGCAGCCGGTGAGGAGGGCACCGCTGGCGTTATTCGGGCACGCCTCATTCAGCCAATTGCCAATTCAGAGGGGGGGATGCACATGTCTATATTGAGTTCTCGTAATGCGGCACGCCTGGTTGCCGCCTCCGCTGCAACTGCCTTGCTCGCCGCTTGCTCCAACATGCAAATGGGGTCACAGGATGCCAAGACCACGGCCACCGGGGCGGCCGGCGGTGCAAACGCCCAGAATGCCAACAACCAACTCGAGAGATGCGATAGCTCGCTCGGCACGCTTGCCGTGGTCGAGGACACGCAAGCACCGTGGTATGGCATTCTCACCGGCCAGTGGGGCCTGGGATCGACGACGCCGGTGCTCAAGCTGATGGTCCAGCAATCGAACTGTTTCGTGGTCGTCGAACGCGGCCGCGCGATGAACAACATGATGCAGGAGCGTGCCCTGGAAGACTCGGGGGAACTGCGCAAGGGCTCCAAGTTCCACAAGGGGCAGATGGTCTCGGCAGATTACTCGATGAGTCCGTCGATTACCTTCAGCAACAGCAATGCGGGCGGTGGAGGGGGTTCGCTTGGCGGCGTGAGCGGTGCGCTGGGCGTTATCGGTGCCATTGCCAGCAGCATGAACGTCAAGGAGGCCAGTACCTTGCTGACCCTGATCGACAACCGTTCCGGCGTGCAGCTGGCGGCCGCCGAAGGCAGCGCCAGCAATATCGACTTTGGCGCGGTCGGTAGCCTGTTTGGCCGCGGCCTGGGTGGGGCCGCTGGCGGTTACGCGAACACCGCGCAGGGCAAGGTGATCGTCGCCGCTTTCACTGACTCGTACAATAACCTTGTGCGTGCGGTCAAGAACTACCAGGCGCAGGAGGTCACAGGCGGTCTCGGGACTGGTGGCAATCTGGGCGTGCAGGGTGCCGAAGGAGCACAGGCTCCCAAGAAAAAGAGCAAGAAGCCCTAGCGACAGCGCTTCCTGAAGAGGGCCGGCTTGTCCGGCCTTTTTTTGGGCGCCGTTTTGGATGAGCGCGAAGTGCCAGAATGCGCGCCAGGTGCATCGCCTGCTTTGGCGGTAGGCACGCGCGCTGGAACGCTGGTCGCAATGCTGGTTGCTACTCCGGCCCGGCGACGATTGACGATTGCCGGGTCTGACGATCAGGATTCTGGAAGAAGATGGGAAAACTGCTGCTGGCACCGATGGAAGGTCTGGTCGACGACGTGCTGCGCGACGTGTTGACGCGTGTCGGCGCTTATGACCTGGCGGTCAGCGAGTTCATCCGCGTGTCGGGGAATTTGCTGCCGCCGCGATCCTTCCGACGGCTCTGCCCCGAGCTTGATAACGGTAGCCGAACGCGCGCTGGTACGCCGCTGGTGGTGCAGCTTCTCGGCAGCGATCCGGCCTGCATGGCAGAAAATGCTGCTCAACTGGTTGCGCTCGCGCCGGCAGGTATCGACCTCAACTTTGGTTGTCCGGCACCGACGGTCAATCGCCACGGAGGTGGCGCGATGCTGCTCGCCGACCCCGAGCAGTTGCTGCGTATCGCTGCGGCGGTGCGCCGCGTGGTGCCAGCGGAAATTCCGTTTACCGCCAAGATGCGGCTCGGTGTACGCGATACGGCGAAAACGCTCGATTGCGCGCGGGCCCTGGCTGCCGGCGGTATCGTGGCGCTGGTCGTACATGCCCGCACCCGCACCGACGGCTATCGACCGCCGGCGCACTGGGAATGGATAGCGCGTATCCGCGCGGTCGTAGAAATGCCGGTGGTCGCCAACGGCGAGGTGTGGACCGTTGCCGACCACGCGCGCTGCTGTGCGGTGAGTGGCAGCGACGACGTGATGATCGGGCGCGGCGCGGTTGCCGATCCTTTTCTCGCCCAGCGCATTCGCGCCCAGGCGGCGGGCGAGGTCGTCGCCGTCGACCGCGCGGATGACTGGCGGCAGTTGCAGCCGCTCTTGGCATCCTATTGGCAGCAGGTCTGCGCCAAGGTCGCGGCCCGGCATGCGCCCGGGCGGCTCAAGCTGTGGCTGGGATCGCTGCGGCGCAACTTCGTCGAAGCCGAAGCCTTGTTCATGGCCATCAGGACACTTGCTGGTGTGGAAGAAATCAGCCGCGTGCTTGCCTTGCACGGGATCTCCGCGCACAAGCACCCGGCCTAGATGCAAGGCAACTCGCGCGTCCCGGGCAGCGCCCAGAGCGACGTCCACGCGCATCTGGCCGCGGTTGTCGCTTGCCACGTGAGCACCGCTTTTCGCAAGCCCTACGCCGACTACAATCGCGCTGCCTTCGCGGCAAGTTTCGAACGCTACCAGCGCCTGGCGCCGGGCGTGCCCTTGATCCTCGACGCCTGCTGCGGGGTAGGGGAGAGCAGCGTCGCGCTGGCCCGAGCCTTCCCGACCCACTACGTGATTGGCGTTGACCAGTCTGCCACGCGCTTGCGCCGCGGCCAGCAGCGTCAGCAAGCGCGGCGCGAGTCACGCGAGTCACCAGAGGAACAGGGTGCCTGGCCTGCCAACCTCGACCTGGTGCGCGCCGATCTGGTCGACTACTGGCGTCTGCTGCTCGACGCCGGCCTGCGCCTCGATCGCCACTACCTGCTCTATCCCAACCCCTGGCCAAAAATCGGCCACCTGCGCCGACGCTGGCATGGACACCCGGTTTTTCCGGCGCTGCTGGCTCTCGGCGGAGTGCTCGAATGCCGCAGCAACTGGCCGATCTACATCGCCGAGCACTGTCTGGCGGTGCAGCAACTCACTGGCCAAGCGGCAGTTTGCGAGCCTTTCGTCCCGGATCTGCCGATGACGCCCTTCGAACGCAAGTACCTGGATTCCGGCCATGGCCTGTTTCGTACGGTCACCCGTTTGACTTGAGAGCGGGGCACTGGCTCGCGTGCTTCACAGCAAGTCGTATGTCTTATATAATACACACCAATCAAGCGGCGCTGTCGGCTGCTGAAGTTTCTGCCGTCGGGCGTAAATGCCTACCCGCCACGAGCTCGTGGGCTGCCGCCGCTGCGGCCTTGCAGTACAATTGCACTCTTGCTGCCTAAACTTTGAGAAAGGACGTTGCCGTGCTGGAATCCTATCGTGCCCATGTTGCCGAGCGTGCTGCGCTTGGTATCCCGCCGCTGCCGCTGACCGCTCAGCAGACCAGGGAACTCGTCGAACTGCTGAAGAATCCGCCGCAGGGTGAAGGGGAGAACCTGGTTGAGCTGCTCACTTATCGTGTGCCAGCCGGTGTCGATGATGCGGCCAAGGTCAAGGCGGAGTTCCTGGCCAAAGTCGCCAAGGGAGAGGAGAGCTGCGCGCTGGTTTCCGGAGAGATGGCCACCGAACTGCTCGGCACCATGCTTGGCGGTTACAACGTCAAACCGCTGATCGACCTGCTCGCTGGTCCGACCGGCGCCATCGCCGCGGCAGCACTCAAGAAGACACTGCTGGTCTTCGACTTCTTCCACGACGTCAAGGAACTCGCCGACAAGGGTGACGCCAACGCCAAGTCCGTCCTGCAGAGCTGGGCCGACGGCGAGTGGTTCACCTCGCGTCCGGAAGTGCCGACCTCACAGAAGCTGACCGTGTTCAAGGTCACCGGCGAAACCAACACCGACGACCTGTCGCCGGCACCCGACGCCTGGTCGCGTCCGGACATCCCGCTGCACGCGCTGGCCATGCTCAAGAACCCGCGTGCGGGCATCGAAGCCGATGTCGCCGGCGAGCGCGGCCCGATCAAGCAACTCGAAGCGCTGGCCGCGAAAGGCAATCTGATCGCCTACGTTGGCGACGTTGTCGGTACCGGTTCCTCGCGCAAGTCGGCGACCAATTCCGTGCTCTGGTTCACCGGCGAGGACATTCCCTTCGTTCCCAACAAGCGTTTCGGCGGTTTCTGCCTGGGTTCGAAGATCGCTCCGATCTTCTTCAACACCATGGAAGACGCCGGCGCGCTGCCGATCGAACTCGACGTCGAGCAGATGGAAATGGGCGACGAGATCGAATTGCAGATCGATACCGCGACGACCAAAGTCACCGCACTGAAGAACGGTACCGTGATCGCCGAATCGCAACTGAAAACACCCGTGATCCTCGACGAAGTGCGTGCCGGCGGCCGCATCCCGCTGATCATCGGCCGCGGCCTCACCACCCGGGCGCGCGAAGCGCTTGGCCTGCCGGTTTCGACCCTGTTCCGTGTGCCGCACAACCCTGCCGACCCGGGCACGGGCTACACGCTGGCGCAGAAAATGGTCGGTCGTGCCTGCGGCCTGCCGGAAGGCAAGGGCGTTCTACCGGGTACCTATTGCGAACCACGCATGACTACCGTCGGCTCGCAGGACACCACCGGCCCGATGACCCGCGACGAACTCAAGGATCTCGCCTGCCTCGGCTTCTCGGCCGACATGGTGATGCAGTCCTTCTGCCATACCGCCGCCTATCCGAAGCTGGTCGATGTGCGCACGCACCGCGAACTGCCGACTTTCATCAGCACCCGTGGCGGCGTTTCGCTGCGCCCCGGCGACGGCATCATCCACTCCTGGCTGAACCGCCTGCTGCTGCCCGATACGGTCGGCACCGGCGGCGACTCGCACACCCGTTTCCCGATCGGCATTTCCTTCCCGGCCGGCTCCGGCCTGGTCGCCTTCGCCGCCGCCACGGGCGTGATGCCGCTGGACATGCCGGAATCGGTGCTGGTGCGCTTCAAGGGCAAGCTGCAGGACGGCGTCACCCTGCGTGACCTGGTCAACGCCATTCCCTACTACGCCATCAAGGCCGGCCTGCTGACCGTCGAGAAGAAAGGCAAGAAGAACATCTTCTCCGGCCGCATCCTCGAAATCGAAGGCCTGCCGGATCTGAAAATCGAACAGGCGTTCGAGCTCTCCGACGCTGCTGCCGAGCGTTCCGCTGCCGCCTGCGCCATCCAGCTCGACAAGGCGCCGATCATCGAGTACATGCGCTCGAACATCACGCTGATGAAGTGGATGATCGCCACCGGCTACGAAGACAAGCGCACCCTCGGCCGCCGCATCAAGGCCATGGAAGCGTGGATCGCCAAGCCCGAACTGCTCAAGGCCGATGCCGGCGCCGAGTACGCCGCGGTGATCGAGATCGACCTCGCCGACGTCAAGGAGCCGATCGTCGCCTGTCCGAACGACCCGGACGACGCCAAGCTGCTGTCCGAAGTTGCCGGCGCCAAGATCGACGAAGTCTTCATCGGCTCGTGCATGACCAACATCGGCCACTTCCGTGCCGCCGGCAAGGTCCTCGAAGGCAAGACCGACATCCCGACCCGGCTGTGGGTTGCGCCGCCCACCAAGATGGACGCCGCAATCCTCAACGAGGAAGGCTACTACGCCATCCTCGGCAAGTCCGGCGCACGCATGGAAATGCCCGGCTGCTCGCTGTGCATGGGTAACCAGGCGCAGATCCGGAAGGGCAGCACGGCGATGTCGACCTCGACCCGCAACTTCCCCAACCGCCTCGGCATCGACACCTTCGTTTACCTCGGCTCCGCCGAACTGGCCTCGATCTGCGCCCTGCTGGGCCGCATCCCGACCGTCGCCGAGTACATGGAGCAGGTGAAAGTGGTGAACGCCAAGGCCGCCGATGTCTATCGCTACATGAACTTCGACCAGATCAAGGAGTTCAGTGAGGTGGCGGATACGGTGACGGTGTAAGCGTCTCTGTCGCTTAAAAGGAAAACGCCCCGGTCGGCTCAGTGAAATCTGAGTGGCCGGGGCGTTTGATTTGGAATTCGCAATGGCCGCCATGGCTTGTGACTCAATACTCAATACGGTTGACAGCGTGGAGAGGCCCATGAATAGTGCACCGGCAGAGCCTTGCCGCACTATTCTTCGAGCATGTCGAGGTGGAGCTGAACTAAAGGCCGCGACGATTTTGCTCACCTACCTGCCAGGCACCCCGGAGACTGAATCATGGCATTGACCCAAGATGAACAGCTTGGAAAGCTGTACAACGCGCTTGCCGACCGTGTGCTGGAACCCGGTGACCCGGTCTACGTGGCGCAGGTTAACTGTCAAGGCCATAACGACGCCATCGCGGAGATCGCCGCCGAGATCAGATGGCAGGCCGGTGGCGGCGTC
Source organism: Candidatus Accumulibacter sp. ACC012 (assembly GCF_907163155.1). Classification (NCBI taxonomy): domain Bacteria; kingdom Pseudomonadati; phylum Pseudomonadota; class Betaproteobacteria; genus Candidatus Accumulibacter; species Candidatus Accumulibacter sp. ACC012. The sequence continues at coordinate 294,568 of NZ_CAJQUC010000002.1, forward strand.
TGCCTGTTCACCGGCCAGCGCGGCACCGGCAAGAGCACGGAGCTCAAACGCCTGCAACAGAGGCTTGAGGCCATGCAGGCCGTGGTCTTCTACGCCGACTTGTCGGAGTACATGCTGCTCACCAAGGAGGTGGAAATCAGCGACTTCCTGGTCTCGGTGGCTGGAGCCATGTCCGAGCAGATCGAGGCTCGCTACGGCGCCTCGCCCGCTAATCGCAGCTACTGGCAGCGCTTTACGGAGTTCATGCAGACCAAGGTCGAGATCAAGGAATTCGGTGCCAAGCTGCCCGGCATGGACATCAAGGCGGCGCTGAAGAGCGACCCCGATTTCAAGCTACGCGTGCAGGAGGCATCGCGCGGCCACGTCGCGCAGTTGGCAAGAGAGGCGCATGATTTCCTTGCAGAAGCGGTTGGCTTCGTGCGTGAGAAAGAGGGCGATTCCGCGTGCAAGGTCGTGCTGCTCATCGATTCGGTCGAGCGAATCCGTGGCGTCGGTAGCGAGGCAATGAGGGTCTATGAGAGCGTGCGCAACCTGTTCTTCGGTCACGCAGAGCTCTTGCGCGTGCCTTTACTGCACATCGTTTATACCATTCCGCCCTATCTCTCGGTGCTTGGCCCCGGTGCCGGTGCGCTGATGGGCGGAGCGGTTCCGCGCCGGCTAGTTAGCACGCATATCTTCCAGGATCATAGTCCCGATCCCGATCCGGCCGGGCTCGAAGTCCTGCGCACCGTGATCGCAAGACGCTACCCGGACTGGGAAAAGCTCTTTCAACAGGCGGCGCTCGATCAGCTGGCGGTCAGTTCCGGCGGCGACCTGCGCGAGTTCTTCCGCCTGATCCGCCTGTGCCTGCCGTCTGTCCGTGACGATTCGCAATTGCCACTATCTCCGGCTGCCGTCGAGCAATCCGAAAATGCGGCGCGCAGCGAGATGCTGCCGATTCCCGGAGAGCACCTCGCGTGGCTGCAACGCATCGCCAAGACGCACGCTACCTGTCTCGAAAATGACGCGGACCTGCCGACGTTGGCGCACTTTCTTGATAACCGGCTGGTGCTGAACTACCGAAACGGCCGCGACTGGTACGACGTGCATCCGCTGTTGCGCGAACTTGTCGATGCCCATTTCGTCCGCACTGCTTCTTGACGCGCCGACCGAGCGCATCGCCGTCAATCTGCTGCGCCACCTGGAGTGGCAGCACGAGGGTTTTTCGCTGCTTTTTCTGTTCGCCGACTTGGGCCCTTCGCTTCAACTCGCTGACTGGCTGGATCAGCGCCTGGCCATGCAGGGACGACCCTTGCAGCGTCAAGACGCTAAAGACCGCTTCGTGCGCAGCCCGGAGATGGCCGTCGACGAGTTGATGGCCGAGCTCTCAGAACTCTCTGCACAAGCCGGCGGCGTCTGGTATGCCGTCCAGCGTCATCCCGGCGACGCCCAATGGAACCGTGCGCGTACGATGTTTCTTGCGCGTCTGAACGAACGCCGCTTCCTGCTTGAACGCGATCTGAAGCGCCCTCTGGTGCTGGTACTGCCGGCGGCTTTCCGCGCCGCTACGCGCGCGATAGCGCCCGATATCTGGCACAAGCGCGACCTGAGCGAAGAACTGCGATCGCCTACGCCAGGTGCCACGGCGCAGTTTCAAGTGGCGGTCGAGCCGGGCTGGCGAGAGGTCGATCAGACGGGCTCTCTGCCGGCATTCATCGAGTGGCAGCGGATGGCGTCGACCTTCTCTGGCGACCTGGCGTATCTGCCGACAGCATGGCGTGCGTGTGAGGAGCTTCTCGCGGCAGGGCGGCCGGCCGATGCCGAGCAGGTCGCCGAAGACGCCTTGTCTCTGGCCAGGCGGCACGCGAAAGAAACACCGAATGATGCAACTCAGCGCGACCTGTTGGTCTCGCTCAACAAGTTCGGCCGCGTGGCACAGGCGCAGGGCGACTGGACCCAGGCCGAGAGCGTCTATCGCGAAAGCCTGGCGCTCAGCCACCAACTGGTCGAACGGCTGGGCGGGACGGCGGAGTCGCTGCGCGACCTGTCGGTCTCGCTCGACTACGTCGGCGGCGTGGCACAGGCGCAGGGCGACTGGACTGAGGCCGAGAGCGTCTATCGCGAAAGCCTGGCGCTCGGCCGCCAGCTGGTCGAACGGCTGGGCGGGACGCCGGAGTCGTTGCGCGACCTCTCGGTCTCGCTCGACAAGGTCGGCGGCGTGGCCCAGGCGCAGGGCGACTGGACCCAGGCCGAGAGCGTCTATCGCGAAAGCCTGGCGCTCAGCCGCCAGCTGGTCGAACGCCTCGGCGGGACGCCGGAGTCGCTGCGCGACCTGTCGATCTCGCTCAATAACCTCGGCGGCGTGGCCCAGGCGCAGGGCGACTGGACCCAGGCCGAGAGCGTCTATCGCGAAAGCCTGGCGCTCAGCCGCCAGCTGGTCGAACGCCTCGGCGGGACGCCGGAGTCGCTGCGCGACCTGTCGATCTCGCTCGACAAGGTCGGCGGCGTGGCCCAGGCGCAGGGCGACTGGACCCAGGCCGAGAGCGTCTATCGCGAAAGCCTGGCGCTCAGACGCCAACTGGTCGAACGCCTCGGCGGGACGCCGGAGTCGCTGCGCGACCTGTCGATCTCGCTCGACAAGGTCGGCGGCGTGGCCCAGGCGCAGGGCGACTGGACCCAGGCCGAGAGCGTCTATCGCGAAGGCCTGGCGCTCAGACGCCAACTGGTCGAACGCCTCGGCGGGACGCCGGAGTCGCTGCGCGACCTGTCGCTCTCGCTCGACAAGGTCGGCGGCGTGGCCCAGGCGCAGGGCGACTGGACCCAGGCCGAGAGCGTCTATCGCGAAAGCCTGGCGCTCAGACGCCAACTGGTCGAACGCCTCGGCGGGACGCCGGAGTCGCTGCGCGACCTGTCGCTCTCGCTCAATAACCTCGGCGGCGTGGCCCAGGCGCAGGGCGACTGGACCCAGGCCGAGAGCGTCTATCGCGAAAGCCTGGCGCTCAGCCGCCAGCTGGTCGAACGCCTCGGCGGGACGCCGGAGTCGCTGCGCGACCTGTCGCTCTCGCTCGACAAGGTCGGCGGCGTGGCCCAGGCGCAGGGCGACTGGACCCAGGCCGAGAGCGTCTATCGCGAAAGCCTGGCGCTCAGCCGCCAGCTGGTCGAACGCCTCGGCGGGACGCCGGAGTCGCTGGATGATCTGGCAGTGTCCCTGCTAAATCTCGCCGGACGACCCGGCGGCGATCCTGCGGCAGGCGCCGAAGCGGCCGAAATATATCGTCTACTGGCGTCTCGCTTTCCATCCACCATCCGCTTCGTACATCAGTTGCAGCGTTTGTCCGCGAAGCTGGACGGTCCCGTCAACTAAGGGCGTGCGGGTCGGCGGGGGCGTTCGGGTGGCGGCGCGGATCCGTGATGCCCGGCCAACCTTGATGCCGGTGGTATCGCTTGCTGCCAGGCAATTGGCTATGATACGCCTGCCTTTTTGCCAGAACGGACCTTATGCTTTCCATCTACGACATCAAACCCCGTTTCCAGAGCCTGCTCCGGCCGCTGGCCACACGTTTGGCCGCCGCCGGTGTGACGGCCAATGCGGTGACGCTGTTGGCGATGGCGCTTTCGCTGGCCCTTGGCCTGCTGCTGGCAATTTTTCAGCCCGGGGGGGCGGCGTATCTGGCCTTGCCGATCTGGTTGTTTCTACGCATGGCACTCAATGCCATCGACGGCATGCTGGCGCGCGAGCATGGGCAGAGGTCGACGCTCGGGGCGTATCTCAATGAGTTGACTGATGTCATCTCGGATGCGGCGCTCTACCTGCCTTTTGCTTTCGTGGCGCCTTTTGGCGCTTTGAGCGTGGGGCTGGTGATCTGGCTGGCGGCGGTATCGGAGATGGCCGGCGCGCTGGGACCGATGGTCGGGGCGTCGCGCCGCTACGAAGGGCCGATGGGGAAAAGCGACCGGGCTTTCGTGTTTGGCGCGCTCGGCCTGTGGCTGGGGCTGGCGGGGCAGTTGCCGGCCTGGCTGGCCTGGCTGATGCCGGCCATCGCGCTGCTCATGGTGGTGAACATCATCAATCGCGTGCGCGCCGGCCTGTCCGAGATCCGTACGCAACAACAAGGATGAGGATGGTGATGGGGATGGGGATGAATTCCATGCATCGACTGAACGAACGTGCGGTAATCGAAAGCCATTTTGCGACCGACGACGGGGTCGAGCTGTTCTACCGCCACTGGCCGGCCAGCGGCACGCGCCGGGGCGCGGTGGTGATGTTCCATCGCGGCCATGAGCATTCCGGGCGCATGGCACATCTGGTGGATGAACTGGATCTTCCGGATTTTGAGGTCTTTGCCTGGGATGCCCGCGGGCATGGCCGCTCGCCTGGCGAGCGCGGTTTCTCGCCGAGCTTTGCCACCTCGGTGCGTGATGTGCAGACTTTTGTCGACCACCTTCACAACGCCCATGGCGTGGCGCCGCAGGAGATGGTGGTGCTGGCCCAGAGCGTGGGGGCGGTGACGATCGCAACCTGGGCGCACGACTACGCGCCGCAGGTCCGCGCGCTGGTGCTCGCCTCGCCGGCTTTCAAGGTGAAACTCTACGTGCCTTTCGCGCGGCCGGGGCTGCGTCTGCTGCAGAGGCTGCGCGGCAATTTCTTCGTCAACAGTTATGTGAAGGCGAAGTTTCTGACTCACGATCCGGCGCGGCAGGCCAGCTTTGCTGCCGATCCGCTGATCACGCGCGCCATTTCGGTCAATATCCTGCTCGCCCTGTACGAGGCTGCAGAGCGCGTGGTGGCCGATGCGGCCGCGATCACCATCCCGACGCAGATGCTGATCTCGGGCGCGGACTGGGTGGTGCATGATCAGCCCCAGCACGATTTCTTTGATCGCCTCGGCAGCACGGTGAAGGAAAAGCATGTGCTTGAGGGTTTCTTCCACGACACCCTGGGCGAAGCCGATCGGGAGCGGGCGATCGCGCTGGTGCGCGGCTTCATTCTGCGCCAGTTCGACAGCCCCGCGCCGACGCTGGACCTGAACGATGCCGACAAGGCCGGGACCACTTTCGACGAGGCGCAGACGCTGGCCGCTCCGCTGCCCGAAGGAAGCTTCAAGGGCTGGTGGTGGAAGATGTACCGCAAGAGCCTGCGCTGGGCCGGCATGGTGTCGGATGGGGTGTCCTTGGGGCATCGCACCGGTTTCGATTCGGGCAGCACGCTCGACTACGTGTATCGCAACGAGGCCAGGGGCGCGGGCTTCATCGGCCGCATGGTGGACCGCAACTACCTCGACGCGATCGGCTGGCGCGGCATTCGCCAGCGCAAGCTGCATCTCGAGGAGCTGATCCGCGACGCCATGGCCCGCTTGCGTGCTGACGGCGCAGCGGTGCGCGTGCTCGACATTGCCGCCGGCCACGGCCGCTATGTGCTCGACGCCCTGATGGCCGAAGGCACAGCTCCGGAAAACGCGCTGCTGCGCGACTACTCGACCATCAACGTGCGCGACGGTCGCCGCCTGATCGCGGAGAAGAACCTGGCCGGCATCGCTCGCTTTGAAGAGGGCGACGCCTTCGACAGCGGGTCGGTGGCCGGCGCGCAGCCAGGGACCACGATTGGCATCGTCTCCGGCCTGTACGAGCTGTTCCCGTCCAACGACCTGGTCCGTGCTTCTCTGGGCGGCATGGCGAGGGCGGTCGAGGCGGGGGGTTATCTCATCTACACCGGCCAGCCCTGGCATCCGCAACTGGAGATGATCGCCCGCGCGCTGACCAGCCATCGCCAGGGTGAGGCCTGGGTGATGCGCCGGCGCACGCAAGCGGAAATGGACCAGCTGGTGCGCGAAGCGGGCTTCGAGAAAATCGGGCAACGCATCGATGAATGGGGCATCTTCACCGTCTCGATCGCGCGTCGCAAGGCGGCATGAACAGCATCGGCTCCGCTCCGCTCGGGCCGATCCGCTGGCAGCACAGCGTCGCCTGGTTGCTGCTGCTGGCGCCGCTGTTCTTCCTGAGCTACGGCTGGACCAACCAGCTGGCAGCCAGCCGCGGAGTGAGCGCGAGCATCGTCTTCGGCTGGGAGCAGGCGATCCCCTTCCTGCCCTGGACCATCGTGCCCTACTGGTCCATCGACCTGATGTACGGCTTGTCCTTCCTGGCCTGTCGCACGCCGCGCGAAGTCAATCACCACGGCCTGCGCCTGCTCAGCGCGCAACTCATCTCGGTGACCTGTTTCGTGCTCTTCCCCTTGCGCTTTTCGGGCGAAAAGCCCGCCGCCGACGGTGTCTTCGGCACGCTTTTCGATGCCCTTGCCGGCTTCGATCTGCCCTACAACCAGGCGCCGTCGCTGCACATCAGTCTGCTGGTGATCATTTGGTGGGTGCTCGTGCGCCGCGCTTCGCCCGGCCGCTGCATGGTCTGGAATGCCTGGGCGCTGCTGGTGGCGGCCTCGGTGCTGACCACCTGGCAACACCATTTCATTGACCTGCCCACCGGCCTGCTGGCGGGGCTGCTGTGCCTGTGGCTGTGGCCCGACCTGGGTACGCCGCCGCTGTTGCCGCCTGGCAAGGGGGAGGGCAGGCGAGCGCGCCTGAGCCTGGGCTATTTTGGCGGCGCTATGATCTGCCTGCTGATGGCGATGCAGGGCGGCTGGGCGCTGCTGGCCGCGTGGCCGGCGACGGCCCTGGCACTGGTGGCGGCCAACTATGCCTGGGCCGGTGCCGGCGGCTTTCAGAAGCACGACGGCCGTCAGAGCGTCGCCGTACGCTGGCTGCTGGCGCCGTACCGGCTGGGGGCATGGATTAACAGCCGGCTATGGACCTGGCGAAAACCCGAGCCCGATCGGGTCGCCGATACGCTCTGGCTGGGTCGCCTGCCGACCGCCGCCGAACTGGCCCGGGAGCGCTTCGATGCCGTCGTCGATGTCACCGCCGAATTCAATACGCCACGCGGGGCGGCGCGCTCGTACAGCGTGCCGATGCTCGATCTGGCCTTGCCGTCACTGGCGACCTTGCGTCATGCCGCAGCGACACTGGACACCGCCGTGGCCAACGGCGACCGGGTCCTGGTGTGCTGCGCGCTGGGCTATTCGCGCAGCGCGCTCAGCGTCGCCGCCTGGCTGCTGCAAAGCGGCCGCTGCGACTCGGTCGATGCGGCGATCGCCCGGATCAGGGCGGCGCGACCGCAGGTCGTGTTTTCCGAGGCACACTTGACGCTGCTCAAGGAGTTGTCCGATGGGCAATGATGACGATGAACTCATGCCCCGCCTCGCCGCCGATGCGGCCGTCACCGCCGGTCTGCTCGACAGCGGCCGGACCCTGGCCTGGGTGAGCGGCATGACGCTGCTGATCACCGCGCTTGTCTGGCTGCTGGGGCATGCCGTGCATTCGCCGGCGCTCGTCGGCGCGGTTGTGATGGCCGCGGCGCAGGCGTTTTTTGCACAGCGCGTGCGTTTCGACGCCGGCATCTTCCACTTCTGGGCCTCGCGCTGGCATCATCCGCTGGCAGCGGCTGCCGATCTGGCAGCGTTCGATGCGTGTGTCGGTCGACAAAAGCCCGCGGCCGCTTCAGTCGCAGCGGATCTTGCCGAACGGCGACGCGGCGCCATCCGGCTGCTGATCTGGCAGGGTGCCTGCGCGACCCTGCAACTGGGCTTCACCGTCATTGCCCTCTGGCCCTGACTGCCTGACTGCACTTTTTTGCGAAGCGACGAGCGATGATCGAAAAACTGTTTGGCCTGCTGTTGTGCAACTTTGCCAAGCTGCTCACCGGCGTGCGCCCGCTGTGGCAGAACTGCGAGCCCGAAGCGAAGCTGCGCGTGTATTTTGCCAACCACCGCAGCCATGGCGATTTCGTCTTGATCTGGGCGGCGTTGCCGGCCGCGTTGCGCCGTCAGACGCGCCCGGTCGCCGGGGCGGACTACTGGCTTGATAGCCGCTTCAAGAGCTGGCTGATCAACAAGGTCTTCCAGGCCGTGCTGGTGGACCGCCGGCCTGGGCGGGAGGGCCCGGATCCGGTCGCGCAGATGGCCGCTGCGCTACAGGCCGGCAACTCCCTGATTTTGTTCCCCGAGGGCACGCGCAATCTTGGCGAGGCGCTGCTCCCCTTCAAGAGCGGGATTTTCCATCTCGCGCAAGCGATGCCGCCGGTGGAGTTTGTGCCGGTGTGGATCGAGAACCTCGGCCGGGTGATGCCCAAGGGGGCGCTAGTGCCGGTGCCGCTTCTCTGCACGCTGACTTTTGGCGCACCTCTGACGCTGACACCGGGCGAAAGCAAGGGCGAATTCCTTGACCGCGCCCGCCACGCGCTGCTCGACCTCGCCCCGCCGGCGAACTGACCCAGGACCCGCGATGAGCCCCGATCACACCGTGTTCAATGTCTTTGCTGCGGTTTTCGCCGCCCTGGCTGTCGCCAGCGGCATTGCCGCCGTACTCAAGTGGCGGCTGGCGCCCGATGCCTCGGGCGCGGTCATCGACAACCTCAACGCGCGCATCAACGCCTGGTGGTGGATGGTGGGCGTACTGGCGGTGGCCTTCTGGATCGGCGAGGGCGGCATCATCGTCCTCTTCGGGCTGATCTCCTTCCAGGCGCTGCGCGAGTACATCTCGCTCACCCATACCCGGCGCGGCGACCACCACGCCCTGATGTGGTGTTTCTTCTTTTTCCTGCCCGCCCAGTACGTGCTCATCGCCATCGACTGGTACGGACTGTTCAGTATCCTGATCCCGGTCTATGCCTTCCTGCTGCTGCCGATCTCGGCGACGCTGTGCAGCGACGCCGAGCGCTTTCTCGAGCGTGCCGCCAAGGTGCAATGGGGGCTGATGATCTGCGTGTATTGCATTTCGCACGTGCCGGCGCTGCTGACGCTGGAGATTCCCGGGTTCGATGGCCGCAACGCGCAGCTGATCATCTTCCTGGTGCTCACCGTGCAGTCGAGCGACGTGTTCCAGTACGTTTGCGGCAAGCTCTTTGGCAAGCGCAAGCTGGCACCGGCGATCTCCCCGTCGAAGACGCTCGAAGGGCTGGTCGGTGGCCTACTCACCTCGACCGTCCTGGGTGCCGCCCTGTACTGGTTGACGCCTTTCAACGTCTGGCAGGCGGCACTGGTGGCGCTGACCATCAACATCGTCGGCTTCTTCGGTGGCTTCGTGCTCTCGGCCATCAAGCGCGACCGTGGTGTGAAGGACTGGGGCACCCTCATCGAAGGGCACGGCGGCATGCTCGACCGTGTCGATTCGATCAGCTTCTCGGCGCCGATCTTCTTTCACATTGTGCGCTACTGGTGGGTGTGATCGGAGTCGCACGATGCCTCGTCCCATTACCGAGCACTTCGCAAAGGTTCTGAAGGCCCCTCTCTGCAACCGCATGTGGAGCTGGGGCGCCGTGCGCGCTGACGGCGCGATCTTCCTCCGCTGCTGGGATGACGAGATCAAGAAGGGCGTCGCGCTACTGGGTAGTTCCTGTGAAATTCCCCCGCAGGACTTGTCTCTATTGCGCGAATGATTCTGACATGTTGAAGGCGGCTGGAAAGTCGATACGGCGGCAGCGGACGGCGGCCCACATTGCTTTCACGCCGTTTTGCGTGACCCGGTAGAGACGAGAGTTGGTGACCTTGGCGATCAAGCCATGGCCGCGCAGTTTAGCGATCAGGCGGCTGGTTCGATGCGTGCGCCGCTTGATTTCGGCGGGGTTGTTGGCAGGGGCGGAGTAAAGTTTGCCCTGAAGATCGCGGTTGCGGAAGCCATTGGTGGCGAACTCGCCGGCGAGCAGCGAGGTGAACAGAGCGACGTTCTCCGCGGTGACCGGGTTGAAAGCGGCGACATGCCGACCCGCCTTGCTCTGTGACCGGCGCAGGCGATCGATGGCCTCGATCCACGACGATCTGGTTGATCTTGTTCAGCAGTTCCGGCGTGAATAAGGTGACGTTGTCCTTCAGTGTTTGGTAGTGGTACGACGTCGGGTCGAACAACCCATGCCCGAGCATCTGCCGAATGGTGTTGTGCTGATTGACCAACTCATGCAGACGGTCGTAGTCGATGTTCAAGTCAAGCCGGATCACTCCGCAGACGAAGATCGACCAGAGCGTCATCCCGGGACGCCCCGTCCGTTTGTTGACCTTCGGGGCCATGCCTGATTCAAGCAACTGGAAGAGCTTTGCCCGCTTGTCTGGATCTTGGTAGAGGTACTGCAAACCTCGCAGAATCTGCGGGATGTCGTCGCGCGACTTGGCGTCAAGAACAATATGGGAAACATCGACTTCGCCAATGTGCATTTGGGTATTCTCGACAACTCGCATCGCTTGCCTCCAAAAACTCGTCGGTTTGTACTCTTCGGCTCATCGCTTGGAGATCCGCCCAATCCCTTGCTGCTGTTCAGATCAAGGGGTTTTCGGTCACGCACTATCTATTCGAGCTGGCCAGCGATCTGGATGAGCAGGTTTCCCACATGATGGCCAGTCTGGAAGAGGTACAGGCAACGCTATCGCAATTGACGGCGCTGTCCCCAGACAGCTTGTGCGATGGAGGCCTGGACGGCGGCGAATGATGGCTGGCCGCCCCTACTCTGGCCCATCAAGCGTCCGGTCACAACGGCGGATCGCATCGCCAACCACAAGGGACGCAATCCGCAGGAACGCGCCTCCCTAAAAAAGCGCCTGCTGCGCAAGTGGATGAGCAAATGAAGCTCCCGCTTGCTCCAAGGTGGACGCTGGTGACACAACTGCTTGTTCTACCCCTGGTAAGTGCGCCCGTCGCGGATGTGATAAATCCGCCGGAAGGTCGGGATGATCTCCTCGATTTGTGTGGGCAACCGGCATCGCACGACCGCCGGTGTGAAAAACACAGTGGCAAGGCTTGCGCTCACGCGAAGGTTCCGGACGGCTAAACAGGCACCCGAACGTACCCGCGACGAATTCTGACCTTCTCCATGGTCTCGATTATCTTCATGCCTTCCGCTTCGCTCGATACGAAGAGAGTCCGGAGCGCACCAAGACGATTGGTCTTGCCGCCCCTGGCGACGATCAGCACCCAATCCTGAAGCAGGTCACGCACCAAGCGGACCTCGTAGTACCTGGTACTCGTCTCCCAGCGAACGCGCATCGTTGCCTCTCCGCCACCCTGCATTGCAGACCATCATTGAACTCCGGCGTGTATGCGGGTGCCGGTATCTTCATCTTTCATTGCAAAAGTGATTGACTTCTACCTCTCACCCTTGGCAGACTAAATTTCGGGGGGAGCTCAAATTCTACTTTGTCAGATGGCGCGGCGTTGGTGCACTATTAGCAACATCTGATATACGATATGTTTAATTCCGGAACTTTAGGCGAGAACTCCCCCTGTCCCCGTCCTACGTTTTGCGGCAGGCGCAATTTGCCAACCCTGACGAAGCGATTGAAGTCGGCTAGCCCGGCCGTCGGCGGCAATGCGGTCTGGCAATCGGGGAACGCCGTCCAGTATGCGTGATGCGAGCACCTGGGAAGGCATCTCTACGGCGCTCGCCCTGCTGTCGGTCGCGGTCGTCGCCCTGCTCACCATCAATCACCTAATTCGCCGCAGCCTGGCCGCGCCGCGCGTTGCCGAAAGCGGGGTTCCCGACGGACTGCCGTGGCGCCAGGTGGCGATCTCCAGCGTGCGCGGAAAGACTCTGTTCGGATGGTTCATCCCGGCCGGCAAATGCGCACCGGCACTGGCAATCCTGCATGGCTGGGGTGGCAACGCCGAAATGATGTTGCCGCTGGCCAAACCCCTGCACGGGGCAGGCTACGCACTGCTCTTCTTCGACGCACGCAGCCACGGCCGCAGCGATGGCGACAGCTTTGCTTCACTGCCGCGCTTTGCCGAAGATCTGGCGCACGCGGTGGATTGGCTGCGCGCCCAGGCGGAAGTCGATGCACACCGAGTTGGTGTCATCGGGCATTCCGTAGGGGCGGCGGCGGCCTTGCTGCTCGCCAGCCAACGACAGGACCTGGTTGCCGCCGTGACGCTGGCCGCTTTCGCCGATCCGGCAGCGATCATGCGGCGCTGGCTGAAAGCGCGGCGGATTCCCTATTGGCCGCTGGGGGCCTACATTCTGTACTACGTCCAGCACGTCATCGGCCAGCGTTTTGCGGACATCGCACCCTGCCACACCATCCGCGCGGCAAGCTGCCCGGTGCTGCTCGTACACGGCACAAACGACGAAACGGTACCGGTCAGCGAAGCGCAGGAAATTTTCGCCAGGCGCCGTGATGAGCGGGTACGCTTGCTGCTGATCGCTGGCAGCCACGATCAGTACGCGGAAATGGAGCGCCACTTCGAAACGGTGATTGACTTTCTGGACGGTGCCACAAGACCACTTGCCGACCGACACGGCAAAGAACTCTCGTAACCAACAATAGGAGATGTAAGGTGAAGAGGCGCTACTGGATAATCATCATCCTGCTGTTGCTCGTTGGCCTCGACTGGGTAATCCGCGCCCCCGATTCGCGTTCTCGCCAGTTGACGGCAGTCATTGCTGCGCAGGGCAGCGCGAAGCTGAAGAGCTACCCCTACCAGTTCCGGATCCTGAAAGTCACTGGCGAAACGGCGTTCATCAGTACGCCGCGCAACGTCCAGGTACCGGCGTTCAAGGCGCTGGCCGTTCTCTATCCGGAAATCAATACCAAGGATGCCAACGATCCGACGTTCATTGCCGCGCAAACGCTGCTCGGCGAAGTACAGGCTGAAGCGCGCGCGATCGTCCTCGCGCAGCCCGGGATCAAGGACGCGCGCTGGGAACTTGATCGTGAGTGGCTCGCCGCGCACTATATCGAAGTGCCGGAGAGGTAATTTCCAGCGCGGCAAGCGCGAAGACGCGGCGTGCTCGCTGCTGCCACGGATGGCTGCAGAAACCATTCTGGGATGCTGCGCTGTGGGTTTCAGCACAACGATCGATGACCGGGAATATTCGTTCAATGAGTCCGGAAGCGATGTGGCGCAATCGTTACCACGAAGCTGGCGAACAATATTTGTTTGGCACAGAACCGCTTCCTGGTACACCGAGCAAGACTGCTGCAGGACGGACAAAGGGCGCTGTCGCTCGCCGATGGCGAAGGCAGGAACTCGGTGTGCCCGAGTTCGACAGCAAAACCCGTAAGCCATTGAATATGCGCAATTCACGTAAGTGAAATTGGCACTACAAACGCTTGGCGGACGGTTCTGGCAGGGCGACGGTCTCGAACAGCTCCTTCTGTTGTGGCGTCATGGCCGACAGGCCTGACGCCGACTGACGTTGATGCAAGGTGATCTGGTGAAACTGAATGCGCCGCGCGATTTCCAGCGCACGCTCCGGCGAGAACTGGCTATCCCTGGCCTTCAGGCGCATGCGTAGCACCCGATACAACACCAGCGCCAGGAAACAGATCAAGGCATGCGCGCGAATCCGGTTCGGCAGGCGATGGAAGACTGGCGCGATCTCGATCTCTGACTTCAGCACACGAAAGCCCCTCTCGATGTCGGCCAGCGCCTTGTAGCGCGCCACAATCTCGGCCGGCGTGTGATCCGGCATGTTCGAGACCAGGATCAGCTTGCCGTCCATCATGTGCGCACGGCTCAAGGCCCGCGGGTCGATCTCGTAGGTGAATACGTCCGCCGCCAGATTGACCTTGATGATGTTCGCCAGGTGGGCCTCTGTGACAGCGCGGTAGAAGCGGGCCGTCGTGCCGGCATCCGACAACTTCCGGCCACGGTGGGTCTGGCCGGAATCCTGACCATCGAGCTTGCCCGCCCACCTTGCCGCATCGGCCTCGAGCGCCGCGATGCGTGCATCCCGCGCCTGACCCTGTTCGCTGGCGGTGTCGGGGCGATGCGCCACGATCAGACGAAAGCCCTGCCATTCCAATTCACCGACGACCTCTTCGGTTGCCGACAGGCAACGCTGCTCATGGAATTCGGCCAGCAAGGTATCGAAGTCGGCATAGCGCGCGGGCCGGAACAGCCAGAATGAATTCCAGTGGCTGACCGCCCACCCGAATCGCTCGGATGGCTTCCAGATTATCCAGACTGAGCAAGCCCCGATCGGCAACCAGCACCACCCGCTTGATCGGATAGCGCGCCAGGACCTTCTCGATCGTCGACACCAGCGTCGTCGTCTCGCCGCTGTTGCCGGCGAAGACCTCGTGATGAATCGGCAGGCCTTCGGCGGTCTGTACCACTCCCAGCATCACCTGCCGGACGATCCCGCCATCCTTCGACAGGCCAAAGCGCCGGACCTCGCCAGAGAGTTCGGTGCTGCCTTCGGTACGGATCGTCGTGAGATCGTAGAAGACGATCGACAACTCCTGGTCGATCAAGGGGCGCAGAAGACCGGCCACGACCTTATCCATCGTCTCGGCGCAGTCCGCCAGCGTATCCATGGTGCGCAACAAATGCTGATGGGTGACCGTTTCGCTGGCGACTTCGGGAACGCGGGTGCCTTCCAGCCAGCGCAGGATGCCCAGCTTCGATTCGGGATCGCAGAGGCGGTTGAAGACCATCACCCGCAACAAGCGCTCGGCGTCGAACTGGCGGCGGTTGCGCAATACCCGGCGGAAGGCATCGGCGAAGCCCAGTTCCTGCCACAGGGCGGTGAGCAGCCAGGTATCGCCGACCGACAGGGCGGGTGCGAAGGACACGTCACCGGTGCCCTCTTCAAGGGACGGCTTGCCCGCTGCGCGCAGCAGACCATTGACCAGCGAGTCGGCTTCGCCGGCGCGCACTGCTTCGATCCGTCCGAGGGTGGCGATGACCCGTTGGCGGGAGGCGCCGCCGGTGTCGCGGTAGGCCTCGACGAGCTTCACGTAGCGCCGCGGCCCCGACGTGGTGATCTTCACAAACATGTCGCTACTGTAGCGCCCAGATCGACCACAGGCAATAGCCTCAACGAAATAACGTGTCACTACACGACGGTTTCGGCCAAAATACTAACGCCTTGTTTTTGCAAGCATTGAGGTGCAATTTACGCGATCGGCACGCGAAAAGTGTCGAACTCGGGGGTGTGGCTCGCCGAGCAGGGTCTCGAGGTCATCCATCAGGATCCGAGGCTGCTGATCGCCGACGAGAGCGATTGACGTCAGCGCCTCTTCAACGATTTTCGCGGCGCCAGCGTTTCCGCCAGCGGCGGACTGCAGCAGCGAGTGGCCGTCGCGGGCTGGGAAGACGCCGTGGTGGTGGTCGAGATGACGACACTCGAAAAGAAATTCGTCCAGAGCTACCAGAGCGATGGCGGGAATGGACAACTCATCATCTCCTCCGTGGCACAGGTTTCGGAAGGGCAGCCGGTTTCATACCCCCTCGTATATGCTCGACAGGCTGGCGACAAACAGCCCGGAACGGATCGCTCCAGCGGGTGGAGAAACAAGATGAACATCACCTTTCTCGGCGCGGCGCAGCCCTGCGAAGTAACCGGTTCGTGCTACTTGGCCGAGACCGCAGACACGCGCCCTGGTGAACTGCCGCATGGTGCAGGGCAGGCGCGAGGCACCGGCGCGCAACCGAAAGCCGTTCGCATTCGACCCGGAATCCATAAATTGCGTGTTGCTGACTCATGCTAACACCAGTTCGTGGCGACCGCTGTCGCCGAGAAGCTGGCGGCCATGAACACCGCGACGTTCTTCGCTGAACTGACGGCTTTAACGGGCTCAACAACGGATCTGCTCACGAAACGGGAAAAATCGTACGATAAGGTGAAATTGACGAGTACGGCAGGCTGCCGTACTCTCATCGTCAGGAGGACAAGACTATGCCCGCAGCCATTTCTACCGTCCGCCTCGAAGCCAGGATCAGCACCGATCTGCATTCGATGCTCAAGCGCGCTGCTGAACTTCAGGGGCGGACCATGACCGACTTCGTGATCACCGCCGTTCAAGACGCAGCACAACGCGCCATCGAGCAAGCCGAAGTTATCCGCCTGTCCATGGCCGATCAGGAGTGCTTTGCTCAGGCGCTGCTGTCGCCACCTCAGCCGTCGCCGGCCCTGGAACGTGCTTTCGCTCGCCGTAGCAAGTTGCTGCGCGCTGAGTGAATAGCGCGCCGCTCGATGCGACACATGACCGAACGAAGTTCAACAGTACTTCCGAGCCGCTAGACCGCTACTTGCGGGAACACGTCACTCAGGATGTGCGCCGACGCGTTGTCGCCTGTTTTGTCGCGTTGGCTGAGGGGCACCGCATCGCGGGCTACTACACCTTGGCGTCGGCAAGCCTGTTGCTCGCCGATCTTCCGGCCAGCACCGGCAAGAAGCTACCGCGCTACCCGACCGTGCCAGCGGTACGCATGGGCCGCCTGGCCGTCGATCAGGGATTCAGGGGGCAAGGTCTAGGCGGTGCGCTACTGGCCGATGCGCTCGACCGTGCCGCTCGCTCGGAGATCGCGGCTTATGCCCTGATGGTAGACGGTAAAGACGAGGCGGCAGTGGCCTTCTACCGGCATCATGGATTTATCGCTTTGCCCGACTCTCCGCTGACGCTGTTCCTGCCCCTGGCAACCGCTCTTTCCGCTCGGAAAACGGACAACAAGGCACGCTAAGGCAGACGTTCTCGAAACGCGCCCTTTGGCGGCGACTAGATCGAGAACGATTTTCGAGAACACATCAGCCGGTGCACCAGCCATGAACCACCAAGCGCGCCGGCCAGCAAGGCCAGTGCCACGCGCAGATCGTTGAGCGCCGCCGGTGCAACAAGCAGCAGAACGCCCAGTCCCAGCATCATGCTGCCGGAAAGCAGTTTGAGGAACCGCCCTTCGCTCTCGGACATCTTGCGCGAGCCGAGGGTCCAGGTGAACACCAGTGTGATGATCATCAGCGGCATCACATAGACCAAACTGTAGAGTCCCAGATAGGCATAGTGCTGCCAGGGGGACAAGTCAGACAGGGTCAGCAGCCGCGTATAGACCATCGGGAATCCGGCGGTACACAGCAGCTCATACGAATTTGCCGCCACCGCCAGGGTAACCGTGCCGAGCGTCAGCGCCGGCATGCTGTCCGCCCGCAGCAGCCCGCGCACGTGCCGGTAGAGCCTGGGCTTGGCCGTGTCGGAGATGCTCAGCGAGATCCCCTTCTTGAACCAGAAATAGTCCTTGATGTTGATCAGCGCGATGATTATCGCCAGCATCCCTGCCACCGTCGTAACCATCGCGATCTCGCCCAGCCAGCGGAAAGCGTTCAGCCAGGCGGCCATGAACACGAAGTAGATCAGGCCCGAGAAGGAGAGGAAGACGGCGCCGATAAAGAGCATGCGTCGGCGGCTGCCCGCATGGACGAGCAGCGAAAGCAGGAATAGGAGCACAAAGAAGGCGCAGGGATTAAAAGCATCGAGTCCGGCGATGATCAGGGTGAAAACTGGCAACGACAGCTGCTCGGCCGTCACCCTGCCGAGCAACGGGAGATCGACACTCGGCACCCGCGCCATTGCCGCAGCGGGCTCAAACGTTGCCGGCATGCCCGTTTCGCGACACAAGCGCAGTCCTTCCTCCAGCGCGTGCCCGGTTCCTTCCGGCCGATCGAAACCGACGGTCATGCGGCCACAGAAGATAAAGGCTGGAACGTTACTCGCTTCTTGACTCAGAGCCTCCGCCATGGCGACATACGCCTTGGCCGCTTCCGCGTCGCTGCTGACGTCGCCACTGTGCACCAGCAACCATGGATAGCGGGCCGACAGCGCCTCGACGAACGGAGTCGCCGCCTGGCAATGCGGGCAGCTCCGAGTCCAGAAGAAGTACAAATGCACCTGCCGTTCGCCAGCGGTGTCGTGGTCGATCCACAGCGACGCATCGGCAGCGACTGGCGAGCAATAGACAGCGACGACAGTGAGCAGGCAGATCAGGCGCAAGACCCGAAGCAAGCCGGTGAGTCGTGTTCTCATCGCGTACCTTGCCGATAGTGAGCCGGCCGTGCTGGCTGAATGCCGCCTCGTCGCGGCCGGAGCTTCGACAGGCATGGCGGAAGGTTTCAGACAGCGCCTGTCATTTGCACCCGGTCCTACCCCTTTCTTCGCTCCTTTTTCACCGGTGCCGGTTGACGCAGCGCCAGAATCAACGCCTCGTGGTCAGGCGCTCACCACGACAAGGTCTTGGTGTCGTCCTTGAACAAGGCGTTACCAAGCAGCTCCGGGCTGCCGATTTTGAATCCCGGCAACAAGTCCGACGCTTCGACGTCGAATTGCTGCATGCAGTAGTGGCATATCAATACCGTCGCACCCTTGCTCATCAGTTCGGCGAGCGCCTTTTGATGATCGGCATGCTTCTCCGCGTACTTCCTGGACGCGAGAAGGATGCCGCTCTCGTTCAGCCAAATCGTCAACGAGTGTCCTCTGGCGCGTTGAAGCTCGGCAAAATGCAGAACGTGGCCAACCCGCCGTGTCGCATCGCTCGATAAAGCGATGAACAAGGGATCCTTATCCCCGGCGAAGACTGGGTTCGACAAACCGGAAACGATCAGCGCCAGGGCCAACAAGACAGTCTTGAAGAACTGCATACCTACCTCCGTGGAAAGCGGGTGAAACATTCGATCGTCGGTAATCACGACTATCGGCTATCCCAAGTATGCCCGGCCAGCGACCAATCGTCGTGTGGCATCTTGTCGCATCTCAGATCAGCAAGAGTGGCCCCCGACCTTCAGGCGGGCCTGTGCTTTACGACGAGAGAAATGGCCTCGGACTCCGCTGGCGAGATTCCTCAGCTCAACAAACCGCCTACAGGCAGGACAGGACAATCGCATGAATCTTATACAAGACCCAGGAGCTCGGCACGGAAGGAATCGGAAGTAGCGGCGATCAGGCGCTGAGTCTTGAGGCCACCCTTGCGCTTCACCGGGGGAAGGCGGAGGAGATTCAAGACGAACTGGCGCAGGACAGCCAAGTTGTGCGCGGCATGATCGGTGCAAGCCCGCATCTGATCGTCGCCAAAGACCACATCCATGCACCAGTGCAGGCTGTTCCCGACACGGCATGGCGCGCGTCACGGGAAGGGCTGGTTCATGAATGCGCTGCGTGAACATTGAGCACGCTCTGGCGCTGTTGGCTCGCGCCAAGGGTGATCTCTAGGTCCTGCGTCGACTGCGCGATGATCCGGATGCTCCCGCCTGGGTACTCGGCTTGCATGCTCAGCAGGCAGTTGAAAAAGCCATCAAGGTTGTGCTGTCCGGTTGCGAGCTAGCGTAGCCGCTTACCCACAACCTGGTAATGCTGTCGGAATTGCTACGCAACGTGCTTTGCTCGTTGCCACCGGACGTCGAGGCCTTCGGCAGCCTGACGCTCTTTGGTGTAGTCCTGCGCTACGAAGATGTCATTGATGATCCGTCGCCAGTCGTCGACGCTGTGTGGTGCGAGGCGCTGGTCACGAGAACGATTGACTGGACGTTCCAACAGCGGAGCGAAAAACACGCGCAGTAAGCAGAGAAAACGTGGCGCGACGAGAGTTCTCCACGAATGGGGAATGCCGGCCGTCGAAGCGGGTACGGGAGCGCACTACAAGAGTGTCGCTGCCAGCCAGGAAGCGAGCACGCTATCACTAGCCGGCAAGCCGCGACCGTAGGGCGCCAATGGCCGATCGAGCCGACGGCGGTCGGCCGCCCAATAGCGCAGCGTGCTCGCCGGCCGCTCCGCACAGAGACCGACGAGTATCGTGGTCTCCGCCCGATTGTCGCTGTTTGTGGCCGCCTAAGCCTTACCCGGATCATCACTTTCCTTGAGACCGCTGCTGAACTTGATCAGCCTCCTTGGCTCTTCCTGTAACTTTCAGAATATTTGCGTAACGCTTCGAATGCTCCGTACGAACGGGGTGCCCAAGAGGAAAAATCTTCTCGTCAATTGCAACACAACGAGTATAAATCTGTGCTGCCACATCATATTTCCCTTGCATCTCGCAGGAATCGGCGATAGCTGATAGTAAATTCGAGACGACCTCATTTTCACTGCCGATCGCCTTCTCCATAATGCGTAGCGCCTCGCGATAAGAATTCTCGGCTTCAGCATTTCTTCCCCACGCCAGGTATATATCCCCAAGAATCTTTCGATTGCCTACCATGGAGACATGATCAGCTCCAACGATCGACATCCTGAGACTGAAGGCACGCGCAACGAGTTTCTCAGCTTCTTCAAGTCGTAGTTGCCCGAGGTGAACTTGAGCCAATCCCTCCATAATTATCGGAATATTCGCACGAAGTCCGACCGGGATAGATGGGTCGTCAGCAGGCCACGCCTTTTCAACAGCCACCAGGGCGCGCTTGTTGAGCCGCTCGGCTTCGACATACTCCCCCTTTGCTGTCAGCAGATCTGCCAGAGTCGACGACGAAATTGCGGCAAACGGATGATTCGGCCCAAACCCCTTTTCCTTAATGGAAACAGAACGGCGCAGCAGGGATTCCGCCTTGGCAACATCGCCTGTATTCAAATAGATAGATGCCATTATTGACATTAACGCCGCGGTTTCTAGGTGCTCAGGGCCAATGGTCTTTTCAGAGATAGCAAGAGCACGCTCGGCAAATGGTTTTGCTTCTTCGTTCCGTCCTTTTCCGCGATATACGATTGCTAGCAAACTAAGCGATTCGACAGTACGAGAGTGTTCAGGCCCGAGCACGCGCTCGGCAGTTTCCAGGGCGCGTTGGGCCTCGGCTTCTGCGCTAACAAAGTCGTTACGCTCCATGGCGCGAAACGATGCTTGTTGATGCGCTTCGATCGACTGTGCAGTGTCAGCAGCACTCACCTCTCCAACGTGTCCGATCAAAAAAGCAGCCAGCAAACCAAATAGTAATCGACCCATCAAATCTCCTTCCGTCAGCAAAAATTCCGTTTCTGGATTTCTTGCAGAGCATGAGAATAAACCCATTCCAACTCACCGTAACCGTTCACTTCCCCTTAAGAAACGCCGCCAACACCATGTTTTGCGGCATAATTCATGACCATGACGACGACACGATAGCCGCGACGGGATGCGCCTGAGCAAGCATGATCTCTTCCAGATGGACGACGAGTGGCTGAAGAAGCTGCCGGCGGAGCTATTGCTGGAAGTATCGAAGCGACTGCTGCACGACGTCAAGGCGTTGCAGGATCAGCTGAATCAAAACCCGGGCAACAGCTCGCGGCCGCCGAGCACAAAGGCCCCGTGGGAGAAGGCGCGCGCCCCAGGCGTGGAGAAAGGCGCGCCAGCCCAGGCTGGCGCTGCCGATGGTGCTGGCGCCACGGCAGAGGGCCCGGCGCCGGCACAAGAGACTGTGCCGCCGGTAACCAAGGGCCCATCGTCCGGAAAGGGCTCGGGGAAGCGACCGGGCAAACAAACGGGTAGTCCGGGCCATGGTCGCACGCAAAAACTGGCGGTTACTGACCGTTGCGTGCACCGACCCGAGAACTGCGCGGCTTGTGGTGAAGCCCTGGCGGAGGATGCCGAGTCGCAGGCTTACACGGCCTGGGACGAGATCGACATCGCGCCGCCAGTCGAGGGCAGCATCGGGCTGATGTTCAGCGTGACGCGTCACACGCTGCTTGAAGTGCGCTGCGCTTGCGGGCACGTCAGCCGTGCCATGCCTTGGCGGGCGCCGCCCGACGCCCAGTGGGAAAAGGTTGAGCTGGGCGAATGGCGCTTGGTGGGTCCTCGTCTGGCCGGCGTGATCGTTCTGCTCGCGCTGCGGATGCGTCTGTCACGAGCGAGCATTCGCGAGCTCCTGCGGGAAGTCTTCGACCTGACGCTGAGCACCGGCGTGATCGATGAGACGATCCGGGAGGCGGGCCGTGCCAGCTTCCCACTGGAGGACGCGCTGGTGGCCGACGTCGTGCAGGTGGCGCAGTTGCACATCGATGAAACGTCGTGGCCGGAATCCGGCGTGCTGCTGTGGTTGTGGGCACTGGTCAGCACCTCTACGGTGCTGTACCTCATCGGCCCACGCACCCGGGAGATGCTTGAGAACGCCCTGCAAGACGGCTATACCGGCATTCTCATCAGCGATGGTTACGGGGTCTACAGAAACTGGGAAAACCGCCTGCGCTGCTGGCCGCACCTGATGCGCAAGCTGCGGGGGCTGGCCGAATCGAGCGATGGCCGGGTGTCCCGGGTTGGGCAGGAGATGGAAGCTATCCTGACAGCGCTGATGGCGGCCATCTACGCGGCGCGGCTCGATCCGCCGCCGCAAGCGCTGCCTGAGCGCTACGCCGCCGAGGTCAAACGGCTAAGGCACCTGTGCGAGCGGCATCAGACGGATGAACATCCGGCCCTGCGCAGTGTTGTGCGCGAGTTCCTCTATGACTGGAAAGTCATCCTGCGACCGCTCGCGGAGCCCCTGCTGCCGCTCTCCAACAACGCCGCCGAACAGGCGTTGCGACACTGGGTCATTTCACGCCGCATCAGTCACGGCACCCGTTCCGAAGAAGGATCCCGCGCCTTTGCTCTCCTGGCCAGCGTCATCGAGACCTGTCGCCGCCGCGGTGCCTCCGCCTGGCAGTACCTCGGCACCGTCATTGCTGCCGCTCGCAAAGGGTTACAGCTTCCCGCGCTTCCTACCATCCCGACCGCGGCATGGGGGGCGTGAACGATTACAACTCACCCCGCCGCGAAAAAGTTTGCGCAGGTCGTCCGGAACGATTTCTCGCGGCGGGTTGGTCAGCAGGCGCTGTTGCGCCCAGACACCCGTGGTCCGCGCCTCGAGTCAGCTTCGCCATAACCCACCCCGCCGATGTCGTTGGCAATGCCGGTAGACTTCATCATCTTGATCAACTGGCTGGCGAGGATTTCTGCGGCGTCTTCGTCGGTGGCCCCTTTACCTCTGCACCGAGGCAGTGCCCCGCGTGGATGTGGCGGCGCTCGCCGTGAACCGAAACACCGCGGGCGCATTGACGATGACGCTCATGCCGTGCGGCACCATCGGCTCGTCCTGCGGAGAACCCGCGGCGCGATAGTCGCGAACCAGTCCCGCCACGGAGTAAGCCATGCCATGTGGCACATGCACGCCCGTGTTGCCGAAAGCGATTCCGGCAAGCGTGGCGGCATACATCATCTTGTCGCGTGCTTCACATGTACCTATCCTTCTTGAATGGCGTTACCGTTTCGCGCTTTTTTTTTTCCGTGGCGCGGGTGATAATTCCTGCGTTACCAAGCGCCTGGTGTCAGCTTAGACGATTGCCGGAAAAGAACGTACCAGATTGCGCCGGATTTTCGGTCGGCTTCAAGACGCGACAACTGGCGCATAGTCGAACTATGCAACTGTTGTCGTAACACACACGACGGGCGAAAAGACAAGCAAGATGGTATGTTCTTTGACAGAAATCGCCTAAGCACGCGCATCCGCGCAGGCAGTCATCAGGCGGCAGTCTGCTGCCACCGGAAATCGAAGTCTTCGGCCCCGGCTCTGTCCATCGCTCGCGCCAACCACTTCACATTGCTGGAAATGCTTTGCGCAGCCGGCGGCCATTTCTGGCCGATTGTACGCATCCAGCCGTAACACCGAAAGCCGCTGCGCGCGCCCGCAATCGCTAATCCCGGCGATCTCCACCATGCTTGCCGTAGTTGCCGTAGCCCTTGTCTTTCTGCTGTTTGCCATGATGGTCATCCCGGCGTTCATCCTCTTGGTATTGGTGGGCGTCGCGTCGGTAGTCGCGGCGGTATTCGTCACGGTATTCCTCACGGCGATAGCGCTGCTGACCCTGATAGTAGGGAATGTATTCGCGCTGGTACCAGTTGTTCTGAACAAAGTAGACCCGCTCCCCGCAGGCACGGTACTTGTGACAATTCCTGCTCCAGTGCTTTGCGTGGCCGGGGGGAACGTTCAGGTAGATCGGCGGGCGCACGACCGGTACCCGCTCGATGATGATCGGCTGCGGGTACATCAGTTGCGGTGTTGGATAGCCGCCAAGGTCGATGCGACCATAGAAGCCGGGTTGGCCAATACTTACCGAGACGCCAATGTCGGTGGAAAGCGCCGCCGAGGTGGCGACGAGCAGTACGGCGGCGAAGAGGAGACGTTTCATGCTGGCCTTGTAGTTGTGTGGCAATCCCACGTAACGCAGCAAGCCCTTGGGCCGTTGACTACCTGCCTTCCTGGCGCGCCGAGTGACCCGGCGAGCGAGTGCTTGCGCTATCGCTGCGGCATGAGAAATGCATGTTGAAATCCCCCCCCCCCGCGATTGTCGTGCTGAAACTGTCGTGCCGAGGCGCGCCCTGGGTGCCGCCAGGGCGCTGCTTTGCAGCTGGAGCGCAAGTCGCTCGATCGCTACCAAGCACATGGTCACCGCGTGCGCCGCGCGCAACATCCTGACACTTCCGTGGGAGCCGACATCGCCGCCGCGCCTGATGGCCGCCCGTGCGCCCCCGCTCGGGGAGATGCGCGAGGGCTCCAAGGAAACGCTGATTTAATCGATTCGCGAAACTGCTGCTTCAATGCAGTCAATTCCTTGCGTTTCTGGCTCGACGGGAAAAACGTGTTAATCAGCCCTTACTTGGGTCGTAAGCCTTGATCCTGCCGTCAGCAAAATTTACCCGATAAGCTTGCTGCCGTGATCTGCATAAAGCGTCGCAGAGGAAGATTGCGAATCAGTCGAACGCTCCCCTTCTTCGGGAAAGCCGTAAGCAAATGCAAAATACTTCGTATTGAGGAAAGGCGCGATTGGTGATCGATTTGCCTCGGATTGGCGACTCAGGTCAAGAAGACACAGCCCATCTGTACCCAGGGCATAACGCATCGACCGAGTAATGTTTTTAGCATCCTCACCATGAAACCATCGTCCAGCCGGGAGGAAAGCATTTTCTCGGTAATCGTCATAACAGAGTCGTTGGCCGGTACTGACAACGGGATGGGGCAGCCTTTCCTGTGCTATGACTACCGTCGGCCAGACGACCACTGTTCCGAGCAAAGCCAGCCAATATTTAGTCACTTGATTCTCCTCACGTCACTCAACATGGAGCCAGTTTGCAAGGCAATTGAGGAGGGAGGTTGTGGAAATATTGGAGGTTTTTTAGGTGGTCGAAGTGGAATACAAACGCTGGGTTTATGTCTATGCGAGCTCATCAGAAGGTCAACCTGGGCAGCAAGTCGGAAGCTACCGTCATCCTGAAGTTTGCCGAGAGCAGTGCAGTATTCTGTCGGCTACGACCTGAGCTCCGAAAGTTTCAGCATTGCAGGAAAGGGCAGTGGCATCACCGTGAGGTTGGAGAAACCAGAACTCCTTTCGTCGCCGGCGCTTGAGGAAATGCGACACGGAGTGCGGCACGACACTAGCGCACTGGGCGGGAGGCGCTGAAGAAACAGCGCACCACTTGTTCCGTCGCCGCTTGCAGGAGCGAAGCCCCCCCCTGCATGGCCTGTTTGAGGGTCATTGGGCCGTGACAAAGGCTAAAGACGGCGTCGATGCCGATGTGGTGCAAATCGGTGAGGCGATCGCCGATGCCGCCGGCGATGGCCATGCACGGAATGCCCCGCTCCTTGGCCCGCTGGGCGACCCCGGCCGGGGCCTTACCGAAGGCGGTCTGGAAGTCGATCTGGCCCTCAGCCGTGATGACCAGATCGGCTCCGCTGAGATGGGCATCAAGCCCTACCAGGTCCAACACCAGGTCCACGCCACGGCGCAGTTCGGCGCCCAGAAAAGCATGCAGCCCGGCCCCCAGCCCGCCAGCGGCGCCGGCTCCCGGGAGGTCACGGACGTCCCGTCCCAGGTCAGAGGCGATGACATCGGCCAAATGGGCCAGACCTGCGTCGAGTTCCTCCACCTGTGCCGGCGAGGCGCCCTTCTGCGGGCCATAGACATGGGCCGCACCACGCGCTCCGAGCAGTGGGTTATCGACGTCGCAGATGGCTTCACAGCGCAGCCTGGCCAGGCGGGGATCCAGTCCGCCAGCATCGATGCGGTGGATTTGTCGCAGGGCACCGCCGACCGGCGGCACCGGCTTACCAGCGACGTCAAGAAAGCGCATGCCCAGGGCGGTCGCCATGCCAACGCCGCCGTCGTTGGTGGCACTGCCGCCGATACCCACGACGACGTGGCGAACTCCCATATCCAGTGCTGCACGAATTAGCTCGCCGGTTCCATAGGTCGTAGTCAGGCTTGGGTTGCGCTGCTGCGGGGTGAGCAGGGCCAGGCCGCTGGCCACCGCCATCTCCACCGCCACCAGCCCCAAGGCCGGGACATGACACAGGGTCGCCTGAATCGGCTCGCAGAGGGGGCCGCGCACCGTGACCACCCGCGCCTGGCCATCCAGCGCATCGATCAGCACTTCCGTCAACCCGTCGCCCCCGTCCGCCACGGGGACTTTGATAACCTCTGCCGCGGGGAAAGCCGCGCGCACTCCGCGCTCCATGGCCACAGCGGCAGCCATGGCGGCGAGGCTGCCCTTGAAGGCATTTGGTGCCAGGACGATCTTCATGTGGGGTCGCACCTCCCTGGTGAAAGCTAGGTCGCCAGCATCGCCGATGGACAGGAAATCAAGCGCCGGCGAGGGCCGCGTATGAGCGCCCACCAAGCGCAGTTGACTTCTCGCAGTTGGCCCGGCAAGCCCCTGATAGGCGGTCGCGGCCAAGCTGAAAGCGGTCGCCGTCTGCCGGCATTGATACGCTTGCGGCACGACTTCGAACGGCCACTTGTGGCGTGCTGCACACGCGCTTGCCGGCCGCGGGCACTTACACGGTGGCTGGAAACTGTGCGAGCGTACGCTCGATTTCGCGCGCATCGCCAGGCCGGACGAGGCGCGCGACTTCCTTGCCACGGTGCATGAAGACCAGGGTCGGCCAGAGCTTTACGCGAAATGATCGTCCCAGGGAGCGGCCAGGGCCGTCTTCGATCTTGATGTGCGCGAGCTGCGGATGATTGGCCAGGACCTGGGCGATCAATGGCTCGGCGGCACGGCAGTAGCCGCACCACGAGGCGCCGAACTCGACGATCGCGGGTACTTCGAGGGCATCGATCTCGATGCGCGAGGGTTCGCTCCCGGACGGGATTGGTGAAGCTTTCATGGGCTCTACTCCTTGACGATCAGTTCGGCAATCCAGTGCTTGAGCTCGCCAACCGCCGGATCGTAGCGCTCGCAGGCCATCAGGCTTTGCCCGAAGACATAGGCGTAGAGCAGCAGGCTGCGGCTCTTGGCTTCGTCGTCGGAGAGGCCGCGGCGGACGAAGAGTTGGCGTGTGCATTCCAGGCGCCAGGTGTCGACTTCCTCGACGATGGCCGCCGCCTGGGCGTCGCGTCGGGCCCATTCGCGCACCGCCAGTTCGATCGAGATCCCCTTGCGGTTGCGCGTTGCGCCATAGACATCGATCAGATGCAGTAGCTGTTCGCGCTCGTGGCCAGTACTGGCGCCCGTCTGCTTGTTGATATCGCGGATGCGGCCGTCGCGCCAGGTTTCGAGGACGCCGTCGACCAGATCCTGGCGGTCCTTGAAATGCCAGTAGAAGCTGCCTTTGGTGACGCCGAAGTTCTTGGCCAGGACTTCGATGCGCATCCCCTGCAGCCCTTGCTCGGCGAGAACATCAATGGCCGCTTCGATCCATTCGTCACGGTCGAGCCTTACGCGGGCGCTGGTCTTCTCGGTTTTCATCCTTGGCTGCTTCCTTAATTGGTCTCGCGCGTCGGGCAAACGGTAACAGTAGCGGTCGCTTGGCACACACCATCCATACGACATAGTATGGGCTATTGTCCGGTGCGCGTTCGGCAATGTCAAACGCTGGTTGTCGGCTCCATGCGTCGTGACCATGCTGACGAGCGGGGCTTTCCTGAATCGCGTAACTGAGGCAATATTGCTGGCTAGCGTCGCACTGTCCTCGCCGACGGTGTTGACAGCTGTTTTTCCATACGGTACCGTACGCCATCCATACGACAGAGTATGGCCTGTTTTCCGGTCAACGGTCAGCGCTGTTATCCGCGGGCTGTTGCCTTGGTCGCGATCAATGTCGATTACCTTGCAGTGATAAAGGAGAAAGTTTTGAAGATTCTCGTGCCAATCAAACGAGTGGTGGATTACAACGTCAAAGTGCGCGTCAAGGCGGACGCCAGCAACGTTGATCTGGCCAACGTCAAGATGTCGATGAACCCTTTCGACGAGATCGCTGTTGAAGAAGCGGTACGTCTCAAGGAAGCCGGGATCGCCAGCGAAGTGGTGGCCGTTTCGGCCGGCGTGGCCAACTGTCAGGAAACCCTGCGCACGGCGATGGCCATTGGCGCCGACCGCGGCATCCTGATCCAGAGCGATGTCGACCTGCAGCCGCTCGCGGTCGCCAAGCTGCTCAAGGCGGTGTGCGAGAAGGAGCAGCCGCAGATCGTCATCTGTGGCAAGCAGGCGATCGACGACGACGCCAACCAGACCGGACAGATGCTGGCTGGCCTGATGGGCTGGCCGCAGGCGACCTTTGCCTCCAAAATTGTCGTTGCCGGTCAGCAGGCGACGGTCACCCGCGAGATCGACGGCGGTTTGGAAAGCATCGAAATCGGACTGCCGGCGGTACTGACTACCGACCTGCGTCTCAACGAACCGCGCTACGCGACCCTGCCGAACATCATGAAAGCCAAGCGCAAGCCGCTCGAGACGACCAACCCGGAAGCCTTGGGTGTTGACGTGACGCCGCGCCTGAAAACCCTGAAGGTCGCCGAGCCGCCGAAGCGTAGCGCCGGCATCAAGGTGGCCGACGCCGCCGACCTGGTGATGAAACTCAAGACTGAAGCGAAGGTGATCTGATCATGGCCATACTCGTCATTGCTGAACACGACAATTCTTCGATCAAGGCGGCGACGCTCAATGCCGTGACTGCGGCGACCCGGATCGGCGCCGAGCTTCATCTGCTGGTTGCCGGCAGCGGCTGCGCGGCTGCCGCCGAAGCGGCGGCGAAAATCGCCGGCGTCGGCAAGGTCCTGCTCGCCGATGCCCCTCAATACGCTGACCAGTCGCCCGAAAACCTTGCCGCACTGGTCGTGGCCAATGCGGCTGCGTATGGCCACATCGTCAGCGCGGCAACAACGATCGGCAAGAACTTCATGCCCCGCGTCGCGGCGCTGCTCGACGTCGCGCAGATCTCGGAGATCGTCGCCGTCGAAGCGCCGGACACCTTTGTTCGCCCGATCTACGCGGGCAACGTCCTGGCCACCGTGCAGTCGAGCGATGCCGTCAAGGTGCTGACCGTGCGTACGACCGCTTTCGAAGCGGCGGGCGAGGGGGGCAGCGCCGCCGTCGAAAGCCTGGCTGCCGGTCCCGATCTCGCGCAGAGCAAGCTCATCAATCGCGAACTGACCAAGTCCGAGCGTCCCGAACTCTCGGCCGCCAAAATCATCGTCTCCGGCGGTCGCGGCATGGCTAACGGCGACAATTTTCACAAACTGCTCGAGCCGCTGGCCGACAAGCTGGGCGCTGCGGTGGGTGCCTCGCGGGCGGCAGTCGATGCCGGCTACGCTCCCAACGACTACCAGGTGGGCCAGACCGGCAAGATCGTTGCGCCGCAGTTGTACATCGCCGTCGGCATCTCGGGTGCGATTCAGCATCTGGCGGGAATGAAGGACAGCAAGGTGATCGTCGCCATCAACAAGGATGCCGAGGCACCGATCTTCCAGGTTGCCGATTACGGCCTGGTCGGCGACCTCTTCGAGGTCCTGCCGGCATTGCTCGCCGAGCTCGGCTGAACACAGTCGGGCAACGGGCAGCGTGAACCTGCCGGACGGCCTCCTCGGGAGTGGGTGGCTACTGCTGTCCTGGATGGCCTTCGTCGGGGTCGCGCTGCTTGCCCTGCGGCGGGCGCCGTGGCCTGTGCTGGCCGACGGCGCACGCCTGAATGCCTTCCTGGCGACCATCGTTGCCCTGATCGTACTCTGGCACCTGCAGGCCGGGGTCAAACCCGGCCTTTCGCTGCACCTGCTCGGGGCAACGGTGTTTACCCTGTGCTTCGGCTGGGCGCTGGCTTTTATCGGCCTCTGTCTGGTGCTGCTCGGGGTCGGCCTGAATGGTTTTGCCGGCTGGCAAAGCTTTGCCATAAACGCCTTGCTGATGGCCGGCGTTGGCGTTGCCGTCAGTCATACGCTACATCGCCTGGTCGATCACTTGCTGCCGCGCCACATGTTCGTGTACATCTTCTGCAAGGGCTTCTTTGCCGCGGCGCTGGCAGTGATTGCGGTCGGCCTGGCGGCGTGCACGCTGTTGGTGCTGGCGGGGACCTACGACGGTGATTACCTGGCTGCCGAATATCTACCCTATTTTCTGCTGCTCGGTTTTTCCGAGGCCTGGCTGTCGGGAATGATGGCGACCCTGTTTGCTGTTTATCGACCGGATCTTCTCGCCGACTTTGACGATGTGCAGTTCCTCGGAAAAAAGTGATGAGCGCAGGCGAAGGCGACGGCTATTGCGAGATCGATTGCACCCGCAATAGCACCCGCAATAGCACCCGCAATTGCACCCAAAATAGCGCCGCGAATAGTACCGACAAGTACCTACAATCCATCCCCAACGGTCTTGCCGCTGATGACCGTTTCCCCTGGCGAATTTGAAGGAGAATGAAATGAGTGAATACTTTGCCCCAATCCGCGATATGCAGTTCGTGCTCAATGAACTCGCCGGGCTCGAACAGGTGGCGCAGCTTCCCGGTTGCGAAGAGGCCACGCCCGATCTCGTTGACGCGGTTCTCGAAGAGGCCGCCAAGTTTGCCGAGGAAGTGCTGTCGCCGCTCAACATTCCGGGTGACCTCGAAGGCGCCAAGTGGCACGACAAGGCGGTGACCATGCCCGCCGGCTTCAAGGAGGCCTACAAGCTGTTCGCCGACAGTGGCTGGACGGCGCTGGCGTGCGAGCCGGAGTGGGGCGGTCAGGGCCTGCCGAAGGTGCTTGCGGCGGCGGTTGCCGAGATGTGGAAGTCGGCCAATCACTCCTTTTCTCTGTGCCCCTTGCTGACCAACGGCGCCATCGAGGCGTTGGTGCTCACCGGTTCCGAGAAGCTCAAGAAGGACTATCTGGAAAAGATGGTCAGCGGCGTGTGGACCGGGACCATGAACCTCACCGAGCCGAATGCCGGCTCCGACCTGGCCGCCGTGCGCACCCGTGCCGAGCCGCAGGCCGACGGCAGCTACAAGATTTTCGGGCAGAAGATTTTCATCACCTATGGCGACCACGACATGGCCGCGAACATCGTCCATTTGGTACTGGCGCGGACACCGACGGCTCCCGAAGGCGTCAAGGGCATTTCACTGTTCGTCGTACCGAAGTTCATGGTCAATGACGACGGCAGCCTTGGCGAGCGCAACGACGCCTATTGCGTATCGATCGAGCACAAGCTGGGCATTCACGCCAGCCCAACGGCGATCATGGCTTTCGGCGACCATGGCGGCGCTGTCGGCTACCTCGTCGGCGAAGAGAATCGTGGTCTCGAGTACATGTTCATCATGATGAACGCCGCGCGCTTCGGCGTCGGCCTGGAAGGCGTTGCCGCTTGCGAGCGCTCGTATCAGCGGGCGCGCGACTACGCCCGCGACCGTATCCAGTGCACCGATATCGGCGAGCGTGGCGGGCCGAAAGTGGCGATCATCGCGCATCCCGACGTGCGCCGCATGTTGATGACCATGCGCGCCCACGCCGAGGCGACACGGGCGCTGGCTTATGTGGTTGCCGCCGCCCACGACGCCGCCATTCACCATCCCGACGCCGCCGAGCGCAAGCGCAACCAGGCTTTCGTCGATCTGATGATCGGCGTGGTCAAGGGCTGGAGCACCGAGAGCGGGGTGAGCATGGCGTCGATGGGAATTCAGGTGCATGGCGGCATGGGTTACATCGAAGAAACCGGTGCTGCGCAGCACCTGCGCGACGCGCAGATCTCGACGATCTACGAGGGCACCACGGCCATTCAGGCCAACGACGTGATCGGTCGCAAGATCGCCCGCGAAGGCGGCGCCACGCTGCAGGCACTGATCGCCAGCATGCGTGCCTTTGACGCCGAACTGGCTGAACTGGCCGGGCAGGCGGGCAGTCATTTCGTCGCCATTCGCAAGCGCTTGACGGCTGGCGTCGAGGCGCTGGCAGAAGCCGGCGACTGGGTGGTGGCCACTTATCGCAACGATGTTCGTGCGGCATCGGCAGGTTCGGTTCCCTTCCTGACCTTGCTCGGCATCGTCGCCGGCGGTTGGCAAATGGCGCGCGCGGCAGTGATCGCGCAGAGCAAAATCGACGCCGGCGACGCCGATCCCTTCTACGCGGCAAAAGTGGTCACCGCGCGTTTCTACGCCGACCACATCCTGTCGCGGGCAGCCGGGCTGGCGAGTAGCGTCACCGACGGTGCCGTCGGCGTGATGGCTTTGCCGGAAGACATGTTCTAGGCAGCTGTAATGTGAAAGTCGCGTAAGCGACTCACGAAACTCCCTTCTCTCCTCGCGGGAGAAGGGTCAGGGGGGGACGGTCATGGCTTTCATCCGAAATGTCATGACCGTCAGCGAGGAAGGCGGCCCGCCGGCGGTTTGGCCGTTTTCGTGCACCCGCGCCGGCGATCGCCAATCGTCGGCGTACCTTTTCAGCAGTCGCCGTGCATCAAGTACAGGAAGCACCATGCCAACAAGCCAACGCAAGCTCGTCCAGACCAGCCTGATGTCCATCCGCTGGGGCGACATGGACGCCTACGGACACGTCAATAACACCGTCTATTTTCGCTACATGGAGCAGTGTCGCGTCGAGTACCTCGAAACACTGGGTTTCAAGGTGCTGCCGCGCGGCACGGCACCGGTGATCATCAACGCCGCGTGCACCTTCCTGGTGCCGCTCAACTACCCGGGCCTCGTCGAAGTACGTATGTTCTGCGCTCATCCCGGCCGCAGCAGCGTGCAGACGCATTACGAGATTCGCCTGCAAGACAAGGAGACCCTCTACGCCACCGGCGATTCCAAGATCGTCTGGATGGACGTGGCCAGCGGCAAGTCGGTGCCGATTCCCGAGGAGTGGCGAGCACAGTTGTCGTAAGGCGATTTCTGTCAAAGAACCTACCATCTTGCTTGTCTTTTCGCCCGTCTTCTGTGTTACGACAACAGTTACGTAGTTCGACTATGCGCCTGTTGTCGCGCCTTGAAGACGACCGAAAATCCGGCGCAATCTGGTAGGTTCTTTTCCGGCAATCGCCTAAATGCTTTTTACATCGCAGCAAGGAGGAGGGGACATGGACCAGCAGGCTCTCTGGCGCCCAAGCGCCGAACGTATCGCCGGCGCCCGGCTCAGCGCTTTCATGGCTGCCGTCAATAGCCGCTGGAATGCCGCTTGCAGCGACTATCCCAGCCTCTGGCGCTGGTCGGTGGCCGAGCCGGAGGCGTTCTGGACGTCGGTCTGGGACGAGTGCGGAGTGCTCGGCGAACGCGGCGAGCGCATTCTCGAAGACGGCAAGCGCATGCCTGGCGCGCGCTGGTTCCCGCAAGCGCAGCTCAATTACGCGCAGAATCTGCTGTGCAGCGGCGGCGAAGAAGTAGACCAGGCCGACACCGACGCCCTGGTCTTCTGGGGCGAAGACCAGGTCAAACGACGTCTCTCCAGGGCCGAGCTGTACGCGCAAGTCTCACGCTGTGCGCAGGCCCTGCAGGCGACCGGCGTCGGTCGCGGCGATCGCGTCGCCGCCTACCTGCCGAACATGCCGGAAGCCCTGATCGCCATGCTGGCCACGGCTTCGCTCGGCGCCATCTGGTCGTCGGCGTCGCCCGACTTTGGTGTCCAGGGTGTGCTCGATCGTTTCGGGCAGATCGAAGCCAAGGTGCTGCTCTGCGTCGATGGCTACTGGTACAACGGCAAGCGCATCGACTGCACGGCCAAGAATCTGCAGATTGCCGCCCAGATGTCGACCGTCGAGCGCTGTGTCGTGGTTTCCTACCTCGACCCAAGCCCGGACGTTGCCGCGCTGCGCAAAGGCCAGCGCTACGCCGACTTCATTGCGCCGTTCACCGCCGGCCGGATCGATTTCGTGCCGCTGCCTTTCGAGCACCCGCTGTTCATCATGTTTTCCTCGGGAACCACCGGCGTTCCCAAATGCATCGTGCACTGCCATGGCGGCGCGCTGCTGCAGCATCTCAAGGAGCATCAGCTACACAGCGACGTGCAGCCCGGCGACCGCTTGTTCTACTTCACCACTTGCGGCTGGATGATGTGGAACTGGCTGGTGTCCGGGCTCGCTTCGCAGGCGACACTACTGCTCTACGACGGTTCGCCGTTCATCGCCGGCGCCTCGGGAAAAGCCGGAACGATCCTTTTCGATTACGCCGACGCCGAGCGCATGACGCACTTCGGCACCTCGGCCAAGTTCATCGACGCGCTCGCCAAGACCGGCCTCAAACCACGCGAAACCCACCGTCTGCGGCCACTGCGGGCAATGTTCTCGACGGGCAGCCCGCTGGCGCCGGAAAGCTTCGACTACGTTTATCAAGACATCAAAGGCGAGCTGCTGCTGGCGTCGATTTCTGGCGGCACAGACATCCTCTCGTGCTTCGCGCTCGGCAGCCCGATTCTTCCCGTATACCGCGGCGAACTGCAGTGCCGCGGCCTGGGCATGGCGGTCGACGTCTTCGACGACGATGGCCAGCCGATTCCCGCCGCTCGTGGCGAGCGCGGCGAGCTGGTCTGCACTGCGCCGTTCCCGGCCATGCCGGTCGGTTTCTGGAATGACCCCGACGGCGCCAAGTATCACGCCGCTTACTTCGATCGCTTTGCGAACATCTGGTGCCACGGCGATTTTGTCGAACTCACTGCCCACGAAGGAATGATCATCTACGGCCGCTCGGATGCCGTTCTCAACCCAGGCGGTGTGCGCATCGGCACTGCCGAGATCTATCGCCAGGTCGAGCAATTGCCGGAAGTCGTCGAGTCGCTGGTCATCGGCCAGGAGTGGCAGCACGATGTGCGCGTCGTGCTGTTCGTCAAGCTGCGCGAAGGAATGACGCTCGACGACGCGCTGATCGAGCGCATCAAGCAGCAGGTCCACCAGAACACCACGCCACGGCATGTGCCAGCAAAGGTGCTGCAGGTCGCCGATATTCCGCGCACCAAGAGCGGCAAGATCGTCGAGTTGGCGGTGCGCCACATCGTCCACGGCCGGGCGGTGAAGAACGTCGAGGCACTGGCCAACCCCGAGGCGCTGGCGTATTTCCGGGATCGGGACGAACTGCGCAGTTGAGCCAGGGCCCAAGCACTCGCATGGCATTGGGAACCCGAGAGGTCGGTGGCTGCACTGCAGGAAGCGCTGGCGATCCTGCGCGGCCTGCAGTCAGCCGGCCTCGATATCGAGGACCTCGACGCCATGCTTCAGTACTGCGAGCAGGCTCTCGGGGAGTGAGTCTGCGCGTGCTCAGGCACGCGAGCGCGAAAAAAGCACCAGGAACTGCAGCGACACGCGCTTCGCCCGGCCGGCGACACGCTGTGCCGACGTGCCGGAACCTAGACCGGCTTGGCAGTGAAGCGGTTTGTCTCGGGGCAGGAGCTGGTTTTCCCCCATTTCTCGTACCAGGCGATGAACTCGGCGATGGCCAGCGGCGGCGAGAAGTGGTAGCCCTGTCCCCACTGCACGCCGGCGGCGCGCAGGGCCTGCAACTGGGTGTCGGTTTCGATGCCTTCAGCGACGACGGTAAGTTCGCTCGCCTGCAGGAGTCCGGCCAGGCTACGCAACCAGTCCGGATGTGGGCACTCCGGGGTGATCTCGGCAGTCAGCAGGCGGTCGAGCTTGATGACCTGGAAGTTGCAACGCGAAATGAGCGCCAGATTGGTGCCGCTCATCATCACGTCGTCGAGGGCGAGCTTGATGCCGCCATGAAACATGCTGTTGAGGGCCATCAAACCGAGCTGGTCGGGAATTCCGCGCTCGGTCACTTCGAGAATCAGCTGCGCGCGAAACTCGCCGAGACCGGACTTGACGGCGGCGTACTCCAGGCCGCCGCGACCGAGGATTTCGGGCGGCACGTTGAGGCTGAGATGGGCCTGCGGGTGCGCGCGCAGCCAGCCGCTGACTTCGACAGCCAGCGTGTCGATCAGCCAGTAGGTAATCAGCCCGGAGAGCGGGGTGTTATCCGCCAGCGGGATGAATTCGTCGGGAAGAACGACGGCGCCGTCAGGTCGCCGCCAGCGAATGAGCGCTTCTGCCCCCAGGCAGCTGTGATCGCCGAGGGAAACCATGGGCAGGTACTCAACGAAGAACTCGCCCTTGTTCAGGCCAGTGTGGATCGCGTTTAGCTCGGTCGAAGCGAGCATCATCTGCTGACGGGTACTGGTCGTGACGAGCTTGAGACGACGGCCTGCAGGTGATGATCAGCTTGCGTCGGCTTCATCGGGGTGCTGGCTCGCGTAGTCGCGGCCGTAGAGGCAGGTCAGATCGAACAGGCGTTCGGAGTGCCAGGCTGCGACCTGATCCCAGCGGTAACGCCATTCCCACGATCCCCCGCCGACACCTGGCTGGTTCATGCGGTGCGTGCTATCGAGGGCCAGTGCATCCTGCATCGGTATGACGCAATAGCGGGCCACCGAGGAAAACGCGAGACGGATCAGATACCAGCACAGTTCCTCGCTGTTCTCGCTGCCGACGCCCAGGTAGGTGTGCACGCGGTCCTTTTCGCTCTGTTCGAGCGATTCCCACCAGCCGCAGGTGGTGTCGTTGTCGTGCGTGCCGGTGTAGACGACGGTATTGGCATCGTAGTTGTGCGGCAGATAGGGGTTTCTGGCGTCGTCGCCGAAGGCGAAGTGCAGGATGCGCATGCCCGGCAGCCCGACATCCTCGCGCAGCTTCTTGACCGGCGGGGTGATGATGCCGAGGTCTTCGGCGATGATCTTGAGCTGGCCATGTTCGTCGGCCAGCTCGCGACGCATGGCGGCGAACACGGCGGCGCCCGGCCCCGGTTGCCAGAGGCCGTCGATGGCCGTTTCGGCCGCGGCCGGAATTTCCCAGTACGACTCGAAGCCGCGGAAATGATCAATGCGCACGATGTCGCAGAGGGTCATCATTTGCCGCATGCGATCTACCCACCAGAGATAGTGCTCGGCGGCGTGTGCCGACCACAGGTAGAGCGGGTTTCCCCAGCGCTGTCCGGTCTCGCTGAAGTAGTCCGGCGGGACTCCGGCGACGACGCGCGGACGACCGCTCTTGTCGAGGTCGAAAAGCCCCGGGTTTGCCCACACATCGGCGCTATGCTCGGCGACAAAGATCGGCAGGTCGCCGACGATCTCGACGCGATGGGCGTTGGCGTAGGTTTTGAGCTTGGCCCACTGTGTGTAGAAGCACCACTGCGAGAACTTCCAGAAGTTCATTTCGTCGGCGTGTGCGCGTTCCGCCGCGCGCAGCGCCTCCGGCTGGCGGTGCGCAAGCTCGGCCGGCCACTGCTGCCAGATCGTTCCGTTGTCACCGCCATGGGCGATATCCAGCGCCTTGAACAACGCGTAATCGTCGAGCCAGGCGCGGGAATCGGCGCAGAAGGCAGCGAATGCCGCCTGTTCCGGGGTCTTCCCGCAGGCGAAGAAGCGCGCGGCGGCGCGCCGCAACTGGTCCATCCTGAAAGGTCGCACGGCTGCATAGTCGATACGCTGTTCGGGGAAAGCCGGAGCTTCGGCGAGATCGGCGGGGGTCAGCCAGCCGGCGTCCTGCAGTTGCACCAGGTCGATCAGCAACTCGTTGCCGGCGAAAGCGGAGGGACTGGAGTAGGGCGAGTTACCGGGTCCAAGGCCGGTCAGCGGCAGGAGTTGCCACAGCGACTGGCCGCCGGCAACCAGCCAGTCGACGAAGTGGAAAGCGGCAGTGCCGAGGTCGCCCGAGCCATGCGGTCCGGGCAAGGAGGTCGGGTGCAGAAGAATGCCGCTTTGGCGGGGAGCTGAGTTCATCCGGATCTCTTTTTTTGATTAAAGCCATCGCCCGCTGGCGAGCGGTGGAGCACGTCGATTGTCAATGGCTGTCTGGGAGTGTGGTTAACAGCGTGGCTGGCAGCGTTACGGGGAGTAATAGTGGCTGGTGTACCGCGAAGCCGTATCCTGGGCCATGCCGGTCGGCTGGAGCGCTGCGCTGGCCCGGGCCGACTTGGGCGCCGACAATCAGTCCTTGAGTCGGGTGATCTTGTTGCCCTGCAGGCCAACACCGGCCATCAGACCTGTTTGCCCGAAGACAAAGGCGTAGATGTCGTCCTGCACGGTCGTCGAGGTCATCGATTTGCCCATTCCCTCATCCACCACGACAATCGATGGGCCAACGCCGACTTCGAATCCTTCGGCCTGATTCAAGGTCTGGAGCGCTTGTTCTTTCATGAAGAACATCGCATAACCGTATTGTTGAGCGCCGGCCTGAAGTCCGTACGAAGCACCCGAGGTGTTGTAGTAGCCGCTTGCTTTGCCGGCCTTGAAGAGGACGCCGTCTCCGTATTGCGCACCGACGACGAGACCTGCCTTGATGATCGTCGGAAAAACGAGGATGGCGACAGCGTCCCTGGACAAAACTTTCGCCGCAGGGATTTTGTCGATCAATTTCTGATAGGCGCTGCGTGCGTCTCTTTCGAGCGCCGCGCGGTCTGCGGCGATGGCCGCAGCAGGCGCCAGCAGAGCGCTCAAGGTGGCCATCAGCAGCCACCGGGAAAATTGAGAAACCTGCGAAAAAGATGTCTGGTTCATGTCACCACTCCCGGAAAAGCGTAGTTGAGAAGAGCCAGCCTGCCT
This sequence comes from Candidatus Accumulibacter sp. ACC012, assembly GCF_907163155.1. Classification (NCBI taxonomy): domain Bacteria; kingdom Pseudomonadati; phylum Pseudomonadota; class Betaproteobacteria; genus Candidatus Accumulibacter; species Candidatus Accumulibacter sp. ACC012. The sequence continues at coordinate 333,098 of NZ_CAJQUC010000002.1, forward strand.
GGCTTGCCCAGGCATCATCATAAGCCAAAGTCGGTCTCGCCGCCCGCTTCGGCAAGTGGTTTTCATCCCCGCACCCTGTTCCGACCGGATGGCAGCGGGCCGTGCTGAGCGCGGTTCATGCCGCGACGGGTCGTGCCATTCGCCTTTTCGCGCGATACGCTAGAATGGACGTTCCGGGCCGCCATCCAGCCATCAGGCACTGGCGGGAGTTCTCAGCGCAAGAGCGGGACGAGCAGAGGCGCCTTGCCGGCGAGACAATAAAATCCTTATCCACGACGAGTACATGATGACCAAAGATACCCTTGAGAACCGTTGTTTCGACGAGATCAACATTGGCGATACGGCGAGCATCAAGCGCACGCTGACGGTGCGGGATGTGCAGCTTTTCGCGACCGTTTCAGGTGACGTTAATCCTACCCATCTCGACCTCGAGCTGGTCAAGCAACTCGGCACCAAGGAGTTGAGCGCGCACAGCATGTGGCTGGGCGCCCAGATCTCCGGATTGCTCGGCAACGAGCTGCCCGGGCCGGGCACCGTGTACGCCGGTCAGGATCTCGAGTTCCACGCACCGCTGGGCATTGGCGAGGAGATCACGATCAGCATCACGGCACGAGAAAAATTTGCCGAGACGCGCAAAGTGACTTTCGACTGCCTTGGCGTCAACGCCCGCGGCGAGACGATCATGAGCGGTATTGCCCGGGTCATTGCGCCGCATACCCGGATCATCATGGACCGTCCGGACGCTGCCAAGGTCTCGATTCAGAGCCACGACCGCTTTGACAGCTTTGTCCAACGCTGCGGGAAACTGCCGCCGGTGGCGGTGGCGGTGGTGCATCCCTGTGACGAATCCTCGCTCGGCGCCGCCCTCGAGGCCGCCCGCGAAAACCTCATCGAACCGATCCTGGTTGGTCCGCTGGACAGGTTGCGCGCGGTGGCCGAGGAGTTCGGCTTCGACCTTGGCGCGGTACGCGTCGAAGACGTGCCGCATAGCCACGCCGCCGCCTTTCGCGCCGTCGAGCTGGTGCGCCTCGGAGAAGCCGCGGCGCTGATGAAAGGAAGCTTGCACACCGACGAACTGATGGCCGAGGTGGTCAATCGGCAAACCGGTTTGCGCACCGAGCGGCGCATCACGCATGCTTTCCTGATGGATGTGCCGACTTACCACAAGCCCTTGATCGTGACCGATGCGGCAATCAACATCGCGCCGGATCTCGACTGCAAACGCGACATTTGCCAGAACGCCATCGACCTGGCGCATGTGCTGGGTATCGTGCAGCCGAAGGTGGCGATCATTTGCGCCGTCGAAGGCATCAACTCGCGGATGGTGTGCACGACGGATGCCGCTTCGCTGTGCAAGATGGCCGACCGTGGTCAGATCACGGGTGCCATTCTCGACGGCCCGCTGGCCCTTGACAACGCGATCAGCAAGGAAGCCGCGCGGATCAAGAAGATCGATTCGGTCGTCGCCGGCGATCCCGACATTCTTGTCGTTCCCGACCTCGCCGCCGGCAACATTCTCGCCAAGCAGCTGACTTTCATGAGCAATGCCGATGGTGCGGGCATCGTGCTCGGCGCGCGCGTGCCGATCATCCTCACCAGCCGTGCCGATAACCGGCGTGCCAAGCTCGCCTCGTGCGCCGTTGCCTGCCTGATGGCCAGTGCCGTGCTGGCGCACGACGCAAGCAAAGTGGGAGGCTGAAATGGGAAACGGAATTCTGGTCCTCAACGCCGGTTCCTCGAGCCTGAAATTCTCGATCTTTAACGTCGGCGCTGCGAGTCTTCTCAGTGCCATGGCCGTCGGCCAGATCGAAGGGCTGGGCACGGCACCGCGACTCAAAGCCAAGGGTGCCGACGGCAGTGTCATTGCCGATGAGCAGTGGACGACGAGCGAAGTCGCCAACCACGGACAGGCTTTACAGGCGATCGCCACCCTGCTGCGCGCGCGCTTTTCAGGCCAGGAGCTGGTCGGCGTCGGTCACCGCGTCGTGCATGGCGGGCCGGATTACTCGGCGCCGCTACTGCTCACGCCGCAGGCCATGGAGATGCTCGCTACCTTCGTGCCGCTGGCACCGTTGCACCAGCCGCACAATCTTGCGGCCATCCGGGCGGTGGCAGAGGCCAGGCCCGAATTGCCGCAAGTCGCCTGCTTCGATACCGCTTTCCACCGCACGCAGGAGACGGTCGCACAGCTCTATGGTCTGCCCTATGAGTATTACGAGCGCGGTATCCGGCGTTATGGCTTCCATGGCCTGTCCTATGAGTACATCGCGGCCACTCTGCCGGAGCTGGCGCCGGAAATCGCCAGCGGACGTGTGATCGTGGCACACCTCGGCAGCGGCGCCAGCATGTGCGCGATCCACAACGGTCGCAGCGTCGGCAGTTCGATGGGCTTCACCGCCCTCGACGGACTGCTGATGGGTACGCGACCGGGCAACCTGGACCCGGGCATCATCCTCTATCTGCTGCAGCAGGAAGGGATGAGCGCCAGAGACGTCGAGAGTATGCTCTACAAGCGCTCCGGCCTGCTCGGCCTGTCCGGCATCGGCAACGACATGCGCGTACTGCAGGAGAGTGACTCACCACGCGCGCGGCTGGCGATCGATCATTTCGTCTATCGCATCAGCCGTGAACTCGGCGGGCTGACCGCGGTACTCGGCGGCATCGACGCTTTCGTATTCACCGCCGGCATCGGCGAAAACAGCGCCTATATCCGCCGCCTGGTCTGCGAAAAGGCGAAATGGCTGGGCATCGACCTCGACCCGGCAGCCAACGAGCAGGGCGGTCCGCGCATCAGCAGCGTCGACAGCAAGGTTTCCGCGTGGGTGGTGCCGACCAACGAGGAGCTGATGATCGCCCGCCACACCTGCCAAGTGCTCGGGCTGTAATCAGGGTTGCAAGATCGCGGCTAGCGACTCGACTGCCAGCAGCAAAGCGAGCCGCGCTGCCCGCTTCAGCCGCGTGGGCTTCCACAGGCGCGTGCTTCGCTCTAATTGCTGTACGCTTTTTACGCTTGGGCGAGGCGATCGACGGGCGCGTCGAGCCGTAGTCGGCAGATGACTACCGAGAAATCTTCGGGATCGGCGGAGGTCGTGAAGCCGAGGCGGTTGGCGAGCCGAAGCATCGCCGTGTTGGCGCGCAGCACGAAACCTTCCATTTCCACCAGTCCGCGCGCTTTCGCCGCAGCGATCAGCGCGCTCATCAGGGTATGCCCAAGGCCGGTTCGAGCGTATGCGGCGGTGACGGTGACCGCGAATTCGCAGTTCGCGGGATCCTGGCCAATCATCAGGGAGCTGCCGCCCACGATGTCAATCCCATCGTCAGCCGGGATGGTGGCGACGATGCCGGTGCCGCGCTCGGGAATGAATGCGAGCACCCTGCGCAAGCGCTTCACGTCGGGTTTGCGGACCACGTGCATGAAGCGCATATAGCGGGTTTCCGGGTCCAGTCGCTCGAAGAATTGCAGGAGTTCACCCTCGTCCGAACAGTGCATCGCACGCAGGTGCACCGCACGTCCATCGCGCAGCACGACATCAGTATCATTGAACGAAGGGGAACTCACTTGCCGTCATCTCCGGAAGCACTGGACAGGAATCGACTTTGTCGCCGAGTCAGTTCAGGTCCGGATCGACGTAATAGGCTGCGGCACCCCAGTTGGCCTGCAGCGCGAAGCCCTTCTCGGTCAACTGGTAGACGTCGATGTAGGGATTGAAGGAGATGGTTCCTCCCGCCGAGCCGGCGCTCGCGGACGCGCCGACATCGCCGCCTGCCTTGCCGCCGATCTTGAACTGATCGAGTGCTGCCGCGGACTTGAAGACGAAGATTTGATACATGGTCTGGTAGCCCAGACCGGGACCGGTACCGGCGCGAATCGCCTGCATATAGGTTGGCTTGCCCGTCGCATTGTCGAAAATCACGCCCGGGCCGCGTGAGCCGACGACGACGAGCGCGTTGACCACGGTGATGTCGAAGACGCCATAGCCGACGGCGCCCGTGACGACGGCACGAGCGTCGGGCTGCGTTGCGTAAAGCTTGTCGAGCGCGGTCTTCGCCATGGCCAGCGTCTCTTTGCGCTCCTGCTTGATTTGTGCGCTGTCGAGATTGCGTGACTCGGGCTGCGTCTCGACGCTCGAGCAAGCGGAAAGCACGCCAAGTGAAGCGACGAGAAAGAGTGCGGCGAGGTTCTGCTTGAGTCGGGCAGGTTTGTTCACGTGGGTTCCTTGCTAGGTGATTTGGGGGTCGCAGAAAACAGGGCGGCCAGAAGCGGAGGGTATTATAGCCGCTGGCCGCTGCTTGGGCGACGCCAGGAGGCTGCTCGCCGACCCGAATTCAATCCCGATCCTGGTCCCGATCCGGCTGCGAGCGCCAAATGCTGCGTCTGCCCGCCTGGCTTCGACGGATTGCTATTTCCTTATTTCGCTATTTCATTTCTCTACCGGCGTATTGATGGCTGCGTGTTCCGGGGCGTCCGCTGGCAGTTCGTTGCAACTGCGGGCGTAGCGCTCGATGCCCGGCTTGGCGCTCAAACCATGCGCGACAACGCTGAGCAGCACGGTAGCCATCACCGCCAGACGAATGGTGTTCTCGCCGGGCAGATTCGCCTGCTGCTCCAGATAAACCAGCCCGAGGACGATCGACGCCAGGCCGCGCGGGCCGAACCAGCCGAGGAAAAGCACCGTTGCGCGACTGAGTCCAATGCCGGCGACGGCCAGCGCGACAGGCAGCATGCGCACGACCGTCAGGCTGAGGACTGCGTAGAGGACGATGAGCGGAGTGAAATCCTGCCAGTCGAGCGCGAAGAGCAATCCGAACAGGAAGAAGACGAACCAATTGAACAGCTGCCCCCAGCCTTCGGTGAACTCGACACTGTGGCGCCCCACTTTCGGGAAGCCGACCTGTGCCGCCAGGCCGGCCACGAAGGCGGCGATGAACATGCTCGCCCCGGACTCCTCCGCGGCCAGTATGCACAGGAGCGGCATCGCCACGACGCCAAGCTGGCCAAGCTCGGGCGACATCCACTGCCGGCGCTGCGCCAGCCCCATCAGCAGACCCCCGCCGAGCCCGATCGCCAGTCCGAGCGCGGTTCCGTAGCCAATCTGTTCGAGGAGAAAATGCGCCAGGACGCTGCGTGCGCCGACGCCTTCCTCGATGGCGGCAGCAAGGGCAATGAACAGCATCAGGAAGGGAACCGCCAGTCCGTCGTTGAGCCCTGCCTCGACGTTGAGCGCCTGCCGTATGCGTGCCGGCACGCGCGGGCTGTTGACGATGATCTGTCCGAGGCCGGCGTCGGTGGGCGCAAGAATCGCGGCGAGAATGCCGGCCTCCCACCACGACAGTCCGGCGAAGCACACCATCGCCGCCGCCGCCCCGAGCAGTATGGTGAGCAGCATGCCGACGCTGAGCAAACGCACCGGCAACCTGTGATTGTCCTGCAAGGCGCGGCGGCTGATGTGCGAGGCGTCGGTGAACAAGGTCATCACCAGGCCAACTTCGGCGATCAGCAGCAGCGCCTTGCGGTCGAGGAACAGTTCCCTGGACGCTGCCGGGAAGAGCAACATCAGCACACCGGCCGCGGTGAACAGGAGGGGAGCGGTAAGCGGCGTGCTTTCCAGCCGGCGCGACACCAGGCTGTAGCCGAAGACCAGGACAATGAATGCGGCAGTGATCAACATGCGGGCTTGTTCCCAAGGCAAAGAACGATTAACCGAAGGCCGCCGTTCAGGAGGCGAAGTGAGGCGAGCGGCAGCCGGGCGTCCCGCTTGCCGACATCATTCTCCCGCAGCCACCGTCATTACCGTCATTGCGAGGAGGCGCGGGAATTTGGAATGGGCAACGTGCTAACGGGGCAATATGGAAGGTCGAATGGGAAGGGCGGAATCAGGCGCCATCGGTCGCTGGCTGCTCGTCGGCGAGGGTCCCGACCAGGCGGTCCTTGACGGTGTTGAAGTTGCGCAGGGACGCCAGATGCAGGTACAGCAACTCGAGCTCGTCGCTCTTCACGAGCTGCTGCAGGGTCTCGCCGGAAAGTGCGCGCAGTTTGTCGCGGCCGACGACCATGAAACCGCCGAGGCTCAGTTTCTCTCCCTTCGGCGTGCTGACGGTCGCCTGCATCGGTTCGAGCAGCCCGAGATCCTTGAGGCGGCGACCGAAAACCCGGGTGCGTTCGAATTGCGCCTGATAATCCTTGAGAAATTCGAGCACCTTGTCGACGTAGGGCGTCGGCTTGCCGTCGTCGCCGAAGAGGGCGTTGCCGCGGCCTTCGCGGTTCACGCCGGGGTGCGACTCGTCGATGCACAGGGTGAGCGATTTGCCGTCGGCCGTGGATGCAAAAACGAAGGGATAGCGGCGGATAAAGGCCGGAATGTAGTCGGCCGTCCAGTGCCCGTCCGGCGCCAGGTAGAGGTTTTGTTCGTTGCGTATGCCGAGTATCACCACCGGCATGAGTTCCTCGCCGTCGGCGGCAAAGACGACAGCGTACTCGGCCGTGGCTCGCGGAAACTCGACTGCCGTCAGCGGCACGGCATTGATAGCCGCGCTGAAGGCATAGCTGTCGCTCCCTTCCAGGGACACGCCGGCATGACGCGTCGCGGAAACCGGCACTGCCGTTTCATAGATCAATAACTGTTTGGCCACGAATATTTACTCCTGTTGTTAATAGGCGGCGTGCGCGGCACGCCATTACGGTTCATTGCTGTGATTTCTGCCGCTTGCCGCTCGTCCCTCGCCGATCCCGGCGCCGGGAGCCCGAAGCCGGGACAAAAAACGTGGGACAAAACTCCCGTTGCTATCCTCGCTCCACCAGCGCTGGCAGGCGGAGCACGTATCGAGAGGCTCAGGCCCGATTCAGCACCTCGATTGTCGGCGATAGCGGCAGCGAGATTTCCACGTGCCCCCGTAGTGAAGCGTTGGGCTGGCGTTGTCCGTCATTCTTGCCGAGATGATCAACAAAGTCACGCCGCCAGTTGGAAGATCTCGCCGGTGTCGCAGTGCGCGGCTCCTCAGCAGCGAAATATCGGCGCTGTCAAGGCAATCTTGCGGATGGAAGAAGGTGACAAGGTGTTTTCGCATCGGGGTGAGGGCGGCGCCAAGCACTGAAATCGTTGCCAAGGGTCATCACCGTCGAGATTTGCATCTGAAGCATCGCATGCGTGCCTTCCAGGGCGGACAAGGCGAGGGCTTGCCGGGCGGAGCTTGCGCCGCTAATATCCGGCGCGCGCCCATCTGGCTTGGCGCGTGCTTTACGAGACCCGCAATGAGCTTGCAATCCGTACGTGATTTCTTTTCTGCCCGCGATCTGGATCTGCCGATCATCGAATTGGCAGTCAGCACCGCCACGGTTGCCCTGGCTGCCGAAGCGCACGGCGTCGAGCCTGGTCGCATCGCCAAGACGCTCGCTTTTCGCCTGGCGGATGGCCGGGTCATCATTCTCGTGGCACGCGGTGATGCCCGTATTGATAACCGCAAGTTCAGGGCGGCCTTCGGGAAAGGCAAAATGTCGCCGCCGGATGAGGTTGTCGAGCTGACCGGGCACCCGGTGGGCGGCGTCTGTCCCTTCGCTCTGGCGCAGCCACTAGCGATCTATCTGGATCGATCGCTGCAGGACTTCGACGAGGTCTTGCCCGCTGCCGGTGCGCTCCACACGGCCATCCGGATCAGTCCCGCACAGTTGGCGGCGGTGACCAAGGGCGAGTGGGTCGATGTCTGCCGGCTGGCCACTCCCTGATCTGTCTCCCCTGCCAGCCATGCCGTGCAGCAAAGTCTTCGCGGGCAAACGACCCGGACGGCCACCTGTAATGTAATCGCAAGCGTGTAATCGCAAGCCTCGGTTCTGCCAGCGACCTGCTCCCCTCAACCCTCGTGGGTGAGGGCCTAGCCATCAACGCCACCGCGCGCACGGTCAAGCTCCCCTCCCCCCTCGCGGGGGAGGGGCTGCGGGAGAGGGGGGATCCGCTGCTCGTTACCAAGCCAAGCGAGCGCCAGTCCAGCCCACAGGGACAAGGGCTGCGTTGCCATCGCCGCCAGTGCTTCGCTGCGAGCCAGCACGAGCGGACGGGTATCCTCAGCTTCGTGCGCCAGGCCATGGCATCCGGCAACATTGCCAGCATCCACCGCCGCGCAATAGAGATGCACGTGTTCGCTGGACAGGTGTGGCGCCGTGAGATAGATGCCGATGGGCACGATGACGGTCGGCGTCAGCCCTGATTCCTCCGTGATTTCGCGCCGGATTGTGTCGAGGGGCGTCTGCCCGGCCTCGATGCGGCCGGCGACAATGTCGATCAGCCACGGGTTTTCTCCCGCCAGGTGCGCGCCCGCACGATACTGTTCCACGAGCACGACCTTGTCGGTGCTGGCGTCGTAGAGGAGGGCAGCAGCGACGTCACTTCGATGCAGGACTTCCCGCAGTAACGGGCCGCTGCTGCCACCGTCAAAAAGATCGTGCTCGACGGTGAGGCGACGAAGTTCAAAAAAACCCCGGTAGGCGGCGTCGATGTGCAGGATGCTTGCTTTCATTGGTTTGCTTGGCTTGGCTTGGCTTTGCATTGGGCCATTGTGGATGAACTCGGCGAGTAAGACCACTGCGGCAGCGAGCGCTCCAGGCGACGGTGGTCTGGTGCGCTGCGATGCTCTCGGCTTAGAATTCGGCCATGTCGCAGGAAAAACTCCCGGTTACGCAGGCCATGCGCGTCTTGCGCGCGGCGCGTGTCGCTTTCACTGATCACCCTTACGCCTACGAAGAGCAGGGCGGCACGGCCGTCAGCTGCCGCGAGTTGGGCATCGCTGAGCATGCGGTGATCAAGACGCTGGTCATGGAAGACGACGGGAAGCGGCCGCTGATCGTGCTCATGCACGGCGATCGTGAGGTGTCGACCCGGCAGCTTGCGCGTCATATCGGCGTCAAGACGATTTCGCCGTGCAGTCCGGCGGTGGCCAATCGACACTCCGGTTACCTGCTTGGCGGCACCAGCCCTTTTGGTACGCGCAAGGCGATGCCGGTGTATGTCGAGCGCAGCATTCTCGAACTCGACAAGATCTACATCAACGGCGGCCGCCGCGGTTATCTGGTGGGTATCGCGCCACGGGTACTGGTCGAGGTGCTCAAGCCGGAATTGGTTGCGGTGGCTGTTTGAGGCGCGACGGGGCGAGTGCTTGGCTTGTGCTGGTGACCATTTGCCCCTCTCCCACGAGGGGCTAGGTGCGCGTGGGCATGGCCCAGAGGTGGGCGGCGACCAGGGCTCGCCAGGGTGTGAACGGTGCCAGCCAGTCGCGCGCTTGCGCTTCGCTGATTTTCTCCGGGGATGCGAGCAGCGCTTGCAGTTTGCGGCGCACGGCGACGTCGCCATGCAGCGATCCGTCCAGGTTGCCGAATCCGCGCAGCAGGGCGTAGTTGACGGTCCACGGGCCGATCCCGGGCACGCCGAGAAGCTGCTCGCGGATCTCGTCGATTGGCAGCGTCATCAGCCATGCGGCCAGCGGCAGCTTGCCGCTGAGCACCCCTTGCGCAAGGGAGCGCAGGCAACGCGTCTTGCTCATTGAGAAACCGGCCCGCCGCAAGTCATCCTCGCTCAGTGCAGCGATCTGCCTGGCCTCCGGATAGCAAAACAGACCGCTCGAATGCCGCCGGCCGGTCGCGACAATCAGTTTCCGCCGCACCGAGACGGCGGCCCTGACGCTGATTTGCTGGCCGGTAATCGCCCAGGTCAAGGCTTCGAAGGGCGTGGCCGTGAGTGGTACGCGCAAACCGGGATGGCCGGCAATCAGCGGGCCGAGCTGTGGATGCTGGTGATAATGGCTGGCGAACTGCTCGATGTCCTGCGTCAGGCCGAGCATGCGGCGCAGCATGGCCTGGAAGGCGGCTTCGCTGCGCGTGGCCGCGTTGCCGGCGATGCTGCTGATGCCATCGCTGTCGTCGCTGTCGTCGCTGTCGTCGATGTCGTCGATGTCGAGTTTGGCGGTGGCCATGTCTGCCGCGAAATGAATGCTGAGACAGGCTGGCGCTGCCGCCCAGAACAGGCCCTTTTGCAGGGAGCTGGCGGTGACGCGTTCGGCAATTTCCTGCGCATCACGGCGGTGGAAAGCCAGAATGTCGCCGGCTCGAAAGGATGCGGGCAGGGGTATTGAGCAGCTGAAGCGGGTGCTCATTGGCGGCCCGGCGGGCCCGCTTTGCGAAAAGTGAGGTTGATGCGGCAATTCCCGGTTTCCGGGAAGAGCCCCTGCTTGAGTGTTTGTACGCCGTGGTAACGCAGGCGGGCAGGGCCGCCCCAGACGACGACATCGCCGTGCGCCAGCAGGAGCCGCGTCGTCGGCTCCTTGCGCTGCAGTCCGCCGAAGAGAAAAACAGCCGGCAAGCCGAGCGACACCGAGACAATCGGCGCGCCGAGATCGGGCTCGTCCTTGTCCTGGTGAAGCGAGAGCTTGCTGCCCGGTTCATAGCGGTTGATCAGGCAGGCATCCGGCGTGAAGCCAGGAAAACCGGCTGCGGCGGCTGCCTTCTGGGCAAGCTCGCAGAAAACGGCGGGCATCGCCGGCCACTGCCGCCCGCTGTCCGGATCGAGCGGCGAATAGCGGTAGCCCTGGCGGCCACTGATCCAGCCGAGCGCACCGCAGTTGCTCATGGCCACCGACATGCGCAAGGCGCCGGGCGTCTGCATGCGGCGGAAAGGTGCTGCCGCGGCGATCTCGTCCACCGCGGCGAGCAAGGCCGGCGCTTGTGCGTGCGCGCAGCCATGCAGCAACATGGCGCCATCGGCGAGGATTTCCCGGCGCTGATCTTCGCTGTCAAGGCGGGAAAACAGGTCGTCGATCATTTTCTGCACTTTCGAGCGGCGGTCGTGGAGGTCGTGGCGGAGGTCGGGCCTTGCCGACGCGGGCTCGGCGCTGCTGCCTGCCAGCGGCTATCCTTGTCCTGCACGGCGGTGCTGGCAATGGCTGGCTGCCGCTCAGCTCCGCGCCGCGCCCCAGGTACGAAAGTCGCCGGTGTCGACGTGCAGGAAGTCGGCTCTGGGGTAATAGCCGACGCCGCCAATTCCCAGGTCCACTGCCGCCTGGCTCAGGCGCGCAGTATCGAAACCGACCAGGCGCACATCGATGGCACGTCCGTCCATGTGCAGGCTATTCTTGGCGACGCCGCGCCTGTGGCTACGCAGCGATGCGTTAGTGAGCGGTGAGCGGTAGCCTGAAATGATTTCGAAGGTTTCGCCGCCGCAACGTGCGCGCAGTGCATGCAGAATGTCGAACAACTGCGGATCCATGTGGATCATCTCGCCGGAGCGGTGGTCGCGCAGCAGCCAGTTCATGCGCTGAATGGCGGGGGCGATGTAGCCGCGGTTGTCGCGAAAAACGACGTCGAGCAATTCGTCGGTGTGCGTGTGGCGAAACTTCAGTTGGTATTTGGCGGTGCCGGCGCTGGCAGCGCTGGCTGAGCGGAAGGGCAAGGCCAGCGGGAGAGCGGCTAATCCCTTCAGAAGTAAACGACGATGTGGTACGGTCTTGCGGTGCGCAGTGCCATGCGAGGGCTTGGAGTGATCGGGCATAGGTCAGATTTATCCGGAAAACGCGTGGAGCGCCCATTTTACCCGATCTTGCGCCGATGTTGACCGTATCGCGCACGCTGGCTTGTATTTAGTCGAGTGCTTTGAAGAGGTGCTTTGAAGAACTTCGTCGCTTCTGGCCTCTCCAAGCAACGTTGCGGGTGCGCGCTGGCAGGTGCTGTTCGCTGGCTCCTTGGCGGCCTGGCGCTGGGCCGGGCGCTGAGAAATTCAGGCGGCAGCAAGCGGTCGCTGCATATGTGTAGTAAATTTCGTGCTCTTTGGCGCTCGCGGCATTGTTGCAATGAATCGTGGGCGCGATCAGCAATCGCTCGCCGAGCGACGGTACGATACTTGGATAGGTCTTTCCACTCTCAGGGATTGCAAGAAATGCGCTTCTGGAACAATGACTTGTTGGGCGGTGCCGGGGCGGTTCGGAGGGCGGCCACAGCGTCGCTGGGGCGGCTCGCTGCGGCGATGCTGTTGACCGGGCTTGCTGGGCCGGCGTTGGCGCAGGCGGTCGCGGCGCCAGACGCCTTCGCCAGCAGGCCGGCGCCGGTCTCTTCGCCGCAGGCGCCGGCTACGACACTGGCGCAGCGCCTCGAACAGGCGCTGAACGAGCCCGCCAGCGTTGAGTCGTCGGGCGGCTCGAGCGAGGCCGCCGCCATCCGGCTCTTCTATTACGGACGGGGCTATCGACCGGCGTGGACCGACAACGCGCGCCGAGGCGAACTGATCGCCGCGGTCGAGGCCAGCCGGGAGCACGGGCTGGCGCCCGACGATTTTGACATTGCCGCGCTGCGCAAGGTGGCTGCCCGAAGCGACGACGATGCGCAGATGATCGTTCACCGGGAGCTGCTGTTTACCGAGACCCTGGCGCGCCTTGTGCGGCAGCTGCGCTACGGCAAGGTCGATCCCTCCGCGCTTTATTCGACCTGGAATTTCTCCCCGCCGCCCGGCGTACAGGAGCGCGCGCAGACGCTGGACGAAGTGCTCGAAGCCGCCTCGCTGCAGAGCGCACTGGCGGCGCTGGCACCGCAGGACGCAGCCTATCGCGGCTTGCAGCAAGCCCTGTCACGGTTCACGGCCCTGGCCGCCAAGGGCGGCTGGCCAAGCGTCCCCGACGGTCCGACGCTGCGTCCCGGCGAGAGCGATGCGCGCGTACCGGCGCTACGCGCGCGCCTGCAGGCGGAGGGCTGGCTGGCAGAAGAGGGTAAAGGTAAAGCGGGTAAAGCCGGTAAAGCGGATGCAGCAGGTGAGCGCCAGGGCAACAAGCTTGGCAAGGCCAGCGCGCGCGGCGATGCCACGCGCTATGACAAGGCGCTTGCCGAGGCCGTGCAGCGCTTCCAGACGGCGCACGGCCTGCGCCCCGACGCGGCGGTGGGAAGCAACACGGTCGCCGCGCTGAACGTCAGCGCGGCCGAACGCGTGGCGCAAATCCGCGTGAACCTGGAACGTGTGCGCTGGGTGGCGCGTGACATGAGTGCGGATCGGCTGGTGGTCGATATCACCAGCTTCAATGCAGCTCTCCAGCTCGATGGGGCGCGGGTGTGGTCATCGAAAGTAATGGTCGGGCGTCCGGCCCGCGAAACGCCGGTGCTACTCGACCATGTCCAGCATCTGGTGCTCAATCCGAAATGGGTGGTGCCACCGACCATTCTGCGCGAGGACGTGATCCCGGGCATGAACCGTAATGCGGCCTACTTGCAACAGCACAATTTGCGCATCGTCAACCGTAGCGGGCAGGCGGTGGCTCCGGAGCAGATCGACTGGAGCAGTGCCAGACGCGGCGGTTTCCCGTATCAGGTGGTGCAGGAATCCGGTTCCCGCGGAGCGCTTGGTCAGGTCAAGTTCTCGCTGTCGAACGGCTACGCCATCTATCTGCACGACACACCGTCGCGTGCGCTCTTCAGCAAACCCGTGCGAGCCCTCAGTTCGGGTTGTGTGCGGATCGAGAAACCGCGCGAGCTGGCGCTGCTGTTGCTTGACGATCCGGAGCGCTGGAACGAGCAAGCGCTGGCCGCCGCGATCGCCAGCGCACGCACGCGAACGCTGCCGGTGGGCCGGCATGTACCGGTGATGCTGCTCTATCGTACAGCCGTCGCCGAGGGGTCCGATGCTGCCGACAACATGGGCACGGTGTCCTTTCGCGTAGACATCTACAACCAGGATCCGCCGCTGCTGGCCATGCTCGATCGTCGTTCGCGGCCACGCCCCTGAGTGTCCGTTGTGCGTTCTGGCTTAGCCTGCGGAAGCGCTTTTCTCGCTCAGGAAAAGCCCCGCAAATGGTCGATTGAAACGCTTCTGGCAGCATAGGTCTGACCGACCTTCTGGATGTCGCCGATGTTTTTTACCGAGTCCATGACCTGCACTTTCCTGGCGTCGATGCCACGCAGGCCGAGCGCGTCGATGCCCGCCTGGCTGACGTCGGGGTCGTAGCGCAGGTAGGCGAACTGCTTGCCGGCGCTGGCATTGCTGCTTTCCCCCCGGGGCCATCACCATGTCGCCAAATTCACGGTCGATGGACGGGCCGAAGCGGCATTCGCCCAACGTCCGGCAGGCCATGTCCCAACCGGCCGAAGCGCCGTTCATCAGCGCACCGGGCAGGTTCTTGGCGTTGTCGAGCAGCCACAGATCGTCGGCCTTGAGATCGGGGCGGGCGTTGGCGGCGCCGCCGGTCCCCACCGAGACGATCAGCAGGTTTTCGGTGCCGCTCTGCCAGCCGACCTGGTATGGCGCAGCGGCGACCATCTGGAAAGCCAGGAAAGCCGGATTGTTGTAAGTGGTGACGCCGCCATCGACGAAGACGAACTGATACTCCCTGTCCGTACCCGGCGCGAAAGTGACCACCTCGGGTGGGAAGAAAGTCGGCGCGGCAGTGCTTGCCCGTAGCAGTTGCCAGAGCGGCAGGCGCAGATTGCAGTCCTGGCGATCGAGCTGGTTGTACCTGGCGCGCGGGTTGTTGGAGACCGGCCAGGGGGAATCGGTGGTCGCGTTGCGCATCACCATCATCAGCATGCTGCGCAGATTGGCATCGCCGAGGGTGGCATTGGCTTCGCCGGGCGTGGACTCATGCCCGAGCGCCGCGTCAAGCTCGCTGCGCAGCTTCTGCGCCAGCGGTTCGTCGTTGTAACTGTACTTCAGACGGTTCAACAGGGATGCCTTGTCGAACATCTGTTGGCCGCTTTCGACGTAGAACTTGCGGATCCGGTCGGTGGACATGCCCGCCGCAATGCACGCCGCAACCATGGCCCCGGTGCTGGTGCCACAGACGAAGTCGAAGTAGTCGGCGAGTACAAGGTCGGCCTTGCCGAGTTTGGCGCGTAGCTCGGCTTCGATTCTGGCCAGGATCTCGACGCTGATCAGGCCCAGGATGCCGCCGCCGTCGCAAGCGAGAATCTTTTTTTGGCCGGGGCGGTCGATGCGCTCAAGGAGTTTCTGGTTCATGGCACTTTCCTTTCGTTAGTCGGTGGCTGGGGGCGCCGGCGTGATACGCACCGGCAGGGGCTGCGAGGCGTCGAGATGCACGTCGTGCTGCGGGAAGGGGATCCTGATTCCGGCGGCGCCCAGGCGCTTCTCCATCGCAAAGCGCAGGTCGCTGTCGACCCGGCGTCCGAACAGCTTCGGCCCGAGCTCGACCCAGAAAAGCAGCACCAGCAGTAGCTCATTATTACCGAAGTCCTCCAAAAAAACCTCCGGCTTCGGGTTCTTCAAGACCTCTCCGTGATCGGCGGCGCAGCCCAGGATGATATCGGCCGCGCCATGCACCGGTGACCCGTAGGCGATGCGGACTTTGATTTCGCGCCGGATACGGGCATCGGAATGGGTCCAGTTGACGACCTCGTTTTCGAGCAGGCTGGAGTTGGGTACCAGTGCCTCGATACCGTCAAAGCCGAGCACCGTCGATGCCCGCAGGTCGACCTGGGTCACGTAGCCAGTCGTGCCGGCGAGGGAAATGATGTCGCCAACGCGAATCTTGCGTTCGAAGAGGATGATGATGCCGCTGATGACATTCTTGATGATCGTCTGTGTTCCGAAACCGACGCCGATGGCCAGGGCACCACCCATGAAGGCGAAAACGGTGAGCGGGATGCGTGCCAGATTGAGAATGAAGATGATCAGCACGATCGCCAGGGTGATCATCGCCCAGCGACGAATGACCCCGGCCACTTGCTCGTCGACATCGAAGCGGCTCACCATCAGCCTCTGCATACGCGCCGAGAGCAGCGAGAACAGCCAGTAGCCGACGATGTACAGGGCAATCGCGCCAATGCTCTTGCCGACGGTCACGCCGTAGGCAACGGTCACCGTCTTGCCGTCGACGACGGTCGAATCTTCGACCGCAAACATCTCGAAGTCCCAGACCTCCTTGAGAACCTGTTTCACCTGCAGCGCGCCGAGCTTCCAGTTGCTGGCGTCGCCGGCTTCGCCGCTGAAGCCAAAATCCGCCAGCCAGCGGTTCAGCTGGCGATAGAGCCGGCTGCCGGCAACTTCGAGGCGTTCGTAGGCCTGCACACGCTTCTCGAGGGCCTCCAGAATCGCCGCTTCCTGTGCTCTCGCACTGGAACTGAGCAATGGATTGTCGAGCCGCAGCGCTTGTTGCCGGACCGCGACGCGTGCCCCGTTCTGCAGTTCGTTGAACAGGTCGCGGCGGCTGGTGAGCTCATCACTGGTGCGTTTCAGCGCCACGAGAACCGCCTGCCGGGCCGCAGCATCGTCGGAGCTGTAACCGACGAAACGCTGACGCCAGGCGTCGCTGGCGATCTGAATCAGGCCGTGCAGCCAGGTCAAGGTCATCAGCCGCAGGCGGTTGGTCTCCATCTGCTCGGCAAGAACCTGCATGCGATAGGCAATAGGGCCATCGGGATCGGCGCCCGGCAGCAGTTTCGCCAGTCGTTCGTGCTCGACCGTGAGTTTGTTGTTTTCGGCGGTGAGCTGATCGATTTCGGTGCTCACTTTGGCCAGGTCTCCGCGCGCTCTCGCCTGCTGTTGCTCGAGCTCGTCCTTGGCAAGTTTCTGTTCGGGGAGGACGCGGGACAGCAGGCGCCGCATTTGTTCGGCGAGTGGTTGCAGCTTCTTCAATTTCAGATTCATGAAGTCCAGGGCCAGGCCGTTGGCGGTCACGTCGGCCTCTGCCTCTTGCAGGCGCAGCGCAGCGAGCTCGTGCTTGTCGCGATCCTTGTCGGTTTGATTGCGCCGATCGGCCGCCAGACGAAGGGCTTCGCTCGCTCGCTTGCGCGCCTCTACCAGGCCGGCCTGCTGGGCTTCGAGTGCACGGACAGAAGCGGTCAGGCTTTTCAGCTGCGCGCTCAGGGTGTCGTGTTCATCACGCAGGGCATCGACCCGCAAGGCGGAGTAGGGTGGCGGGCCGGCGAGCTCTGCCATCAGCGTCCGCTGGTTTGCCGTCTCGGGTGGTGAGTATTGCAGCGTATCGAGTTCGTCAAACAGCTTCAGGCGGTCGCTGTAAAAAAGGACCAATCGATCGAGCAGGCGCTGGCGCTCGCTGGTCGGCAATCCCTCCTCGGCGCTTCCCAGCTCCTTTTGCACTTGCTCCTGTTGTTGACGGCGCGCCTCGGCCAGTAGCGCCTCGGCGTGGGCGCGTCCGTCGCTGGCCTCTTCGCCGGCGGCGGCCTGCGTGGCCGGCGCCGGCTGGAGCAATCCGGAAAACTGCTTGGGCAGGGTGAGCTGCGCGTAAGCGAATGGTGCTAGCACCATCATCAGCAAAGCGAGAAGCAAGTGCTGGAAGATCAGCGAATACGATGAACTTGCCTTCGTGCCGGCAGTGACGTACGGCCGCGCAATAGCCGGCCAGCTTCGGTCGAGGTGGGCAGAATGTATAGGCATCAAGAGTCCAGATAGGCGGCGGCACTTCCCGCGGGGGGCCACTTAAGGTAAGGCGCGTAGTATCGAATGCGACGCTTCACACGTCCACTAGTGCGATGCCTACTGCGATGCCTACTGCCGGGAGAAATAAGTCCTGGCGCCGCGCCACGCCGCCTCGATCGACGCCCTGTTGGTGCTAGCGCGTCGATGCATTCAACTGAGCTGGTCGCGCTTTTGCCGTTCCTGGCGAACTTGTCTGGATGCGGAACGTTCGCAGCGCTTGCGCGATAGCCGTCGATGATGAACCGTCTTGGCCGGGCAGCCAAAGCACGCGTCCACCCAGAGATTCCACCAATCGTGCTTCCTCTTGCACGATTGAGCGTTCCCTATCTTGTGCCGACTTGACCCACAGGTCGGGGCGCAGGGAGCGGATGATGTCGAGGCTATTCGGGCCATCGAAGAAAATGACCCGAGCCCCGAAGCGCAAGGCGCGCAGAATGATCTGCCGATCTGTCATGCTGCAAAGTGGCCGGTCGCCACGGTTCTTTGGCTGCTCCGCTATGCCTCGCGAGGTGAGCGCCGCGACAACCGGCTGCCGACCATAGGCCGCCGCCGCCTCGATCAAGCGTACGTGGCCGGCATGGATCAGGTCGAAGCAACCGGTGAGCAGCACCAGTTGGTCGGGACGGTCGGCCAACAATTCGGTTAGCGAGCATTCGCGTGGGATTGGTTCATCGTCCGGAGCAAGTCTCGCGAGTCCCTTAGCCAAGCATTCAACAGCAAACGGCGGAAAATTTACCCGTGGCATGCCGAGGGGCAGAGTCAGCGCCGAGTCCACTACTTGCGAGACGCACGACAATCGCCGCAGCATGTAGCGCAGGTCCTCCAGGTCGACCTGCGGTGCCAACGGAGCTGCGTCGGGAGCCGCCCAGACCGGGCCGTGACGCTTCGCGAGGTTTTCCAGAAAGAGGACGGTGGACGCGTCGACGAGAGGGAGAGGACCGTGGATCGCCACGCCTCTTCCGTGGTAGCTAGCAGTTTGGCCCTGATCGTAGATCATTGCGAATGATCTCAGCTCTCATAATTGTTGAGCACAGACGATGTCTTCTATCGCTATGCTTCGATGGCGGGGGTGGCCTGCTTCCATAATTGTTCAAAAATAGCTTGATACGCTCGGATGTTAGAATCGCCTCTGGAAGCAGGGAGGTATAAATTGCCGTCGTAATCCGCTAGGTGCATTTGGGTTTCTATAAAAGCAACTGTTGGTGTTTCACAGTCGGCTTCACCGATTGCCCAGAACGTCCTTGGTAACAAGATATCAGCGACTCTTACAAAGTGGCCTTCACGAACGATTTTTCGATGCAAATCCTCTGCCTCAATTTGACGCTGATCTGGACTTTCAGCTTTGGCGAAACCTTTCTGGGAGCTTGGCTTGTAATTGTTGTCACTGTCATTTCTAAACGTCTTTCCTTTCGGGTTCAGAAAAAGAATTTTTGCTTTGAACTGTTTCTTCTCCAAGAGATGATGAAGGAAGTCGTCCTTATTCCAACCTAGACCCGTGCGCGTGCATAACCAAACCGATGATGCTTCTTTTACGATACTTGAAAGAAGGACCCTGACCTCTTCTGTCAAAAGCAGGTTTTCGCGCCGTGCCTTCTGCAATCGCTCCACATGCTTCGAGATTTCTGCTACGACGTGGCACCAAGCAAGGCTTCTATCTGCGCTGTCCAAGATAGGTTTGCCGTCGTGGCTGTATACGCATTGAAGTTCTTGGAGCTTAAGCGGAATTCCTGTGTTTGTCAGGATTACAGGTAGGCCTATAGCCTCTCCTGTTTCGCACTTTGTCCACGCCAGTGGGAACTCGAATTTCTTGATAAAAGTGGAGTTTGAAAAATTCTGACTAACCAAAAACACAATAATATCTGCGTCTCGGATTTTTGTTCTAATCGTGTTTTTCCACTTGTCCCCTTTTTCGCAAAATTTGTCTATAAAAATGTCTACGTCTCTGTCCCATCCAATAAAACCAAGCTGGCTGACGAGCTCGTGGCAGGAGTCTTCGTCTTGGCGAGCGTAGCAGATGAATATTCTGACCTTTTTGTCTTTGTCCATGATCAAATACCTCTTCACAAGAAATGTTGGCTAAATAAATTGACTATGCGGTCTTTCCTGGTCCCGCAGGACCTCGATGATTTCGTTACAGCGTGCCAGCGGGTGGGTGCAGTGGCGGAGGCATTCGGTGCGGTGCATGCGTGCGAGTAGCTCGCGTCGCTGCCGGCCGTTCCATAACTCGGAGAATCCCACGCCATTGGCGTAATCCAGGCGCCCCATGGCCCAGGCGGGCAGGGCGCGTAGATTGCAGCAGCCGTACAGAGTGCCGTCGGCGGTAACGACTGCCAGCAAGGGGGAGGCCAGGCAACGGCCGGTACGGTGTTCGATTGGGATGCCGGCCATTTCCCGAATGTCGCCGCGACCGTTGGCGGCCAGCTTTCCAGGGCGCTCGCTGTCCTGCTCTGCGTCGCCGACCCAGTTGCCGATCAACACTTCCAGCGGACCACTGTAAGCGCAGGCGAGTTGGCTCAATCGGGCACGTACCTGTCTGGCCTGGCTCACGGTCATGGTCGGCTCGCGCCCCACTTCCTCGAAAAAGGGTGGTCGCAGCAGCACATAGTCGACCCGCAGGCTTTCGCCGAGTGCTATGGCTTCTCTGGCCAGCGCCACGCCGTCCGTGTCCACCGCGAAACTCAGGCCGATGATTGGTTGGCGGCGTTCTTTGCGCGCAGCAACGAGGTCGGCGACTCCTCGCACGATGTCATCGAAATCATTGCTGCGGTGAACTCGCTGGTGACTCTCCGGCGTCGGGCCGTCGATACTCACCCGAATGTAGGCGGTGTGCCCGGCCAGCGTTTCGGCACAGTCCCGTAAGCGCGAACCGTTGCTTACCACGCCTACGGACAGGCCCAGGGTAGCTGTGCGCTCGACCATCGCCGGGAATTCGGGATGCAGAGACGGCTCACCGCCGCCCTTGAAAACGATGCCCTCGACGCACCGGCCAGCGACTTCGAAGCGAGCCAACTCGACAAGCAAACGCTCGAAGGTCGTCCAGGGCATGCGCTCGTTTTTGTGAACGGGATCGACGCACCAGCCGCAGGCATGGTTGCAGTAAGCCACGGGATCGATCTCGACGGTAACCGGCGCCACGTCCTTGCCGCTTGCCAGGTCGCGCAATCGGTCGACGTGGTGCAGGATCTTCAGTGGATTAAGTTCGCGGTCGTGCAGGGTGCTCATCGCCTAGCCACCGTTCCCTTGGCAGTCAGCAGGTCAGCGAAGCAGTAGGGATCGCAGATGCGGGCAATGTCTTCGCCGTGGCGGGCTGAGCCTTCGGCGTGTGCGAGTTCGTGCCAGGCCATAATCGGACAGGACCCGGAGCAGCGCACTTGGTAATGGCCGCAGCTCAGGCACTTCTGGTGTTTGTAGCGCTCCAGATCCCTGAACACGGCCCAGCGCCGGCTGTCGCGCCAGATGTCACCGAGGCTTTCCTGGCGCAGGTTGCCGGCGACGAAAACCTGCCAACCCTCCTGGTCGGGCGAGTCGGGAAACGATGCCGGGCTATAGGAACAGCCGTAAACGTCTCCGAGTGGGCCGACCACGCAGGCTTCCACGCCGGCCGCACAGGTGGTCTTCTTCTCCACGATCAAGTCGTGCGAGGTGCGCGCGTCGGGATCAAGCAGGTCGATGGTGGTCGAGAACTCGACGCATGGGTAGAGTCCGCGCAAGCGATTGACCTCGCGGATAAAGGTGTAAAAGTCCTCCTGGTTGAACATCTCGTGCACCATTTCGCGCAGCGATCGACCGTAGGGACGCAGGGGAATCAGGTTCAGGCTGTCGACGCCATGTTCAGCCGCTACCCGGGCCACCGCCTCGAGGGCGCTCAGGTTATGGCGCGCGACCACCATATTGAGCCGGGTCCGCAGCGAATGGCCGGCGAGCATGCGCAGGCCGCGCAGGACGCTGTCGTAGCTGCCGCGTCCCCGTACCCGGTCGTTCGTTTCGCGGTCACCGTCCAGCGAGACGATGACCCAGTGAATGCCTGAGCCGGGTAGCCATTCGAGCGTCTCCTCGGACCAGACGCCGTTGCTGCCCATCGATATATAGAAACCGCGGGCGTATGCGTCGGCGATCACCTCGGCGAACCACGGCAAAGTGGTGCACTCGCCCCCGGTGTAGCGCATCTCGAAGACGCCCAGCTCCCATGCTTGGCGGTTGACCTCCAGCGCCCCTTCGCGTCCGAGCTCGTTAGCGAGCGCCAGCCGGGAGGCGTTGAAGCACGAGCGGCAGGCCAGGTTGCATTGGCGCGTCATCTCGAAATAAATGCGCTTGGGTGCAGCGGTGGCATCCTCGGGAAGTTGGTCCGCGGCAATCTTGCTCGCCACCCAGCGCGTCGCATCCCAGGCTGCACGCTGGTGAAGACCGTGCTCCTCGATCAAGGGAAGCAGTTCAGAGTCCTCTTCCTGTGCGACTGCCCTGAGTGATTCGGCGAGCAGATAGCCGTCGCCCGCGGAGAGCGCTTCCAGATAGCGATAGCTGGCCGGGCCGACGCTCAGTACGCGACCCTGGTCGCGGATCAGCCAGAGTCCGCCGCTTCGTTCTTGCCTGATGACGTGCCGGATCATGAATCGTTCTCCACAAGGTGGGCGAAGCAGGTGGGGTCAAGAGCATCGAGGGCTCCGCGCCGGAAATGCCCGATCGCCGGGCATCCACCGGCGCAACGATTCCGGTAGTGCGCGCATGACTGACATTCGGGTGCTTTGCTATGAACCCGGAAGGGCTCGAATACGGGCGAGCTGCGCCATATTTCGCCTAGCGACTCGCGGTGCAGGTTGCCAGCACTGAATCTGCGATCCGGAGTGACGAAGAAGGCGCAGGGATAGACGTCGCCGCTGGCCGAAATATTGACCATGACCCGACCTGCGCCACAGGCAGTTCCGGCGTGGGTAACTGCGAACGACTCCTGGCACGCGTCGAGAATGTCGAAGTCGGTCAATATCCGGATCGTCGGATACTTCATACGCAGTGCGGAGACCGCTTTGACCACGCCGAAGTAGTCCTGCGGTCGCGGCAAGATATCCTGGAGTTCGGCCAGGGCTCGACCCACCGGCCGCAGGGGCGAGAACTTGAGGTCGACGCCCAGGTCGGCGGCGAGCTCCGCTAGTCCCGCGACATCGTGAAGGTTGTGGCGTCCGATGTGGCAGGAGAGGGCGACCGACCTGCCGGCGACGCTTAGGCGACGACAGGTACTCACCGAACGCTGGAATGTGCCCCTACCACGAATTTGTTCATGCGCAGGTTCCAGGCCGTCAAGGCTGACCAGAAAACGCGCGATGGAGGATTCCAGAAGTGTAGCCAGAATCGAGTCGGCCAGGACGCCGTGAGTATTCAGGGTGACGGCGATTGCCTGGCGCGCGCAGGCTTCGAGGATTTGCTTAAGCTGCGAATGAAGGGTCGGTTCACCGCCCGAGAGGCGTACCTGCTTGACCCCCCACGAGTGCATCTCGGCCAGTGTTCGCTCGATCAGCGCAAATTCTAGCTCGTCGCTCTGTTCGGGTCCCGATTCGTTACAGCAGTGGCGGCATTGAAGTTGGCAGCGAGTGGTGAGCTCGATACCTACCGCCGACGGCCAGGGCGCGAAGCGCGGTGGTGAGAGAGGATTGAGCAGCCGGGTGCTGCCAAACTCAATTGTCATGATCACGTCTCAGCTGGAGGCCCTGCTCCAGCAGGTGCTCGTAGCTGTTGCTGCCCCAGGCGCTCCCGACCCAGTCGCGGCAGGTCCGACAGCAGCTCAGTGAGTAGCACCCCTCGACGTGATCCTCCCGTATGCGGTCGTTGTGGGCCGATTGCCAGACCGCGGCGATGCTGCTTTCAGCAAGACTTAGGTCGCCCAGGACATCTTCGTCGGGCTCGGACCAGCTGTTGAAGCAGGCGAGGACTTTGCCTCCCGGGCCAACCGTGCAGCGCGTCCAAAGCTGGGCGCAAGGGTGGCGTTGCTCGGGTTGAGCGGCGCACGGGCCCTGAATGCGGTTGCCCCAGCTATGGTAGGGGCGGTAGATCACCTGGTCGGCATGCTGCTTCCAGAAAGCGCGGTGGTCCTCTTTCTCCACCTGAAACTCCGGCTGATCGACTGCCGAAACCACCAGCCGTGTTGGCGCGCCGCTGGCATCGCGCAGACGTCGAAAAGCGATGATGTTGTCGACGACCTGCTGGTGCTTGCCGTTACGCATCAGGCGCTCATAAGTGTGCGTGTGCCCATGGACAGAGCACTCGAGAACGTCAAGGCCGGCGGCAAGGATAGCTTGCGACATTTTCTCATCGAGCCTCACCGCGTCGGTGAAAGCCTGCACCAGGCGCACCCCCGCCCGCTTCGCGTAGCTCACCATGGCAACGAAATCGGGATGCAGCAGCGGCTCACCGCGTGCGTGCAGTCGCAGCCAGGCATGCGGATAGCGGGCGACCTCGTCAGCGACCTTCTGAAACAGCTCCAAGCGCATCAACTGATGCTGCCGTGGCCCAAGTTCCGCGACGCTTTTAGCGTCAGCGTCACCAAAGCGCACGCGACCGACCGGGCAGGAGACGCAGCGGCTGTCACAAACTCCGTGCACCAGAGTGACCTGAGTGCACACCGGGAACGCCTCGTATTCGGCGTTTGGAAACAGTGATTTGGCATCCATGTTTGTCGTCCTCGTGCCTTTACCGAAAATTTTGCGATGCACCGGCCCAGGTGCGGCCATCGGCAATTAGCTCGTCAATTACCCGGTCGCGCCAGAGGCGGACCCGGTGGTGGTCGAAGGTGGTGGTACTGATGGTGAAGCCGGCTCGCCGTTCGCGGCCGATCTGCAGGTATCCGGAGTAGTCACGATCTATGGACACGATCCCGTACTTTTCTGGGTGGTCGTGAATCGGGGTACCCGGGTAGGCGATCAGCGGATAGACCATGAACTCCTCCCAGGGGCAGTCCTTTACCAGCGCCAGCGTTTCCTCGATGCTGTGCTCTGTCTCACCAGGGAACCCCACGATCAGGTAAATGCGTGCCGTCAGGCCGACGGCGGCCGCGTTGGCCAACGCACGGCGTATCTGAACAGGCGTCTGGCATTTGTTCATCGCGTGCCGACCAAGGATCATCGGGCTACCGGACTCGACCCCGAAGCTCACGTGCTGGCAGCCGCTGTCAACCAGCAGCTGGGCGACGTCGCGGGAGAAGCCGGTGACTCGGGCGAAGCAGCGGTAAAAGACTTCCTCGGTGCGCAGCAGCGGCGACAGCTCTTTGAGGCGCCGCTTGCTGGAAGTGAACAGATCATCCTGGAATCGGAAATGCCGCACGCCATACTGTGCTTTCAAGTGGCGAATCTCGGCGACGACATTCTCGGCCGATCGATAGCGAATTCCGTGCCCAGCCCCCATGATGTTCGAATTACAGAAAGAGCAGGGGAAGGGACAGCCACGGCTACTGACGATCGACAGGCTGCGCTGACCGGACACCGTACGGCGGTAGCTGGTGATGTCCACCAACTCGTAAGCGGGGTACGGCACGCTATCCAGGGGATCGGGTGTCTGCCCGGCGAGGATGCGCGGCGGCGTCGAAGCAGCCGCCAGGTCTTGCAGGACTCGGGCCAGCGCGAGTTCGCCTTCCCCCGTGACAACTACGTCGAAGCCGTCACCTGAAACCTGCTCTGGAAGGGCCGTGGCATGGGGGCCTCCGGCCATCAGCAAGGTACCGGGATTGCAACGCTTCACCGTCATCGCCAGGGCTACGGTCAATTCGTAACTGACGCTGTAGGTAGAAAACCCGTAGAGGTCGAAACCACGCGGCAGGTCGCGTTCCGGATCGGGATTCGCAGATCCCGCCAGGTCCACCAATTGAACCTCGTGTCCCAGATCGCGTGCGATGGCTGCCAGATAAAGTAGCCCGAGTGGCGGCTCCAGGCGATCGTCTTCCAGCGCAGGGCAGGGCGTGTGCACCAGGCACAGCCTGACCGGGCGGCAGGAGTGATTGTTTGCCATTCTGCCCGCCTCTGCGAGTCGTCAGGTTATGAATGCCATGACTACAGTGGCGTCGCCGGATGGCGGTCTGGCAGTGCGGGCGGGAGGTCGACGCTGATCCTGCTGGCTTTTGGGATCGTGTTGGCTTCGCTGGTATTGGCGGCGGCGGGGCGGTTCAAGTGACATAGCAATTGGGGCCTCCAGGAAATCCATTTGAAATGACCGCTGCTGGGGAGCGCTTGCTTTTCTGCTTGTTATCTTTCTGGCGATATCAAGGAACTAATCCTTTGTCCATTTCGTAAGTAGTGTTTCGCTTGCCCAATATTAGCGCGTATTGAAAAAAATGCTAGAGATCTCCAGTGCTCTACGCTGAATCGGCCGCTTCACTGCTTCTCCGGACGTGGACAGAGCACTGACGCAGGGTGATTTTCACGCGGTCGAAGTTCGAAGAAATCCGGTACGCTTTTGAAAGGGATTTAACGGAGCATTGCGTAGCAATACCGTAGAAAGCAGCTTGAACTCTGGGTTTTAGCCGCATAGAATCACTTCGTAGCGATTACGTAGGAAATCCCATGGCTGCCAACATACTCTCTCCCACCGCCGTCCGGCGGGCTACCGGTAAGCTGTGTGATGACCTGAGTCGAACCGATCGCACGCGGCTCGATTCGCTGCTCGCTCTGCTCGCCGACGATGGACGGATTTCACTCGCCGATGCGCTTCAGGCCTTGTTCCCGAATCAGCTAAGGGAAGGCGCGCTGACCGCTTTCCGTCAGTTCAGGAGCCGACTTCGGGAGGCTGCTGCGGAACTCGGCTTGAGGCTCTCGCTGGAAACGGACCGCCAGACCCGGGCTGCGCCGGCGGAGCGCTGGTGCTGGTTCGAGGGCGACGACGGCGCGCTTGAGGCGGCGACTCGCTTGGCTGTCGAGGAGACCGGGAACGTCCAGCGAAGTGGTCAATCGGCCATCGAGCTTCTGGAGACCCGTGACGGCAAACCAGTTGTCCGCTATTTCGTTTCCTACGCGCACAAGGACAAGGTTCAATCGGACAAGCTGCTAGAGCACTTGCAGAACCAGCTCGAGGTCTCCAAGGACTACAACTTCGAAGCCTGGACCGATCGCGATATTCTCCCCGGGGAGGGGTGGCACGAGGAGATCCAGGGCGCTATTGCACGATGTCAGTTCGGACTGCTGCTGGTTTCTGCCGGCTTCCTCGGCAGCAAGTACATCACTGCAAACGAGCTTGCGGCGTTTGTTGCCCGCGAACCGGGCGCCGCTGACCCGGGAAAGCGAGCCATCCCGGTGGCGTTGAAGCGAGTTCTGGTTGATGGCTCAATGGACCTCAAAGGTCTCGAGCAGCGCCAGATCTTCCACGACAAGGCTGGGCGGGCTTTTGCCGAGCGGAGCACAGGCAAGACCCAGGAGGACTTCGCCCGGGAGCTCTTCCAGAAAATTCTCGCTGTGGTGGCCGTTCGCTTTGCCACGCCGCCGGTTACGACCGCACAGCGATCGGCCTCACCTCGCGAGCGCGCGGAGCGTGCTCAGCGGCGCTACATCGACGAGATCTTCGATTGGCACTGTCACGTGCCCACACAGGGATTCTCCAGCGCATTGCACAAACTCGAACGTGAGCCGGAGACGCCTGCAGCCGAAGTGGAACGTGCCGATGCGCTCGCCTTTCTCGACGATTGGGTCGGTAATCCGCAGGCGCAGCCGTATTGCGCGCTGCTTGGCGAACTGGGCATGGGCAAGACGACCACCTGCATGGCTTTTGCCCGTTCACTGCTCGATCGACGCAAGGACGACCCGGCCACGCCGCTGCCGATCTACCTGGACCTGCGCCACCTCGGCGACCGCGCCCGGGCCGAGCCGGGCCTCAAGGAGATCCTCGAAAGCGTGCTCGTCAAGAGCTGGCGGGGTGGCCACGGCGAGCCCGACCTGACGGCTGACGAAGCAATCCGGCTGGTACAGAGCGAAGGCGCGGTGGCCATCTTCGATGGCCTCGACGAGGTGCTGGTGCATTTGTCGCCTGCCGGCGGGCAGCGCTTCGTCCGCGAGATTTTCCGGCTGTTGCCGCCTGTCGCGCCGGTAGGGAGGGGCCAAGCCAGTGCTAGGCCGGCGGCCAAGTTGGGGCGACGCGGACGCCTGCTGATGGCCTGCAGAACACACTTTTTCCGGACGCTGCGCGAGCAGAAGAATTTCTTCACCGCCGAAGACCGGGACGGCGTCCGAGCCGAGGACTACAGGGCTTTCGTCCTGCTGCCTTTCAGCGAAGAACAGATCCGCGAGTATCTCGCTCATACCCTGCCAGATCAGGATCCCGAGCGGGTGCTGGAGCTGATTCGGGCGGTACACAACCTTTCCGAGATGGCCGAGCGGCCGTACACCTTGAGCCTGATCACTCGCCATATCCCTGAAATCGAGCGCTGGAAGCTTGAAGGTCGAAGTGTCACCGGCGTAATGCTCTATCGTCACATGGTGCTGTCGTGGCTGGAGCGTGATGATGGCAAGCACCAGATCTTGCCGGATCACAAGCGTCGCCTGATGGAACATCTCGCGGCGGAACTGTGGCGCTGTGGGCAGCGGGTGTGGTCAGTGGGCGATCTGGAACAGTGGCTGCTTGACTTCCTGGCGCGTCGTCCCGCCATCGCCGCGCACTACGACGGCAAGGATAGAGAGCTGCTCAAGGAAGATTTGCGCACGGCGACTTTCCTGGTGCGCGAGGGGGAAGACAATTTTCGCTTCGCTCACACGTCGCTGCAGGAGTTCTTCCTGGCAGGCTATTTGTTCGAAGCGCTGCGGCAGGGTTCGCCGGAGTTGTGGGCCTTGCCGATACCTAGCCCGGAAACGCTCGATTTTCTCGGGCAGTTGCTTGCCGAGGATGGGTCGCTGCGCGACAAGACTCTGGAAACGCTGCGCGAACTGCGCGACACACGGCGGCCGCAGGCCAGTGAGTTGGCCTTCTCGTATGCACTGCTCGCTCTTCGCAAGGGCTATCCAGCGCCCTCGACCGCTGGCTTTCGCCTTGAAGGCGCTGACTTGCGGAATTGGGAGATCTGGGGGCGGGAAAGCGAGCCACGGGTTAACCTGCGTGGCGCTTGCTTGCGCGAGGCGCGCTTGTCTGGCGCGGCCTTCGCCCATCTCGATCTGGAAGGCGCTGATCTAGGTGCGGCAGACCTGTCGCACACCCAGTGGCTGTCGATTCGGGCTCCCCGATTGCGGCTCGTCGGGGCGCAACTGAAGGGTGCCCTTTTCCGACAATGCAATTTCACGCAGGCCGATTTTTCTGGTGGCGGCTTTTACCGGACGAAGTTCCTTTTCTGTCACTTTCGCGCCGCAACAGGATTGGCGGCCGAAGCTCCTGCCGCCTTCCTTGTTGCCTGTGAGGAGGTCGAGGGATGTGTAGTGCCGGCTGGAGTCGATCGCGTATTGACACCTCTAAATGGCCACCAGGAGGCCGTGACTGCCTGTGCCTGGTCGCCAGACGGGCGTCAACTGGCCTCAGGGTCACGAGACCGGACCTTGCGGCTATGGGACGCGGAAAGCGGTGACGAGCTGGCTGTGCTGCTCGGCCATGAAAAAGCCGTTTTCAATTGTGCGTGGTCGCCCGATGGGCGTCGCCTCGCTTCTGCCTCATGGGATCAGACACTGCGGCTGTGGGACGTGGCGAGTGGCAAATTGTTGTTCGTGCTGCGAGGTCATGAAGAAGCCGTCACAGCTTGCGCGTGGTCGGCCGATGGTCGTCTCGCGTCGTCCTCCTGGGATCATACCTTGCGGATTTGGGATGCGGACAGTGGAGAAATGTTGCAGGTTCTACGTGGCCATGAAGGGGAAGTGACGGCTTGCCAATGGTCGCACGGGAGTCGCCTGGCGTCTGCCTCGCGCGACCAGACATTGCGGGTATGGGATGTGGTGAGTGGTAAGTCGCTTCTGGTGCTACGAGGGCATGAAGGGGAGGTGACGGCTTGCGCGTGGTCGCCCGACGGGAGTCGCTTGGCATCCGCGTCGTCGGACCACACGCTGCGGCTGTGGGAAGTGACCAGCGGCGAGTCGCTACTGGTGTTGCGCGGCCAGGAAAAGGTGGTGTCGGCTTGCGCGTGGTCGCCCGATGGCCGCCGCGTGGCGTCAGGCACGTGGGGCGGGGACCTTTCCCTGTGGGACGCGAGTAGTGGCGAATCGCTGCTGGTGTTTTCGGGCCATCAAGGTGGCGTGCTGGCCTGTGCATGGTCGCCCGACGGCCATCGGCTGGCGTCCGCGTCCGGGGCACTGCGGATATGGGATGCGGATAGCGGCGAGTTGCTGCTGATGCGGGGAAGCCGTAGTCAGGGCGTGATGGCCTGTGCGTGGTCGCCCGATGGCCGCCGCGTGGCGTCAGGGGCGGAGGGGGGCTGGGACCTTTCCCTATGGGACGCGAGTAGTGGCAAATCGCTGCTGGTGCTTGGCCATGAAAATGGCG
Source organism: Candidatus Accumulibacter sp. ACC012 (assembly GCF_907163155.1). Lineage (NCBI taxonomy): Bacteria > Pseudomonadati > Pseudomonadota > Betaproteobacteria > Candidatus Accumulibacter > Candidatus Accumulibacter sp. ACC012. The sequence continues at coordinate 362,926 of NZ_CAJQUC010000002.1, forward strand.
TGCTGGCCTGTGCATGGTCGCCCGATGGGCGCTACCTCGCGTCAACATCATGGGATGGCATGCTGCGGGTCTGGGATGCGGTGTGCGGAGACTTGCTGCGGCTGCTGAACAGAGACGATGAAGAGGTGATGGGGTTTGGGTGGTCTCCAGACGCTCGCCGCCTAGCGTGCGTCTCGCCGCGCGGGGTGCTCTGGCTATGGGACGTCGAGAGTGCCGAGACGCTGGTCGTACCTGGTGATCATGAGCAGAAAGTGTCGGCCTGCGCATGGTCGCCCGACGGTCGGCGCCTGGTAACTGCCGCGTGGGATGGGGGGCTGTGGTTATGGGATATGGAGAGTGGCGAATCGCTAAAGGTATTGAAAGGCCACGAGGAGCAGGTGTCCACCTGCGCTTGCTCGCCCGACGGGCGGCGCCTGGTCTCCGCCGCCTGCGATGGGACGCTGCGGCTATGGGACCTGGAGAGTGGCGAGTCGCTGTGGGTGCGTAGCAACCATCAGGAGGAGGAGGTCTACCCTTCTTGCTGTGCGTGGTCTCCCGACGGCCTTCGTCTGGTGACTACTTCGGACCACGGAACGTTGCGGGTATGGGACGCGCAGAGCGGCGAATCGCTACTGGTGTTGCGCGGCCACGACGAGGTAGTGTCGTCTTGTGCGTGGTCCCCGGATGGGCAGCGCCTCGTGTCTGCCTCGTGGGACGGGACGCTTCGGCTCTGGGACGCGGCGACCGGCGCGCCTCTGGGCCGACAGATTCGCTTCTTCGAGGGCGGCGCCTGGGCGTCACTCGATCTGGAACGTAATCGCATCATCGAAGTCCATGGCGACGCGTGGCGCTGGCTTGGCTGGCGGGTGCGTGATTCAGAGACCGGCCGGTGGGAAGTCTGGCCGGCGGAGACGTTTGGCGCGCTGCCGAGCAAGTAGGTGTTGCTTGGCTTTCTGCACCAATTGCACCATCCGCGCCAGAAGCAGCTAGACTCGCCGCACGCATTCCGGAGCATTCCCATGACCACCGCTGTCGACGCTGTCGCCTCCCTGCCTGAAAAAAACCACGATCTGGAAGTGATTTCCTTGATCGGTTTCGTGCATGGCGTATCACACTTCTTCCATTTGCTGCTGCCGCCGCTGTTTCCCTGGCTGATGCACGATTTTGGTTTGAGCTTTACCGGCATTGGGGCGACGATGACGATTTTCTTTGTCGTCTCGGCGATTGGGCAAGCGCTGGCCGGTTTCCTCGTCGATCGCTTTGGTGCGGCCAGGGTGCTTGGTGGCGGCATTACGTGTTTTCTGCTTGCGGCGCTGCTCCTGTCAGTGGTCGACGATTACCTTGGCTTGACTCTGGTTGCCGCGCTGGCCGGGCTGGGCAACAGTGTTTTCCACCCCGCCGACTTCACGGTGCTCAACCGGCACGTCTCGCAGCACCGGCTCGGGCACGCTTTCTCGATCCACGGTTTGTCGGGCAATCTGGGCTGGGCGCTGGCGCCGGTGTTCATGACCGGGATTGCTGCGACTGCCGGCTGGCGGGTTGCCGCGCTGGCCGCCGCGGGGGTCGCAGCGCTGGCTTTGCTGCTCGTCGCCTGGCGGCGGCGGACACTGGCTGACCCGCCGGGCTCACTGGTCGGCGGCGCAGCGGGTGGGCAGGCGATTTCGGCGTTCGGTTTTCTGCGCTCGCCGGCGGTCTGGATGTGCTTTTTGTTCTTTCTGCTGATCACCACCGCCTTTGGCGGCATTCAGAATTTCGTGACGCCGATCCTGCAAAACCTGCACGGTCTGTCCCTGGCGGCCGGGGCGACGGCGCTGTCGGCGTATCTGGTCGGTGGCGCTGGCGGCATTCTGACCGGCGGCTTCCTGGCCCAGAAAGGCGAACAGGAACGCTTGATTGCTGCGGCGCTCGGCGCCGGGGCATTGCTCACTATCGCGCTGGCGCTGCTGCCGCTGCCGCAGTGGAGCGTGTTGCCGCTGATGGTCGGTATTGGCTACTGCACGGGAATCGCCGGCCCATCGCGTGACCTGCTGGTACGCCGGGCGGCCACTTCGCGCTTCGGGCAGGCGGCCTACGGCCGCGTTTACGGCTTTGTCTACTCGGGGCTCGATACCGGCCTGGCCTTGGCGCCGCTGGTCTTCGGCGGGCTCATGGACGGCGGGCGTTTCGCCGCGGTGCTGATCGGCATTGCCGCATTGTGGGGGCTGTCGATCCTGACCGCGCTGCGCGTCGGTGGCGTTACCCGGCAGGCGGCCGCCTGAGGGTTTTGTCGGCGGCCGGGTTGATGATCAAGCCGACCGCCGTGCCAGCCGGCCAGCCACGACGGTGGTCAAGCCGGGGCGGTCACGCCGACGTCGTCAAAATGCGGCAACAGGCGGGTCGGCAGGCGGGGCAGCTCTCCGCTCAGGCGATTCCTGTCCGTTCCAGCGCCGGCCGCCAGCATTTTGCGAGGCGATTGAAGCCGCGTACGGTCGGATGCAACTCGTTGGCCCAATCGTCTTCGGGCTTCAGGGTATGACGCCCGTCCACGAGTTGCAGTGTTGGCGCTTTCGCCTGCGCTTCTTCAAGGCACAGCCAGAACTCGTCGATCAGCAGCTTGACCACCTCCGGCTGCAGGGCGCGGTCTACGTTGGCTTCATCCATCGGATACTGCAACCATTGCCCGAGACCGAGGAAGCCTTTGCCGTTTGGCGGCGGATAGTCGTAGCTGTGCACGAAGACCGGCGTGCCGGGAATTTTCTCCTCGACCAGCGTGACGACGCTGAGCAGGGCGTCGATGACGCTGCTGAAGAGCTGCTTCGGCTGGCCGCTACGCAAGCAGGCGAAGGCTGAAGTAGCGTTGGAACAGTCTTCCAGGAGCAGCTTCCCGAGATCGTCACGGCCGGCGAAATCGTTGCCTCCGCCAGACAGAAAAACCGCTTTAATGGTCCGGCCATAGCCTTTCTTGCGGTCGAGGTCGCGTTCGATCTGCTCGCGAATCGGGCCTGACTCGTATTCGACGGCTTCGGCACCGCTATGGCCACGGACCAGGATGATGTGGCGCTTCTTGCGGTTCAGGCGCTTGTGCAGCTGGTTGAGAAGATTATTCTTCGGGTACCAGAACCACGAATCGCCAATCGCGAGGACGGTCGGAAACAGGCCATCCCTGGTCAATATCGATTCGTCCCAAACGGGCTTGTTGATCATTTCACATCCTCCAGTTGTTTGTTTTAAGTTGTCTCGCTTGCCTTGCGGATGCGGCAGTGGTTGGCCAGCAGATAATCGCATAACGCATGTACAGTCTGCAACGGCCGCTGCGGGTCCTTGCTGCCTGAGGGCTTCCCAGTACGCTTGCTCGCCGATGCGCGCAGCGAGGTAGTCGATGAGCTTCCGCACCCGCTGCGGTACCTGGCACCTGTACTCGGCGGTGGCCGCCGACAAGTGCGCACGCTTGAGCACGGATTTTGCTGCTCTCGTCGACCATCCGCCGCGTCCGCTGGCCTGCCTGGCGCAGGAACTCTTCGCTACGCATTGAAGTCGGAGACGCGAGGCGACAAGACGGGATCACAGGACAAGGCGCGTTTTCAGTTTTCGACCCTCAACTGTCGACCCCTGGCGCGGCAAGAGCTGCCAACAAACCGGAAAGAAGGTGACGACGATGCCCAACACGATGACCGACAGCCGCTATTCGCATGCTGCCATGGCCCTGCACTGGCTGATGGCCATCCTCCTGATCAGCCTGTTCAGCCTCGGCATCTACATGCACGAACTGCCGCTCTCACCCGACAAGCTCAAGCTCTATTCGTGGCACAAGTGGGCCGGCGTGACCGCTTTCATGCTGGTCCTGCTGCGCCTGCTGTGGCGAGCCGGCCACCGGCCGCCGCCCTTGCCGGCGGCGATGCCGGGCTGGCAGAAGACCGCGTCGCACGGCATGCACCATTTACTCTACGTGTTGATGGTCGCGGTCCCACTGAGCGGCTGGCTGATGAGCTCTGCCAAAGGTTTCCAGACCGTGTATTTTGGCGTCCTGCCGCTGCCGGATGTCCTCGGCAAGGACAAGGAACTCGGCGAGTTGCTGCAGACGGTGCACAAGATTCTCAACCTCAGTCTGGCGGCGCTGGTGGTCGCGCATGTGGGCGCTGCGCTGAAGCATCATCTCATCGACCGCGACGACATCCTGTCGCGCATGCTGCCTTTGCGCAAGCGCCGGCAGGAGTCCCCCCAGACCCAGACCCGCACGCAATCGCAGGCGCAAAGCCGCTGACCCGTAGAGAAACCTTCCCGCGTTCGACGCACCCATGGAGAATACATGAACATCCTTCGCCCAATCCCGGTCGCGCTGCTGGCCGCGCTGCTGGTCGCCAGTGGCGCCACGCAGGCGGTCGAGTTTTCGCAGTTCCAGGCCGACAAGAGCACGCTGCAGTTCGTTTCCAAACAAATGGGGGTGGCGGTCGACGGCCGCTTCAAGAAGTTCTCCGCGACGCTGGCTTTTGATCCGGCCAAGCCGGCGGCAGCGACTGCCAGGCTCGAGCTCGACCTGGCCAGTGTCGATGCCGGCTCGGCGGAGGCCGACGGCGAGGTGGTCGGCAAGCCGTGGTTCAACGTCAAACTGTTCCCCACCGCCACTTTCGTTGCGACGGCGATTCGTCCGCTCGGCGGCGACAAGTTCGAACTCGTTGGCAAGCTGAGCATCAAGGACAAGACGCAGGATGTCAGCGCACCTTTCAGCTTCCGGGAGGAGGATGGCAATGCTATCTTCGCCGGCGCTTTCATCCTCAAGCGCCTCGATTTCGGTGTTGGTGACGGCATCTGGTCCGATGTCAGCGCCGTCGCCAACGAAGTGCAAATCAAGTTTCACATCGTCGCTGCACCCGCAGCAGCCGGCAAGTAAGCCGTTGCCGGCGAGCAGTTCGGATCCGTCTGCAGAATATCCATTAACCATCGTTCCCATCTCAAGGAGATGTCGCATGAAGAGGCAAGTTGCCCCGCGCAAAGTTTTTGCCATTGTCGCCCTCAGCGGTCTTTTCGCAGCGCCGGTATTCGCTGCAGGCGAAACATTTGTCGTCGATCCGAACCACACCTATCCGCGTTTCGAATACAACCATCTTGGTTACTCGAAGCAGATCCAGCGCTTCAACAAGACGTCCGGGACCATCGTTGTCGACCGTGCGGCCAAGACCGGCGCGGTGGACATCAGCATTGACGCCAGGTCGGTGGATACCGGTTACCCATTGTTCGACGAGCATATCCAGGGCGAGGACTATTTCGATACCGCGAATTATCCGACCATCACCTACCAGTCGACGGCCGTGAAATTTGAAGACGACAAGCCGGTGTCCGTCGAAGGTCTGCTGACCATCAAGGGGGTGACCAAGCCGGTGACCCTGACCGTCACCTCGTTTCACGCCATGCCGCACCCGATGCTCAAGAAGGACGCCATCGGCGCCAATGCCGTCGCCCAGATCAAACGTTCCGACTTCAACGCCGGCAAGAACGCGCCTTACGTGAGCGACGAGGTGACACTAAGCATCGCCGTCGAAGCCCTGAAGCAGTAGACTGGCCTTCACACGGGGCCCTCGGGCCCCGCCCCGGCTTGCCGTTTTGGCGAGCAACAACAAGAAACTGGAGACTGCCATGAGCGAGAACAAGCCCACCGTTGCCCAACAAGCGCCGTACGCGGTTGATGTCGAAGCTGGCAAGACCTACTGGTGGTGCGCTTGCGGTAACAGCAAGAAGCAGCCTTTCTGCGACGGTAGCCACAAAGCTGGCCCCTTCTTGCCGCTGGAGTACAAAGCGGAAGCGGCCGCGAAGCTCTACTTTTGCGGTTGCAAGCACAGCGCCAACAAGCCGCTGTGCGACGGCAGCCACAAGAAGCTTTAACGGTCATGACACGTGGAGACACCCCAAATCATGAAAGTCATGACCGTTTCCTTCTCACTTGCAGTGCGCATTCCGGCTTGCACGCCGGAATCGTTCGCCGGGCAGGGAGCATGCTCCCTGAATTCCCCGCCTCACCCCTGCCCCTTCTCCCGCAAGGGGAGAAGGGAGTTTCGTGAGTCGCTTGCGCGACTTTCACATTAATAACGAGAAAGACGAAACGGACGAAACGGACGAAGCGGCCGAAATAGCCGCAACGGACGCAAGAAGCCAAAGCGGCGAAGCGCTGCAGCGGGCATCCACAGCCGCTTGCTCAGCACCCACCCAAACCTCCGGAGGAGAGAGCACATGACCAGAAGCCTGAACAGCGCAGCACTCGCCCAACTATTCTGCGAAGCGCGAACCCACAACGCTTTCGCCCCCGAGCCCCTTCCCGAGGCGACTCTGCGTCACCTGTACAGCTTGATGAAGTGGGGTCCGACGTCCATGAATTGCCAGCCCGCGCGGCTGCTCTTCGTGACCAGCGCCGAGGGCAAGGCACGCTTGGCGCCAGCGCTGTCGCCCGGCAACCTGGACAAGACGCTGGCTGCCCCGGCAACCGTAATCGTTGCCACCGACAGCCGCTTCTACGAGCATCTGCCGACGATGTTTCCGGCCTACGACGCCCGGCCGATGTTTGCCGGCAACGCAGAACTGGCTGCCAGCACCGCCGCACGCAACGGCACCTTGCAAGGCGCTTACCTGATTCTCGCCGCGCGTGCTCTGGGTCTGGATTGCGGGCCGATGTCCGGTTTCGATGCTGGCAAGCTCAACGCCGCGTTCTTCCCGGACGGCCGTTACCAGGCCAATTTTCTGTGCAATCTTGGCGTCGGCGATCCCGCGGCGCTGCACCCGCGCGGGCCACGCTTGAGTTTCGAGGAAGCCTGCGAGATCGCCTGAGGGACGCCTTGCTTTTCTTTTCGCTCGTCTTCCGTGTTGCGTCGAGTGACTGCGTTTTCGAACCCGCGTGACCTTGGCTCAACGACCTTCGCCACGCGCCGCCAGGTAAATCCCGAAGAGCAGCAGCGCAAAACCAATCCCCTGCAACAGCGCGAACGACTCTGCGAAGAATATCCAGGCCAGCGCTGCGCTGCCGACCGGTTCGCCGAGCGTCACCACGGCGATGAAAGTCGCGGAGACGTGTTTCAGCGACCAGTTGTACGAAGTGTGCCCGAGCAACTGCGGGCCGAGCGCCATTCCCAGAGCAATCAGGTAGGCGGCGCCGGAATAGCCGGTGAGCGGCGTGCCGCTCAACTGGCAGGCGAAGAGCAGAAACAGCGAGGCGCTGCCATAGGCCAGCCAGACGTAGGCCGGTAGCGGCAGATTGGCGCGCAGGCGCCGCCCGATCAGCAGGTAGGCGGAAAAACACCAACTGCCGACGATGGCCAGGAAGTTGCCGAGCAGCGGGTCACTGCCGGCCACGCTGCTCTGGCTATCGCTCCAGAAGATCAGCAGGCTGCCGGAAAGCGAGATGACGATGCCCAGGGCCATCACGGCGCCCGGCTTTTCCCCGAAGAGAAAAAACGAAGCGATGCCAACCCAGAGCAGATTGGTGGTCACCAGCGCCGTGCTGCTGGCTACCGAGGTGTATTCGAGCGAGGTGATCCAGGTGGCGAAGTGCAGCGCCAGGAAGAAACCGGCGCCGCAGGTCAGCAGGGCCTGGCGCAGGCTCAGCGCGCGTAGCACATGGCCCGATTGCCAGAGGGCAATCGGGGTGATGATCAGCGCCGCCAGCCCCAGGCGCAGGGTGGCGATGGTCAGGGACGGCAGGCCGTGGCCTTGCGCCAGGCGCGCCAGAATGGCGCCAAAGGAAATCGCCAGCAGCCCGATGCCGAGGACCACGAAGGGCAGCCAGCGCGGCGGCGCCGCGCTCTCCTCCGCACTTTTTTCCACGCCTTCGCTGCCAGCGCTCGGCTAGGCAGCGGTCTCCGTCTGGGCGCCCTCGAGATAGGCGGCGCGCACTTCCGGACTGGCCAGCAGTTCGCTCCCCGTGCCGGAGAGAATGATCTGGCCGTGCTGCAGGACGTAGCCACGATGCGCCACGCGCAGGGCGTGGTGCGCGTTCTGCTCGACGAGCAGGATGGTCATGCCGTGCTCACGGTTGAGCTCGCGAATGATCTGGAAAATCTTCTTGATATACAGCGGCGCCAGGCCCAGCGAAGGCTCGTCGAGGAGCAGCAGTTGCGGCCGGCTCATCAGCGCGCGGGCGATGGCCAGCATCTGCTGTTCGCCACCCGATAGCGTGCCGGCACTCTGCGTGCAACGCTCTTCGAGAATCGGAAAAAGGGTGTACATGCGCTTCAGGTCGACCGCAAAGTTGCTCTCTTCGCCGAGAACGGCGCCCATTTGCAGGTTTTCGAGGACCGTCATGCGCGGGAAGATGCGCCGCCCTTCGGGAACCAGGGCGATGCCGCGGCGGGCGATGTCATGGGTCGGCAGGGCGGTGATGTCTTCACCATCGAAGACGATGCGCCCGGCCGAGGCGCGCGGCTGGCCGAAGATGGACATCATCAGCGTCGATTTGCCGGCGCCGTTGGCGCCGATCAGGGTCACCACCTCGCCGACCTGCACCGCCACATCGACACCGTGCAGGGCGTGGATGCTTCCATAGTGGGCATGGACACCCGACAGTTGCAGCATCATGAGCTGGCCTCCGCGTGCAGTTGTTCGTCGGCATCGTCCTCGCCCAGATAGGCCTTGATGACGTTCGCGTCCTGCTGGATGTGTGCCGGCGTGCCTTCGGCGATCTTGCGCCCGTAGTTGAGCACGCAGATATGATCGGAGACGTTCATCACCACACTCATGTCGTGCTCGATGAGCAGGATGGCGATGCCTTCGTCAGCTGCCAGGTGCTTGAGCAGTTCGTTGAGTTCGGCCGATTCGCGCGGATTGAGGCCGGCCGCCGGCTCGTCGAGGCACAGCAACAGCGGGTCGACACAGAGAGCGCGGGCGATCTCGATGCGCCGCTGCATGCCGTAGGGCAGGTCGCCGGCCGCGGTATTGGCCTTGTCGATCAGATCCAGCCGCTTCAGCCAGCCGATGGCCTTGTCCATCGCCGCCGCCTCGGCACGCCGGTAGCCGGCGAGGCCGAAGAGTCCGGCCAGCGAGAAAACCGAGGCATGCTGCAGCGCATTGTGCTGGGCCACCATCAGGTTTTCGAGGACGGTCATCTTCGGAAACAGGCGGATGTTCTGAAAAGTGCGCACCACCTGCGCCTTGTGCGCCACCTGGTGGCTGGGCAGCGTTTCGAGGCGCAGCAGACCGCGCTTGGGATGGTTCAGGCGGACACTGCCTTCGGTCGGCTTGTAGAAGCCGGTCAGGCAGTTGAAGAAAGTTGTCTTGCCGGCGCCGTTCGGCCCGATGACGCCGGTGATCTGGCGCGCGGCAACGTCCAGCGACATGTCGTCGATGGCCAGCAGACCGCCGAAGCGCATGGTCAGGCGCTCGACGCTGAGGAGCGGAGTGGTGGTGGCGCTCATTTGCCTTCTCCGTCGGCGGTGTAACGCAGCGTCGGTTCGCGGTGCGACAGGATGCCGCCCGGCTTCCAGACCATGATCAGGACCATCGCCGCGCCGAAGAGCAGCATCCGGTACTCGGCGAAATCGCGTCCCAACTCGGGCAGCAGTACCAGCACCAGCGAGGCCAGCACGACGCCCAGCTGGCTGCCCATGCCGCCGAGAACGACGATCGCCAGGATAATCGCCGACTCGCTGAAAGTGAAGGATTCCGGCGAGATGAAGCCCATCCGGGCCGCGAAAAAAACGCCGGCAAAACCGCCGAGCATGGCCCCGATGGCAAAGGCCGAGAGCTTGACGTTGCGGGCGTTGATGCCCATTGCCTTGCAGGCGATCTCGTCTTCGCGGATCGCTTCCCAGGCGCGCCCGATCGGCAGCTTGCGCATGCGCGAGACGAAGAGGTTGGTGAGCAGCGCCAGCGCCAGGATCAGGTAGTAGAGAAAGATCAGGCGCTGGATTGGCGAATACTCGATACCGAAAAACGAGGCAAAGGTCGGATCATCGCCGGGCGGCTTGAGTTCGAGACCGAAGAAGGTCGGCCGCGGAATCGACGCAATGCCGTTCGGGCCACCGGAGAGTTCGGTCCAGTTCACCAGGATGACGCGGATGATCTCGCCGAAGCCGAGTGTGACGATGGCCAGATAGTCGCCACGCAGGCGCAGCGTCGGCCAGCCGAGCAGGACGCCGAAAAGGGCCGCCATGGCGCCGGCCACCGGCAGGGCCTCCCAGAAGCCCCAGCCGAATTGCGTTCCGAGGATGGCGTAGGTGTAGGCGCCGACGGCGTAGAAGGCGACGTAACCAAGATCGAGCAGGCCAGCCAGGCCGACGACGACGTTCAGGCCCCAACCGAGCATGACGTAGATCAGCACGGTGGTCGCGGTATCGACGACGTAGCGGTTGTCGGCAAAGAACATCGGCAGGGTCAACGCCACGCCTAATGCTGCCCAGGCGACCCAGGTGAGCATCGGGCTGCCGCTGCGTCCACTGCTGTCGGTCAGCGCTGCCGCGGCCGTGGCCGCAGTCGAGCGCTCCCGCGTCAGTTGGTGCGCCTTGAACTGGTCGATGCCGTAACGCAGAAGCAGCCGGCCCGCGAAAGCGACGCCGACGAAGATGAACAGGGTCGGCCAGCGCGTGGCGATCTGCAAGGCGCCACCGCTATCGACGGTGGTCAGGCCGATCATCGGAATGCCCAGCAGCAGGGCAATGAAGGCCACCGCGGCGGCGTCCTTGAGACGCGTCGCGGGCGAGAGGCTGTGTGGGGCGAGAACGAAAGCGGCCATCAGACTTTCTCCACTTCAGGACGGCCGAGCAGGCCGGAAGGGCGGAACATCAGGACCAGGATCAGGATGCTGAAAGTCGCCACGTCCTTGTATTCGGCAGACAGATAGGCGGCCCAGAAAGCTTCGATCAGGCCAATCAGCAGGCCGCCGAGCATCGCCCCCGGCAGCGAGCCGATGCCGCCGAGAACGGCCGCCGTGAACGCCTTGATGCCGGCGACGAAACCGATGAAGAAGTCGACCACCCCGTAATAGACGGTGACCATCACCCCGGCCACCGCCGCCAGCGCTGCACCAAGCATGAAAGTCAGCGAAATCGTGCGGTCGACGTTGATGCCGAGCAGGGCGGTCATCGTCCGGTCCTGCTCGCAGGATCGTTGCTGTCGTCCGAACGAGGTTTTTGTGATCAGGTAAGTGAAGCCGGCCATCAGCGCCACGGTGACGATAACGATGAGAATCTGGGTGTAGGCCAGGCGAACGGTAAAGCCGTCGACGGTCATCAGATCGATGCCGCCGACGAGCACCGGCGGGATCGGCTTGACGCGCGCCCCCTGCGTCAACTGCACCATGTTCTGCAGGAAAATCGACATGCCGATCGCCGAAATCAGCGGCGCCAGCCGCGTCGCCCCGCGCAGCGGCCGGTAAGCGATGCGCTCGACGGCCCAGCCATAGACCGAGGTAAACAGGACGGCGATGATCAGCACCAGCACCAGCGCCAGAGGCACCGAGCTGATCGCGAAACTGGCGAGCAGGGTAAACACGGTGACGGCGATGAAGGCGCTGACCATGTAGATGTCGCCGTGCGCGAAGTTGATCATGCCGATGATGCCGTAGACCATCGTGTAACCGATGGCGATCAGGCCATAGACGGCGCCAAGCGTCAGGCCGTTGATCAGTTGCTGAAGTGCAAGAGCCATCACCTTCCTCCTTTGCTGCTGGCGCGAAATGCGCTGATTATCGTGCTTGCGTCAGACCGTCAAACTTCGCCGGCAAGCGCAGCGTCAGAATCTTCCCGGCTCTGGAATGCCAAGGTCACGGCAAATCTTGATCGCCAGGTAATTGCTGATTTCGTTATGTCTTGGAACGGCGCTTCGCCTGTTGGTACTTGAATGGCACCACCAGGAATGGTTACCACCTTCACGCAGCAAGGCGCAACCATGCGCCATGAGATGTGCCAGCAAATCGCGCCGCTTCACAGTGCCGCTTCACAGTGCCGCTTCACAGTGCAATTGGCAGTTCTTCAAATCGGGTTCCAGCCGCATCAAGTGCATCTGCCCGATTGAGGTCAATGGCTTCGATCAGGGTTTCGCGCAGGGATTGCAAGAGACCTTCTCGTGAAGACTCCTGGCAGTTGACCCCCGGCACCTCTTCGATCCAGCCAATCCACCACTCGGCATCCTGCTTGATTACTGCGGTGTAGGTTCGATTCATGCTTCCTCATCCTTTCGAGCGCTACTCGCGCGCTCCGTGCTTGCGACGCGTTCCCGGGGACATCTTGCTGGGCAACTCATCGACTGACTTCATTGGATCTTTTTCGTAGTTTGACAGCAGGGTGTAGTCGATTTCGTAGGTTTTCGCCGGAAGCAGCCCGAATTCATGCAGTTCCAGCAATTCGATTAGGCGATCCCCGTCAATCAATTTGGCAGCGCTTCGGAGCGCAATCGCTTCGGCCGGCAAGCATCAGTATTGGGTAGGTCACGATTGTGGTCAGGCGCTTCGTCTGCGCGGGGTCGGATGATGTGCGACACCAAGCAGAGCATCGATCGAGATGTCTTCGTCGATCAATTTCCAGTGAATACCATACCGCGATGGAGAAACTTCGAATTCCTTCTGTTCTTCCTCCGTCGCGGCCGCCAGCGCCGGTGATATTTGCTTCAGGTCACGCTGAATTCTCTGGCCATCGACGACGAGGCTGAGAACGCCCCGTTCGATAGCGATGCCATCCACTTCATGGTGCTTTTTCATTTTCCCCGCCTTTCCTGGAATTCTCTCCACTGCTCAACGACATAATCGAAGTGTTCAAAGGTTATTTGCCGTATTTGCTTCCTGTCCCGGGATGACAATCCGCAACAATTGGCTTCCTGAATATCAAAGCCGTCTACATCGATCCAGTATTTGCACTCGGCGCTTTCTCATTCATCACCCGCATCGAGCGCCATCAAGCTGGCGTTGCCGCCAGCGGCGGTGGTATCGACCGACAGCGTGCGCTCGCTCGCAAAGCGGTAGAGATAGTGCGGCCCACCGGCCTTCGGCCCGGTGCCCGACAGTCCTTCACCACCGAAAGGCTGCACGCCAACCACCGCTCCGATGAGGTTGCGGTTGACGTAGGTGTTGCCGACGTGCAGCCGGGCAGTAATGCGTCGAACGGTGTCCTCGATGCGGCTGTGGATGCCCAGGGTCAGGCCATAGCCGGTGCTGGCGATGGCGTCGCAGACCTTGTCCAGATCCTCGCCACGCCAGCGGACGATGTGCAGGATCGGCCCGAAGACTTCGCGTTCGAGGCGCGACAGGCTGTCGATTTCGTAGGCGCGTGGGGCAAAGAAGCTGCCGTCGGCGGTGGCCTGCTCGTCGAGCGCGCAGGTATAGAGCGGGGTCGCAAAACTGTCCAGCCAGCTGGCGTGGGCGACGAGCACCTTGCGCGCGGCTTCGTCGATTACCGGGCCGACGTCGGTGCGCAGGTCGGCCGGGTCGCCGATGCGCAGTTCCTGCATCGCGCCGGCGAGCATCGTGCCGACGCGGTCGGCAATATCCGCCTGGACGAAGAGCACGCGTAGTGCCGAGCAGCGCTGACCGGCCGAATTGAAGGCCGAGGCGAGGACGTCGCGGACGATCTGTTCGGGCAGTGCCGACGAGTCGGCGATCAGCGCGTTCTGACCACCGGTCTCGGCGATCAACGGCACCAGCGGGCCGTCCTTGCCGGCCAGGCTGCGGGCGATGATGCGCGCCACCTCGGTCGAGCCGGTGAAGGCCACGCCGGCGCATTCGCGGCCGGCGACCATCGCCGCACCGACGCGGCCATCGCCGGGCAGGAAGGCCAGGACATTGGTCGGGATGCCGGCGCTGTGCAGCATGCCCACAGCCAGCGCAGCGACCAGTGGTGTCTGCTCGGCGGGCTTGGCGAGTACCGTGTTGCCGGCGGCCAGCGCCGCGGCGACCTGGCCGACGAAAATGGCCAGCGGGAAATTCCACGGGCTGATGCAGACGAAAACTCCGCGGCCGTGCAGCGACAGGCTGTTGCTCTCGCCGGTCGGGCCGGGTAGCACGATCGGCGCGGCGAACTTCTCCCTGGCCTGGGCGGCGTAGTAGCGGCAGAAATCAATCGCCTCGCGGACTTCGGAAACGGCGTCGACCTGGATGCGGCCGCCTTCGCGAACGATCAGCGCGACCAGTTCCGGGAGGCCTTCCTGCATCAGGTCGGCGGCACGCTCGAGAGCGGCCGCACGGGTGGCGGCGGGCGTCGCTTCCCAGGCCGGGAAGGCTGCCTGCGCGACCGCCAGGGCGGCGTTGACGTCGGCGACGCTGGCTTCGATCACCTGTCCGACGACTTCGCGCTGGTTGGCCGGCGAACAGACCGGCCGGCTGCTGGCGCCGGTTCCCTGCTTGCCGCCAATCAGCGGCGCGGCGAGGTAGTTCACCGTCTGGCTTTGCTGGATGGCCTGGTGCAGGTCTTGCAGTGCGGCTTTGTCGTTCATGTCCGGTCCTTCACTGTTGGCGCGTTTGGCACCGAAAATGTCACGTGGCAGCGGGATGCGCGGCTGGCGTTTGACTGCCAGCGCGGCCAGTCTTTCGACCGGGTCGGCAATCAGCGCGTCGATCGGCAGCTCGGCGTCGGCGATGCGATTGACGAAGGACGAGTTGGCACCATTCTCGAGGAGGCGACGAACCAGGTAAGCGAGCAGGTCTTCATGGCTGCCGACCGGCGCGTAAACGCGACAGGGCCGGTTCCACTTTGTGGCCCCGACGATCTGGTCGTAGAGCTCTTCGCCCATGCCGTGCAGGCGCTGGTATTCCCATTCGTCGCTGCCGCCGGCGCTGATCGCGATTTCGGCGACGGCGGCGAGGGTGTGCGCGTTGTGCGTCGCGAATGCCGGGTAGAAGGCCTGTGGATCGGCGAACAAGCGCCTGGTACAGGCCAGGTAGGAGACATCGCTCGTCACCTTGCGCGTAAACACCGGGTAATCGCTATGCCCACGCTCCTGCGCGATCTTGATCTCGGCGTCCCAGTAGGCGCCCTTGCACAGGCGCACCAGCAAGCGCCGCTGGCCACGGTGGGCAACGTCGGCAAGCCAGTCGAGCAGGGGCAGGGCGCGTTTCTGGTAGGCCTGGATGGCCAGACCGAGCCCGTTCCAGCCGAGCAGTTCGTGATCGGTGGCCAGCGCTTCGATCAGTCCCATCGACAGTTCAAGGCGCTCGGCTTCCTCGGCGTCGATGGTCAGGCCGATGTTCCTGGCCTTGGCCCTGACCGCCAGCGCCTTGATCGCCGGCAGCAGTTCGCGGCGCACACGTTCTTCGTTGGCGACTTCATAACGCGGGTGCAAGGCGGAGAGCTTGATCGAGATCGATGGCGCGATGAACGGCGGCCGACCACTGGCGGAGTCGCCGATGGCGGCGATCGCCTTGCTGTAGGAATCGAAGTAGCGCAGCGCGTCGGCGCTGGTGCGTGCGGCTTCGCCGAGCATGTCGTAGGAGTGCCGGTAGCCGGCTTTTTCCGCGCTACGTGCGCGCTCCAGCGCCTCATTGATATTGCGCCCCATGACGAACTGCTTGCCGAGAATGCGCATCGCGGTGGTCACCGCCTGGCGGATCACGGGTTCGCCGGTACGCGAAACCAGGCGCCTGAGAATGCCGCTGAGGTTGCGCTGCGCCGTGTCGAGATTGACGATCTGGCCGGTGAGCATCAAGGCCCAGGTGCCGGCATTGACGAAAGTGCTGTGCGAGGCGCCGAGTCGTTTCTGCCACTCGGTGCTGCCGATCTTGTCGCGAATCAGGCGATCGACGGTGTCTGCATCGGGGATGCGCAGCAGCGCTTCGGCGAGGCACATCAGCACCACCCCCTCGCGCGACGAAAGGTCGTAGGTGGTCAGGAAGGCATCGATGCCGCCGCTTTTCAAGCGTTGGTCGCGAACCGTCTGCACCAGCGGCGTCGCGCGTTGGCGGATGCCCTGCTGTTCGGATGCGGTGAAGCGCGCCTTGGCAATCAGCTCCTCGACGAGCGTTTCCTCGTCAATGCGGTGATAGTCACGC
Source organism: Candidatus Accumulibacter sp. ACC012 (assembly GCF_907163155.1). NCBI lineage: Bacteria > Pseudomonadati > Pseudomonadota > Betaproteobacteria > Candidatus Accumulibacter > Candidatus Accumulibacter sp. ACC012. The sequence continues at coordinate 378,833 of NZ_CAJQUC010000002.1, forward strand.
AAACGCTGCCGTAGTGCTTGGGGTGTGGCCACGCTCATGCTGTCTCCCAGTTGATGCGAGTTGATCCGATTTGGCACGCTGCGTCGGTGCCGCCATGCGTTGTTGAAAGTCCGCCCTCGGGGCGGGCGCCGCGAGTTCTTCTTGGTCCCGGGTGCCGGCTGGCAGAGCCAGCCGGCACCCGGGTCGCTGCTTACTTCTTCACGTAATCGTACTTGCCACCTTGCCACTGATAGACCATGAAGCCGGGCAGTTTGTTGTCGCCCTTGGCGTCGAAGCTCAGTTTGCCGATCACCGTGTCGAAACTGCCTGAACGCAGCGCCTTTTCCATATCCTTGTACTTGGTGCTCTTGGCCGCGTTGGCCGCTTCGGCGAACAATTGCATGGCCGCATAGGCGTACATCACGTAGCCCTCGGGCTCGACCTTGGCGTCACGGAACTGCTTGACGACGGCGGCGGCAGAGGGGTTCTTGCGCGGATCCGGCGCAAAGGTGAAGAACACGTTGTCGGCGGCCGGGCCGGCAGCGGTCACCAGCTCGGAGTTGGTCATCGTGTCACCACCCATCACCGTCAGTTTCAGGCCTGCCTGTTGTGCCTGGCGCAGGATCAGCGCGACTTCCGTGTGGTAGCCACCGAAGGCCATCACCTCAACGCCAGCCGACTTGAGCTTGCTGACCAGACCCGAATAGTCTTTTTCGCCGGCGGTGATCGATTCACGCAGTGCTGGCTTGACGCCCTTGGCTTCCATTGCCTTGGCGATTTCGTCGGCGAGACCCTTGCCGTAGGCGCTCTTGTCGTCGACCACGGCGATCTTCTGGCCCTTGAAGTGCTCGGCCAGGAAGGTGCCGGCAACCAGGCCCTGCTGGTCATCACGGCCCATGATCCGGAAGATGTTCTTCAAGCCGCGCTCGGTGACCTGCGGGTTGGTCGACACCGTGGCCATCGGAATCTGCGACTCGTTGTAGACGTCGGACGCCGGGATCGTAGAGCTCGAACACCAGTGCCCGTGCATGAAGACGATCTGCTTGTTGACCATGGTGTTGGCCACTGAAACGGCCTGTTTCGGATCGCAGGCGTCGTCGCCGATTTCCAGCTGCAGCTTCTGGCCAAGGACGCCGCCTTTGGCGTTGATGTCGGCGATGGCCATCTCGGCGCCCTTGCGGATCTGGTCACCTGCCGACGCGTATTGACCGGTCATCGGCCCGGCGATGGCCACCAGAATGTCGGCGTAAGCGCTGCCGCCGGCGAGGGCCAGCAGACTGAAGCTGGCCGTCAGGATCGACTTTCTCATTTGTTTCCTCCTTTGCTACGGTGGTAATTCAGGTAATGGACAAGTGACGCACCCGCAGCGAGCACATGCGCCCGCGTGAGTTCTGCCGCCGCGTCGGGGTCCCTGCGCACGAAGGCGTCGAGAATCTCGGCGTGTTCGTGCAGGGTCTTGGGCAGTTCGGTGGTGATCGACAAGGGCGCGCGCACATAGCGTTCGACCTTGTTGTACAGCGATCGTATTTCGGCCAGCAGGATCGGTCGCTCGGCTGCAACATAGAGCGTCGAATGAAACAGCCAGTTCAATTCGCCCCAGCGACCGCCGTCGCTGGCCAGCGCAAAAGCAGCAAGATGCTGGCGAGCGCTGGCGATGGCCTGCTCGTCGATCAGTGGCGCCGACAGGCGGGCGGCGCGTGCTTCGAGCATGGCCCGTATTTCCATGTATTCGCCGATCTCGGCGGCGGAAAGCGAGGCCACCACGGCGCCACGGTGAGGCAGGAAAGTCACCAGGCCTTTCGCCTCGAGGTGCTTCAAGGCTTCGCGGACGGGGATTTTGCTGACGTGGAAGTGGCTGGCGATTTCGTCCTGCCGCAGTACCTCGCCCGCTGCCAGGGTGCCATCGACAATGGCTTTCTTGAGCGTCAAGGCCACATGGTCCGACGCGCTGAGGCGCGGAATTTTCTCGGCGGCGATCAGTTCAAGAACCGACGGCATGGGCAATGAGATGGGCTCCGAATATCGTATACGATCTAAACATTCGCCCGCCAAGCTAGCCGCAGATTTGCTCGATGGCAAGCTGCAGTGCAGCAATTCAATGGTGCTTTTTGGTCCTTGCTGTAGAATCGCCAGCCCATGAACACTGTCAGCATCGACGCCACGCGCAGCGCCCCCCGCAATCTCTTCGCCTACCGGAAATTCTGGGCCAGCCGTTTCGGCAGCGCGCCCTTCCTGCCGATGTCGCGGGCGGAAATGGATGAACTCGGCTGGGATTCCTGCGACATCATTCTGGTTACCGGCGATGCCTACATCGACCACCCGAGCTTCGGTATGGCGCTGATCGGGCGCCTGCTCGAAGGGCAGGGCTTTCGCGTCGGCATCATCAGCCAGCCCGACTGGCTGTCGGCGAAGGCTTTCCAGGTCCTCGGCCGGCCGAATCTTTTCTTCGGCGTGACGGCTGGCAACATGGATTCGATGGTCAATCGCTACACCGCCGATCGCAAGCCGCGCTCCGACGACGCCTACACGGCCAACGCCGAGCCGCACCGGCGCCCGGATCACGCGGTCGTGGTCTACGCGCAACGCTGTCGCGAGGCCTTTCCGGGCGCCAACGTGGTGATCGGCTCGATCGAAGCCAGCCTGCGCCGTATCGCGCACTACGATTACTGGTCGGACAAGGTGCGTCGCTCCGTGCTGCCGGATTCGAAAGCCGATCTGCTAATCTTCGGCAGCGCCGAACGGGCCATCGTCGAACTGGCGCATCGCCTGGCCGCCGGCGAGAAGATCGCCGATATCCGCGACCTGCGCGGCACCGGCTTCATGGCTCCGCGCGGCTGGTTGCCGGGCAGCGACTGGGCCGAAATCGATTCCCGCGAAGTCGATACCCCGGGGACGCTGATCCGCCATCCCGACCCTTATGCGATGACTCCGGAGAGCGGCAAGGAAGCGGTGTGCGCGGCGCAATCAGAAAACTCCGCAGCCTCGGCAAGTCCAACCAGCGCTGCGGAATCGGGCGGCGCCGCCGGGCAGCCGCGCACGCAGGTGATCAGGATGCAGTTCCAGTTGCATCAGCGCATGCCCAGGCTCGAGCGCACACGAACCGCCATCCGCCTGCCGTCGTACGAGCAGGTGGTCGCCGATCCGGTGCTCTATGCGCACGCCTCGCGGACCTTCCACGTCGAATCGAATCCCGGCAATGCGCGGGCGCTGATTCAGGGCCATGGGGAGCGCGACGTGTGGCTCAATCCGCCGCCGATTCCGCTCAGCACGCCGGAAATGGATGGCGTCTTCGCCTCGCCTTTCCAGCGCCGGCCGCACCCTTCGTACGGCGATGCGAAGATTCCGGCTTTCGAGATGATTCGCTTCTCGATCAACATCATGCGCGGCTGCTTTGGCGGCTGCACCTTCTGCTCGATCACCGAGCACGAAGGGCGCATCATCCAGAGCCGCTCCGAGGAATCGATCCTGCACGAGATCGAAGAGATTCGCGACAAGACGCCCGGCTTTACGGGCATCATTTCCGACCTTGGCGGACCCACCGCCAATATGTACCGCCTGGCCTGCAAGGATCCGAAGATCGAGTCCTCGTGTCGCCGCCTGTCCTGCGTCTTTCCCGGCATCTGTGAAAACCTGAACACCGATCACACGCCGCTGGTGAATCTCTACCGCAAGGCGCGGGCGATGCCGGGGGTCAAGAAAGTGCTGATCAGTTCGGGCCTGCGCTACGACCTCGCCGTGCGCGATCCGCAGTATGTCAGGGAACTGGTCAGCCATCACGTCGGCGGCTATCTCAAGATCGCGCCCGAGCACACCGAAGACGGGCCGCTGGCGCACATGATGAAGCCGGGCATGGGCTCCTACGACCAGTTCAAGGCGATGTTCGAGAAATTCTCGAAAGAGGCGGGCAAGCAGCAATACCTGATTCCGTACTTCATCGCCGCGCATCCGGGAACCACCGACCGCGACATGCTGAACCTGGCGCTGTGGCTGAAGCGCAACAAGTTTCGCCTCGACCAGGTACAGACTTTCCTGCCGACGCCGATGGCCATTGCCACGGCCATGTACCACAGCGAGAAAAACCCGCTGGCCAAGGTGGGCCGGGCATCGGCGACGGTCGAAACCGTTCGCAACGCGCGCCAGCGCCGCCTGCACAAGGCTTTTCTGCGCTATCACGACGCCAACAACTGGCCCTTGCTGCGCGAAGCGCTCAAGCAGATGGGGCGTGCCGACCTGATTGGCAACGGCCACCAGCAGCTGATTCCGAGCTTTCAGCCGCCGGGCACCGGCACGCGGCGCCCGCCGCCGGCCTCCGCCGCGGCGACAACTGCCCCGCGTGCGCCGCTACGCGCGGCGGTCAGCGCCGTGCCGGCTGGCCCACGCTCGCGCAAGCGCTGATTTCGGTCGCTGCCGCGACTGGCGCGGCCGGCGATGGAGCCGGCGATGGTAGTGGTGCATTCGTGATGAGACTTTCGGCAGCCATCTCCCACCCTCCGTCATCTCCCACGCTCGGTCATTGCGAGGAGGCGCTGCTGGTAGCGCCGCGTTCAGCGTTCAGCGTTCACCATTCCCGACGGGGCTTTCAGCAAGCCTGACAGCGGCGTAAAACCCACGCCGTAGCCGGATTTTATAGGTTCCATACTGCGTGCAACACGACAATAGCGCGGCCGGCGATCAGGAACAGGCGTCCCGGATACGATCAGACGGGGAGGGCAGCCGCTTCGTAGTGGACCGCCAGCCAGATCGTCTCGCGCCCCGGCATCGTCCATTCAACCCGGTGCCGTCGTAGCGGCGCGATGTCCACGTAATCCCCCGCCTTGAGCTGCTGCGCCAGCGGCTGGTCTGCAAAGCGCAACAGCGCCTCGCCTTGAAGCAGCAGGATCCACTCACCCTGCGCTTGTTCGTACCAGAAACCCGGCGGGCTGGCCTGGCCGGTCGAGACGATACGTTCGATCCTCAGTCCCGGCCGGGCAAGCAGCTCGAGAAACTGCTCGTCAAGCGATGCGCCTGGCGGCAGTTCGGCGAAGATGTTTTTCATCGGGGAGGGCCTCGGAAAACAGAAAATTCGACGCCAGGTGCCGACCAATGGCTGGAGCGGCCTGAACGTCCCCGCGCCGACGAAAGGGGAGTGGTTCGATTTATCGGCTGATGATAGCAAGACGTTCAAGCGGTGGCAGCGAATCGTTAATGTGCAAGTCGCGCAAGCGACTCACGAAACTCCCTTCTCCCCTTGCGGGAGAAGGGGCAGGGGAAGAGGGAAACGGTCATGACTTTCATGATCGGGGCTATCTCGACAAGTCATGACCGTTAGTACCACCCCACCCGACGCTGACGCGAACCGCTGACAGACTGCGCTCCGTCCGCCGGTTAGTGCGCTGGGTTGAACGGCCGCTTTATACAGACCCGATCAACCACTCCGGGTCGTGAACAACCCGTAGAATGCCATTTGTCATTCTGTGGCGGTAGGGGGAACGAAAATCTCGGCGATCGATGCTCGACGGCCTGCCTTTGAGCGGACCTGCAAGCTTGCTCTGCAGTTGGCTTCGGCGCATGATCACGGCGCCACAAATTCAAGCGGGAGCAGAGCTTTGTCGCCGAAGCCGTTGAGCGGCGCAGGGTCGTCTCTTTCCATCAAGCTGGCGGAAGCCAAAAGGAGGGCGGGATGCAACACATGATGAGAATGGCGGGGCTGGCTGCGGCCGGTGCGATCGGCGTGGCCGGGTGCGCAAGCGTGCAGCCGGGGCCCCAGGAAATGACCTTCTTTGTGACCAGTGTCGGCTCTGGCAAAGGTGGCGATCTGGGGGGGCTGGACGGAGCCGACCAGCACTGCCAATCACTGGCGCGGGCGGCCGGTGCCGGTGATCGCAGCTGGCATGCCTACCTGAGCACCCAAGCCGCGAAGTTGACCGATACGAGTTTCGTGAATGCGCGCGACAGAATCGGTGCAGGCCCCTGGCAGAATGCCAAGGGCGAGGTGATCGCGCGCAGTGTCGACGACTTGCACTCGGCCGACAGCAAGCTGACCAAGCTGACGGCCCTGGACGAAAAGGGGCAAGCCGTAAATAGTCGCACGGAGAAACCCAACAAGCACGACATACTCACCGGTTCGCGAGCCGACGGGACGGCCTTTCCTGGCGCCCCATTTCCCGACATGACCTGCAGCAACTGGACCAACAGCGGACCCAATGGCGCCGCGATGACCGGTCATTTCGACCGTGCGGGTCCCCTCGATGCCGCCTGGGCCATGTCCTGGAATTCGGCGCACCCGACACTTGGCTGTAGTCAGGAGAAAGTGCGTCCCACGGGTGGCGACGGACTATTCTATTGCTTTGCAAGGAAATGAGGCCTTGGGTCTAGGACTCGCTAGCGTAGTTTTGTACGCAGTATGGAACCTATAAATTCCGGCTACCCCGCCGATTTCCCGCCGTTGTCATGCTTGCTGAAGGCCGCGTCGGGAATGGTGAATGGTGAACGCGGCGCCACACCAGCCCCCACGTCATTGCGAGGAGGCGCAGCCGACGCGGCAATCCAGTTCCATCCTCTCACTATTTCCCACCGCATTGACATCGTGAGCACGCGAAAAGCCAAACCTCTGGATTGCCGCATCGGCTTCGCCTCCTCGCAATGACGGAGGGTGGGAGAGGCTTGCCGACCGTCTCATCAAGAACCCAACACTACAATAGCGATGGGCCCCAACACAATCCTCGCGGTTTTTGGGGGCAGGTGTTTCGCCGTGCCGCCTCGTGCGTGCGCCTTGAGCGTCGGCTTTGGTCGGCATTGCCGCCATTCGAGCGGGTTCGCGGAAAAATGCTGGGTCGGCGAGTCCGGAAGACCGCTAACTGAAAAACGCTACTCACCCTTTCGACCCGGAGCTGCCTGATGACAATTTCAAGTTCCATGGCAGGTCTCTGATCAGGAAGCTGCCGCTCGGCTCTCCTGGTCATGAGACGGCCCATTGGCAAGAGCCGACCGTGGGCTTCAGCTCTGCCGAGGTTCGCAATGCATCGGGTGGTGACACAACTGTTTGGGCTACCCCAGTTGGGAGGCCAAGTGCCATCGATTATCGACCGACTACCACCGTCGAGCTTTCACCGCTCACCACTTCAGATGGCCATGGAACACGATCACCGCCTTTTGCGCTTCCTGGATGGCAGCTATGCCTTTGTTCAGGCGGTCGGGAATGGCCTGGGCTGGCTAGGGCGCGCCCGCGCGGCTGTTGATCAGTGCGACATACGTCGTCTATTGGTCTTACCACGCGACGCGCTGATCGAACTCGTATTCCGGTGCCGGTTGCGCTTGCGGATCGATTACGCCCGATCCACTGTCCTGCATCTCCCACAACGGCGGCCCCCTTGCTGGCCGCAGACGCGGTGGCGAAGTCGGCTCACCCAGATGACCGAAAATCTCCTGGATCACCGCAATCATCGGTGATGAAGGCGATGATCTTCATCTCGGGGTTGTAAGCCGGAACCGCCGAATATGCGGTGCACTACATATTCGGCGATATGCAGAGTCCAGGAATATGCAGAATTGCAGGCGTGGGAGCCTTGTGCTGACGGCCATGTCGGCTCCCATCGCTCAGCATATTCAAGCGCCCCGCAGCGAGGCGATCAGTTTGTCTGGCGCCCGGAACCGTCCTTTTTTTAGTGAGAGCGGCACAACGGCGCTCATTGCATCCAGCTTTTCTGTTGGGTCCGCCCGCAAGTAAATTTCGGTCGTCTGGATGTCTGCATGGCCGAGCCAGAGCGAGACTTTGCGGATATCCCCCGTTGCCTGCAACACCATCATCGCGGCGCTGTGCCTCAGGCTGTGCGGCGAGATGTGCCGTTGCTTAAGCACGGGATATCGTTCGGCGGCCGTCTGAACGTATTTGTTGAGAATGTACTCGAAGCCGGATCGAGTTAGCGGCTGGCCGCGCGCATTAACGAACAACTCCGTCGCCGGCGCCGGACCGCGCACCGCCAACCACGCGCGCAAATCCACGCAAGTCTGCTTCCAGAGTGGGAGCAAACGTTCCCGACGGCCCTTGCCCATGATCCGCACATTGGGCGATGGTTGCCACTCGATCGCATTTATCGGCAGGTTGACCAGTTCCGAAACGCGCAACCCGGCGGAGAAGCATAGGTGGAGCATAGCGCGGTCGCGGATGCCGTCGTGGCGCTGGAGATCCGGCGCATTGAGAACGGTCTGCATCTCATCCATCGACAAATAACTGATCAAGTGGGAATCGGTGCGCTTCGCCGGGATCGCCAAAATGCGCCGGCTTTGTTCCAGCAGCGCCGGCACGCGATGCTCGATAAAGCGCATGAAGGACTTGATCGCCACCAAGCGGGCGTTACGCGTGCGCGGGCCATTGTGGCGCTCGGTTTCAAGGTGTTGCAGGAAGTCCATCACCAATTTGGCGTCGATCTGCTCAAGACTTAGCGCCGATGGCGTAAGCCGCAGTCGCTTGCCGGCAAACTCGAACAGCAACTGGAAGGCGTAGGCATAGCTGTCGCAAGTGTGCTCGCTCGCGCCACGTTGCAGGGGAAGGCGTTCGCGCAAAAAGGCGGTGATATGGGGGGCGATCGGTGTCATGGCGTTTGCTCCTCGAACAAGCGCTCGCATACGTCGACGATATCCTCCATCAATCGTGGCGAGCTTTCCAAATACCAGTACGTGCTGCTTGGGACTGCGTGACCAAGGTAGGTCATCAGTGCCAGCATGTGGCTCCCAATGTGGTCGCGAGCATGCGGGCAAGCTATCAGCGCATTCGACGCAAAGGTGTGACGAAAATCGATCAGCCGGGGCCTCGGCTGCCCTGCTTGGCGGGGAAGACCGCAGGCTGACAGGAGTTTGTGGAATGTCGGATACACTGCGTCGAGACTCAATGGACCGAGCTGTGTCGAGAGGAACATATGGTCATCATTGGTGGCAACTCGGCGGCGTTCGACCAGATATCGCTCCAGTGCCGCCTGGGTCGTCGAGTGCAACGGCACCAGCCGACTTTTTTTAAACTTCGTGTTGCGGATCACCAAGCCGTCAGCGGAAATGTCCTGGAAATGGAGGCTGATGGCTTCGGAAATACGCAGCCCGGTCGCGGCCAGCAGGCCAATCAAGGTGCTGTAGGTCTGCGCCCGTAGCGTCCCTGGCGGACCAAGGTGCAGCGCTTGCGCCATCAGCGCCTGGATTTCGTTCTCGGTATACAGATAGGGGGTTGGCCGCTGCCGCCGCGCACAATACACGCCCTGCGGCGGGATCTCGTGGCGACCATCGGTAGCATGAGCAAACCGCGCAAAGCGGATGACCATCTTCAAACGGTTGCTGCGTTGCGATTCCGACCGCCCTTGCCCTGCCCAGGCGATGGCCGTCGCGGCGACTATGACGGTGTCTCCTTGCGCACTGGCGAAGCGGACAAAGCCTCGGAGGCGGTGTTCGTCATCGACGAGAGCGAAACCGGCCGCGTGGCGAACAGCCAAATAGGTATCAAGCGCGTCCTTTAGCATGATGTCGCTCCCGGCCACGGCCTGATGACTTGCTGCAATAGTCCGATGTCGACTTTGGCGTACAAGGCGGTGGTGTCGATGCTGCGGTGGCGCAATACTTCGCCAATGACCTGGAGCGAAGCGCCTTGGCGGAGCAACCCGGTTGCCGCCGAATGGCGGAAAATATGGGAACCGAACGACAGCGCCTCGACACCGGCACGCCGGATGGCACGCGTAGCGACATGCTTGACCACGTTTCGGGTGATCGGCTCCCATGGAGCGACAGCGGTGATAAAAACGTAGACGTCGTTTACCGAGGGACGCGCTTGCCGCAAATAGTTGGGTTTAGGTCGTTTCCTGTGGAACGGGCAAGAACGGGGCGAAGGGCGAGACGGGCAAATGAGTGAGCTTCCCAGCGATAAGGTAGGCCATGGCGATGAAGTTTTCGACGCGGCGATAGCCGCGCGCCCGTGCGCGCGCCTCCTGGAGCGATCGATTCATCGCTTCGACGCGGCCGTTGTGTTTGCCGGCGTTAAAACCGTTGAGTACGCCAGGAAGATGCTTGCTGATCGTCCTGCCGAGGCGCTTGAATGGTTCGAGTCGGCAGCGGCTGGCCCAGCTGAGCCAGCGCTTGAGCAGGGGCGTGGCCTCGTCAGGTGTCGTGGCGGTGGCGTAGATGGAGCGCAGCGCCTGCTTGATCCGCCAGGCCCGTGCGGTCTTGAGGTTCGAGCGCTGCAACCAGTGCATGGTCTCGGTTTGTTTGACGGTCCAGTCGGCGGGCTTCTTGTGCAGGCCCCAGCGGGTGCCCTTCAGTTCGGGTTCGCTCTTGACCTCTGCTCGTCGCACCTCGTCCAGCGCCGTGCTGCTCAGAGCAACGACGTGAAAGCGGTCAAAGCAGACCTCGGCTGCTGGAAAGTGCTCGGCGGCGCCGGCCTGGAACGAGCCGCTCATGTCCATGCTGACATGGGTGATCGCGGTCGGCTGACCACCATGCTCGGTAAGGTCGCTGGCGAACTTCCCGAGCGTGGCCTTGTCCCGTCCCGGCGTCGCAAACAGCAAGCGCTGTGCATCAAGATCATAAAAAACAGAGATGTACGTCTGGCCGCGCTTACTGGCGGTCTCATCGACGCCAATCACGCGAACCTCGGCATGACTTTCCTGCGCACGCGCTTGGCCCACATGATGATTGATCACGCGCCACAGTCTGCGACTGCGCACACGCAGCAGTCGGCCGGCCGCCAGGACCGACATGGTCGGCGCCAGCATCAGCGTCAAAGCCTCGAACAGCAGGGTGAAGCGACTGCCTTCTCGCGCCCAAGGCACGGCGATCTGCGTGACCTTGCCGCAACCGGCACAGGCCACTCGCGGCACCTCGGCATGCAGGTGGGCTTCGTACTGAAAGAAATCCATATGGCGCCAGGAACGCGCCAAGCGGTCATGCAGCGGCTGCGCTGCCGCACCGCAAGCCGGGCAAGCATGATTGGCCGCGCCAAATCGGACCTGGAAATCGATCCGTCCCGACTCTGGCTTGAAGATGACTTCAGCTACCTGCCAAGGAGCAACGAGGCCCAGAGCCTGGGTGAACAGCGTTTCAATCATGAGGAAGAGGCCGCGAGAGGAAAGGCCGCTATTGTCCTCCATGCCGAGGGCGGCAGACTGCCTTCCTCGGCCCGGAGGAAGCGTAAGCGAGCGGGCAGCGATGTAAAGGGTTCGGCTGCGCCCGGACTGCGTCCGCCCTTGACATCGCCGCCCCCTCAAACCGCCAAAACCAGCGCCCGTTCCACACGAAACGACATAGAGCCAAATAGTTCAAGATGGCGTCACCGACGTCCTGAGGCAAAGGCAGTTTGGCCTCATGCCGACTCTTGCCGATGACGGTAAACGTGCCGTGCAACCAATCGATATCGTCGAACTTCAACGAGGCGACGTCGCTGGCGCGCAGGCCGAGTCGTGCCAACAGCAGAAGGATGGCTTTGTCGCGGATATCGATAGGCCTTGCGCCATTGCATGCCTCCAGAACACGCTCTACGTCGGCCGGCGGCAAATAGCGGGGCAAGCTCGCCAAGCGCCATTCGGCAATGGTCGGAATGGCGGCGTCGAGGCCCGGCTGACAACGTTCAGTGGCGATCAAAAACCGAAGAAACATGCGAGCGGCTTTTACACGGGTTTGTGCAACAGCGCGGCCGTTGCGCTTGGCGTAAGTCAGAATGAAGCCGTGGAGCTTGGTGGCATTGAACTGCTCTGGTTGCGGGTCCAGCGAAGAGAGCAGGTCCATGACGTGCTGGCGATAGGTGATCAGCGTCGAGGGTTTGACGCCACGGTGAATTTGCATCCAGTGCTCGAATGCGGCCACCAGTTCCGGCGGAGCTAGCGCCGCCTTGGTAGCGACGATGCCTTGCTGGGCGCGAAGAAACTCCGTGAACTGTTTCGCGCCGCGCCAGTAGATCGAATGCTGTCCCTTCGTGCCATGCAGCCGACCCTGCTTGGCCAAATGATCGCAGAAGGTATTCCAAACACCTTCGTGCAAGGAAGTCAGGTCACCACCGGCCACCTGCATCCAGTTGGCGAAGCCGACCGCCCCAAGGAGAAGATGCCGGATGGCGTCTTTGCAATAACCCCGTTTCACCAACCAGTCAGTGAAAGGGTCTAGATAGGGACCGACAGGTCCCGCATAATACCCCGCGCGCGTTGCTGGGCGCGTGAAATAGGTCGTAAGCATACTGTCCTCCTTTGGCTAACCAACCGTTCAAGGACGACAGTAATATGCCGAGAAAACCGGCAAAAGAAACCGCTGCAACCACCTGATTTCAAGGCAAATGCTGCCGCCCTAGGAAAGAATACTCCTCATATTCCTGGACTCTGCATATCGCCGAAAATTCCGTCATCCCCACGCCGGCCCTGCCACGAGCGCATCCAGGTCCAGGTCGATCATCTTGGCGGCGCTTTGGAACGTGTAGTGCCCGTTCCACATCGGTGATTCCGCTCGCCGTATCCTTCATTTCCTTGTCACGGAGCCCGGCTGCTCACAGGCCAAGTTCGCTGTGCGAACCGAGACGGACGAGCTGGAGTACGTTGTCGTCTGGTTTTCTGTAAATCAAGACCAAGTCTGGCTTGACGTGACAATCCCGGTGGTCCTTCCAATCACCACTGAGCGAATGATCGTGATGCTTGTCAGCCAGTGGCTGATCATGGGCCAAGGCCGTGACGATGGTGACGAAGTCACTTTGCAGCGTTTGCCGGTGCGGTCCCTTGGTTTCGCGCTTGTAGTCACGCTTGAACTGGCCGGTGTGTTCAATCTTCCGCATTCAGGTCCGCCATCAGGTCCTCGACGGTGGCGAACGACTTCAGGCCACCATTGCGCGCTTCCTTCATCGCCTCGATGGTTTCGACGTTCGGAACCAGTGGCTCGAACGGCAGTGCCTTCTCGCGGGCGACGCGGGTCAGCATGATGCGGAAGGCGTCCGACACGGTCAGCCCCATCGCCGCAAGCACGGCGGTCGCCTCTTCCTTAATGTGCTCGTCGATTCTGGCACGGACAACGGCATTTGCGGACATGATCTGATCCTCCAAGTTTGTGAGCTACATTGTAGCTCACGTGACACTAAGACGCATCCGTTGCGCTTTGGCCGGATGTCGGAAAACATCTGTTTTGCGACAGGTCAGTAGCAACCACCAAAACCACCCCTACACCGCCGCTAAAAGAGTACGGCAAACACTGTCGCTATCCTCTACTATACGGAAACTCCATTTCAAGGTTATCCGCTTATGTTGGTTGGCTACATGCGTGTTTCGTCTGACTCAGATCGGCAAAGCACTGACTTGCAGCGCGATGCTCTGCTGGCGGCAGGCGTTGATGCCCGCCATCTGTACGAGGATCGTGCCTCCGGTGCCAAGGATGATCGGTCTGGCTTGGCTATGGCGCTGGAGTTCGTGCGCCCCGGTGATGTGCTGGTTGTCTGGAAGCTGGATCGTCTGGGCCGCTCGTTGTCGCATCTACTCACCATCGTGAACGCACTCAAGGACAAGCGGGTGGCTTTCCGCTCGCTCACCGAAGGCATGGACACCACCACGGCGTCGGGCGAGCTGCTGTTTCATGTGTTTGGCGCGTTGGCACAATACGAACGCGCCCTGATCCAGGAGCGTGTTGTCGCGGGCCTGGCTGCCGCCCGGCGGCGCGGCCGGGTTGGTGGGCGACCAGCCGTCATCGTCGGAGAGAAGCTGGACACCATCATCGTCGCTCTGAATGGTGGCATGTCCAAGGCAGCCGTGTGCCGCAACTTCGGTGTCAAGCGCACCACCTTGATCGAAACCCTGGAGCGGGTCGGCTGGACTGGATCACGGGGTGCGTCATCTCGATGACAGCCAAGAGTGAGCGATTGGCTGTCCTGTCCGAGGCCGAGCAGCATGCGCTGTACGGTCTGCCGGACTTCGACGATGCACAGCGGCTGGAGTACCTGGTGCTGTCCGAAGCCGAATTGACCCTTGCGACCAGCCGCCCCGGACTTTACGTCCAAGTCTACTGTGTTCTACAGATCAGCTACTTCAAGGCCAAGCACGCCTTTTTCCGCTTCGATTGGATCGATGTCGAGGACGATTGCGCCTTCGTGTTGAGCCGCTATTTCGCCGGCGAGACGTTCGAGCGCAAGCCAATCACCAATCATGAGTACTACACCCAGCGCGGGCGGATCGCCGAGCTGTTCGGCTACCGGCTGTGGATTGGCGACTTCCTGCCGCAGCTCGCCCAGCAGGCCACGCAGATCGTGCGGCGCGACGTGACGCCGGGATTCGTGGCCGCCGAGCTGATCGTTTGGCTTAACGAACACAAGATCATTCGGCCGGGCTACACCACCGTGCAAGAACTGATCAGCGAAACACTGTCTGCCGAACGCCGGCGCTTGGGTGGCCTCCTGGCGCAAGCGCTGGACGACGCGGCCAAGGCCGCGCTGGCTCAACTCCTGATGCGAGACAGCACGCTGTCCGAACTGGCCGTGCTGCGACAGGACGCCAAGGATTTCGGCTGGCGTCAGATGGCTCGCGAGCGTGAGAAGCGCGCCATGCTGGAGCCGCTGCACAGAATCGCCAAGGCGTTGCTGCCCACGCTGGGCATCTCGCAGCAGAACCTGCTCTTCTACGCGAGTCTGGCGAACTTCTATACCGTCCACGACCTGCGCAACATCAAGGCGGACCAGACCCATCTCTATCTGCTGTGCTACGCCTGGCAACGCTACCGGCAGCTCACCGACAACCTGGTCGATGCGATGGCTTACCACATGAAGCAGCTGGAGGAAGAGAGCAGTGCAGGCGCGCAGAAATCGTTCATCGCCGAGCAGGTACGACGTCATCAGGAAACGCCGCAGGTCGGACGCTTGCTATTGCTCTATGTCGATGACGCGGTAGCCGATGCCACGCCGTTCGGCAAGGTGCGGCAGCGCGCGTACAAGATCATGCCGAAAGACACGCTTCAAATCACCGGCCAGCGTATGAGTGTCAAACCGGCGAGCAAGCTGGCCCTGCACTGGCAGGCGGTTGACGGCCTGGCCGAACGCATTCGCCGCCATCTGCGACCTCTGTATGTCGCGCTCGACTTCGCCGGCATCGACCCGGACAGTCCGTGGCTCGCGGCACTGGCCTGGGCAAAGAGCGTGTTTGCCAACCGGCAACGTCTGTCGCAACGGCCGCTTGCCGAATGCCCGGCAAGCACACTACCCAAGCGGTTGCGACCGTATCTGGAGATCTCCGATGCCGATGGCAAGCCAGCCGGCCTGCATGCCGACCGCTACGAGTTCTGGTTGTACCGGCAAATCAGGAAGCGCCTGAAGTCGGGCGAACTCTATTTGGATGACAGCCTGCAACACCGCCATTTCTCCGACGAACTGGTCTCGATGGAGGAAATGGCCGACGCGCTCGCACAGATCGACATCCCTTTTCTGCGCCAACCGATCGAGGCGCAGCTCGATACGCTGACAGCCGATCTGCACGCACAGTGGCTGGCCTTCAACCGCGAGCTGAAACAGGGCAAGCTGACGCACCTGGAGTACGACAAGAACACGCAGACGCTGACCTGGCGCAAACCCAAGGCCGAGAACAACAAGGCGCGCGAGCTGGTGGTCTACGAGCAACTGCCGTTCTGCGACGTGGCCGACGTGTTGCGTTTCGTCAACGGCCAGTGCCAGTTCCTGTCGGCACTGACGCCGTTGCAGCCGCGCTATGCGAAAAAGGTGACCGACACCGACACCCTGATGGCGGTGATCATCGCGCAGGCGATGAACCACGGCAATCAGGTCATGGCGCGCACCAGCGACATTCCGTACCACGTGCTGGAAACCACGTACCAACAGTATCTGCGCCAGGCTTCACTGCATGCCGCCAACGACCGCGTCAGTAACGCCATCGCCGCGCTGCCGATCTTCCCTTATTACTCGTTCGACCTTGAGACCCTGTACGGTGCTGTCGATGGCCAGAAGTTTGGCGTCGAGCGGCCGACCGTGAAGGCGCGCTACTCGCGCAAATATTTTGGGCGTGGCAAGGGCGTGGTCGCCTACACGCTGCTGTGCAACCATGTGCCGCTCAACGGCTACCTCATCGGCGCGCACGAGTACGAAGGCCACCATGTGTTCGATATCTGGTATCGCAACACCTCGGATATCGTGCCGACCGCGATCACCGGCGACATGCACAGCGCGAACAAGGCCAACTTCGCAATCCTGCACTGGTTCGGCCTACGCTTCGAGCCGCGTTTCACCGATTTGGAAGATCAACTGGCCGAGCTGTATTGTGCCGACGATCCGGCACAATACGAGAAGTGCCTGATCCGGCCGGTCGGTCAGATCGACCGGCAACTCATCATCGGCGAGAAGCCGAATATCGACCAGATCGTCGCCACGTTGGGCCTGAAAGAGATGACCCAGGGTACGTTGATCCGCAAGCTATGCACCTACACCGCGCCGAACCCGACGCGGCGCGCGATCTTCGAGTTCGACAAGCTGATCCGCAGCATCTACACGCTGCGCTACCTGCGCGATCCGCAACTGGAACGTAACGTGCACCGCTCGCAGAATCGCATCGAGTCCTACCACCAGCTACGCTCGACCATCGCACAGGTCGGCGGAAAGAAGGAATTGACCGGGCGCACCGACATCGAAATCGAGATCAGCAACCAGTGCGCACGCCTGATCGCCAACGCCATCATCTACTACAACTCAGCCATCCTGTCGCGGCTGCTGACAAAGTTCGAGGCAAGCGGCAACACCAAGACACTGGCGCTGATCACGCAGATTTCGCCGGCAGCTTGGCGGCACATCCTGCTGAACGGGCACTACACCTTCCTCAGTAATGGCAAGGTGATCGACCTGGATGCGCTCGTGGCGGGGCTGGAGTTGGGATGACGGAATTTTCGGCGATATGCAGAGTCCAGGAATATGCAGAATTGCAGGCGTGGGAGCCTTGTGCTGACGGCCATGTCGGCTCCCATCGCTCAGCATATTCAAGCGCCCCGCAGCGAGGCGATCAGTTTGTCTGGCGCCCGGAACCGTCCTTTTTTTAGTGAGAGCGGCACAACGGCGCTCATTGCATCCAGCTTTTCTGTTGGGTCCGCCCGCAAGTAAATTTCGGTCGTCTGGATGTCTGCATGGCCGAGCCAGAGCGAGACTTTGCGGATATCCCCCGTTGCCTGCAACACCATCATCGCGGCGCTGTGCCTCAGGCTGTGCGGCGAGATGTGCCGTTGCTTAAGCACGGGATATCGTTCGGCGGCCGTCTGAACGTATTTGTTGAGAATGTACTCGAAGCCGGATCGAGTTAGCGGCTGGCCGCGCGCATTAACGAACAACTCCGTCGCCGGCGCCGGACCGCGCACCGCCAACCACGCGCGCAAATCCACGCAAGTCTGCTTCCAGAGTGGGAGCAAACGTTCCCGACGGCCCTTGCCCATGATCCGCACATTGGGCGATGGTTGCCACTCGATCGCATTTATCGGCAGGTTGACCAGTTCCGAAACGCGCAACCCGGCGGAGAAGCATAGGTGGAGCATAGCGCGGTCGCGGATGCCGTCGTGGCGCTGGAGATCCGGCGCATTGAGAACGGTCTGCATCTCATCCATCGACAAATAACTGATCAAGTGGGAATCGGTGCGCTTCGCCGGGATCGCCAAAATGCGCCGGCTTTGTTCCAGCAGCGCCGGCACGCGATGCTCGATAAAGCGCATGAAGGACTTGATCGCCACCAAGCGGGCGTTACGCGTGCGCGGGCCATTGTGGCGCTCGGTTTCAAGGTGTTGCAGGAAGTCCATCACCAATTTGGCGTCGATCTGCTCAAGACTTAGCGCCGATGGCGTAAGCCGCAGTCGCTTGCCGGCAAACTCGAACAGCAACTGGAAGGCGTAGGCATAGCTGTCGCAAGTGTGCTCGCTCGCGCCACGTTGCAGGGGAAGGCGTTCGCGCAAAAAGGCGGTGATATGGGGGGCGATCGGTGTCATGGCGTTTGCTCCTCGAACAAGCGCTCGCATACGTCGACGATATCCTCCATCAATCGTGGCGAGCTTTCCAAATACCAGTACGTGCTGCTTGGGACTGCGTGACCAAGGTAGGTCATCAGTGCCAGCATGTGGCTCCCAATGTGGTCGCGAGCATGCGGGCAAGCTATCAGCGCATTCGACGCAAAGGTGTGACGAAAATCGATCAGCCGGGGCCTCGGCTGCCCTGCTTGGCGGGGAAGACCGCAGGCTGACAGGAGTTTGTGGAATGTCGGATACACTGCGTCGAGACTCAATGGACCGAGCTGTGTCGAGAGGAACATATGGTCATCATTGGTGGCAACTCGGCGGCGTTCGACCAGATATCGCTCCAGTGCCGCCTGGGTCGTCGAGTGCAACGGCACCAGCCGACTTTTTTTAAACTTCGTGTTGCGGATCACCAAGCCGTCAGCGGAAATGTCCTGGAAATGGAGGCTGATGGCTTCGGAAATACGCAGCCCGGTCGCGGCCAGCAGGCCAATCAAGGTGCTGTAGGTCTGCGCCCGTAGCGTCCCTGGCGGACCAAGGTGCAGCGCTTGCGCCATCAGCGCCTGGATTTCGTTCTCGGTATACAGATAGGGGGTTGGCCGCTGCCGCCGCGCACAATACACGCCCTGCGGCGGGATCTCGTGGCGACCATCGGTAGCATGAGCAAACCGCGCAAAGCGGATGACCATCTTCAAACGGTTGCTGCGTTGCGATTCCGACCGCCCTTGCCCTGCCCAGGCGATGGCCGTCGCGGCGACTATGACGGTGTCTCCTTGCGCACTGGCGAAGCGGACAAAGCCTCGGAGGCGGTGTTCGTCATCGACGAGAGCGAAACCGGCCGCGTGGCGAACAGCCAAATAGGTATCAAGCGCGTCCTTTAGCATGATGTCGCTCCCGGCCACGGCCTGATGACTTGCTGCAATAGTCCGATGTCGACTTTGGCGTACAAGGCGGTGGTGTCGATGCTGCGGTGGCGCAATACTTCGCCAATGACCTGGAGCGAAGCGCCTTGGCGGAGCAACCCGGTTGCCGCCGAATGGCGGAAAATATGGGAACCGAACGACAGCGCCTCGACACCGGCACGCCGGATGGCACGCGTAGCGACATGCTTGACCACGTTTCGGGTGATCGGCTCCCATGGAGCGACAGCGGTGATAAAAACGTAGACGTCGTTTACCGAGGGACGCGCTTGCCGCAAATAGTTCAAGATGGCGTCACCGACGTCCTGAGGCAAAGGCAGTTTGGCCTCATGCCGACTCTTGCCGATGACGGTAAACGTGCCGTGCAACCAATCGATATCGTCGAACTTCAACGAGGCGACGTCGCTGGCGCGCAGGCCGAGTCGTGCCAACAGCAGAAGGATGGCTTTGTCGCGGATATCGATAGGCCTTGCGCCATTGCATGCCTCCAGAACACGCTCTACGTCGGCCGGCGGCAAATAGCGGGGCAAGCTCGCCAAGCGCCATTCGGCAATGGTCGGAATGGCGGCGTCGAGGCCCGGCTGACAACGTTCAGTGGCGATCAAAAACCGAAGAAACATGCGAGCGGCTTTTACACGGGTTTGTGCAACAGCGCGGCCGTTGCGCTTGGCGTAAGTCAGAATGAAGCCGTGGAGCTTGGTGGCATTGAACTGCTCTGGTTGCGGGTCCAGCGAAGAGAGCAGGTCCATGACGTGCTGGCGATAGGTGATCAGCGTCGAGGGTTTGACGCCACGGTGAATTTGCATCCAGTGCTCGAATGCGGCCACCAGTTCCGGCGGAGCTAGCGCCGCCTTGGTAGCGACGATGCCTTGCTGGGCGCGAAGAAACTCCGTGAACTGTTTCGCGCCGCGCCAGTAGATCGAATGCTGTCCCTTCGTGCCATGCAGCCGACCCTGCTTGGCCAAATGATCGCAGAAGGTATTCCAAACACCTTCGTGCAAGGAAGTCAGGTCACCACCGGCCACCTGCATCCAGTTGGCGAAGCCGACCGCCCCAAGGAGAAGATGCCGGATGGCGTCTTTGCAATAACCCCGTTTCACCAACCAGTCAGTGAAAGGGTCTAGATAGGGACCGACAGGTCCCGCATAATACCCCGCGCGCGTTGCCGGGCGCGTGAAATAGGTCGTAAGCATACTGTCCTCCTTTGGCTAACCAACCGTTCAAGGACGACAGTAATATGCCGAGAAAACCGGCAAAAGAAACCGCTGCAACCACCTGATTTCAAGGCAAATGCTGCCGCCCTAGGAAAGAATACTCCTCATATTCCTGGACTCTGCATATCGCCGAATATGCGGTGCACTACATATTCGGCGGTTCCGGCTTACAACCCCATGTTAAACACCGGTTAGTACAAGCTTCGCGAGGACGAATCAAAGCCTTGCGGTGCAAACCTCGATGCTTTGCGCGCCCCGCAAAAAGACTGGCGGGAATGGCTTTTTTTCCTTGCCGGGGTAGCGCAGAGCCTTGCCCTGGAAGCTCGGAGCCTTGCCGGGGCTGTTCTCCGTGGCTCCGTTAAAAACAAGTGCTTCGCTGTAGCACTCAGCGGGCTGACGAGCGCGGATCAAAGGCTTGCCGGAAGAGCAAAAGGGCTTGCACATCGAGCACGCGGGCTTGCGCATCGCGCAAGAAACCTCGCGCACGCGCTTCGCAGGCTGGCGACGCGACGATAGTCTGATGCGCGTCGGGGCAGGAGACTTTCGGCATGCATTTCCCACGCTCCGTCATCTCCCACGCTCCGTCATTGCGAGGAGGCGAAGCCGACGCGGCAATCCAGAGGTTTGGCTTTTCGCGTGGTCAAGATGTCGATGCGGCGGG
This sequence comes from Candidatus Accumulibacter sp. ACC012, assembly GCF_907163155.1. Taxonomy (NCBI): domain Bacteria; kingdom Pseudomonadati; phylum Pseudomonadota; class Betaproteobacteria; genus Candidatus Accumulibacter; species Candidatus Accumulibacter sp. ACC012. The sequence goes on from NZ_CAJQUC010000002.1 coordinate 399,565, forward strand.
AAATAGTGAGAGGATGGAACTGGATTGCCGCGTCGGCTGCGCCTCCTCGCAATGACGGGCGGGCGGCAGAAGGCGCACGCCCGTCATTGGCGTCGCGTTCGTCGCGTTCGTCGCGTTCGTCGCACTCGCCGCCGGGCATGGCGCGGCAGGCTGGGTGAGTGCTGCAGGTGGCGATCAGGTCGCTGCCCGCGCGGCCGCGCCGCTGATCGGGCAGACAAGTGGCCCGGGATGGCAAGCCGGGGACTGGCGCAGCGAGGCTCAGAGTGGGTATGCTTCACGCTTTGCCGGTGTCGGCCACCGGCGCGCACTCGCCAGCGCGGCGCAACAACTCTGGAAAATGCTCATGATCATCAACAGGCAATCGCTGCTCCTGCTCATCGTCGTGCTCAGCGGCTGCGCCGCAATTACCCGGCACACGCTCAACGAGGACTACGGCGCAGCGGACCCGGCGCGCTTCGATGTGCCGGCCATGCCGCCGGCCGGATTCTCGTATCGTCGCGACGTGCAGCCGATCCTTGAACAGCGCTGCGTGGTTTGCCACGCCTGTTACGACGCGCCCTGCCAGCTCAAGTTCACGGCCTGGGAGGGCATTGCCCGGGGCACCAGCAAGGAGCTGGTCTACGACAGCGGGCGCCTGGACGAAGCGCCGTTGACGCGCTTGTTCACCGAGGCGCAGACGGCCTCGCAATGGCGCGACAAAGGCTTCGCGGCGGTGCTCAACGAGCGTGAACAGACGCCGGCGGCGAATCTGGCGGCGAGCGTGATGTATCGGGCGCTGAAGCTCAAGCAGGATCACCCCTTGCCGGACACGGCCATCCTGCCGAAGGCTTTCGATTTTTCGCTCGACCGGGAACAGCAGTGCCCGCGCATTGACGACTACGCGGCTTTCGAGCGCAAGAATCCCCTCTGGGGAATGCCCTTTGGTCTGCCCGGCCTGAACGAAGCCGAGATGGCCACCCTGAGCCGCTGGCTCGAACTGGGCGCGCCATTCGAAGGGCTGCCACCGCTGCCGGCAGCGATTGAGCAGCAGGTCGCCGACTGGGAGGTGTTCCTGAATGGCGACTCGCTCAAGCAGCGCCTGGCCAGCCGCTACATCTACGAACATCTTTTCCTGGCGCATCTGTACTTCGACGACGATGCGGCGCATCACTACTTCCGGATGGTCAGGTCGCGGACGCCGCCGGGCCAGCCGATCGACCTCATTGCCAGCCGCCGGCCCTATGACGACCCCGGCGTCGAGCGCGTTTACTACCGCCTCGATCGCGAACGCGAGACGATTGTCGACAAGACGCATCTGCCTTATGCGCTCGGCGCGAAGCGCATGCAGCGCTGGCGGGAGCTGTTCATTGCGGCCGAGTACACGGTCAGCGAACTGCCGTCCTACGAGCTGAAAGTGGCTTCCAATCCCTTCGTGACTTTCCAGGCCCTGCCCACCTCGACACGCTATCAGTTCATGCTCGACGAGGCGCAATTCACGATCATGAACTTCATCAAGGGACCGGTCTGTCGTGGCCAGGTGGCCCTGAACGTGATCGAGGATCGTTTCTGGGTGTTCTTCCTCGCCGACGCCGATCTGCAGGACCAGGCCGGCGAGTTCCTGTCGCGCGAATCCAGTCTGCTGGCCTTGCCGGCGGCACAGGGAAGTGATGCCGGGATCATCGGTCCGTGGCGCAAGTACGCCAAACTGCAGGGCGAGTATCTGCAGGCCAAGTCGCAGTTCCTCGATCGCTACGCGGCGACCAACAAGGGCCCGAATCCAGAGTGGATATGGAACGGCGACGGCAATAACCCGAACGCGGCACTGACCATTTTCCGCCACTTCGACAACGCCTCGGTGGTCAAGGGTCTGGTCGGCGGGCCTCCGAAGACGACGTGGGTGATCGGCTACGGCCTGCTCGAGCGCATCCACTACCTGCTGGTCGCCGGTTACGACGTCTATGGCAACGTCGGCCACCAGTTGCTGTCGCGGATGTACATGGACTTCCTGCGCATGGAAGGGGAGTTTAACTTTCTCACTTTTCTGCCCCGGGATGAGCGCAAGAAGGTGAGTGACTACTGGTATCGCGGTGCCAGCCAGGAAGTGAAGAACCACGTGTACGGAAAACTCGCCAGTTTCGACGGCCACAGCGGCATCTCTTATCGCAGCAAGGATGCGCAGCGCGAACTGTACACGCTGCTCCAGAAACGAGTGGCGCCGGTGCTGAACCGCGAATACGAGCTTGCGCAAGTGAGCGACGCCGCCTTGCGCAAGGATCTCGCGACGCTGGCCAGTGCGCGCGGTGCTGCCCTGTCGTGGTTTCCCGAGATGGTCTCCGTGCGTCTCGAGGATCCGCCGCGCGCGCCGCGTTACTTCACGCTGTTGCGCAATACCGGCCACCTCAGTGTCTCCAGCCTGCTTCGCGAAGGCCGTGAGCTAGCGCCGGCCGAGAATACGATGACCGTCGTGCCAGGCTTCATCGGCGCCTACCCGAGCGCCATCTATCGCCTGCAACGCTCGGAAATCAAGGCCCTGGCGGCGGCCATCGGCAGCTTGTCGGCGGAGGAGGACTACCGCGCGCTGGCCGATCGCTACGTCGTTCGCCGCAGCAACCCGCAGTTCTGGCAGGCCAGCGACGAGCTGCAGGAAGCGCACCTGCAGTTTTCGCCGATCGGCTCCGGCCTGCTCGACTACAACCGGCTGGAAAACCGCTGAGCGCTGATCCGGTCGCTCGCCGCCACGCACGGACGTGTCGCGCGAGCCGAGCGGGGGCCCGCTCCACCGCTCCACCGCTGCAGCGCTCCAGCGCTGCCGCCGGACTTACCGCTGCTGCTGTTTCATCAGTTCCCGAACGCGCGGGTCCTTCATCATCTCGTTGATGTCCATGCCGCCGATGGTCGGCATGCTGATGTCTCCCGGCTTCTGACCCGGCTTGCAGGGGCCGATCCAGCGCGCGTCGAGGGTCGCTTTCGATTCGCTGATGCCGTGCAGCGGCGGGCTGAAGCGGGTATGCATGTTACCTTTGTAGGCGACGTCGAAAGAGCCGACGAAAGTCGCGTCGGTCGTCGCGGTGCTGCCCTCGATCTTGCATACCGCGTGCACGCTGGCCTTGTTGCCCTGTGTCTTGACGTCCAGGACGCTGCACTTGTGCTTTTCCTTCTGCGCCTGCTGCATCATCAGGTCGTCGCTCTCGCGGTCGATGCATTGCTGCATCGCGCCGATCGATGGCATGCCTTCCATGCGCGTGTTGAGCTCCCACAGGCCGGGTTTGCGTTTCGGCAGCTCGCCGCTGGCGGCGTGCAGGGGGCTGCTCAGGCTGCATGCCGCCAGCGCAAAAAGGAGTAGGGAAGGGCTGCGGCGGCGGGTGATGGCGGCGGTGAAGCGTGTCATGGAGGTCCTCATCGGTAATCGGGTGGGCTGCTAACGGTCATGACACATCGAGACGCCCCTGATGATGGCAGCCATGACTGTTTCCCCTCTTCCCCTGACCCTTCTCCCGCGAGGGGAGAAGGGAGTTTCGTGAGTCGCTGGCGCGACTTTCACATTAAGCGCGCAGAGAATAGCAAAACTGAACAGCGCCGGGGTCTGCGGCGAGCGCTGATCGTCGCTCGCATCCTTCGGCAAGCCTGGTCGCACTGCTAGAATGGCGGCCATGAGAGTTGATGGCACGCCGACAAGAACGATCTGGCCGCTGGCAAATGCCGACGCGGTCGCGATCATCGACCAGACGGCGCTGCCGCACGCGTATCGCGTCTTGCGTCTGGCCAGTCTGGAGGAAGTGGCGCAGGCGATTTGCAGCATGCAGGTGCGCGGCGCGCCGCTGATTGGCGTGACTGCTGCCTACGGGCTGGCGCTGGCGATGGTGCATGGCGACGATGACGCGACGCTCCTGGCGGCCGTCGAGACCCTGGCCGCGACGCGGCCGACGGCGGTGAACCTGCGCTGGGCGCTGGCGCGCATGCAGCGCTGCCTGGCGCCGCTGCCACGCGCGGCGCGTGCCGAAGCCGCCTGGCAGGAAGCGGCACGGATCGCCGACGAGGACGTCGAGCAATGTCGTCAGATCGGCGAGCATGGCCTGCAACGGCTGCGCGGCGCCAGCGGCGGGCGCGAGCGGCTGCAGATCATGACCCACTGCAACGCCGGCTGGCTGGCCACCGTCGATCACGGCACGGCGCTGGCGCCGGTCTATGCCGCTTTCGATGCCGGCATCGACGTGCAGGTGTGGGTTTCCGAAACGCGGCCGCGCAATCAGGGGCTGTTGACGGCCTGGGAGCTGGCCCAGCACGGCGTGCCGCATACCGTCATTGCCGATAACGCCGCCGGCCTGCTGCTGGCGCGCGGTGATATCGACGCGGTCATCGTCGGTGCCGACCGCATCGCCGCCAACGGCGACGTCGCCAACAAGATCGGCACCTACCTCAAGGCGCTGGCGGCTGCCGCCGCCGGGGTGCCGTTCTACGTCGCCGCGCCGCGCTCGACGATCGACTTTGCCTGTCCGAGCGGGGCGGAGATTCCGATCGAGGAACGCGCTGCCGACGAGCTGCGCATCGTGCACGGCCGCGATGCTGGCGGTGTTCGCGGCCAGTTGCAGCAGTTGCCGGCCAGCGCAAGCGTCGTGAACCCGGCTTTCGACATCACCCCGGCGAAGCTGGTCAGTGCACTGATCACTGAACGCGGCGGCTGTCCGGCCAGCGCTGCCGGGCTGTTGGCGCTGTACCCGGAGGAAAGGCATGCTTGAGCTTCGTCAGAGATTGATCGCCACGGCACGGCGGATGAGCGCCGTCGGCCTGAACCGCGGCACTGCCGGCAACCTCAGCCTTCGTGTCGGCGGCGTTGCGGAGGGCTTCCTGATCACCCCGACGGGCATGGACTACGACGCCCTGGAAGCCGAGGACATCGTTTTCATGCGCCTCGACGGGACCCCCGCGGGGCGCCGCAAGCCGTCCTCGGAGTGGCGCTTCCACCGTGACCTCTACCTTGCTCGCCCCGCCGCCGGCGCGATTCTGCACGCCCATTCGCCCTTCGCCACCAGCCTGGCCTGTCTGCGCCGCGACATCCCGCCCTTTCACTACATGATTGCGCGCTTTGGCGGCGACAGCCTGCGTTGCGCCGACTACGCGACTTTCGGCACGCAGGCACTCTCCGACGCGGTGCTGCGAGCGATCGTCGAGCGTTGCGCCTGCCTGCTCGGCAATCACGGCATGCTGGTGATCGGCGACGATCTCGAGCAGGCGCTGGCGCTCGGCGTCGAACTCGAAACGCTCTGCGAACAGTACTGGCGCGCCTGCCAGCTCGGTCGGCCGGTGCTGCTCGACGCCGCCGAGATGGCAACAGTGCTGAGCAAGTTTGCCAGCTACGGACAGCAGGCCTGAGCGCCGGCGCTCCTGGAGAAAGCCAAACCACCATGTTGCGCGTCAGTGAAATCCGCCTGCCCATCGACCATCCGCCCGCAGCACTGCCGGCGGCGGTGGCTACTCGGCTCGGCATTCCCGTGCAGGACATCGGCGAGATCCGCGTCTTCCGGCGCAGTTGTGACGCCCGCAAGGCGAGTGCGCTGGTCTTCAGTTACAGCGTCGACCTGAGCTTGCCCGACGAGGCGGGCTTGCTGGCCCGCTTTGCCGACGACCGCCAGGTGCAGGCAGCGCCCGATATGCGCTACCACTTCGTCGCGCGCGCGCCGCAGGGGCTGGCCAGCCGGCCGCTGATCGTCGGCTTTGGTCCGGCGGGCATTTTCGCGGCGCTGATCCTGGCGCAGTCCGGATTCAGGCCGATCGTGCTCGAACGTGGCAAGGCGGTACGCGAGCGCACGCAGGATACCTGGGGCCTGTGGCGCAAGAAGGTGCTCGACCCGGAATCCAACGTCCAGTTCGGCGAAGGCGGCGCCGGCACTTTTTCCGACGGCAAGCTCTACAGCCAGATCAAGGACCCGCAGCACCACGGCCGCAAGGTGCTCGAGGAATTCGTCAAGGCCGGCGCACCGGAAGAAATTCTCTACGTCAACAAGCCGCATATCGGCACTTTCCGGCTGGTCGGCATGGTCGAGCAGATGCGCCGAGAAATCGAGCGCCTGGGTGGCGAGGTGCGCTTCCAGCAGCGCGTCAGCGGGGTGCACATCGAAGCCGGGCGCGTGCGTGGCGTGACCCTGGCTTCAGGCGAAGAGCTGCCTTGCGAGCAGTTGATTCTGGCACTTGGCCACAGCGCTCGCGACACTTTCGAGATGCTGCACGGCGCGGGGGTGTTCATGGAAGCCAAAGCGTTTTCGATCGGCTTGCGCATCGAACACCCGCAAGCGCTGATCGACCAGGCGCGTTTCGGCGTGCACGCCGGTAATCCCGCGCTCGGCGCTGCCGACTACAAGCTGGTCCATCACTGCCGCAACGGGCGCTCGGTGTATAGCTTCTGCATGTGCCCGGGCGGCACGGTGGTGGCGGCGACTTCGGAAGAAAAGCGGGTGGTGACCAACGGCATGAGTCAGTATTCGCGCAATGAACGCAACGCCAATGCCGGCATCGTCGTCGGCATCACGCCGCTCGACTACCCGGGCGGGCCGCTGGCGGGCATCGCCTTGCAGCGCGAACTCGAGAGCCGTGCTTTCGAACTCGGCGGGGGCAACTACGAGGCGCCGGCGCAACTGGTCGGCGATTTCCTCGCCGGGCGGCCGTCAAGCCATCTCGGCAGCGTCATGCCCTCGTACCAACCCGGGGTTCGTCTGAGCGATCTATCGACGGCCTTGCCGGATTACGCGATTGCCGCGATCCGCGAAGCCTTGCCGGCCTTCGCGCGCCAGATTCCGGGCTTCGCCATGGCCGATGCCTTGCTCACCGGCGTTGAGACACGCACTTCCTCACCGCTGCGCATCACCCGCGGCGCCGATTACCAGAGCTTGAACGTCAGGGGTTTGTATCCTGCGGGGGAGGGCGCCGGCTACGCGGGCGGTATTCTCTCGGCCGGCGTCGATGGCATCAGGGTTGCCGAAGCGCTGAGCCGCGACCTGCTCCAGGCAGGCGCCAAGTAGCCCTCGTAGCGTCCGCCTGGCGGCTGGCGAGCGCCGGGCTTTTCAGCTCCCGGCGTTCAAGGTTCAGCCGCCGAAACGGCGCTTGTTCTGCTCGCGGCGCTCCTGGGCTTCAAGGCACAGGCTGGCGGTCGAACGCGCCAGCAGGCGGGCTATGCCGATCGGCTCGCCGGTTTCCTCACACCAGCCGTAGCTGCCGTCGTCAATGCGGCGCAGGGCCTCGCGAATCTTCTGCAGCAGCTTTCTTTCACGATCGCGAACGCGCAGCTCCAGCGTGTGCTCTTCCTCGGTACTGGCACGGTCGCTCCAGTCGGCACTTGTCTCCGCCTCCTGCAGGTGACCGGCGGTTTCTTTCACTGCCGAGAGCAGGGTTTGTTCTTCGTCGCGCAGTCGCTGGCGAAAGAACGCCAGTTGCCTGGGTGACATGTACTCTTCCGCGGGCGCTGCCAGCAACATTGCCTCGATTTCCTCGCTTTCCTCGATCTCCGCATCCCCGCGCACGGCAAGCTTGTTCATGATTCTCACTCCTTGGGTTGCTGATTGAGGCTCAATTCCGACCTCTCGCTGTTGACGGCTCATGGTAGCGCATTGTGCGGCGGGGGCATAGCGGCGACCGCCCATGGCGGTGGTCAGGGTCAGGGTCAGGGTCAGGCTCGCGTGGCGTGCTGGCGCAAGCGCGCTCTTCGACCCTGGCGCGACGGCGTTCTCTCAACAACGCCCTTTTCCTCGTTTATCATTCCTGGCAAACCATCAGGATGATGAGGTATTGCCCGCATGAAGTCCCCCATAAGGAACGGCGCAGCCGCGGCAGCGAGCAACGCGTGGCAGATTTTCCTGATCTTTCTTCGTCTCGGGCTGACCTCCTTCGGTGGCCCGGTTGCGCACCTGGGCTATTTCCGGGAAGAGTTCGTTAGCCGCCGCAGCTGGCTCGGCGACCGCGCCTACGCCGATCTGGTGGCGCTGTGCCAGTTCCTGCCCGGCCCGGCGAGCAGCCAGGTCGGCATCGCTCTCGGGCTGTCGCGCGGCGGCTACGCCGGCGCGCTGGCGGCCTGGGCCGGCTTCACGTTGCCCTCAGCGCTCGCCCTGATCGCCTTCGCGCTGGGAATTTCGACCTGGGGCGCGGTTCTGCCGGCGGGAGTGCTCGATAGCCTCAAAGTGGTCGCCGTGGCGGTCGTCGCACAAGCCGTCTGGGGCATGGCGCGAACTCTATGCGCCGACACGCCACGCGTTTCGATCATGGTCGCCGCCAGCTGCCTGGTCCTGGCCTGGCCCAGCGCCTTGGGACAGGTCGGGGTGATCGTCGCCGCCGGCATCCTTGGCCTATTGTTGTTCAAGCCGGAACAAGACGCGCCACACGAGCCGCTGCCGATCATCGCCAGCCGTCGTGCGGGAAGCGCCTGTCTGCTGCTGTTTGTGCTGCTGCTGCTCGTCTTGCCGATCGCGGCACAGGCATGGCCCAGCAACACACTGGCAATGATCGACGCTTTCTACCGCTCGGGGGCTTTGGTTTTCGGTGGCGGCCATGTTGTCCTGCCGCTGCTGCAAGCCGAGGTGGTGCCCACCGGCTGGGTGAGCAATACCTCCTTCCTGGCCGGCTACGGCGCCGCCCAGGCGGTACCCGGTCCCCTGTTCACCTTTGCCGCCTTCCTTGGCGCGTCAATGAACCAGGCACCAAGCGGCTGGCTTGGCGGCCTGATCTGCCTGGTCGCGGTTTTCGTACCGTCGTTCCTGCTCGTCGTCGGTGCGCTGCCGTTCTGGGAGCAGCTGCGGCGCAGCCGCCACACGCAAGCGGCGCTGACCGGCATCAATGCTGCCGTCGTCGGTCTGCTCCTGGCGGCGCTCTATCAGCCGGTATGGACCAGCGCCATACGCCAGCCGGCCGATTTTGGCCTGGCACTGATCGCACTGCTGGCCTTGATGTTCTGGAAGCTGCCACCGTGGCTGGTGGTGATCGCTAGCGCGCTTGTCGGCTGGCTGTTGAGCAGTGTGGGTGTCGCGGCATAAGAACGCTGCATGCTGTAACCTGCGCAACACCGTCGCTCGCTGAACAGATGGAGCGGCACTTTGAACGAGGTAGAATGAAGCTCTACGCGAAGAGCTGATCGCAGCCAGGCACGGGCGGAGGGTCAAAATGGATAGTCGGGATAGGGTGGGGGTGGACAAAGTGACAGATATTGAGGAGGCGATCGGCAATCACGCTCGCTGGATGTCGCTTTTGCGCAATGCCATTCTGCAGGCACCGCCGACCGTCGATGTGAGCGAGGTTCAGGCGGAAGACCAGTGCGAATTCGGCAAGTGGCTGCACGGCTCACGCTTGTCGGGTGAAGACCGGGCGAGCGCCATCTACGAGGAGGTGAATCGCTTGCACGCCGATTTCCATAAGCTGGCCGCGCAGGTGGTTGAACTGGCGGCGTCCGGGAAGCCCCGCGACGCTTACGATCTCCTCTATGGCGAGTACATCACCATGTCAGGCCGTCTCGCCATCGCCATGCGCGCGTGGCAGGACAAGCTGAAAGGAACTCCCTGAGGCCGCCCGGAGTAGCCTCCCTGAGTACAGCCGCTTAACACGCCTCCGCTGGCGTGTTCATGGCCATGTAATGTACCGCCAGATCGTCGAGGCGGCGCAGGCGACGACTCAACTCCCTGGCCAGATTGAGCACGATGAGGGTAAATGTCGGCAGATCGGTTTCGTAGATGGTGAACAGGTCGCCGTTGGACAGTGCCAAGGCCGACACCGGCTCAAGTGCTCGCACCGTGGCCGAGCGGCGCTGCATGTCGATCAACTCCATCTCACCGAACACGTCACCGACTTTCAGCACCGCGAGGCGCTTTTCGAAATGCCCATCTTCGGCAGCGCTCGCCTTCAGCACTTCGACCGAGCCACTGCAAATGATGAACAGCGAATCGCCGTCGTCGCCCTCGCCAACGATCGCCTCGCCGGCAGCAAATCTGAGTTCCCTCAGCAAGGGAATGATGACGGCCATCGCACGGTCGTCTACGCCGCCAAACAGCGCCTGGTCTTGCAGAAATCGGATGCTTGTCATGGCTGGGCTCCTGCTGTTGTGCTGTTGACTTCGCCGGCCGGCCTGGGGAGGCGCCTATCGCGGCCGCTGATCCAGTGCTTAACTTTTACCTGCGGCCAGCTGCTCCACCAGCGCCAGCAAGCGCGGCAAAGTCTGCGATGCAAGATCCAGCTGCTCCTCGATGTCCTGCCGCGCTCGCCTGCGTAAAGCCGTCATCTGGCCGGGATCTTCGAGCACCGAGATAATCGTTTCAGCGAGGGCGGTTGGCGAAAAGAAATCGACCAGCAGCCCGTTGCGGCCGGCGGAGATGACTTCTCGTACCGGAGCGGTGTCCGATGCAATCACCGGGCAGGCGCAGGACATCGCTTCGAGCAGTGACCAAGAGAGGACGAACGGGTAGGTGAGATAGACGTGCGCACGCGAGAGACGCAGGACATCGATAAATTTGTGATACGGCAGCTTTCCCATGAAGTGCACACGCTTGCCGTCGAGCAGGCCACCGACTTCACGCCAATAGCGTTGGCGATAACTTTCTCCGCCAGGCAAGCGCCGCCCGTAGCTGACTTCGTCTCCACCGACGATCAATACCTGCGCCTTCGGCCGTGCGCTCAGTACTGCCGGTAAAGCGCGCATGAAGCGATGAAATCCGCGATATGGTTCCAGATTGCGCGCCACGTAGGTGATTACCTCGTCCCCGGAACGAAGTGTGCCGCCGCCTGGCAGGGCAAACTCGGCGACCGGCCCGGGGCAGACGACTTCAGTCTGCACGCCGTCGTGAATCACCTCGATCAGCCCTTGAAATGCCTTCGGATACTGCTCGCGCTGCCAGCGCGTCGGGCTGAGGCCGGCGTCGGCGGCTTCGAGGCTGATCAGCTGCGTGGCGTTGCGCAGGCGGATCCGGCACTGGTCATCGAATGAGGTCGGAAACTCGTCGTCGAAGTTCATGTCCGAACCGCGGGCGCGATAAAAGAACTCGAGGTAGAGCAGCAAGCGGGCGTCGGGGAAGGCTTCCTTGAGGAATAGCGCTTCGCCCCAGGCGGGATGCGCGCAGATCACGTCGGGGACGAAACCCTGCTTGCGCAGCGCCAGGGCCAGGCGCAGTACCGCTTGTCCACGGCGCACCGCCGCCTCGGTGCTGTGCAGGTAATGATGCGTCTGCTGCGAAGCCCCGACCGGTTCGGGATAGGCCAGGAGGCGAACGCGCGGATGGAAGCCCTGCGCGCGCTTGACGTTGGCCTGCTCACCGATGGCGACGACCTGGTTGGCAGGCGAATTGGCCAGCGCAGGCGCCAGATGCTTGTATTGACCGGGAAAATTTTGGTGGACAAAGAGGATTCGCATGACGGAAGTCGCTTTTCACGATCAAGATTGGCGAGGCTTGCAGGCGATGGTACCCGATTTGATGCCCACCTTCGATGGGCGGGTCGCGCGCCGCCCGACGGCGCGACTGCCCTGCGAGCGCTGCAGTAGAAGGTAGAATGTAGAATGCGCGCGATGAACGACGAATACTATATGCGCGAAGCGATTTCTCTGGCGCGCGCCGCCGAATGCCTGGGCGAAGTGCCGGTCGGCGCACTGGTGGTGTGCGCCGGCGTCATCGTCGGACGTGGCTTCAATTCACCGATCGGCGAACATGATCCGACGGCACACGCCGAGATCGCTGCGCTGCGCGATGCCGCCCGCAACTTGCAGAACTATCGTTTGCCCGGATGCGAGCTTTTCGTCACCCTGGAGCCCTGTGCAATGTGTGCCGGAGCGGTGCTGCAGGCGCGCATCGCGCGCCTCGTGTACGGCGCGCGCGACCCGAAAACGGGCGTCCACGGCAGCGTCGTCGATCTTTTTGCCGTCGCCCGGCTCAACCATCACACCGAGGTCCTGAGTGGCGTTCTGGCGGCGGAGTGCGGCCAGCTACTCTCCGCTTTCTTTGCCGCGCGGCGCCGCCGAGGAGGAGAGTAAAAGTGCGTATCGAGATTTCGATCAAGGAACAGACCTTGCGCCTGGTCGATGCGGCGGGGCACGTACTGCACAGCTATTCGGTATCGACGGCGGCGAACGGCGCTGGGGAAGTCACTGGCAGCTACTGCACACCGCGCGGCAAGCACCTGGTGCGCGCCAAGATCGGCGCCGGACTCGCCGCCAACACAATCCTGGTTGGTCGCCGCCCGAACGGCGAAATCTATTGTCGTGAACTGGCCGAACGCTTCCCGACGCGCGACTGGATTCTGACGCGCATTCTCTGGCTATCCGGCTGCGAGCCCGGGCGTAACCGGCTCGGCCAGGTCGATACCATGCGCCGCTACATCTACATTCACGGCAGCCCGGATACCACGCCAATGGGCCGTCCCGGCTCGCACGGCTGCATCCGCATGCGCAATGCCGATATTGTCGAACTGTTTGAACGGGTGCTGCCCTATACGCCGGTCGAGATCAGCGAGGACTGACAAAGCTCTCGCAGACCTCGCCGCTAAGCAGCGCGCCAGCGACGAAGCTACGTTCGACCAAGGTCGTCAGACCATGCCGGTGACGGACGAGCAGCGTTGACGCGCGCGTCCCGTAGTCTTCGGAGCGCACGAAGACGGCCGAGAGAATACGCTCCCAGGCCAGCGCTACGCCGGTCTCCGGCAGATGCGAATCGGCAACGATTTCCTGGTCGGCGAGCAGATCGAAGAACTTGGCCTGAGCCGGTAACTTGGCCAGTGCTTCGGCAAAGCTCGCTTTGGCAGTCGCCAGCTTGGGCCAGGGGGTGTCGAGGAGGTGGTTGGAGAGGCCGTAGATGCCAGGGCTCAGGAAGCGTGGCGGGTTGTCGCCACGGTTCGCGTAGTAGGCCAGGTGCTGGCCATCGGCGACAAAGAGGTTAAAGCCGTTGTAGTCGGTGGCACGCGCCGCAACCTGCGCCAGGTACGCCGACGGGCTGGCAGCACCGCTAAGGAAATCGGCGACCAGGGCGCCGCGCGAGCGCGCATTGCTCGCCGCCTGGCGACCCTCACGATAATTGGTGAGCGCCGCGAAACGCTGTTCGCGGCTGATTCCCAACCAGGTGCCACCGGCTTCGAGATCACGGCCAGCCAGCACCTGCGGCGCTTCCGGCCAGAACGCGGCAGCCGCCGAGGGGCGGGCAAAGAACTCGTCGCGGTTGGCGGCGACGACCAGGGGATAGTCCGGATGTGCCTGCCAGGCGATCAGGATCAGGCACATCGCTGGAAGATCCCGAGTACGCCCCTGATTCGCTTAGCGTGCAAGCGGCTGCAGGTCGATGTGCGGGCCGCCCGGGACGGCAATTTCCAGATCGGCGGCGGCGACGAAACTCTCCTGAACAATTGCCAAAGCATCGTAGCCACCCGTCGGCGCCGCTGCCGCATTGACCACCATTCCGCACGGATGCTCGGGATTGGCCGGCGAGTAGATTTTGCTGCCGGACGCAATCGGCGTGCTCGAGTGGGCGCGGTACAGGTGACGCTTGACCTTGCCCAGATACTGCGTACGAGCAATGATTTCCTGGCCAGGATAGCAACCTTTGTGGAAGCTGACTCCTCCCAGTTGATCAAAGTTGGCCATTTGTGGCACGAACTCTTCCCTGGTGCCACCAGTAATCAAGGGCAGGCCGGCGTCGACGTCCAGCCACTGCCAGACCCGCGTACCGACCGGCCGCGCCACCGCCAGCAGCGCTTGCCAGAGCTCGGGCGCGGCCTCGCTGCTGGCCAGTACTTCGAAGCGCTGACTGTCCAGGCGGATCACCAGGGCGTCCGCCGTGGCCACGCAGCTCAGCGCTGCGCCGGGTACCGCAAGGCCGGCTGCGTGCAGCGCTTCTTCGGCGCGCGGGCCCGATACGCCGATGATCTGACGCGCGTCAGGGTGTTCGACGATGCTCACCTTGCTGCGCAGCACGAACATCTGCAGGCGCTTGAGAATCGCTGGCAGCAGGTCTGCAGACAGTTGCAACTGATAATTGGAGCCACTGCGGAAAACCAGAAAGCTGGCCAGCATGCGACCTTTTGCCGAGCACCAGGCCGAATGCTGCGCCGCGCCGTCGGCGAGATGCGTGACGTCGCTGGTCAACTGCTGGTGCAGAAAAGTTGCCGCCTCAGCGCCGCCGACTTCAATCACCCCGAGATGGGCCAGCGGCGCGACGACTGTCGCCACGGGTGCGGCCAGCAACTCTGCGGCGGCGTCACCGAAATCGGCGACCAGGTCCTGGTCGACGCGTGCTCCTGAAGCACAAAGAAATTCCAGCCAGCTTGCGTTCATCGTTAAGTCGTTCTCGTTAATTGTTCGGGGCGGGCCTGCTCCTTGTCTTCAGGGGAGCAGCAGTCTTCGCGATCAGCCGGAGCCTGCGAGGAACTCTGACCAGGTCGGCGCCGGCTGAGTTCAGCCAGGCGGCTTTCGGCTATTATAGGGCCAGTCGAAGTTCGTCCTCACCTCCCAGCCCTGCAGCCTGTCCGCTGCGCCGGATTGATGCGCAAACACCTCCTCAAGCTGCTCCTTTTTGCCGTCATCGCCATCGTTCTGCTGACCGCCGCGGCCGCCTGGGTGGTGCTGACGCCGGTCGCTCTGAAGAGCGAGCAGATCGAGTTCACGATCGTCCCCGGGAGCAGCATGCGCGTCGCGGCACGGGAGGTCACGGCGGCAGGCGTCGAGTTGGACCCGTGGGTGCTGCGCCTTCTCGGCAAGCTGCTGCGCGTCGATACCTCGATAAAGGCCGGCAGTTACGAAATCGCTGTCGGCATTACACCGCTGGAGCTGCTGAAGAAGATGACCCGCGGTGACGTTACGCAAGCGGAGCTGGCGCTCATCGAAGGATGGACTTTCCGGCAGATGCGCGAGCGCTTAGATGCACATCCGGATCTGCGTCACGACACCCAGGATTTGCCGGAGACCGAGATCATGCGCCTGATCGGTGCGCCGGAAACGGTCGCTGAAGGCCTTTTCTTTCCGGATACTTATTTTTTTGCCAAGCGCAGCAGCGATGTCGAGCTACTGGCCAGGGCCTACCGTTCGATGCAGCAGCACCTGGAGCACGCCTGGCAGGCGAGGGCGCCCGAGTTGCCCTATCAGGATCCCTACCAGGCCTTGATCATGGCCTCGATCGTCGAAAAGGAAACCGGACGCGCCGATGATCGACCGCTGGTCGCCGGGGTGTTCGTCAATCGCCTGCGCCAGGGAATGCTGCTGCAGACCGACCCGACGGTGATCTATGGTATTGGCGAGGGCTTCGACGGCAATCTGCGCAAGCGCGACCTGCTCGCCGACACGCCGTACAACACCTATACCCGGCCAGGTCTGCCACCGACGCCGATCGCCATGCCCGGGCTTGCTTCCCTGCAGGCGGCTCTGCATCCGGCGTCCACCGAGGCGCTTTATTTTGTTGCACGTGGCGATGGCAGTAGCCAGTTTTCACCTACTCTCGACGAACACAATCGCGCCGTCAGGCGCTTTCAAAAAGGCGGCAAACCGTGAGTGCGAGTCAGAGCGAGCGCCGACCGCGCGGCAAGTTCATCACTTTCGAAGGTATCGACGGTGCCGGCAAGAGCAGTCATATTGCCGGCGCGGCGGCACTGGTTCGCGGCCGTGGACTGAACGTGCTGACCACCCGTGAGCCCGGCGGCACCGCGCTTGGCGAAAGGCTTCGCGAACTACTGTTGCACGAAGCAATGCATGTCGAGACCGAAGCGCTGCTGATGTTCGCTGCCCGCCGCGAACACCTCGAACGGGTCATCGAACCGGCTCTGGCGTGCGGCGACTGGGTCATCTGCGACCGCTTCAGCGACGCCACCTACGCTTACCAGAGCGGTGGACGCGGTCTCGACAAGACGAAGTTTGCACAACTGGAAAACTGGGTCCACGGTCAGCTGCAACCGGATCTGACGCTACTCTTCGATTTGCCGTCGTCGATCGCCAGCCAGCGCATCGCCGCTCAAGGGCGCGACCTCGACCGCTTCGAACAGGAGCGCGCCGAGTTTCATGAACGTGTGCGCCTCGCCTACCTTGAGCGTGCGACGGCAGCAGCGCAAAGAATACGCTGTATCGACGCCAACCAGGCGTCAGAGAAAATCAAGATTCTGATTCAAGAAGCTCTGATAAAGTACTGTTTATGAACATAATTGAAATGCACAGCCAGAGCTGGCAGCAACTTTGTGAGCGACGCGCTCAGTTGCCGCACGCGCTGCTGATTGCCGGCCAGCGCGGGATCGGCAAATTTGAGTTGGCGCGCAGCTTTGCCGCGTCGCTGCTCTGCGAAGCGCGCACCGAGTCGGGCAGTGCTTGCGGCCGTTGCCTGGCTTGCGGCTGGCTGGCGCAGGGCAACCATCCGGATCTACGCCTGCTACAGCCAGGCGCGCTCGCCGAAGGCGAGGAGGCCGAGGCCGCTGCGGGCGACGCGGCAGGCAGGAAGAAAGCCAGTCAGCAGATCACCATCGATCAGGTGCGCGCGCTCGATGACTTCCTGCATGTTGGCACCCACCGCCATGGCGCGCGCGTAGTTTTGCTCAACCCCGCCGAAGCCATGAATCGACCGACGGCCAATGCCATTCTTAAAGCACTCGAAGAACCGATTGCAGGTACCTTGTTTATATTGGTTTCAAGCGAGCCTCATCGCTTGCTGCCGACGATTCGTAGCCGTTGCCAGACGATTCCCATGCGACCGCCGCCAACGGCCAGGGCGATCGCCTGGCTGCGCCATGCCGGCGTCCGCGACGGCGAGCAGTGGCTGGCGCTCGCCGCTGGCTCGCCGCTGCTGGCCCTCGAACTCAGTGCCAAGGGTGAACGCGTGCTGCTCGATTCGCTGCTCGGCCAGGTGGCGCATGGCAAGGGCCTCAACGCCGTGGTGGCGGCGGCCATTGTCGACAAGGCGGTGAAGGCGGAGAAACGTCCGGCGCCATTGAAGCGTACGCTCGAGTGGGCTCAGAAGTGGTTGTTTGACCTGACCCTGGCCAGCCAGGGCTTGCCGCCGCGCTATTTTGTTGCGCACGCGCCGCAATTGCTGCGTCTGGCGCAAGGCACCGACACCCGCAAGCTCTTGGCATTCAATCGAAAGACGATACAATACAAGGCCCAGTGCGAGCAACCCGTGAATAGCCGCCTGTTTCTCGAAGAGTTTTTCCTGAACTACATACGGCTTTTCTGAACCTCCCGAGGGGATATGGCAGAAGCAGACAGTCGCAAGCAAGCCGCCGCCAACTCACCACGCCCGAGCGTCTTGTCGCTGAACATCAACTCGAAATCGGCGCTGTATGCGGCGTATATGTCCCTGTTGCGCAACGGCGGAATCTTCATTCCGACCACCCGCCATTACGCCATCGGTGACGAGGTGTTCATGTTGTTGTCGCTGATCGACGACCCGGCCAAGTTGCCGATTG
Organism: Candidatus Accumulibacter sp. ACC012; assembly: GCF_907163155.1. NCBI lineage: Bacteria > Pseudomonadati > Pseudomonadota > Betaproteobacteria > Candidatus Accumulibacter > Candidatus Accumulibacter sp. ACC012. Next base: position 416,929 of record NZ_CAJQUC010000002.1, read on the forward strand.
CCGGTACGGTGGTCTGGATTACCCCGGTCGGTGCCCAGAACAACAAGGCGCAAGGCATCGGTGTGCACTTCAACAACGACGAAGGCGGGCTCGAAGCCAAGAGGCGCATCGAAGGCCTTCTCGGTGGCGTGATGCAGTCCGGCCGCCCGACGCATACCATCTGAGCGAGCCCCGCCGAAGAACACCGATGCTGATCGACTCGCACTGCCATCTCGACTTTCCGGATCTCTCCGAAAGAATTGCCCCAATCCTCGCTTTGATGAAGGACAACGAGGTCGCCTGCGCGGTGTGCATCGGGGTTACGCTGGAAGACCTCGACCGGGTGCTGGCGCTGGCCGAACGCTGGCCGGCGATCCTGGCTTCGGTTGGCGTTCATCCCGAGGCCACCGGCGGACGCGAACCCTCGGTCGGCGACCTGGTCGAGCTGGCTCGTCATCCGCGAGTCATCGCCATTGGCGAGACGGGTCTGGATTACTACTGGCACAAGGATGCACCGGAGTGGCAACGCGAACGCTTCCGCACCCACATCCGCGCCGCCCGGGAAGCGCAGAAACCCCTGGTGATTCACACGCGCGAAGCGGCCGCCGACACGCTGCGGCTGATGCAGGAGGAGGGGGCTGCCGCGGCCGGCGGCGTGATGCACTGCTTCACCGAGAGCTGGCAGGTCGCCGAGCAAGCGCTCGAACAGGGCTTCTACATTTCGATGTCCGGCATCGTTACCTTCAAGAAGGCCGAAATCGTGCGCGACGTGGCGCAGCGTGTTCCGCTCGACCGTCTCCTGGTTGAAACTGATTCGCCTTATCTTTCCCCGGTTCCCCATCGCGGCAAGACCAACCAGCCTGGCTACGTGAAGCACGTCGCCGAAGAAGTCGCGCGCCTGCGTGGCCTGACTTACCAGGACCTTGTTGACGCCACGACGGAGAACTTCTTCCGCCTGTTCCCAGAAGCCCGTTCAAAACTTTCCCAATGAAAACAATTGCTCTGCTCTTCGCCCTGCTGCTGCCAAGCCTCGCCACAGCCGGTGCTCATGAAGATATGGAGGAGGCGCTGATCTCCGGCAATACCGCGTGGGCCGTCAAGTTGGTCGACCAGGGGATGGACATCAACGCGGTGGACGCGGCCGGCAACACCTTGCTGATGCAGGCCGTGCAGCGCGACAACGGCGATTTTCTGGAGCAGCTGCTAAAGCGCCACGCACGCCTGAACACGCGCAATCGCAACCGCGAGACGGCGCTCAGCATCGCCGCCTTCAAGGGTAGTCTGCCGATCGTCAAGCGTCTCGTCGAAGCCGGTGCAGACGTCAACCTCTACGGTTGGCCGCCCCTGATCTACGCAGCTTTCAATGGCCACACGACGGTCGTCGAATACCTGATCACGAGGAGTGCCGACATCGATGCGACGACCGAGAACGGTTCGACAGCGCTGTTCTTTGCCGCCCGCTTTGGACACCTGAAAATCGTCGAATTGCTGCTCCAGAACAAGGCCGATGCGAGCATTGCCAACGATCGGGGTGCGACGGCGGAGGACTGGGCGCGGCAGACCGGGAATACCAATATCGCCGATATCCTGCGCCAGGCAAGTGCGCAGACAAGGGAGGCAAGGGAGCAGGCAAGGAAGGCAAGGGACCAGGCGAGGGAGGCAAGGGAGCAGGCGGCCGCGGCTGAGCTTGAGACCGAACTCATTGATACCGAGGCCGAGACCGAGCCGTCAAAGTGAGAACGGGGGCAGGGGACGGAGGCCGATCTTGCCGGCCTGCAGGAAGCGACCAATGACGCGGTAGGTGTCGGGATCGAAAGCCTGGCCGGTCGGCCCATCCGCCAGCCGCGCCTGCAGCGCCTCTTCGTTGTGCAAGGTGGCCACCAGACGCCACCGGTCTACCAGGTGGAACTCTTCGCGCATTCCGAATTCGTCGCGCTCCAGTAGCAGCAGCGGCCCCTTGTAAGGCCAGGGCTTGACCTTGAATTTGGCCAGGGCAGTCAGTACTCGGGCGCAGTGCAGGGCGACCGTTTCCTTGCCAATGCAGACGCCGCGGCAGCTTTTCTGTCGATAAGCGGCGCAGGCTCCGGGCTTGCTACTGTCATCAAGGCCGAGCAGCTTGTAACACAGACGCTGTGCGTCGGCGAGTTTTCGCAAGCTGCGCGTAGCCTCGCGATGACTGGGGTAGATTCCGAACAAATCATCGGCGATGGCAAAGTCGAGGTCCTCGGCGAAGACCAGTTCCGGGCGTAGGTGACCGTTTTGCCGTGCCTGAAGTTGCCAGGAGCAAAGCCCCCTGGCCGCCGCGCCGGCGTTGCTGCCGCCAGGCTCGCGTAGCCCCGCCTGGGGCCCGCTCTCGGCTGCGCAACGGGACAATTCGATTTCGCGCAGGCGAGCGCCCAACTCGCCGGCTGCTTCGCGCCAGTCGACACGCCGGAGATCGCGCAGCAGCGGCGTTTCGCGCTTGGCGGCAGTGAAATGCGCCAATACCTGCTGGCGAAGATTGCTCGCCCGGCGCAGTAACAGCAGGCGACCGTCTTCGCCGTAAAACGCGTAAGCGCCGGCAGCCTCGGGCAGATCGTCGATCAGTGCGGGATCGATCTGTGCCGGCAGTTCGGGACGGCCAACGAGGTTGGCGACCACGCTGCGAATCGTTTCGACCGGCAGTTGTTCGTGCCAGCAGCGCCACAAATCCCAGAGCAGGCGAGCATCGGCCAGCGCCCGGTGGCGCGAGCCCGCCACCGCCAGCCCATGGCGTGTGACCAGGGTGTCCAGATTGTGCCGGTGGTGCTGCGGGAACAGCTTGCGTGAGAGCTTGACCGTGCATAGCGTCGGCGCCCGGAACTCGATCCCGAGTCGCTTGAATTCGCACCTCAGGAAACCGTAATCGAAGCGCGCATTGTGCGCGATGAGCAGTCTGCCGCGCAGCCTCTCGAGCAAGGACGGTGCGAGTTGCGCGAAAGTCGGCGCCGAGCTGAGCATCGCGTCGTCGATGCCGGTGAGACCGGTAATGAAGGAAGAAACGGGAGCCTCCGGATTGACCAGCACGCTCCATTCACGCGCACCTTCGCTGTCCACTTCGACCAGGCCGACTTCGATGATCCGGTCATTCGCGAAATTGGCGCCGCTCGTTTCCAGATCGACGAAAACCAGCGCCTCGGGGACGAAGGCAGGATTCATGAGCGTCGACAAATACAGGCTGGCGGACGAGCAGGTAGACCAGTCAGCCGATGCCGGGGCACGCGCAAGCGCAAGCGGCAAAGCCGCGCCGACAGGTGGCGGCGATCCGTGTTCGCGGCCTGCGAGAGAATGCTCAGCGTCGGCAGCGTTCAGCGCTCCGGCGATCGCGCGATAGCCGCAATGGCATCGGCGAACACCTCGGTCAAGGCCAGCGGCAGGTCATGTGCCATTCCTTCGATGACCTGCATTCTTGCCCCCGGGATGTGTGCGGCCACATCGTGACCACAGGCGACGGGAATCAGTGGGTCGTCGCTCCCGTGCAAAACCAGTGTCGGTGCCTTGATGGTTTGCAGCAGGGGGCGGCGATCACCACTGGCCAGAAAAGCCGCCAGCTGACGGGCCACGCCGCGTGGATGGAAGCCCCGCTCGTGCTCGTCGACGAGGACCTCGCGCAAGCGTTGCGGACAACTCGGAAAATCGGGGCTGGCGACCGCCAGTTGGCGTTTGAGCGCGTCCTCGACCAGGCTTTCCTTGTCGCGAGTCGCCGGCAGGGGGGCCAGCAGGGCTTGTGAGGCTTCGCGAGTTGGCGGCGGCAGCTCCGGATTGCTGCTGGTGGTCATGATGCAAGTTAGCGACAGGGTACGCTGCGGATAGCGGGCGGCAAGGATCTGGGCGATTGCACCGCCCATCGACGCGCCGACAATATGCGCTTTTTCGATCGTCAGGGCATCGAGCAGGCCGACGCTGTCAGCGGCCATGTCCGTCAGCGTATAAGGCACGCTCAGTGCTGTGCCCGTGCGCAGCGCCTGGCCGATATCGGGAACGCCGGCGGCGTCGAACTTGCTGGACAGGCCGCAGTCGCGGTTGTCGAAACGAAGGACGCGGAAGCCACGCTCGACGAGCGCTTCGCAGAATTCCTTGTGCCAGCGGCTCAATTGCGCGCCGAGTCCCATGATCAGCAGAATGGCCGGCGCTGACGGTGTACCGAATGACTCGTACTCGATCTGAAGATGGTTGGCGGTGATCTGGGGCATGAAAAAGGAGAAGAGGGTTTGCAAGGAGGGGCCGAGGTGAGCCAGGCTGCAGCCCCGGCAATCTACCACTCCCGCTCGATGGCAGCAAATGTGCGCGCTCGTTCAAGGCGGTCTGAAACCTTTTCTGCACATGCTTGGCGGCTCCATCTGCGCCTGCCCGGCAAGCTCTCCGCAGCGCTTTGCGACATTGTTCTCATTCGCCGAACAATTGCCAATCACCCGCAGGCGGGTCTCGTTTAGACTTCTTCCATGTCATAGTTCTTAACGAGGGGAACGCATCCGATGAAGCACATCATTCGTCACTCAATCATGATCGCCTGCCTGGCCGGTTCGCCAACGCTGGTCACTGCCGGGCCGCTGCAGCGGGTCGATCCGGGTGATGCCCAACTCGATTGCACAGGGTTGGCTGCCCAACAGCAGGCGATGACAGAGTTTATCGCCGCTGGCGACACCAATGCCCCAAGCATTGGCAAGGCGGCAGCGGGCGGTGCGGCAAACGTCGGCGGGCAGGTCGCTGGCGCAGCAGTGGCGCAGGGTTCCGGGCTATTCGGCGGACTTGGCGGTCTGGTTGGCAAGGTCGCCGGGGTCGTCGCGCAGCAGCAGGTGGAAGAGAGCATGGCACCCGACGCCGCGGCACAGCAGCGCGCCGCCGAAGCCAGGGAACGCCAGGGGTTTCTTGGCAAACTGGCGACGGCCAAGGAGTGTCGGCCCGATGAACCCGGTTACCCGGGCAAAACGCTGTCCGCCGACGAATTCAAAACGCTTGCCGAAGGGCCGGCCGGCGGCGAGGTGCAAGCGTTTACGGTCGCCGCGGTGGAAACAGCCGCCGCCGAGCCGATCGTCGTGCTCGATGGCAGCGAGCTCCTGGAAGGAAAACTGAACACCGCAGGAAAGCGCATCTATATCAGTGAGTTCCGGGTGCTTTTTGAAGTGGCTGGCGAAGTTTCTGCCAGCACTCGCGCCGGCTACTTGCCAGGAACGAATTACGGCGGCACGCAATCGCGGATCAAATATCAGGTGGCCAACGTCGATATCGCTGCCTTGCAGGCCCTGACCGACAAGGCCTGGGCCGATCTGCAGGAACGGCTGGCAGCCAGTGGCGTCAAGCTCGAGGACGCCGCGGGTTTCACTGCGCAGAACGGCGCCGTGTATGCGGCAACAGAGGCGGCGAGCACGATCGGAGCGCCGGTGTATGTCGAACAGGACCTTGGACATACCGAGCGCAAGTATCTGGTACTGACCCCGACTGGCATGAAGCTGCACGAACGTGGATTCGCCGGCATGGGCGCCGGTGACATGGGCAAGCGCATAGATTGGAGCAAGAGCGGCTTCGACGGTATCGCGGTCGGGGTGGCGATCAATATCGCTGCGCTGGAGTCTTCCGGCTCGGGCTCGTCGATCTGGAATCGCGCCGGCGCCAGCACCGGCGCTGGCGAGGGAATGACGGTAAGCGCACCGCCAGGAGCAGTAGCCGCCAGCGGCCACGTCGATGGCGGTAGCCTACGAGCACCCAAAGGCATCACCGTAGCCGGCAATTTTGCGCGCTTCCGGGAAGTTGGTGGCTTTGACTCTCAGAAAAACGTAGCGGTCGTGGCACTTCAGGCCGTCGGAAATCTTGCTGGCGTGGCCGCCAACAAATCGAAGGTGGTCGAAATGGAAGTTGACCTGGACGGGCCGACGACCAGCCGCATGGTGCTCAGTGGTTTGGCAACCTTCAACCAGGCCTTGACCGAGCAGTTCAAGGCGGGGCAACAGGCAAGTGGCGGGTAGGATCGCGCGATCAGTCGGTTTTTCCCGTGCGCGCAATGAGGCCGGATGCTCAAACGGCCCTTCTTTCACCACCGATCTAAGTGCGCATAATTTGTATTATGTAAACTTCACGACAGAAGAGGAAACGGGGCCGTAGCCCCGTTCAGATCTGGAAAGCGAAGCTCACACGACCTACTTGTTGTCGAATTTTGCTTTGGCGTCGGCAAACGTCTGCCGGACGGTTCCCCAGATGCTCTCGCTGCCGTTTCTGAGTTCTTCCCAAGCGTCATCCGCGGCCTCTTGCAGGGCGTTTATGCGGCCCTGTGCCAGCGTCTTCTGGTATCTGAGTTCGTCAGCCTTGCCCTGGTATTTTTCCTTGAAATCGGCGTCCGCCTGGCGAGCTTTCGCTTCCATGACGTCGAGTTCTGCGCTCCACTCATCGAGCTGCAGTTTCAGTTTCTCAACATAGGCGTCTTTTGTCTCTTTCAGACTCATGTGTCGCTCCTTTCGCAAAAGTTAATAAAAGCAGCTCCAATCTTACCAGCGCACGAGGCATGTGGGCAGCCTGAATTAGCAGCCAAGCAATTGAAGCAGTTGGCTGATGGGCCTGACAAGAAAGGTGTACACCGATGAGCGCTGGCCGTCCCTATTTCCCGCCCGCCCGGTTTCCCGCGACGGATCGGCCTATACTGTAAGCACACCTGCCTTCGCAGGTGCTCAAGAGGAGTGCGATCATGGGCAAGATAAGGCAAAACAACAAGGAAGTGAAGAAACAAGCGGCTTTGACTCCAAAGGAAAAAAAAGCCGCCAAACAGGCTGAAAAGCAAGCGGCTGGTGTCGCACCTTTGGTTCAACGCTAAGCCGGTAGTTTGCAGATCGCACGGCAAAGTGCGATCAGGCCGCCGGTCGTCCGAATGCTGGTTGAGCAAGCAGCAGCTGTCGGGCGTCGGCGGTTATTTTATCCCCTCAGGATTTGGGAATCGCATGCTGCGTGCTGCGTACCGAATTCCCGCTTGCATCCCGGATGACCGTTTTCAGATCAATTCCCGGGCCGACTCAAACGGTCGAGTCGCAAGCGCTGGCGCTCGTCGAAAAGGCGTCTGGCGGCGAAGCTGACGGCAACGACAGTACCAAATCCGGTACCGCCAGCGATAAGAAACATCACCAGAATCTGGTACTTGACGGCCTCCACTGGTGGCGTGCCGGCCAGGATCTGGCCGGTCATCATTCCCGGCAGGCTGACGATGCCGGCGGCAGACATGGCGTTGACGATCGGAATCAGGCCCACCCGGATGGCTTCGCGGCGGCTGTCTGAAATTGCCCGCTGCCAACTCTGGCCCAGCGCCAGGCGGCTCTCGATAATCGGGCGCTTCTGGGTGGCGTCCTGCGTCAGACGGTCGAGTCCCAGCGAGATGCCGTTCATGGTATTGCCGAGAATCATGCCCAGCAGCGGTATGGCGTATTGCGGCGCATACCAGGGCTTGGTACCGATCACCAGGATCAGCGCCATGACCGTAACCGTGAACGACGAAATGAACATCGAAAGAGTGCCGACGCCGAAGCCCCACCAACCGATGAAGCGACGTTTCTGACGGACCATTACCTCGCGTCCGGCGACCGAAATCATGACTCCCGCCATCAGCGCCACCCAGAGCAGGTGAACGTTGTCGAACAAGACTTTGAGTACCAGACCGATCAGGAACAACTGAATGGTGCTACGTGCCGCAGAGGTCAGCAATTGCCGTTCGACGCCAAGACGCAGGCGCAAGGACAATCCGGCGAGGGCGAGGATCAGCACTGCGGCAATCCCGAGGTCGAAGGGTGAAAGGGTGATTACCTGCATGGCAGCCCCACCCCCTCCTCTTCCTCCACCAGGCCACCGTCGCGCAGGTTGAAGCGGCGCTGCGCAACACGTGCGATTTGCCCCGAATCGTGACTCACCCAAAGCACGGCGCTATGTCGCTGGCGCCGATACTCGGCCAACAACTCCTCGACGCGAAGGGTACTGTCCTGGTCGAGATTGCCGGTCGGCTCGTCCAGCAACAGTGCGGCGGGGTTCTGCATCAGCGTTCTCAACAAGGCGAGCCGCTGCCTTTCGCCGGTCGAACAGCGGGACAACTGCCAGTTCACCGCCTCCTCGGGCAAGCCGAGCTGCTTCAGCCAGCCGGCGTTGATCGCCGTCTCGAAATGCTCGCCAACGCACTCCCCCCACCAGTGGCTTTCCGCTCCCACCAAGGCAACCGAACGCCGCCAGTCCGGGGCCGGCAGAAGCGAGCAGCGCTGGGCATCGAGATACGCCTCGCCAGTGTGTTCATCAAGGTCGGCGATGGCACGCAACAAGAGCGTCTTGCCACTCCCGGAGGCCCCGTGGATGCAGATGCATTCACCGCTATCGACGCTGAGTTCGATGGGGCCGACATGGCGGGTGCGCAATTGTTGAAGACGCAGGCTAGGCACGCTCAGCTCCTTCATAAACCGGCATCTGGAAGCCATGGAACAGCGGCAAGTGCGCGCACATCCGGTGTTTAGACGGTCTTCGCGAGGAGAGCATGCCGATCACTACCCAGTGCATTTGCCGAAGCGGTAATTGTAGGGGCAATCATTGCCATAATGCTTCGACTTCGACTCTCATGAGCTCGATAGAAAAGCCATCGACGGCCTGCCAGTGCTCGCCAGTCAAGGCGTAGCGTCAAGGCCAGGCCACTTGAGGCCCTGACCGCGGTGCGCAAAAAAAAACGGGGCGCTCTGGGCGCCCCGTACTTTGCTACTGATTATCGAGTCCGGCCAGACTACAGAATCGGCGTGTGCTCGCCTTGCGGATGGGCAGATCCACTCGGTTCGTAGACCACGTGCGGACGACCGACGAGCAGAGGATCGATGGGGCCTATGGCGTCCACGTCTTTGCCGGTGTAATTGAGCTTGTGCAGGACGTAGCGCATGGCATTCAGACGCGCGCGCTTCTTGCAGTCGGACTTGATGACCGTCCACGGCGTTTCGGCGGTGTCGGTGTGGAAGAACATCGCCTCTTTGGCCTTGGTGTAGTCGTCCCACTTGTCGAGCGACGCGAGGTCGATCGGCGACAGTTTCCACTGCTTGAGGGGGTGGACCTGGCGCTCCTTGAAGCGGCGGCGCTGTTCCTTGCGGCTGACCGAAAACCAGAACTTGATCAGGTGAATGCCACTACGCACCAGGGTACGTTCGACTTCCGGCGTCTGGCGCATGAACTCGGTGTACTCGTCTTCGCTGCAGAAACCCATCACGCGCTCGACGCCGGCGCGGTTGTACCACGAGCGGTCACAGAAAACGACCTCACCGGCCGTTGGCAGGTGGCGCACATAGCGCTGGAAGTACCACTGTCCGCGCTCTTGTTCGCTGGGCTTATCGAGTGCCACGACGCGTCCGCCGCGTGGGTTGAGGTGCTCGGTAAAGCGCTTTATGGCGCCGCCCTTGCCCGCCGCATCACGACCTTCAAAAATGACCACCACGCGCTGCCCGGTTTCCTTCATCCAGTTCTGCAGTTTCAACAACTCGACCTGCAGGCGGTATTTCTGCTTCTCGTACGCCCGCCGCGACATCAGGTTGCGATAGGGATAGGAACTCGTTTCGCGCCAGCTCGATGCCAGCTCATCGTCCGGGCTGCTCGGCGGTGTCGCCGGCGGTTCATTCCTTTCTGTCAGCAACGCCTTGCGCAGCGCTGCCGCGTCGTCCGGAGAAGCGCCGGTCAAGATCGCTTCGAGCGTCTTCGCCAGCGACGCAGTGTCGCCGACGGTGGCATGTGCAATGATGTCGCGCAGGGCGACTTGTTTGTGCTCGATTGCCGAACTGGCCGCTTCGGCGACATCAAAAGCCTCCATGGCGGCAGGCGTGCGTGCCGGAGCGACATCTCCGGCGGCTGCCCGACGCGGCTGTGTTGCCCGCGCCGAAGCTGAAACCGCACGCGCCCGCGGGGCTCGCGCTGGCGGCTTGGCAGCCGCAACTTCCGGTTTTTCGGCTTCCGTTGTTCCTCCCGCCTTGCTGCTATCGCTGCTCGAGGTGGGCGGCGGAGTTCTCTTGTCCATCTGTCTCTCTCCCAGTGGGTGTGTTCTGCTACAAAAAGTGCCGCCAGATCAAGGCTTGACGACACCTGCCATGATAGCGCTAATATGTCAGGTGTTTCAATCGCTTGAGACCGATTAGTCGCATGTTTTCGGCTCTTTTCCGGCTTTTTCCCGGGCAGCCTGCAAATGTGTCCTTGTGGATCGCGAAAGCCGGAACCCGGAACCCGTGCCCCTACCACCATCTGCCTGCAGCGGCCAGGCGAAGGCTAGCCAGCGGGGTGTACCCGAACGCTGGCAGGCGCCAAACTTCGGGCCGGGAGCAGCGGGGCAATAGTGTTTCCCGTGGGCAGCGTTTTCACGTGCCGCGACGCATCGGCGCGACACGCCGTCTTCTCGAAAAAGGGCTTGGGGCTGCCGGGGACTTGCGGTTTTTCAGCAGTCAATTTCGCCGGATGGAGTGCCGCTTGCGCTGCTGCGCTGATCATGCCAGTGTTATCGTCGGCGACGAACATAAACGCGCAAAGGAGAAAACCCACCATGAGCGAGTACATTCTGTCCATCGACCAAGGCACCACCGGTACGACCGTGCTGATTTTTGATCATGACGGAAAAATAAGGGGTCGAGCCTACTCGGAATTTAAGCAGAATTATCCAAAACCGGGTTGGGTCGAACATGATGCCGAGGAAATCTGGCTGCTAACCATGAAGCTTATTGGTGCCGCCTTGAGTTCTGGCAACATCCACGCCAGCGACTTGAACGCCATCGGCATCACCAATCAACGGGAAACAACGGTGTTGTGGGATCGTGCCACCGGCAAGCCAGTCGCCAATGCCATCGTCTGGCAGGATCGCCGGACCGCAGGCTACTGTGATGAGCTCAAGGAACGGGGATTGGAGGAGACGATCCGTCAAAAGACCGGCTTGGTGATCGACTCTTATTTCTCCGGCACCAAAGTCAAATGGCTGTTGGATAAGGTCACCGGCTTACGCGCGCGCGCCGAACGCGGCGAAATTGCTTTTGGCACCATTGATTCCTGGCTGGTCTGGAATTTGACTGGTGGCGACGTGCATGTCACCGACTACTCGAACGCTTCACGCACCATGCTTTACAACATTCAAGAACTTCGTTGGGACGATGAGCTTCTGGAGTTGCTCAACATTCCCAAAGCGATCCTGCCCGAGGTCAAAGCGTCGTCCTGCATTTACGGAGAAACCGACCCGGAGATGTTTTTCGGCACTCATCGCATTCCCGTGGCGGGGATCGCCGGCGACCAACAAGCGGCTCTCTTCGGCCAAGCTTGCCATAGTGCGGGTCTGGCCAAGAATACTTACGGCACCGGTTCCTTCGTATTAATGAATACCGGCGACAAAGCCGTATTCAGCCGTGAGAAGTTGTTGACCACCATTGCTTGGCGCATCGCTGACCAACCGGTTCAGTACGCGCTGGAAGGCGCCATTTTCGTCACCGGCGCCGCGGTGCAATGGTTGCGAGATGGATTAAAGATGATCAAATCGGCGGCGGAAAGCGAGGAACTGGCTCGCTCCGCTCCCCAAAATGAGGGCGTCTATTTCGTGCCGGCGCTGGTGGGTCTGGGTGCGCCGCACTGGGATCCCTACGCCCGTGGCCTGCTGATCGGCATCACCCGAGGCACCACCCAGGGTCATATCGCTCGCGCGGTTTTGGAAAGCATGGCCTATCAGACCCGCGACGTGATCGACGCCATGCAGCGCGACTCCGGGATTGCCCTGAAAGAATTGCGCTGTGACGGGGGGGCTTCGGTCAACAGTGTGCTCATGCAATTCCAGTCCGACATTCTCGGTGTCCCGGTCGAAGTGCCCAGCATCGTGGAAACCACGGCTCTCGGTGCCGCGTATCTGGCGGGCCTGGCTACCGGTTTCTGGAGCAGTCGCGAAGAACTTGCGCAAAAGTGGCAGCTGGAAAACCGCTATAGCCCGCGCATCGACGAAGCGCAGCGTGAGCGCCAGTTCCGGCGCTGGCACAAGGCGGTTGAGCGCTGTAAGGGGTGGGCTCTTGACGACGAGTAAGCGTTCACTCACTCTCCCCCTCCTCTCCTCTTTCTTCACAGACTGGGGATGGAGTCACCTTGACCTCTCGCATTCAGCAGCGAGAGAAGGAACCGGATTGCCACATCGAATGGGGAGCAAGCGTGAAACTTCGTGAGAGCAACATTCAGAAATTGCAAGAGGGTATCTACGATGTCCTGATCGTCGGCAGCGGCATCAACGGTGCAGTCTCCGCCGCCGCCCTGTCCGGCAAAGGCGCGCGGGTCGCGCTAATCGATCAGCGTGATTTCGCCGGTTTCACCAGCCAGCAATCGTCGAACCTGGCCTGGGGTGGGATCAAGTATTTGGAAAGCCGCGAGTACAGCCTGGTTCGGAAACTTTGTTTGAGCCGCAATCATCTGATCCGTCATTATCCGTCACGAGTTCAGGAAATCCGGTTTTTTTCCACTATCGACAAAGGCTTCCGCTTTCACCCGCTGTTCCTATGGGCAGGCACGTGGGTGTACTGGCTGTTCGGCAACGGTTTCACAAAAACCCCCCGCTTTTTTTTCAAACGCACCATCCAGCGCGAAGAGCCGGTTGTCAAGACCGAAAGCGCAGCAGGCGGCTTTGAGTATTCGGATGCTTACCTGCACGACAATGATTCGCGGTTCGTGTTTCAATTCGTGCACTCGGCGATGGATCGCGGCTGCATTGCCGCCAACTACATGGAATCACTCGGTGCGCGCCGTGAAGGCAGTATTTGGGTGGCTCACGCGCGGGATGTGATGAACGGCCAGGAGATGAAAATCCGCGCCAAAGTGTTGATCAACGCCGCCGGCCCATTCGTGGACCAGCATAATGTGCTGACCGGCGAACAAACCGAGCATCACCATGCGTTTTCCAAAGGCATTCATTTGATCGTGCCCCAGCTCACTGCGCATAAGCGCATCATGACTTTCTTCGCCGACGACGGACGCCTGTTTTTTGTCATCCCGATGGGCATGCGTACCTGCATTGGTACCACCGATACCCGAGTGGAATCGCCTTTTACCGAGGTCACGGACGAAGACCGCCAGTTCGTACTCGACAATATCAACAAGCGCCTGAACCTCAATCGACCATTGACTTGCGCCGACATCATCGCCGAGCGTTGCGGAGTGCGGCCATTGGTAATAAAGGCTCAGGCCGACGACAAGATCGAAGATTGGTTGCAATTGTCGCGAAAGCATGCGATCGATGTGCACCGCGCCAAAGCGCATCTCAGCATTTTTGGCGGCAAGCTCACCGACTGCATCAATGTCGGTGACGAGGTTTCGGACATCGTCGCCCAACTCGGCGTTGCCCTGCCGCATCGAGGCTACCAATGGTACGGCGAACCGCATTCCTCGGTACGCGAAGAATACTTGCATCAAGCGAAGCTGATGAATCTCGATAGCTATACCTCGCCCGAGTCCATCGAAAGCCTCAGCAGCCGGCTGTGGCGGCGCTATGACCGGCAGGCGTTTGAACTTTTGGCGGAAATCCGCGAAGACCCCCGCCAAGCGGAAGTTCTGATCAAAGGCACCGATTATATTCGCTGCGAAATCCGACTCGCCAAGCACCAGGAAATGATCATCAAGCTGGAGGATTTCTTGCGTCGCCGTTCCAAGATTGCCCTGGTGCTGCGCCACGAGGAGATTCGCAAGGCCGAAGGTTTGCTGGAGGCTTGTGAAATCCTGTTTGGCGACCAGGCGCGGCAGAAATTCGATGAGTATTTTCAGGAGCAATTGACTCAAGGCCGAGGCGCAATGGCCGAAGTCGCCTGAATCAGTCCACACTCGTGATGAGTTCCCTGCCCTTCGCGCCGCGCTGTCTGTGTCTGGATATCGAAACTGCTTTCGATGACCAGCTTGCCATTCACAAACTGGCCGCCTGGAGAGCAGACACAAGCGCAGGCTTCTCTCTTGCCGGGCAGCAGATCGCCGCCGCCGTCGATCGCCTCGACGCCCTTAGCGAAGGCGCCGCGTTCGTCCTCGGACACAATATCGTCCGCCATGACCTTCCGGCACTGGCGCGGGTCTATCCACAGCTCAAGCTGAACCAGCTGCCAGCGGTCGATACCCTGGAACTTTCCCCCCTCGCCTTCCCCGCCAACCCGTACCACAGCCTGGTCAAGGACTACAAGCTCGTCCGCGACGCGCGCAACGACCCGCTCAAGGACGCGCAGCTGGCGCTGAAGCTGTGGCAGGACCAGTATGCAGCCTTTGCCGCACTCAATGCCGCATCCCCCGACGAGATCGCCTGCCACCACTTCTTCCTGGCGCGTGAAAGCCGCGGCGGTGTCGGCAGCTTCTTCGCCAGGCTCAGGGCAGCAATGCCGCCGAAAGCTGGCGAAGTCCATGCCGCCGTCTGTCGCCTCGCGGCCGGCAAGGTCTGTCCCCAACATCTAGCGGAGATCCTCGACGAGGCGCTCGTCGATGCGGCCGTCGGGCGGGCTTTCTCCTACGTGCTCGCCTGGCTGCGCGTCAGTGGTGGCAACTCCGTTCTGCCGCCATGGGTACGCCTCCAATACCCGGCAACGACCGAGCAGATAGCGCAGTTGCGCGAGACACGCTGCGCCGACCCCGCCTGCCCCTACTGCGCTGTCCATCTCGACCCCGGCAAGGAACTGGAGCGTTACTTCGGCTTTTCCGCCTTTCGCCCGGAGCCCGCCAGCGCCACGGGTGGCTCTCTGCAGGAGGACATTGTCCGCGCCGGGTACGAAGAAGAAAGCCTTCTCGCAATTCTGCCAACCGGCGGCGGCAAGTCGATCTGCTATCAGCTGCCGGCCCTGTCGCGGCACTGGCGCAAGGGCAGCCTGACGGTGATCGTCTCGCCGCTGCAGTCGCTAATGAAGGACCAGGTCGACAACCTCATCAAGATGGGGATTTACAGCGCAGCGACCCTCAACGGACTGCTGACCATGCCGGAACGACGCGACGTTCTGGAGAAAATCCGCCTCGGCGATGCCGGTATCATCCTGGTCTCCCCCGAGCAGTTCCGCAACCGGGCTTTTGTCGAAGCCATCCGCCACCGACAGGTCGGTGCCTGGGTATTCGACGAGGCCCACTGCCTCTCCAAATGGGGCAACGATTTCCGCCCCGATTACCTCTACGTCTCGCGCTTCATTCGCGAGCGCTACGCACGACTGCCGGCCGAGCGCGCGCCGGTCAGTTGTTACACGGCCACCGCCAAGCGCGAGGTCATCGAGGATATCCGCAGCCACTTTCAGGATTCGCTCGGCATCGAGCTGCGCGTCTTTGACGGCGGGCACGAACGACAGAACCTGCACTACGAAGTGATGGCGGTGACCAAGCCGGAAAAGCAGCCGCTGATCCATCGCCTTCTGGAGCAGGAATTCGGCGACGCCGGCAAAGCGGGCCGCCACGGCGGCGCCGTCGTCTTCGCCGCCAGGCGCAAGCATGTCGAAGAGATATCCGGCTTTCTGCGCGACATGGGCTGGGCCTGCGCGCACTTTCACGCCGGCCTCGACGCGGGCATCAAGAAGGACGTTCAGCAGGCCTTCATTGCAGGCGAGCTCAAGGTCATCGTCGCCACCAACGCTTTCGGGATGGGGGTCGACAAGGCCGACGTACGCCTCGTCATCCACGCCGACATTCCCGGCTCACTTGAAAACTACCTGCAGGAAGCGGGACGCGCCGGACGTGATCGGCAGGATGCGCGCTGCGTGCTGCTCTACGACGAGGAGGATGTCGAGGAGCAGTTCGGCGTATCCTCCCGCTCCCGCCTCTCGCGCAATGACATCGCCGCCATTCTGCGCACCCTGCGCCGCTACGCCGGAAAGACGAAGAGCACCGAAATCGTCGTCACGCCCGGCGAAATCCTTGCTGACGACGATCTGGACAGCAGCATCGAGGCCGGCAATCCGGACGCGGACACCAAGATCAAGACGGCGATTTCCTGGCTGGAACGGGCGCGCTTCCTTGAGCGCAACGAGAATCACACGCGCGTCTTCCCCGGCAGCCTCAAGGTGCCGAGCATGGAGGCTGCCGCAAGACATCTCGACAAGGCGAACCTCTCCGCTGACATGCGAAGCAAGTACCTCGGCCTGGTGTCGCTGTTGATCAATGCGCGCGACGATGAAGGTATCAGTACCGACGCGCTGATGGCCGCGCTGGGCGAGTCCAGCAACGACATCATCCGCATGCTCCATCAACTGGAGCAGATGGGCATTCTCAGCAACGACCTGGCGCTGACAGTCCTGCTGCGCAAGGGCGTCAGGGAGGCCAGCAGCGATCGCCTCGCGCGCCTGGCGGAGATGGAAAAGGCAGTCCTGGCGCTGCTGCCCGAACTGGCGCCCGATGCCGACAATGGCGAGTGGCAGGATGTCAATCTGCGCGGGCTGTGCCAGGATCTCAAGATCTGCAGCGGTGTCGATTTCATTCCCGAGCAGCTGATGAAGCTGCTGCACTCGCTGGCGCGGCCGTTTGGCGACGGCGAAAAGGCGCGGCGGGCATCCTTCGACGTCAAGCTGCTTCGCCGCGAAATTCTCAAGGTCCGCCTGCTGCGCGGCTGGTCCAACATCCGCGAGATCAGCGACAAGCGCCGGGCGGTGGCCACGGTTCTCTTGCAGACGCTGCTCGGCAAGCTCGACGACAAGCTGCGTGGCGTCGACCTGCGCGTGGAATGCAAACTCGGTGAGCTGGCGGAGGCGCTGCGCTCGGATCTCGAAGTCGGACCACAGTTGAAGGACGAGCTGACCGCCATCGAGGCCGGCCTGCTCTACCTGCACGACAACGGCGTCCTCATCCTCGATCGCGGCAAGACGGTCTTCCGTTCGGCAATGACCATCCGCATTTACCCGGAAGAAAAGTCGCGTGGCTTCACCAACGCCGATTTCGAGCCGCTCAAGGAACACTACAACGAGAAGAACTTCCAGATTCACGTCATCCACGAATACGCGAAGCTGGGCCTGAAGAAGCTGTCTGCCGCCCTGAGTTTCGTCTTCGCCTATTTTTCCCTGCCCAAGCTCGAATTCATTCGCCGTTACTTTGCCGGCCGCAAGGAAATCCTCGAACGGGCAACCACCGAAGAGTCGTACCGGCGCATTGTCGAAAGCCTGCGCCACCCCCTGCAGCAGCGCATCGTCGCCGAAAAGCCCGACGCCAACCGCCTCATCCTTGCCGGTCCCGGGTCGGGCAAGACACGCGTCATCGTGCATCGCGTGGCGTATCTGGTCCGTGTCCTGCGCGAACCGGCATCGAGCATCCTGGTCCTGGCCTTCAACCGCGGCGCGGCCTGGGAGATTCGCCAGCGCCTGCGCAGCCTCATCGGCGCCGAAGCCGGCGCGGTGACCGTGCTCACCTACCATGCCCTGGCCCTTCGTCTCACCGGCACGAGTCTCGCCGCCCTGGCCGAGAACAGCGGAGAAGATCCTGCCCGGCAAGGTCTCGACCAGATCCTCGACCAGGCGGTCGCGCTGCTGCAGGGGAACGCCCCGCCGGGCGGATTCGATTCCGAAGGCGATGAGTTGCGCGAGCGGCTGCTCGCCGGCTATCGCCACATCCTGGTCGACGAGTACCAGGACATCGACCAGCGCCAGTACGAACTGATCAGCGCCCTCGCCGGCCGCCAGACCCAGGACAGGGACGCCCGCCTGACCGTCCTCGCGGTCGGCGACGACGACCAGAACATCTATACCTTCCGTGGCACCAGCAACACTTTCATCCATCGCTTCCAGCAGGACTACCAGGCGACGGTCGACTATCTCGTCGAGAACTACCGCTCCAGCGCCCACATCATCGCCGCCGCCAATCAGCTCATCGCGCCGCATCGCCAGCGGATGAAGATCAAGCACCCGATTCGCATCAACCATTCCCGAAAAAAGGACCCGCTGGGAGGACGCTGGCAGCGCCTCGATCCCGCAGCCCAGGGCCGCGTGCAGGTGCTTCGCGTCCCCCGCGATGCGATCGGCCAGGCCGTCGTCGTGATGGCCGAGCTGTCGCGGCTGAAAGCGCTCGACCCGAGCGGCGACTGGTCGGATTTCGCCGTCCTGGCCAGAAACCGGGCCACCCTCGATCCCGTCCGCGCCTGGTGTCAGCAGCACGCCGTCGCCTACCGCCTGTCCGAGCGCGACCGCTCCGGCCCGAAATTCCACCAGACCCGCGAAGCCTGCCGTCTTCTCGACCTCTTGCGCAACAAGCCGAACCGACGCTGCCGGGCGGCCACCCTGTCGCGCTGGTTCGAGGCCCGTTTCGCGGACGCGCAGCGCGCCAACCCCTGGCTGGTGATGCTCGCCCAAGTTATCGAGGAGCTGAACTGCGTGTGGGGCGATATCGCGGTGCCGAGCAGCACCCTCATCGACGAGATCTACGAGTTCGCCACTGACGCGGCACGATCCGAGCACGGCCGCCTGACCCTCTCCACGGTGCACTCCGCCAAGGGGCGCGAGTTCCGTCATGTCGTGATCCTCGACAACGGCGACTGGCAGGAGGCCTCAGACGACGAGCGTCGCCTCTACTACGTCGGCATGACCCGCGCCAGGGAACTGCTCCTGATGTGCGAATCCGTGGGCGCGACGAACCCCTTCTCCGCACGCCTCGCGGACCCCGGCATCACCCGGCTTCCCCTGCCCCGGGACATCGAACGTCCGGCAGCTCTTGGCTGGAGGTATGTTTCGCTCGGCCTGGCGGATGTTGACCTCAGCTTTGCGGGGCGACGGCGCCCGGGGCATGCGATTCACGGAGCACTGGAACGGCTCGACTACGATTCTTTGCTGCAAGCGGTGCCAACGGAAACGCGAAGCGAACTTTGCTGCGCCGAGACCGGACAGCCTGTCGGCGCCCTTGCAAAAAACTGCCGACTTCCCGCCGGCCAGATCATTGCCATAAACGTCGACACCCTCGTACGGCGATTGAAGAAGCAGTCAAATCCGGAATTTGCTCAACAGCTCAGGGTCGAGGCCTGGTGGGTGCCGCTCGCAACGGTGACGATTGCGCCGAATGGGGAGGGTCAGCGCACTGACGTGGGTAGACGCTCGAAATCGGGCGCCTGCGCGGACGCCAGCGTCGAAGCGACGGTCGAGCCGGGGATCGAAGTGCCTTGAGTCCTCGTTCAGCAGGGTTTCGGCCGCAACTATCGTTCGCAAGTCCTGGAAACACTCTTCCTGCCAGCACGGGGTTTGATGATCTGCTCTCAGTAGTCTTCGAAAACTTCAGCAGCCGCGCCCTGTCCCCCCTGAACCTCCTCGGCTTGCTCCCACCGGGTTAGTCCCGGCTTGCTCTCTCGCTACCAGCGCTCGCTTGACCCCCGCAGGTGCCGTGTACCCGAGTTCGACAGTAAAACCCGTAAGCCATTGAATATGCGCAATTCACGTAAGTGAAATTGGCACTACAAACGCTTGGCGGACGGTTCTGGCAGGGCGACGGTCTCGAACAGCTCCTTCTGTTGTGGCGTCATGGCCGACAGGCCTGACGCCGACTGACGTTGATGCAAGGTGATCTGGTGAAACTGAATGCGCCGCGCGATTTCCAGCGCACGCTCCGGCGAGAACTGGCTATCCCTGGCCTTCAGGCGCATGCGTAGCACCCGATACAACACCAGCGCCAGGAAACAGATCAAGGCATGCGCGCGAATCCGGTTCGGCAGGCGATGGAAGACTGGCGCGATCTCGATCTCTGACTTCAGCACACGAAAGCCCCGCTCGATGTCGGCCAGCGCCTTGTAGCGCGCCACAATCTCGGCCGGCGTGTGATCCGGCATGTTCGAGACCAGGATCAGCTTGCCGTCCATCATGTGCGCACGGCTCAAGGCCCGCGGGTCGATCTTGTAGGTGAATACGTCCGCCGCCAGATTGACCTTGATGATGTTCGCCAGGTGGGCCTCTGTGACAGCGCGGTAGAAGCGGGCCGTCGTGCCGGCATCCGACAACTTCCGGCCACGGTGGGTCTGGCCGGAATCCTGACCATCGAGCTTGCCCGCCCACCTTGCCGCATCGGCCTCGAGCGCCGCGATGCGTACATCCCGCGCCTGACCCTGCTCGCTGGCGGTGTCGGGGCGATGCGCCACGATCAGACGAAAGCCCTGCCATTCCAATTCACCGACGACCTCTTCGGTTGCCGACAGGCAACGCTGCTCATGGAATTCCGCCAGCAGGGTATCGAAGTCGGCATAGCGGCGGGCCGGGACAGCCAGAATGAATTCCAGTGGCTGACCGCCCACCCGAATCGCTCGGATGGCTTCCAGATTATCCAGACTGAGCAAGCCCCGATCGGCAACCAGCACCACCCGCTTGATCGGATAGCGCGCCAGGACCTTCTCGATCGTCGACACCAGCGTCGTCGTCTCGCCGCTGTTGCCGGCGAAGACCTCGTGATGAATCGGCAGGCCTTCGGCGGTCTGTACCACTCCCAGCATCACCTGCCGGACGATCCCGCCATCCTTCGACAGGCCAAAGCGCCGGACCTCGCCAGAGAGTTCGGTGCTGCCGATCGTAGAAGACGATCGACAACTCGGGGTTTGAGGTGCAGTGGAACGGTTATGGAAATCTTTCCATAACCGTTCTTATGGAAACGGGCAAATTATGGAAAGCTGACGTCGACGATAGTCTTTCTTGCCACCTCGCCGGCTTGAGCAGCTTTCCATAAAAATTCAGCTATCGCTCTATCGCCGCAGGAGGCACGGGGCGAGAAGGAACTGCGTCCTCCAGCATGTCTGCGTCTGCCGTTAGTGGGTCTGCAAGGAAGCGATCAGTTTGTCCGGCACGGTAAAACGTCCTCGCTTGAGCCGTAACGGTGTCATTCCCTCAATCGTCTCGATCTTCTCCATGGGGTCTGCCCGCAGGTAAACCTCGGTCGTCTGCATCTGCGCGTGGCCAAGCCAAAGCGAGACCTTGCGCAGATCCTTGGTCGCCTGGAAAAGCACCATGGCGCAGGTGTGTCGCAGCACGTGCGGCGAAACCTGTTTATCGCGTAGCGATATGCAATATTCAGCGGCCGTCTGGGCGTACTTCTTCAGCACGAAGGCAAAGCCAGCGCGTGTCATCGCCTGTCCGCGTGCATTGACGAACAGCTCCGGTGTCGCCACATTGCCGCGAATCGCCAGCCATGCGCGCAAGTCGACCGCAGCTTGCTTCCACAGAGGCAATGCACGTTGCTTCCGGCCCTTACCCGTGATGCGTATCGTCGGCACCGGCTGCAACGCCAGGTCAGACAAAAGCAGTCCGGTCAACTCGGATACGCGCAGCCCAGCGGCCAAGCTGATATGCAACATGGCACGATCCCGGATGCCGATGCGGGTACTTACATTTGGGGCGTTCAGGACGGCTTCCATTTCCACCTGAGTCAGGTAGTTGATGAGGACGGTGTCTGTCTTCTTCGACGGAATTGCCTGGATACGCAGACTCTGCTCCAGCAACGATGGATCACGGTACTCGAGATAGCGCATGAATGACTTGATGGCGGCAAGCCGGGCGTTGCGAGTTCTGGCGGTGTTGCCGCGAGAAGCCTCGAGGTCAGCAAGAAAATCCATCACCAACGGCGCGTCAAGCTGCTCCAGAAAGAGCTTGGATGGCGTGACCTTGAAGCGGGCACTGGCGAATTCGAATAACAGGCGAAAGGTATAGGCATAGCTGTCGCAGGTATGGGGACTGGCACCGCGTTCTAACGGCAACCGCTCAAGGAGGTATGCTGTGATATGAGGGGCTATTGGGGTCATGATGCACCTCCTTGTAAATAGGCTTCGCAGGCACTGGCGATGTCGCTCGTCAACTGTGGCGTGCTGTCGAGATACCAGTAGGTATCGGAGACATGGGCATGGCCCATGTAGGTAGTGAGCGCCAGCGTGTGCTGCGCGACCCTGTCGCGCGACTCGGGACAGGTTTGCAGTGCCCGGACAGCAAAGCTATGGCGCAAATCGTGAAGTCGTGGACGGGGTCTGTCAGGGGGAGCGTTTACACCGGCAGCGGCCAGCACCGCCTGGAAGGTCTCGGCGGCAATCGCATAGCCCAACGGGTGCCCGCCCCGATGGGAAACGAACAGATGCTCGTCGGCGCCGACCACTTTGGTGCGGTGAACGAGATACTGGCCAATGGCGCTCGCCACACTGTCGTGGAGGCAGACCAGACGACTCTTCCGAAACTTGGCCTGGCGTACTATCAGACCGTCGGGGGTGATGTCACTGATGCGCAGAGCCAGCGCCTCGGAAATCCGCATTCCGGTAGCGGCGAGTAGACCGAACAATGTGCTGTACGTTTGGGGGCGCAACGAGTCTGGGGGGTTGAGACGTTGCGCTTGCTCGAGGATCCGCACGATCTCGGCGTCACTAAAAATGTAGGGGTGGCGACGAATGCGCCGGTGACAGAAGACATGGTTCGGCGGCACTTCGTGGAGACGCTCCTCAGCGTGGGCAAAACGGGCGAAGCGGATCAGCACATTGAGCCGCACGGCACGCGATGCCTCAGATTGCCCCAGCTTGGCCCACCGAATGGCCGTTGTCGTCCGCATATGCACATCGCCTGCCTTGGCCGCGAAACGCGCGTAGCTGACCAGGTAGCCTTGAGCGGTAAATAGCTTGAAGCCGAGCGTGCGGCGTACCTTCAGATAGGTATCAATGGCTTCGCTCAACATGGCTGGGCTCCCGGCCAAGGCTGAACAACCTCCTTTAATAGGTTGACATCCACCTTCGCGTAAACCGTTGTGGTCTCAATCGAACTGTGGCGAAGCAAAGCGCCGATGGCGGGCAGTGATATACCCTCACGCAGCATGCTGGTTGCCACTGAATGGCGGAGAAGGTGGGCGCCCCGACTCGGCGCGTCGATGCCAGTACGACGGATGGCGCGAGCCACCGCCCGCCCAACGACTTGCCGGGTGATTGGGATGAGGGGCGCCGTCGTCGTAATGAATACAAACGGGTTCGCCACCCGGGGTCGCCCATTCTGCAAGTAATGCAGGATCGCATCACCGACCTCCTGGGGTAGCGGCAGTTCAACTTCCCGTCGACTCTTGCCCATCACCCGTAGCGTGGCACGTGACCAGAGTACTTGGCGGAATTCCAGTCCGCTGACTTCGCCGGCGCGCAACCCCAGTCGGGCGATCAGCAAGAGAATGGCCCGGTCACGCGCGCCGAGGGACGTCGAAGGGTCGCAGGAGGCGATCAGCGCCTCTACCGCTTCAGAGGGTAAGTATTTAGGCAATCTGGACAGCCGCCACCGTGCAACGGTCGGAATGGCGAAATCCAATCCAGGAGCACAGTCGCCGCGCGCGATCAGAAAGCGAAGAAACATGCGCGTAGCTGTAGCGAAATTCTTGGACTTCTCAGGTTGGTTCTGGCGGACCTGCTGCAGGAAGAAAGTGCGTAGGCACTGGGCGGAGTAAGTAGACGGCAGACCCAACGTCCTAAGCAGATTCGTCACCGGCGGCAGGTAGCCTGCCAACGTGCTGTCGCGCGTCCCACGGTGACTCTTCATCCAGTCTCGAAATTCAACGAACAAGGCAGGGACATCGGCGACGACTGGCTCTATCGCCGAGCAAATTGCCCCAATGTCGCTCAGAAAACGCACATAGACACGAGCGCTTTGATAGAGATGGTGCTGGTTCCCGGACGGATACCGCAGGCGATCTCGCTCTCCAAGATGGTCGCGCAGTTTAGCCAGTGAGGTATGGCCGGGCGGCGTGGCGAGGCCAACGGAGTTCGCCCATACGGCAAAGTGGACGACTTCTCGAACGTGGCGTCGGATCGAGACGCGTTGGTAGCCATGGATGGCCAACCAGGAAACGAACCGGTCAAGATACGGGCCCGCGCTTCCAGCCAGGTAATGCGCGACGGTTGAGGCGGACCTGAAATAGGTAGTCAACATGCTGCTCTCCTTGCAGGGATGCCCTGAAGGACGGCGGCATTATGTGAAGCAGATCAGAGCGATGTGGTAGATAGGAACCATGCGAAACGGTCGTTGCCGTCGCCCCACCTCAGCCTACTTCGGATAACGATGCACTTTCCATAAGAACGGAAAACCGGGTTAGGTGTTTGTCATCATCAGACTAGGCATGGCTATAGCCCTACGCTTCCCCCACTTCGTCCCCAAGGTATCTGTGGCCACCGATCCGGGCAAGCGCGCTGCCTATTCGTCGTCTGAGGGATTGCGCAAGGATTGCCTTCGCCGCTGGTCTCAGAAAGCAAACCTGGTTGGTGAGCTACGCCCAGTTGTCCAGGATTAGCGGTGCAGCGATCCGCTCGTAATGGCGGCTGTTGTTGGTGACTAACACCGCACCGGCTGACAACGAGTGTGCGGCGATCATCATATCCAGTTCGCCGATCGATTGCCCCGTGCTGACGAGTTGGTGGCGGATTTCGGCGTACCAGTCAGCGGCATCGGCGTCCCACGGCAGGATGCGGACGATCTTGAAGAACTGGCGCACCGCCAGATGCAAACGATGATCGCCCGCCAATGGCTTCAGGCCATATTGCAATTCCGCCCGCGTCATCACCGAGATGCAAACCATCGACGGCATGAGGGCCGCCAGCTTGGCTTCTATCGCGGGCGATTTCCCCTTGATCAGGTAGCTTGCCGTGTCGGTGTCCAGCATATGCAGCATCGCTAGCGGCTCACCGTGTTGTTCGTAGAGAGATCGTCGTCGAAGATGCCTCGTTCTTGCGGCAACACATTCAGCGGGCGCTCGGCCATGAAATCTGCAGGAACGTCGACTTCATGCAGCAACTCGAAAAATTCGTTCCAGGTTTTGGCCCCCGGACGGTTGGACAGCACGACATCGCCGGTTGCATCGTCGCGCGTGACATAGACCTCGTCCCCTTCAAAGCGGAAGTCCGAGGGGAGACGCACCGCCTGACTGGCGCCGTTCTTGAACAGCTTGGCAATACGTGTCTCGATCATCATGGCTCTCCCTAGTGCGGTGCAAAGTATATACACAAGTATATACAACCTACCGAAGCAGGCCAACTTTTCCTCGTTCCTAGCCAATTGGGATGGTCAAATAGACAATGGCCAACTTACATTGACTTTCACATTATTGGCTACTTGATCTATAGTTGGCCAAGTTCCGTATACTCATCTTGGCCAGGCTCCATGAAAGTCGCCCGCATCTATCTCCGCGTCAGCACCGATGAACAGGACCTCACCCGTCAGGCCGAGATCGAGCACAGCACCCGGGCGGCCGATTACTACGTCGCCGGCGTATACCGCGAGAAAGCATCCGGTGCCCGCGCTGACCGACCTGAACTGCTGCAGATGATCGCCGATCTGCAACCGGGCGAAGTGGTGGTCGCCGAGAAGATCGACCGCATCAGCCGACTCCCATTGGCCGAGGCCGAGCAACTGGTCGGCTCGATCCGGGCCAAAGGGGCGAGGCTGGCCGTACCGGGTTTGGTCGATCTCTCCGACTTGGCGGCTGACGCCGACGGCGTTGCCAAGATTGTGCTGGAGTCGGTGCAGGAACTTCTGCTCAAGCTGGCCCTGCAAATGGCTCGCGACGACTACGAGACACGCCGCGAGCGGCAGCGCCAGGGCGTGCAACTGGCCAAGGCGTCCGGCAAATACACCGGTCGGAAGCCGGATGCCACCACGCACCAGCGCATTGTTGCCCTGCGCCAGGCGGGTCATACGATCCAGAAGACCGCCAAGCTGGCCGGGTGTAGCGAAAGCCAGGTCAAGCGAATTTGGGCCATGCACCAAGGCAAGCCGTAAGGGTGTAGCCGCCGTTCTACGGAAGCACGCATGCCGGTCAGCTTTCTGTCCAACGAACAACGCGAGAACTATGGTCACTATACAGGGACGCCGTCACCCCACGACCTCGCCCGCTACTTCCACCTCGACGATGCCGACCACGCGCTGATCGCGCAGAAGCGCGGCAAGCACAACCGGCTCGGTTTCGCCGTGCAGCTCGGTACGGTGCGTTATCTCGGCACGTTCCTTGAAGACCCACTGGCTGTGCCGGTGTCGGTGCTGCAGTCGCTGGCCAGGCAATTGCGCATCGAGGTGGGAGCCGTGTGTTGGCCTACCGTGTGGGCGAGCAACGTTGGCAGCATAGGACGGAAATCCGCCGCTTCTATGGCTATGTCGAGATCACCGAGCGCCAGGTCGGCTTTCGCCTGACCCGCTGGCTATACGCGCTGTGCTGGACCGGCACCGATCGCCCAAGTGTCCTGTTCGAGCGAGCCGTCACCTGGCTGGTGACGCACAAGGTGCTGCTGCCCGGCTGCAGCACCCTCGAACGCTATATCGCCCGCCTGCGCAGCCGGGTCGAGGAGCGGCTGTGGCGCTCGCTTGGCCAGGGTATTAGGGGTCAGCTCACGAAACGGCAAAAATCGTACGCTAAGTCTCACCGAGCACCCGCAGCGGCCGGAACTTGCCCTGCTCGACGTGCTTGTTCTGCCGCCAGATGTAGTCGCCGATCAGGTTGATGTGCTCCCAGCCCAGCGGCGAGAGGTGCGGCAGCAGCCTCTCGTCGATGTCCTTGCCCGAGTCGCGAAGCGCCTGGATCGCCCGCTCCAGGTAGACCGTGTTCCACAGGATGATGGCCGCCACCACCAGATTGAGGCCGCTGGCGCGGTAGCGCTGGTTCTCGAAACTGCGCTCGCGGATTTCACCGAGCGGGTTCAGGAACACGGCACGGGCCAGTGCGTTCTTGGCCTCGCCCTTGTTCAGGCCGACCTGCACCCGGCGACGCAGCTCGACGTTCTGCATCCAGTCGAGCGCGAACAGCGTGCGCTCGATGCGACCCAACTCGCGTAAGGCCACGGCCAGGCCGTTCTGACGCGGGTAGCTGCCAAGCTTCCGGAGCATCAGCGAGGCCGTTACCGTGCCCTGCTTGATCGACGCGGCCAGGCGCAGGATCTCGTCCCAATGGGCGCGAATGTGTTTCACGTTGACGCTGCCGCCGATTAGGCCGGCGAGCGTCGGGTACTGCTTGGCGTCGCCGTGGATGTACAGGCGCTTGTCGGTCAGGTCGCGGATGCGCGGCGCGAAGCGGAAGCCCAGCAAGTGCATCAGCGCGAACAGATGTGGGTGTAGAACTGCACCCCCGGCTCCTGCCCGTACTTCAGGTTAACTTGGCCGGCGGCATGGCCTCTGCCGCCGGCCTTGAAGTTCTGGCCGTCCGACGACGACGTGGTGCCGTCGCCCCAATAGGCGGCGAACGGCTGACGGAACTGCGCGTTGACCAGCTCGGCCAGCCCCGCCGAATAGGTCTCGTCGCGGATGTGCCACGCTTGCAACCAGGTCAGCTTGGCGTAGGTCACGCCCGGGCAGGATTCGGCCATCTTGGAAAGGCCAAGATTGATGACGTCGGCCAGGAGGGTGGTCAGCAGCAGGTGTTGATCTTCGGCCGCCGCGCCGCTCTTGAGGTGCTTGAAGTGGCGGCTGAAGCCGGTCCAGCCATCGACCTCCAGCAGAAGCTCGGTGATCTTCAGGTGCGGCAGCAGGCTGTACGACTGTTGCATCAGCGCCTCGGCATCGTCGGGTACGCCGTTGTCCAGCGGCGAAATCTTGAGCCGGCCGGTGCTGGTGATGGCGGCGTCGGGCAGTTCGTTGGCGGCAGCCAGCCGCTCCACCGTCGCCAGTTGCTCTTGCAGCACCGTGAGGCGCGCCTCCAGGAAGCGCTCGCAGTCGGTTTCGACGGCCAGACCCAATTCCCGCTGGTCGCGCTGTGCCGCGAAACGCGGCGGCGGCAGCAGGTAGTCCTCAAAGTCCTTGAACTGGCGCGAGCCCTGGACCCAGATGTCGCCGCAGCGCAGCGAGTTTTTCAACTCGGCGAGGACGCACAGCTCGTAGTAGCGCCGGTCCAACCCATCTTCTGTGCGCACCAGGTTTTCCCAGCGCTTGCGCACGAACGACGTGGGCGCATCGTCCGGCACCTTACGGGCCTGGCGCGCGTTCATCCCTTTGAGCACATCGACGGCCGCGAGCAGTTCGCGTGCCACCGGTGCGGCCTTCATAGTCAGCGCTCCCAGCAGGACCGGCGTGTAACGCCGGAGCTGGTTGAAGCCGTCGCCGACCAGCGCGAGGAAGTCGAAACTTTCCGGCTGAGCCAGCAGCTCCGCCTGGGTGATGCTCTCGGTGAACACCTCCCACGGGATGATGGCCTCGATGGCCGGCAGGATGATGTGCTGCTGCCGCAGCAACTCGACCAGCGCCTCGGCCAGCACGAGGCCCCGGTCGGTCTGCTGGGCCAGTTCGGCGAGCTGGTGAACGAAGCGGTGGTAGTCGGCGGCAGCGAACGGCGCCAGGTTCAGCCATGCCTGCAACTCCAGCAGGTGCTCGCGCCGGGTTTCCGGCCGCTGCGCGTACTGCGGCCAGGCGTCCGGCTCAATGCAACTGGCGGCCGACGATATTCAGCAGGGACGCGGGCGGCTCCGCATCCGTCGGCAGGGCGAAACCGGGATAGCGCAGGTAGCACAACTGTACCGCGAAACCGAGCCGGTTGTGATTGCCGCGCCGTTGGCGGATCACCGACAGGTCGGGTTCGGAGAAGGTGTAATGCCGGATGAGGTCGTCGTCAGTAGTCGGGAAGGCAAGCAGGCCGGTGCGGTCGGCGGGCGTCAGCAAACTGCGGCGCGGCATGGTCAGTCATCCGTTCTCAGGTATTGGTAGAGGGTTTCGCGGCTGATGCCGAACTCGCGGGCGAGCTTGGCTTTCTGCTCACCGGCGGCGGCCCGCCGGCGCAGCTCGGCCACCCGCTCCGGCGAGAGCGCCTTCTTGCGGCCCCGGTAGACCCCGCGCTGCTTGGCGAGCGAGATACCCTCGCGCTGCCGCTCGCGGATCAGGGCGCGCTCGAACTCGGCGAACGCGCCCATCACCGACAGCATCAAGTTCGCCATCGGCGAGTCCTCGCCGGTGAAGGTAAGGCTTTCCTTGACGAATTCGATGCGCACGCCACGCTGGGTGAGGCCCTGCACCAAGCGGCGCAGGTCGTCGAGGTTGCGCGCCAGGCGGTCCATGCTGTGCACCACCACCGTGTCGCCCTCGCGCACGAAGGCGAGTAGCCGTTCCAGCTCGGGGCGCTGGGTGTCCTTACCCGATGCCTTGTCGGTGAACAGCCGGTTCACCGAAACCTGCTCAAGCTCGCGTTCCGGGTTCTGGTCGAAGCTGCTAACGCGGACGTAGCCGATGCGCTGACCGTGCAAGGTGTCCTCCTGAGGGCAATGTGTCAGGAAGAAATCTATGACCCTTGACGGTGCGTGTCAGTCAATTCGGAAGGTGAGTCTATTCTGACGCTCTCGCACCGGGTGCCCTGACGCCAGGTTAGCGTATAGCTCAAAATGACACCTTGCTTGAATGATTCACTGTAAATCACTAGGATTGTAGTGCAATCATAAATGAGCAGAGCTGTCCGACAAACGAAGGAGATTTCGCAATGGCACAGACCGAAACCAAAGTGCTGACCGCACATGTTCCCATCCCCTTGGCCGAGAAGGTCGATCAGATGGCCGCTCGGCTTGAAAGGTCGCGCGGCTGGATCATGAAACAAGCGCTGTCGGCCTGGATCGACCAGGAGGAAGAGCGCAGTCGCCTGACCCGCGAGGCACTGGCCGATGTGGATGCCGGCCGGGTCATCGACCACCAAGCCGTGCAGGCATGGGCGGATAGCCTCAGTTCCGACACGCCATTGCCGGTGCCGCGCTGATGGACCTGAAATGGACCAGCAAGGCGCTCTCCGACCTGGCTCGTCTATACGACTTTATGGCCCCGGTAAACAAGCCGGCGGCTGCGCGCACCGTACAGGCGCTAGCGGCCGCGCCGTCTGCCTTACTGGCTAACCCACGCATCGGCGAACGGATTGATGAGTTCGAGCCGCACGAGGTGCGCCGGATTCTCGTTGGGCATTACGAGATACGCTATGAACTTAAGGAAACCACCATCTACGTGCTGCGGCTGTGGCACACCCGAGAGGATCGCTGATAGGCCCTACTGCCGACCTGTCTCGCTACGTCGGCAGGGGAAGAGCTTGGGCGAGCTATGCCTTAGCGTACGATTTTTTCCGTTTCGTGAGCCGACCCCATAGAGATCGCCCCTGGCGCGAGCCAACAGCGCCAGAGCGTGCTCAATGCCCACGCAGCGCACTCATGAACCAGCCCTTCGCGTGACGCGCGCCATGCCAGCGTGTTGACCTGTTGACCATGGTTTTCTGGCGCTCAAAATGAGCCGCGCTCATTACCACCACATCGGCCGGAATAAGCCCTCGCCCGAGCAAAGCGGACAGTCGCGCCATTTCAGTGAACCTCTCAGTCACCGCCGGTTCCACCACCAGCAGGTCGAGGTCGCTGTCGACGTCCGCATCACCGCGCGCCCGCGATCCAAACACGATCAGCCGGGTGCCAACGGGTACGGCGTGTGCCGGGCAAGCCAGCGCCTCATCAATCAGGCTCAAGCCTTACCTCTTTCCTGGTCTTTGACAGAAATCGCCATAGCTTCCAACGTCAGCCTGTGCGCCAAATGTGCAGCTGCCTGCTGCCAACAGCCTTGTGCGGCTAACGGTCATGACACGTGGAGACACCCCAAATCATGAAAGTCATGACTGTCTCCCCCTCTTCCCCGACCCTTGCCCCGCGAGGGGAGACGGGAGATTCGTGAGTCGCCGGCGCGACTTTCACATTAACGGTCATGACACGTGGAGACACCCCAAATCATGAAGGTCATGACCGTTTCCCTCTTCCCCTGCCCCTTCTCCCGCAAGGGGAGAAGGGAGTTTCGTGAGTCGCTTGCGCGACTTTCACATTAAGCGTCCTGACGCTGCTGTGACCGCAGCATACAGACGTCAACAAATATTACGATCGGTTCTGAAAATGCGGCAGGTTCTCGACATTCGAATGTCGCGACAACAAAACGGGCTGCCAGTGACCGACCCGAAGCCGGCCGATGAATCCATCCCTCGCAGTGGCCGCCGGGTCATCGTCAAGCGGTCGGCTGCCGCGGACCTGCCGTTGGCCTCCAGCCTACCCGGGCGCTTTTTCGGCCTTGTGGGCGGCAGCCTCCCCAGCAAGCGCAGATTTACTGCGCCCGTCATGACCGCTGCCGTCGATCGATGCTCACGGCCGGCGCATGGACGGGCGGCGACCAAGGCTGGAATTCTGCCGCATCCAGACCGGCGGCCCGTCGGCCAGCGGCCCGTCGCGGGACGTCGCACGCCGCAGCGAAGGGTCTCCCGCTGAGCGGGGAATGTCGCCTGCTCGAACTCCTTCGATGGACGATCGCCGCGCGAGAATCAGCCTTCGATCTTGAAATATCGCGCTTGGATCCTGGCGATAGAAGCCTGGGTGAAAAAGATCCACGCGTCGGTAAAAATCATCCAGGTTTTCATCGTCGCCATCGGCGCATCGATGGCGACGATAGAACGATCGATGATGCGCATCGATCCCTATCGATGTCGCGCAGTGAGCGTTCGTTGCCGGCGATGCAAGGATGGTTGCGGAAAGATGAGGCCTGGAGCAAAAAGTATCCGCCCTGGGTCGCCACGGATGAAGCATGGATCAAAATGATCGAAGCGTGATCCGCGCTCATGCAACTGTCGATCAATCCGCGACAAACTTCGCCGGCGACGCCCGGCGCTTCTATCAAAAAGACGCAGCAATCGCTGTTGCGCAGCGACTGTTTCATCACGGCGATGAAACGATCGGCGCCGATGATGAACAACTCGATTGACGGCGCCCAGCCGTCGGTCAACAGCATTCAAATGACCACCGCCCGGCCCGGCGGCAGGAACAGCCGCCTGGCTGATCGGACGGCAGACATGCGCCTTGAGCGACTGTTGTACTTCGCCTTGCCGCCGTCCGAGCGGGTTCGGGGAAAACCTGGGGGTCGGCGACCCTGGATGATCGCTTACTGGAAAACGCGACCCAGCGCTTCGCCCGACTGCTGTCATTGGTTTCCGCAATCGGGCAGCGGCGAGCACCCGAAAGGGCTGTCACCTACTGCGGCCGCTAACCAGAAGCAATTTGGCCAATGTGAACGCTCATAAACCGCCGGCGCGAAGATACTTTTCCGAAGCAAACCGTCGGAGGATTTACTCTCATGGCTCTCCGAAGATTTCACCAACCGTGGTCTGTCCCCAGTACTCCGGCGAACGAGAGGCACGGTTCGAGGACCGAGAAGATGCAGACCAGGCCTTCGGCAATTCCGTCTTGCTCGGCGATGGCCCGGGCCATCGCTTCCTTCGATCGACCGCTCGCGTGCGTGTGCGCGGAGGCGAGAAAGAGGTAGGGACGCCCCGCCTCTTCGGCGGTTGCCACGGATACACTCCAGTTCGTAGAACGCGCGTTTGGTTGCGTCGTTACATGCCAGCAGTTCGGCGATATGACTGAACGAGAGCCTGGACAGGACATCGCCGGCCGTGACGCCCAATTCGGGAGTCGCCGACTCCCGATTTCCCGTGAAACCCGTTTGCGCCAGCAGCGTCGTGGCGAATTCGGGAGGCAGTGACTCCCGAATCTGCGGATAGGTCAGATAGAACTGGCGATAGCGCCGCAATTCCCTGGCCTCGGCCCGGCTGACGCCGGCAACGATTAGTCGATCGGACAGGCGCTCGATGAGGGTATCGCCATACTGGGCGCGGTCCGACCCCTGTTGCTCGTACTCCGCGATGTACAAGCCTATCAGCCAGTTGCGCAAGGTGAGGCTGCTGTTGACCGCCCGTGAAGCGTGCGCCGCCAAGGTCGCGTGCGCCCGCCCGATGCTCGTTACCAGATGTTCGAAGGACAGGGCCGAACTGGCCGGCTTGCGCACGCTCATACGCCATCCGCCTCGAACATCAGGCGGTGGAAGTCCTCTTCGATCAACCTCACCTTCCAAAGGGCGTCGGGTGTCTTGAGGTTTTCGAGATTGTTGCCGCCATTGACGTAGATGAGATCGAACTCGCTGTCCCTTGCCAAATACCCCTGCTTGGCAAACCATTCGTCGAGCACCAGGTTGTCCTGCTCGGGTTCGCCGGTCAGTTTGCGCCAGATGACCAAGGTCTTGCGACCATCAGGCGTGCTGCCGCTGACCGTACGGAACCAGTACGGGCCGCTGGCATCCTGCGGAAGGCCTGGGTGGCTGGGGGGTGGATGAATGAAGAACTGAGCTTGGCTACTTGGTGCGGCTTCAGGGCGCCGGGACTGCATACTCGGCACACACGGCGAGAAGGTCGGGATCGATACCTTCCAGCTTCGGGATGAAGATCACGATGCCGAAATCGCCGTCGCCGGGGACGAAGACCATTTCGTAGCAGGCGTCCAGTTCCTCCAGGACTTCGAAGTATGCGAAAGGGCAACCGCTCTCCTCCTCCACGTCCTGAACGCTGTCGCCGGCTTCGACGACGATCATGTAGCCGTGCAGGTCGGGCTCGTAGGGCTCCCCGTCGCAGATATCGAGGAAACGCTGCTCTACGAGTCGGCGTATCTGCGGGGCGGCGATGCTGCGGGTGGCCTCGGGATCCACGAAGGACGAGCATGGGTCGCCTCCTGGGTAGGCAGGGAACGCGGTTGGTGGGTATTGCGGCGGTGGTAATGCCTTGCGCTGCGATGATCAGTTGGGAGCTGATCGGTGATGGCTAATGACATGTGGAACTCCTTTGGTGGACGAAAAAAATGCCCGACCACTGTGAAATGGACGAGCTCGGCGGGGTGAGAACCGGTGAGTGCTGCGGGAGGGCTTGGTGCGGCTCGGTGCTGCAGTGCTGCGGTGCTGCGGTGCTCGGTGCTTCGGTGCTCAGCGATACGCGAACCTGATCGCCGGGACTGCGCGTACATTCGGCTGCTTCGCCAGGAAGTCGCGCAGGAATTCCCCAAGCTTCCGCTCGCAAAGGGCGATCACTGCTTCTTCCATACTGATGGCGTTGCCCTGCTTCTCGGCGGCGATGGTCAGCTGCTGCTGCAGGGCGATCACTTGCTCTTTCTCATCGATCAACAGCCCCTTGCCGGGAATTTCATGCGAGATCGCCCCGATGGCCGGCGACGCTACGAGTTCCGGCTTCTTCAGGGTCACGGTGATGCCGGTGGCGTCCCCCGAGACAGCGAAACTCTCGGGGCTCAGGTCGTAGCCGACGGAATACTCCACCGCGTAGTTCAGGATGATGGTGGCGTCCGACTTGATGCCCAGGGCCGACCTGTTGATGTGCTCGACATGGACGTAGTTTCGGTCGATCCTGGCTGCCAAGAATTTCGTCCGGCCTGAGATGGCTTTCTTGGTGACCTCCAGATATTGGGGAAAAGTGGTATAGCCGAGGAGGTCGCTCTGGGTCTCGGACAGGGTTTTCTCGACCGTGTGGAGCTTCGACAGGAGATCGGCTTGATGATGCTCGGCGGCGGTGGCTTGGCGGTATTGGTGGGTCGCGGCGGCGAGCACGGCGAGTGATGCGGCGATGGCGATTGCGGTTAGGGCTCTCTTCATGGGCGGCTCTCCTGTGTTGGGATTTGGGGATTGGCTTGCTGGGCGGGATACGCAGATGCTGGCTTTCCGTGGTGTAGACGTGGAAAACCCCGCGAGCCTTTCGACTGGCGGGGTCAGGATGTTTGCAACGTCTGCTTGGTAGAGCAGATGGCGGCCGCCAAAGGGGCTCATCGTCGCGGGCATGGTGTCCTGCTCAAGCGTGACATCGAGAGCGTGGAGCCTCTGATGTACCAAGCGCAAGAAGTCGCTACTCTCGGGGAATCTCTCCGCCGCTCTCGGAACCCCATGCCACCAATTTCAGCCCGTACTTCCTGGTGCCAAACCTCGGCTCAGAAAATCGATATATCATTGGGGCGTGATCCGATGCTTGGCTTCGAGAATCCTCCTTCGAACATTGACTTTCTGACCTGCAAGAACATATCTGGAGATTGCTGACCATGCCTGACAATATTCCCTTGGAGCAAGTCGCCTTCGACGTCCCTTTTGCTGATAATCCGGAGCCTCGCTGCCCCTGCCTCCTGCTGCTTGATACGTCCTACTCAATGCAAGGCTCGCCAATTGCAGCGTTGAACGACGGCTTGGTGGCATTTAAGGACGAGCTCTCAACCGACACGCTGGCGATGAAACGGGTAGAAGTGGCCATCGTGACGTTTGGCCCGGTCAGCGTCGTAAGTGACTTCCACACCGTAGCGGATTTCTACCCGCCGACACTATCGCCCACTGGTGACACACCAATGGGGGCTGCTATCCTCCAAGGACTAGACTTGGTCCACCGGCGCAAGGAAGAGTATCGCGCAAATGGGATTTCGCCTTATCGGCCATGGGTCTTCTTGATCACCGACGGTGCGCCAACCGATGAGTGGCGACCTGCCGCACAGTTGATAAAGACAGGCGAGGACGCAAGGTCCTTCGCTTTCTTCGCCGTCGGCGTTGAAGGAGCGCGCATGGACATACTGGCTCAAATTGCCGTTCGGGAGCCGTTGAAGCTCCAGGGCCTCAGGTTCCGAGAGCTGTTCCAGTGGCTCTCGAACAGCATGAAGTCCGTCTCACAATCCACACCCGGAATGGCCGTTCCGATCGCGTCCCCAACAGGCTGGGCCGAGGTGTGACCTGGAAGGTCATTCGCACCTCCGTTATTGGCTCATCCCACGTTGAGAGCCGCTCCCCCTGTCAAGACGAATGCTACGCTGACGTGATGACCGCATGCGATGGGGCACAACATCTCATTTGTGTGGTGGCAGACGGAGCAGGATCCGCAAGGCAAAGCGAGAGTGGTGCTGAACTCGCATGCAGTGCAGTTCGCCGATGTGTTGAGGCGTCGCTCAGCGACCCAGCGTGTAATCCGATAGTCGATCAAACGGTCGTCGAATGGATCAATAATGTTCGCCGAGAGATATATCAGGCCGCCGACGAAGATGCACTTGTAGTGAGGGAGTTCGCGTGCACGCTGATAGGTGCCGTCTTTGGTCCTTCTCGCTCCATTTTCTTCCAGATCGGTGATGGATCAATCGTAGCGAAGAAGAACGATATCGCTGGCGTAGTATTTTGGCCGGATTCTGGGCCATATGCCAACATGACCTACTTCGTAACGGACGAAGACGCACTTGACCATCTTCAGCTAACAATCGTCGACGCTGCATTCGATGAGGTGGCGCTGTTCAGTGACGGCATCCAGAGAATTGCGCTGTTATTCGACTCCAAAATGCCGTACTGGCCGTTTTTCGAACCAATGTTCAAGATACTGCGCGCGCGGGATGGCGACGCGTGCTCTCTACTCGATGACGAACTATCACGTTTCCTCGGTAGCCCACAAGTCAATGAGCGAACTGACGATGATAAGACATTGATACTCGCCACTCGTCTCCGTCATGAGTAATCTGTTCGACAGCAAGGGCGAGAAAATATCTCTTGGGAAGAAGCTTGGCTCGGGCGGCGAAGGCGCAGTCTTTGAAGTTCCATCGTTGGAACGTGGCGTTGTCGCCAAGGTCTATCACGAACACATAAACCACGAAAAGCAGGAAAAACTCCGTGCCATGGCTGGCAGTTGCGATGACTCACTGCGGAGCATTGCCGCGTGGCCATTACAAACCCTGCATGACAACCACGGGGGACCAATTCGAGGCTTTTTGATGTCCAAGGTGGCAGGGCACGAGCCGATACATCACCTGTACGGACCGAGCCATAGAAAACAGCTGTTCCCGGAAAAAGATTGGATATTCCTTATTAATGCTGCGAGGAACACCGCCGCAGCCTTCGCTGTAATTCACAGTCACGGCCACGTTATCGGTGATGTAAACCCAAATCTCGTATTCGTTGCACCGAACAGCTTCGTAAAGCTGATTGATTGCGATTCTTTTCAGATCGCTGCTGCGGGAAAGCACTTCCTCTGCGAAGTTGGCGTTCCACACTTCACTCCGCCAGAACTGCAAAAGCATGCTTCCTTCAAAGGGATCAGGCGCACCCCAAATCACGACAATTTCGGTCTGGCGCTTCTGATATTTCACATTCTCCTGATGGGGCGTCACCCGTTTTCTGGTGTATTTCGCGGCAAAGGCGATATGCCGATCGAAAAGGCTATCGCGGAACTACGTTATGCGTTTGGGAAGAACGCGGCATTGAAGTTGATGGAACCTCCGCCGAACGCGGTAACACCTGTCATTCTCCCCGAAAGCTTAGCAGGACGCTTCGAGCGAGCCTTCGCCGAGGACGCATCGCACGGCGGAGCACGCCCAACGGCACGGGAGTGGGTCGAAGTTCTCGACGCCTCGCGAACGCAAGTGAGAGCTTGTGCTCAGCAATCCATCCACAAGTATTATCAGAGTGCGCACACCTGCCCTTGGTGCAAGTTTGAGCAACATCCCGGGATCTATTTCTTCCTAGCCACGGTTGCCCGTGACGGTGCCTCATCTTTCGATGTTAACCAGGTGTGGGCAAAACTTTCCACGGTTGCCTCGCCAGGGCCAGCCCCTCAAATCTCGCTTGCAACATTCTCTGGCACCCCTAAAGCATTGCCTCCGTCGTTAGTGAAAACTAAAGAAATCGCTACAGTCAAGAAGATTGTCGCCGGTGGAGTACTTCTTGCGTCATTGGTATTTGCCCCGCAATTCTTCCTTTTTGCCATAGTTGTTGCGGCGGTCTTGTTCTTGCTATCGGGCGCAGATGACTCATCAGAGCGCCGCATACGGCAGCAGGCCTTCGAAAACGCTCGCACTTCCTATTCAACCGTAACTTCACAATGGCAGGCGGAAACTGGCGATGAACTGTTCCGCCGAACGTTGCACGAACTGTCGGGGTATCGAGCCGAGCATCAAGACCTCGGGCAACAGATCAGTCAAGCCATGCAAGGGCTTCGAGAAAATGTTCGTAATTCCCAGCTTCAGAAGTATCTCGAACGCTTCTTTATCGACGATTTCGACATTCGTGGCATTGGTCCAGGGCGAAAGTCAACCCTGGCTTCTTTCGGAATCGAAACAGCCAGAGACGTCGTGCCACATCGCGTGAAGGCTATTCGGGGTTTTGGCGACACCCTCACCGGAGAACTTGTTGAGTGGAGAACAGCGCTGAAACGGAAGTTTGTATTCGACCAGTCCAAGGGAATAGACCCAGCCGACATTGCTGCGGTCAATCAGCAATTTTCTCAGAAGCGCAAGTCACTAGAGGGCAAGCTCCTGGCTGGATATGAGCAGCTTACGCAGATACGCAGGCACATTCTGCTACGACGACAACAGTTGCAATCGAGTGTTGAGGCTGCCGCTCGCCAGCTAGCGCAGGCAGAAGCTGATCTAAAAATACTCGGCTAGTGGATTGAATCGCTCAACCATGGGAACGCGCTCGCCGTGCGGCCGGCACTGGAACCGTGCCGAAGCGTATGAGGCTTGAGCTTTGAGGCGATCAGCAGTACAAGAAGGGCGACAAGCGGTTGTGTATGACCAAGAGAACATGTGCGCGTCGGATTTAATCACCAGGCTGTCGCAGCCGAAACTTCCTGTACCGCCCAACGTTCAAACGCCCGGACGGTGTGCAGCTCTATGCGCATCCCAACCAAACGGATGTCACGTGGCAGCCATGGAACGTGCGTCACGACCCCACAAGCGAATTCTCTGATGTGTTACTCCGTCGTAATTCAAGACAGAAATGACCGTATGTTCGAGGGTTGGGTACCAAGGCCACGGGGGTTCTAGCCCATAGTCGCAAAACAGGTAATCAGGAATTCCGTACGGATTCTGCATTATGCTACGAGCCAGTATTTTTCTTGGATTGTAAAACTGCGTCCAGTTTCCCGTGAAAGCATCACACTTGATGAGTGCGACAGCAGACGGTGAACACTGATTTGAATAATAGAGGGATTGAAATGTTGCCGCACCCTCGCCAGCAACAAAGAGCAAACTGAACCTTTCAGGGCCGTGGCTTTCATCAAATTCTACCTGACGCTCGTACACAGCCCAGACCGAATATGGCGAGAAATCTTGCCGAACAAGCAGGTTCTTAAGGTTTCCGTCAGTCGGTTCGGGCCGCAGCGGTTTAAACGAATGGTAACAAAGCTCCTCCTTTGCGACCAAACGTGAATAGAAAAGGCGGTAGCCTTTGAATGTATCTAAGCCAGTTCTCAACGATTCTTGCGGAACATTGCAATCTACATAGACGAAGCTGTGGCTATATCCGCCGAGGTACTGAACGGGGCGACCGTCCATGGCACTCGCTGGGTAGAAGACCGATCCTCGAAGGAGGTCAGTGATAGGTAGTGGATCATGCGCGAAGTTGGGTCTCGTAAGCCAGTAGGGCGTCGGTTGGCGACTCAGTTCAGGAAGCACGGCGGTCTCCATAGAGCTACAGGAATGGGGCCACACGAATAACGTTTATCTGCTGCCCCGAAAGGGCACCTACTCAAACGCCAGCGGCTCACGGCAGACACACTTCGCAGAACTGAACCGCCACGAGGGCGACCACTGTGCCGATTGTAAGGCCGAACGGCCCGAAGTCGCTCGTTTGGCATGAAGCCACACCCGGCAGCGGATCGACGCTCGCCACCGATCGATGGCGGCGCCAGAAGTCCGAGGTCACAAGAATGGTAACGTCAAAATAGAAAACCCGACCCTGCGCTACGCGTTTAGGGCAGCAAAGACCGAGACGCTTTCACATCTTAAGTTCGTGCTTCTTGTACCGATTGCGGTCAACCTTATAAGGAGTGCTTCGGTACTCAACCCAATTGACCTGATGAACCGCAACGGACTTCGGGTCAATCCGCAGCGCGCTCACCCGCGTGTCGCCTTCCGAAGCTTCCGTGAGGTCTGCGACATCCGGAAAGAGCGACACGTGGGGCCCTTCGTCTTCCTGCTTCGAGAGGATTTCCGGAGAAGGAGGCACGCACTCCGTCACTGAGTACTCAGTTTCCCAACCCTCGTCAGTTTCCCAACCGCTCCGCACCTCAATTTCGGTACTCTCCGGAAACCGCATCATTTCGACCCGCGCGGCCTTTTGGAAGAGGACGACGTTGCGCCCGTCTT
The DNA here is from genome assembly GCF_907163155.1 of Candidatus Accumulibacter sp. ACC012. Taxonomy (NCBI): domain Bacteria; kingdom Pseudomonadati; phylum Pseudomonadota; class Betaproteobacteria; genus Candidatus Accumulibacter; species Candidatus Accumulibacter sp. ACC012. The sequence continues at coordinate 456,767 of NZ_CAJQUC010000002.1, forward strand.
TCGCCTGCGCAGAGGGGAAAATGATCCCGTCTAGCAGCGGATCGTTCGCTGTCGCGAGAAAGTCCGCTATAGCCTGCGTCGCTAGGTAGTCGAAGGCCTCGTCATCCGGCATGATTGGCCTTGTGATCCGCTGAGCCAGTGACTGCAGGAAAGCAACTTTTTCAAGTCGCCCCTTGAAGGCCGGGTCGAAAATGCTTCCGCCGTCCTGAACGTTCTCAAGGGCCGTGAGATCAAGCAGGCGAAGGAGACGGATGATGTTGAACCTCGCGACCGCAACGTTGCTACCGACCGGGGGCCGCACTTCGGCGATAGCGACGCTCGCGTCGGTCGTGCCATAAAACACGGAGATGCCGCGCGCATTCATGCGACCCGCGCTGGCAAGGCGGGCCGGCGGCGACCCAAGATGGAGATCCGGGCGGCCAACGGCTTCTTTGAGCGTATCGTCCGATTGGAACACACGGGCACGATACAGATGTTCGATTTCAAGATCGGGCCCCGCATCCAACACCGGTGTACGACCGTCCGCGGTCAAGAGCCTGTCGATCCCCCCGAAAACCGACGCAAGATGGGATGCAGCGATGCGGTTAAAGAAACGGGCCTCCCCTTTGAGCGATTGCTCGAAAGTGCGCCATTCTTCCTGCCAAGTGTCATCACTTGGGCCTATTTGATCGTAGTAGGAATCCGGGGAAAACTCTGTCTCCTCGCCCATCCGAGCCAATTCATGGTCGCAGCGCCTGTAGTCGAGAACCGCCAGCACTTCGATTGCAGCGTCTTGAGGTATTTCGGCGGCGTCCTGGATAGCATCGACAACCGGGTAGCCATCGCGTACCCAGACATAGTCTGACTCCGGGTCCGAAAGGAGCCCGCGCTGCCAAAAGTCTGGCTGATCCGGCGTCCGGTAGAAGTGATCTTCGAACGCGGTCGCGACGCGCTCCGCCATATCCCGAATCGTGTATGACTCCGCCGTCTGCTGGCAATAGCAGCAATGCTCGATCCCGCCGTACTGTTTGATCTCTTCGGACAGATACGCCTCGCCGACACACTCAAAACAGATGCACTTGGCCTCCAGGTCGTCAATGTCGTCGCTGTGAAGCATCGTCCTGCCCTCGGTCACCGCCTTATCTTAGCGGGTGCGCAAATCCGCACGAATCTCGCGGCAGCTAAACCGTGCTGGGCTGAAGCGCCGCGACGATAGTCGCTAAGGGATTGTACGTCCGAGCCGCCCGAAGTCAATCGTTTGGCATGGAGCGACCGGGTAGCAAACCGACGCTCGCCAAGGGGTGGCGCTGCCGCCGGAAGGCCAACCGGCCGAGGCGCCCCCGCGGGGCCAGCCACACACGCACACGCACGCCACGCCCCGCGGCCACCACCAGCTCGGTATAGGCCCGGACGCCGCCCCCAAACGCAAAAAGCCCAACCGCGAGGGCTGGGCTAAGCGCTTGTACTGCTAGGAATTTTCTGTGGCTCCCCGACCTGGGCTCGAACCAGGGACCTACGGATTAACAGTCCGACGCTCTACCAACTGAGCTATCGAGGAACACGAGAGGGCGCATTCTAGCCATTGGAATGCGGCTCGTCAACTCTCGCGAGCGGCAAAGTGGTGATTGGCCGTGAAGCTGCCGAATGCAGCTCGGCTCTCGCCTTGGCGGCCTAGCTGCTGTATTTCGCGTGACCGCCGGTCGGCCGCCGCCCGCTACGGCCAGCGTGGGCGACCAAGCCTCGATTGCGGCACGGGAAGCAGCATAGAAGCATGTCCGGCTTTCCGCGCACCGCAACTAAGTGCACAATGCCGATTGTGCGAAAAACCCGAAAAACCCCGTTGCTCCTTGCCGAGCACGACGCCAGTGCGAAAATGGACCCCGACCAGATCGACTACGAGCTGATTTACGCCAAGACAACCTCCGGCGAAGAGGCCATGTTGCAGCGGACGAGGGTCGTCCAGAGAAATCTTCGCATGGTGCTGATTCTGGTCGACGGCAATGCGACCGTCGCCGAACTTTGCGACAAGACCGGCAACCAACAACTCACCCTGAGCGCGCTCCTTGAGCTCGAGAACGATGGCTTCATCGAGCGGCGGGTCGAGGAGGACTCGGTATGGACGCGTGGCCGCCGGCTGGCACAACAGATCAAGGCCAGGACTGCCCAGCCCTTGTCCGAATTTTCGACATTCGGCAAGAGAACGGAACGGTCCCCCCCTCGTCACTCTTTACCGGATGCGGAAGTAACCCGGCTGATTCCTGCGCCGGAAGAAAGCCCCAAGCGGTTTTCACTCGCGGCAACCTCATCGCCGCCGCTCGCACCCAGCTTACCGCCGAGAAATTCCGTACCCGGTCCCGAGTCGCGCACTGTCTTCTTCAACAAGGAAGAGGAAGTCTCGGCGGCGCCAACAGCGCCGCCGGAGAACATTGTTGAGCAGGCGCCGTCGTCTTTTGTCGCGCGCGTAAAGGCGCTGCTGGGCGGCGGGACGGACGATGCCAGGGAGGGTGAAGGACCCGATCTGAAGTCGCTCCAGGGCCGTCGCTTAGCCATGACCTGGCCGATGGCAACAATGCTCGGCAGCGCTTTGTTGAGCGCTTTGCTGGTCTTGACGGCCTTCTTTTTTCCCTATTCGCGATATCTCCCGACGGTGGAAAGCGCGCTCGCGGAGACTACCGGCCAGAAAATTAGTATCGAAGAAATGCGGGTCACGATCTATCCACGGCCTGGCTTGCTGCTCGCCAACGTGCGCGTCGGAAACGCCGCTGGCGAGGAACTGATTCAAATCGCCGAACTGCGCCTCCGGCCAGAACTCGGCACGCTATTTTCACCAAGAATCGCTTTCACGGAAATGGAATTGCGCAACCTCGACCTGTCGGCGAAAGCACTGACCGGCCTGTCGCGAATGTTCGCGGCCACTGCTCGCGAGTCTGCCAAATTTGGCGCGCAGCGCGTAACCATCAGCGATGCCAACATCAGCTTCGCCGGGCTGGGCTTTGACGACTTGAGCGGTGAGCTGGCCTTGTCTGCGGATGGGCTGCTGGAGTCAGTGTCGCTGAAGTCTGCTGACCGCAGCCTGCAGATCGAGGCCAAGCCAGCCGCCGCCCAGTTGACGCTCACCGCGGAGGGGCGTGCCTGGCGGCCCTCGCCGAATTCGCCGTATCGCTTCGACTCCTTCAGCTTCACGGGAGATGTTGACGGTCCACGGTTCGTCATCAAGGACATGGATTTACGCATATTCTCCGGCCGCATCAGCGGTACAGTCATTCTGCACGGGGACGGGCCGCCTGCAATTACTGGCGAAATCGCCTTCGAACGGATCAGCGCCAAGCGTTTTGGCGCGGCTTTGGGAGTCGGCGAACAGTTCGACGGTGACCTTGCCGGCGATCTGCGCTTCTCGGCAAATTCCGAAACCTGGTCCACCATCGCGCGCTCTATTTACGCCCAGGGGAGCTTCACGGTAAACAGGGGAAGCCTGGGAGGTATCGACCTTCCCGAGGCGGTGCGCCGCTTTTCCGACAACCCGGCGACGCTTGGTGGCGCCACCCGCTTCGAACAACTCACCGGTGCGATCAGCCTGACCCCCGAGCGCTATCGATTCTCGCGTCTGCTCCTGCACGCAGGAACGATGCAGTCTACCGGTCAGATCGAGGTGAACAACGATCTGCAATTGCGCGGCCGCATGGCCGTGCAGATGCGGGGACGTGCCGATCCAACCATTCCGATCTTGATCAGCGGTTCGCTGAAGACGCCGCTGCTGGAAAGCAACTAGCGTGGTGTTGTCTTCTTGATGAGACTTTCGGCAAGCATCTCCCACCCGCGGTCATTGCGAGGAGGCGAAGCCGACGCGGCAATCCAGAGGTTTGGCTTTTCGCGTCGTCAGGATGTCAATGCGGCGGGAAAAATAGTGAGAGGATGGAACTGGATTGCCGCGTCGGCTGCGCCTCCTCGCAATGACGGGCGGGCTGGTGTGCTGCCGCATTCCCCATTCTGCGAGCAGCGCGAAAACCCACGCGCCAGCCGGAATTTATGGCTTCCCTACGGCGTGCAACGAGGCGCTGGAGAACACGCAGGAGTGATGCGCGTGCGCCGCTTAAAAAAAAACGCCGGCATTGCCGGCGTTGCACGTGCCGCAGAGCAAGCGTCAGAGAACCGCGGCGATGGCGTCGGCGACGTAGTCGATATTGCGGGTGTTCAGCGCTGCCAGACAGATGCGACCGGTGCCTACCGCGTAGATACCGAACTCGTCGCGCATGCGGTCAACCTGCGCGACATCGAGCCCGGTGTAGGAGAACATGCCGCGCTGGCGGGTGACGAAGGAGAAGTCGGTGCTCACGCCCCTGCCCTGTAGCTTGTCGACCAGGCTGACGCGCATGGCCAGGATGCGCTGGCGCATCTCGGCCAGTTCGGCCTCCCACATCTGGCGCAGTTCGGCGCTGGCCAGCACCGCCGCGACAATGGCGCCGCCGTGGGTCGGCGGATTCGAGTAGTTGGCGCGAACCACCCGCTTGACCTGCGACAGGACGCGCGCCGTTTCATCGCGGCTGGCGGTGACCACCGACAAGGCGCCGACCCGTTCGCCGTAGAGCGAGAAGGACTTGGAAAACGAGCTGGCAACAAGGAATTGCAGTCCCGATGCGGCAAACAATTGCAGCACCTGCGCGTCTTCCCGGATGCCGTCGGCGAAGCCCTGGTAGGCCATGTCGAGGAAGGCGACCAGGCCGCGAGCGCTCAGCGTGTCGATCACTTCGCGCCACTGCGCCTGATTGAGGTCGGCGCCGGTCGGGTTATGGCAGCAGGCGTGCAGGACGACAATCGAACCCGCCGGCAGGCTGTTCAGGCCGCTCTTCATGGCGGCGAAATCGACGCCACGGCTCACCTCGTCATAGTAGGGATACGCGTCGACCTCGAAACCGGCGTACTCGAAAATCGCGCGGTGGTTCTCCCAGCTCGGATCGCTGATGTAAACCCTGGCCGCGGGCAGCAGTCGGCGCAGGTAATCGGCACCAACCTTCAGGGCGCCGGTGCCGCCGAGCGCTTCGATGGTCGCTACCTTGCCCGCTTCGAGCAGGGCCGAATCGGCGCCGAAGAGCAGTTTCTGGACAATCTGGTTATAAGCCGCAAGACCGTCGATCGGCTGGTAGCCGCGCGGGGGCATGGCTTCCAGGCGTGCTTTCTCGGCCGCTTTGACAGCCGCCAGCAGCGGGATTTTGCCGTTGTCGTCGAAATACACACCAACGCCAAGGTTGACCTTGGTCGACCGGGTGTCGGCGTTGAATGATTCGGTGAGGCCGAGAATCGGGTCGCGGGGAGCCATTTCAACGGCGGCGAAAAGCGAGGCGGTCATGGATGTTTCCTAAGTTGGCCGGTTGCTGAGCTGCGCCTCTCTTGGTCGAGCCCGCGCAGCAGGCGTCAAGAGACGTCAGACTTCAGGGAGAAACGAAACGTCGTAAAAAGAAACTTGTTTCCGGACAACTCGGCCAAGCGGCGCGCGCAACGCTGGCCAGTCCCGAAACAACGTAAAATTCTAGCATGTCAGCTGCCCTTCATTCGCCCGAAAAGAAGCACCCCGTGGTCAGCTTCGCGGGCAGTCCCTTCCTCCTCCATCAGCCCTTCCTGCCAGCCGGCGACCAGCCCGCTGCGATCGAGCAATTGCTCGCCGGACTGGCAGACGGACTCTCGTTCCAGACCCTGCTCGGCGTCACCGGCTCGGGCAAGACCTACACCATGGCCAACGTCATTGCCCGCAGCGGCCGCCCGGCGCTGGTTCTGGCGCCGAACAAGACGCTCGCCGCGCAGCTTTACGCCGAGTTTCGCGAGTTTTTTCCCGACAACGCCGTCGAGTACTTTGTTTCCTACTACGACTACTACCAGCCGGAGGCCTACGTTCCGGCGCGCGACCTGTTCATCGAGAAGGATTCGTCGATCAACGAGCACATCGAGCAGATGCGTCTGTCGGCAACCAAGAGCCTGCTCGAACGTCGCGACTGCGTGATCGTCGCCACTGTGTCGTGCATCTACGGCATCGGCGACCGTGACGAATATCACAAGATGATCCTCACCATGCGTGTCGGCGACCGCATCGATCAACGCGAAGTGATCAAGCGCCTGGTCGAGATGCAGTACGAGCGCAACGAGACCGACTTCCACCGTGGCATTTTTCGTGTTCGCGGCGACGTCATCGACGTTTTTCCCGCCGAGCACGCCGAGCAGGCGATCCGCATTTCGCTCTTCGACGACGAAATCGACGGTCTGCAGCTCTTCGACCCGCTGACCGGCCATCTGCAGGGAAAGCTGAAGCGTTTCACGGTCTTCCCCTCATCGCACTATGTGACACCGCGGGCCACGGTGTTGCGTGCCATCGAGGCGATCAAGCGCGAACTCACCGAGCGCACTGCCTCCTTCCATGCCGAAGGTCGCTTGGTCGAGGCGCAGCGCATCGAGCAGCGCACCCGTTTCGATCTCGAAATGCTCGACCAGCTCGGCTTCTGCAAGGGCATCGAGAACTACTCGCGGCACCTCTCGGGGCGCCAGCCCGGCGAGCCGCCGCCGACGCTGATCGACTACCTGGCAGCCGACGCGCTGATGTTCATCGACGAATCGCACGTCGCCATCCCCCAGGTCGGCGGCATGTTCAAGGGCGACCGCTCGCGCAAGGAGAACCTGGTCAACTACGGTTTTCGCCTGCCCTCGGCGCTCGACAACCGGCCGCTCAAGTTCGAGGAGTACGAAGCCCTGCTACGGCAGACGATCTTCGTTTCGGCCACCCCGGCCGACTACGAACAGACACATCAGGGTCAGGTCGTCGAACAGGTCGTGCGCCCGACCGGCCTGATCGACCCGGTGCTCATCGTTCGCCCGGCGTCGAGCCAGATCGACGACCTGCTCTCCGAGATCCGCCTGCGCGTCGGGCGCGGCGAGCGGGTGCTGGTGACCACGCTGACCAAGCGCATGTCGGAGGATCTCACCGAGTACCTGAGCGAACACGAGGTGCGCGTCCGCTATCTGCATTCGGACATCGACACCGTCGAACGCGTCGAGATCATTCGCGACCTGCGCCTCGGCAAGTTCGACGTCCTGGTCGGCATCAACCTGCTGCGCGAAGGTCTCGATATCCCGGAAGTTTCGCTGGTGGCCATTCTCGACGCCGACAAGGAGGGCTTCCTGCGCTCCGAACGCTCACTGATCCAGACCATCGGCCGCGCCGCCCGGCACATCAACGGCACCGCCATTCTCTACGCCGACCGGGTTACCGGCTCGATGAGCCGCGCCATCGCCGAAACCGAACGGCGGCGGCTCAAGCAGATCGCCTTCAACGAAGAGCACGGCATCGTCCCGAAAGGCATCAGCAAGCGCATCACCGACATCATCGACGGCGTCTACGACCTCGACGACGCACGCCGCGAACTCAAGGCGGCGCAACAACAGGCCAACTACGAAGCCATGAGCGAGAAGCAACTGGCGCGCGAACTCAAGCGAATCGAGAAAGAGATGCTCGAATACGCCAGGAACCTCGAATTCGAGAAAGCCGCCGCTGCCCGCGACGAACTATTCCGGCTTCGTCAACAGGTCTTCGGCATCAGCGGCGAGCAGGCGAATATTGAAGGGTAACAATCACACAAGACTGCTGAGGAGAAGCCCGGCGATGGCAAGGGCGTCGCGATGTTCGAGAAGACCTGCCGGCAAGTGATCGACCTCCCGAGCCCCTCACGATATTGCATACAACTTACTATTCGCTGTCAGCTACTGGAGGCATGTTGATGAACATCTACCGCATACGCTCTATTTTTCTCGCGACAGCGCTGGTTTTTGCCGCAGTGTCCACGCAAGCCGGCGCCGAAAGCAGCGCTGCTTTCGGCGTTGCCAGTCCGGTGGACCCGCAAGGCGCGAAGCGAGAATCCGTCGGCAAGGGATGGCAGGAGGTCACGATCATGGATAACCAGGGATTCAATCAACCGATGGAGGTTGGTACCGTGCGCATCCCGGAAGACTGGGTAACGCGTGGCGGCGTTACGTGGGACCGCAACAGCCAGTGTGTGGGCAACATGATGCGCATGAGTTGGCAGGCATCCTCGCGCGATGGTCTGCAGGGATTCGAAATCCGGCCTGGATATAACTGGCAGGTGCAGGGCACAGAAATCCAGTTCAACCCCTGTGCACCCATGCCTATCAACTCGGTGCGCGCCTATCTCGGTATGGTGGTCAATCAGCGCCATGCTGGCCGCGCCAGGATTCTCCAGTACCGTGATCGTCCCGACCTTGTGGAGGCGATGCCGAAGAACCCGCCAGGCCCGGGCGGTGCCCGGGTGCACTATGAGGCCGGGCAAATGCTGATTGGCTATTCTCAGGATGGGCGAGAATTTCGCGAATCCTTGATCACCACCATCAGTTTCTCGGAAATGCAGGGCAACATCGTCGCCGGTACCACCAATATCTACGCCCAGCACGCGCCTGACGGGCAGTTGGATTTCGCTCTCGGCGAACGTCTGCGCAACTCGATGCGAGCGAAAAAACAATGGGTTGATAGGTGGGGGCAAGCGACTCGTGAGGCTTCCGATCGCATCGCCAGGGAGCAATCCATGGGCATCACCAAATGGCATAACGATCGAATGGCACAAATCAATCTCAAGGGTGCGAATGATCGCTCGCAGATTCGCCAACAGACACTTAGTGAGGTCTCGCAGATCTACTCCAACACCTGGAAAAGCACTCAGGAAACCGATGATCGCATTCAGCGGCGCACCCTGGAAGGTATTGGCGAATACAACACCTACAAGGACCCGGCCAGCAACACGCCGGTTCGCGCCACCATCCATAACGATTACGTTTGGCGTGTTGGTGACGGCCGCTATATTTCCACCGACAACCCAAATTACGCACCGACGAACGGTGTTCAACTGGAGCGCCTGCCATGAAACCGAGCAAGACGTATTCTGCCTGGCGGATGTTGCTGTTCACTGTTACGACGCTGCATGCGGCTGTCTCGTCTGCCCAGAACACTTTCGATAGTCCACCCATACCACCGCGCGAGCAAGCGCCGGCGCCAGTCGCGCCCACTCGTTCAGAAACCGGCCGTGGACCTGGCGACGCCACGGCCTCCTCCGGCAACTTGCCGCGCGCGGGGATCGATGAGACTCAGGACTTCGGAATCCCGCCAACAAAAGAGCTCAAGCCCAGTCATCAGTTGCACGGTCCGACGCCCAGGGAAATCCCCGGCGGGTCGGTCATTGCCACGCAGGCGTTGCGGAAACTGCTGCAAGACAAACAGTCCGGTGTACTGCTACTCGATGTCTATGGTGCTCAGTCCGCGCTGCCGGATGCGATTTCCGTGGTGCCCGCAGCACAAGGCGGCACGTTCAATGACCATACGCAGCGCGAGTTTGGTGAGTATCTGCAGACGATTGCCAATGGCGACAAGTCGCGTCCACTGGTGCTCTACTGCGAAGGCGTGAACTGCTGGATGTCTTACAACGCGGCTTTGCGCGCTATCAACCTGGGCTACCGGAATGTGTTGTGGTACCGCGGCGGCATGGAAGCCTGGACACAAGCTGGCCTGCCGACACGGTCCAATTCAGGCCAGGCTCGGTAGCGGCACACGCCTTTCAACCTGGCCTGATGGCATCGCCGCGGCCACTGGACGAGCGGTCTAATTCAGGAGAAACAATTGCTCAATTTCGACTTTCACAACCCGACAAGAATTGTCTTTGGCAGCGAAAGCATTCCCCGCCTGGCCGACCTCGTTCCCGGCGACGCGCGCGTGCTGATTCTTTATGGGGGGAGCAGCGCCGAGAAGAACGGTACTCTCGACGAGGTCCGGGCAGCGCTCGGCGAGCGGCGGGTGCAGGAGTTCGGCGGCATCGAGCCGAATCCGAGCTATGAAACCCTGATGCGCGCCGTCGCGCAGATCCGGCGTGAAAAACTGGATTTCCTGCTCGCCGTCGGTGGCGGCTCGGTGATCGACGGGACCAAGTTCGTCGCCGCGGCCGTGAACTTTCCTGCCGATCCCTGGGAAATCCTGCTCGGCCACGGCCAGAACGTCGACAGCGCCCTGCCCTTCGGCAGCGTCCTGACCTTGCCGGCGACCGGTTCGGAAATGAACAGCGGCTCGGTGATCACGCGCCGCGAAACGCAGGCCAAGCTGGCGTTCATGAGCCCGCACGTCTTCCCGCAATTCTCGATTCTCGATCCGACAAAAACCTATACCTTGCCGCCGCGGCAAATTGCCAACGGCGTCGTCGACCCTTTTGTGCATATTGTCGAGCAATATCTGACCTACCCGGTTGGCGGCATGGCCCAGGACCGTTTCGCCGAGGGGCTGCTGCAGACGCTGATCGAGATCGGACCACAGGCACTGGCCACGCCAGAAGATGCGGATGTGCGGGCCAACCTGATGTGGGTCGCCACGCTGGCGCTGAACGGGCTGATCGGTGCCGGCGTGCCGCAGGATTGGGCTACGCACATGATCGGCCACGAGTTGACCGTCGCGCACGGCATCGACCACGCGCGTACGCTGGCCATCGTCCTGCCTTCGCTGCTCAATGTGCAGCGCGAGCACAAGCGCTCCAAGTTGCTGCAATACGCGGCCCGCGTCTGGCAGATCACGGAAGGCGACGAGAAGCAGCGCATCGACGAAGCAATCGAGCGTACGGCGCAGTTTTTCGAGTCGCTCGGCGTCAACACCCGTCTCGCCGCTTACGGCCTGGGGCGCGAAGCGATCCCTCCCCTGCTCGCCCAGCTCGAAGCGCACGGCATGACCGCCATCGGCGAGCAGCACAACATCGACCTGGCGGTGAGCCGGAAAATTCTCGAAGGAGCCCTGTGAATGAACACGCCAGTTGGCCAGAACGGCGCCCGCAATCGGCGCATCGTCCTCGAATCGCGCCCCGTCGGCGCGCCGCGCAGCGACAATTTCCGCCTCGACGAAGCGCCAGTCCCACAGCCTGCCGACGGCCAGCTGCTGCTGCGCACGCTCTACCTGTCGCTCGATCCCTACATGCGCGGCCGCATGAGCGACGCACCCTCCTACGCCGCGCCGGTCGGTATCGGTGAAGCCATGCCGGGGGGCACCGTGGCACACGTCGAAGCGTCGCAGCATCCCGACTTTCGCGCGGGCGACCTGGTTCTCGCCTACTCCGGCTGGCAGGACTACGCACTTTCCGATGGCCGCGGGCTGGTCAGGCTCGATCCGGCCATGCCACGACCGTCGCTGGCCCTGGGAGTGCTTGGCATGCCCGGCTTCACCGCCTACATGGGCCTGCTCGACATCGGCCGCCCGCAACCGGGCGAGACCGTCGTCGTTGCTGCGGCGAGTGGTGCCGTCGGCGCAGTGGTCGGTCAGATTGCCAAACTCAAGGGCTGCCGTGTCGTTGGCATCGCTGGCGGCAGCGAGAAATGTCGCTACGTGATCGACGAACTCGGCTTCGACGCCTGTATCGATCACCACGGCGAGAACTTGCCACAAGCGCTTGCCGAAGCCTGCCCGCAAGGCATCGACATCTATTTCGAAAATGTCGGCGGCGCGGTTTTCGATGCCGTGCTGCCACTGCTCAACGTGCGCGCACGCATCCCCCTGTGCGGCTTGATCGCCCACTATAACGACCAGGCACTGCCTACCGGCCCGAACCGCCTCGGCCAGCTCACCCGCACCCTCCTGGTCAAACGCATCAAGATGCAGGGCTTCATCATTTTTGACGACTACGGCGATCGCTACGGCGAGTTCTTCACCGCCATGAGCGCCTGGCTGAAAGCCGGCCAAATCAAGTTCCGCGAAGACCTCGTCGATGGCCTGGAAAATGCTCCGCAAGCCTTCATCGGCCTCCTCGAAGGGCGCAACTTCGGCAAACTCCTGATCCAAGTCGCGCCCGCCTGAGCAAGCCACGTCAGCACCACCCGCCCGCCCGCCACACAAAAAGCCCCTCGCCCCTTGCGGGAGAGGGGTTGGGGATAGGGGAAAACCCCCAAGCACCCGCTCCCTCGCCCAAGCACTTCTTGCTGCCGACATGCGCCGCTCTTTTCACCTCCAGCTCGTCGATCCACCCGCACTGGACCCATGTCACTTGATGGTCGCCGCCTACGCAGGCGAGGGCGGCGCGGCGAACTCAGCCGCAGTCCGTCAGTCGATAAGTGTTAGCAGGATCGCTCACAACGAGGCGCGTGTATAAGTGCGCTGAGCAAAAGGGGTCTGCGGTATCGTAAAAAGCTGGAACGGGAACGGCCAGCGACAACGGCACCGTGGTCGATTAGTGAAAGATCTGATTCAGAGCCGATTCAGGTCAACAGGAAACCCGGAGGCTGCGATGGAAACAGTACATGCGATCAAGGTGTTTGACGGTCAAACCGAGCGGGTGATATCACTCGTTCACGGCGACCTCACCGAGCTAGGATTCAAGGATGCGGTCGATCTTCTCGTCGCCTCCGCCTTTCCCGACGATTATGTCCCGACTCCCACATCCCTGATCGGCGCACTACAGAGAAGTGGTGTGTCGGTGGCGGAACTGGCGCGACACAAAGCCGTCGATCTGCGCCACACATCCGGCTTCTGGCTCTCTCACGAACTCGCCGATCACTCTGCATGGCGCGGCGCGCGGCGTCTCGCTGTCTTCGAGCCCCGCGAGCTCGGCAGCCCTCCCGAGGCGGTGGGAGCGCTGTTTCGCGGCCTTTTTCCCTTCCTGTCCGATGAAGAGGATAGACGCGTAGCGATGCCCATTCTCAGTTCGGGCGATCAACGCTGGTCACCGCTGGTGATGATGGGCTCACTCCTGGACGCATCGATTCAATGGATGCGCCGTGGCCTGCCCATCTCCGAGCTGATGATCTTCGAACACGATCAAGGTCGCATGCCAGCATTGGTGGCATTAATGGAAAAGGTCGGCCAGGGCGGCCATGGCTTACGGACACCCGGCTCATCCCTCAGCACCCCGCCGCCAGTTGCCCAATACTACGATGTGTTTCTGAGCTTCAGCAGCCACAATGCAAACGCCGCCGACGCGTTCAAGCGCGAACTCGCGGCAATCGACCAAGCGGCGACGGTGTTCGATTTTCGCCACTCGATCCAGAAAGGCAAGTCCTACCAGGACGACATCGATCGAGCCATCGAGAGCTGCCGAAAGGTCGTGTCCATCCTCAGCCCGGCATATTTTGCCTCGCCTGAGTGCCAGGAAGAACTGAACATCGCCAGGCTCCGCAACAAACGCGCAGGCTTCGGTCTGCTGATCCCGCTCTACTGGAAGAGCGTAAGCCCCAGCCTCCCCTTGTGGCTGCAGACATTGAATCAATGCGTTTGCGTCGAGGAACGCCTTGATCAACTGTCCCTTGCTGCCCGGGACGTTCACACAACGCTCTAGAATTACCCCGCGCAGCGACGATGCGCGGGGCGGGTAGCTAACGGTCATGGCATGTCGAGACACCCCTGATCATGAAAGTCAGGACCGCCCCCCCTCTCACTTGCAGTGCGCATTCCGGCTTGCACGCCGGAATCGTTCGACGGGCTGGGCGCATGCGCCCGGAATTCCCCGTCTCACCCCCGGCCCTTCTCCCGCGAGGGGAGAAGGGAGTTTCGTGAGTCGCATACGCGACTTTCACATTAACGGTCATGACACGTGGAGACACCCCAAATCATGAAAGTCATGACCGTTTCCCTCTTCCCCTGCCCCTTCTCCCGCAAGGGGAGAAGGGAGTTTCGTGAGTCGCTTGCGCGACTTTCACATTAAAAGTTCGCCCGTTCAGCGATCCACCGGTGGCTCCTTCTGTCGCTCGCGCTCGACCCGCATCACCCGATGCTCACGCAACTGCTTCCAGTGGATCACGTCGCGCGCCCGCGCGACGATTTCCAGTGTCGGGAAATGATCGCCCACCAGGTCGACAACCTTCAGCGACTGTTCGATGTCGTCGACGGCCAGCACCAGTGCCCGCGCACTTTCAGGAAGGCGCAGAAGGCGGCAAGCGACAGCGGCTTGCCGAATGACGCAGCCTCGGCGGCATCTACCCGAAATCGCCAAAATGGTTTATATTGCACCGCAACATAGCCGCCTGATGGACAATGTCCAGCGCCAGGCGCCTGGGCAGACTTCCTGCCCGACGTTGCGTACCCCTGCGACCATGGCTACCATGCGCAAGCCAGAAGAAATGCCCTGCCATTCCTTGTCCCTCTTTACGCACTTTCTCAACACCCGGCGCGAAGCAGCAGCCAGCCCTGGCGCTGCCGGCCGGGTCTTGAAGCCTGTCACCGAGCCGCTGCGGCGGCAAATACCAGGACCCATCCATGAAGCCAAAGAATCCACACTTTTTCAGCAGAATCGGCATTGCCATCGCCTGCTTCTTCAAGATTATTGGCAATAGCGAGTTCGCTGGCGGCGTCCAGGCGCTGCGGCTGGCCGAGCGCCAACGCAAGAAAGCCAACGGCACGGCAGCGGCGACCGCCGCGGCGAAGCCCGCGGCGCCGGCACTCAAGGAAGCGGCGCCCGACGGCGCCCTGCAACTTCTCGGCCTCTTGCAGCGCGAGGCCCGTTTCATCGATTTCATCCAGGAGGATGTCGCCGCCTATCCCGACGCCGATGTCGGCGCGGCCGCCCGCCTGGTCCATGAAGGCTGTCGCAAAGTGCTGGTCGACAATTTCAGCATCGACCCGGTGCGCGAGGAAGACGAAGGCAGCGCGATTACCCTGCCGGAAGGCTTCGACGCTGCGGCGATTCGCATCACCGGCAATGTCGTCGGCGAGCCGCCCTTCAACGGCCACATCACCCACCGCGGCTGGCGGGTTGTCGAAACCCGCCTGCCCAAACTTTCCGGCAGCCACGATCTACATATCGTCGCGCCGGCGGAGGTTGAACTATGAGCGAAGCAAAATTCTCCATTGGTATCGATCTCGGTACCACCCATTGCGCCCTGTCCTACGTCGACATCGCCAACAGCGACGGCGAGAACGTCGCGCAGGACGTACTGCCGATCCCACAACTGACGGCCCCCGGTTCGGTCGAGTCGCCGGGACTGCTGCCGTCTTTCATCTACCTGCCGCATGCCAGCGAACTGGCGCCCGGTGACCTCGGCCTGCCGTGGACCGCCGAGCAGGACTATGCCGTCGGTGAAATGGCGCGCAGCCGCGGTGCGGCGACGCCGATACGGCTGGTGTCGAGTGCCAAGAGCTGGCTCTGCCACGCCGGCGTCGACCGGCGCGCCGACATCCTGCCGCACGACGCACCGCCGGAAGTGGCACGCCTGTCGCCACTCGAAGCCTCGCTGCGCTACCTCAGCCACTTGCGCGCCGCCTGGGACGACGCCCACCCCGAGGCGCCTTTCGCCGAGCAGGAAATCGTCGTCACCATCCCGGCTTCCTTCGATCCGGCGGCACGCGAATTGAGTGCCGAAGCAGCCAAGGCGGCCGGCTGCAAACACATGATCCTGCTCGAAGAGCCGCAGGCGGCGTTGTACAGCTGGATTCAGAAAAGCGCCGGCAGCTGGCGCAAGCAGGTCCGGCCGGGCGAGATCATCCTCGTCGCCGACGTCGGCGGCGGTACCAGCGACTTCTCGCTGATCGCCGTTCTCGAACGCGATGGCGTCCTCGAGCTGCACCGGGTCGCGGTCGGCGAGCACATCCTGCTCGGTGGCGACAACATGGATCTGGCCCTGGCCTTCGCCGTCGCCAGCAAGCTCGGCGCCCAGGGCATCAAGACCGACGCCTGGCAGCTGCGAGCGCTGACCCATTCCTGCCGCTCGGCCAAGGAAGCACTGCTCAACGACGCCTCGCTCAGCGAAGTGCCGCTGATCATCGCCAGCCGCGGCGCCAAGTTGATCGGCGGCTCGCTGCGTAGCGAACTGACGCGCGCCGAACTGACTGCCACCCTGCTGGAAGGCTTCTTCCCCAACGCCGCCATCGGCGACCGTCCGCAGGTACGCGGTCGCGCCGGTCTGACACAGCTCGGCCTGCCCTATGCCCACGACGCGGCGATCACCCGTCACCTGGCCGCTTTCCTGGCTCGCCAGGTCGCCGCGACGGCCGATCTCGAAGGCTTCACCGGTACCTTGCCGGATGGCGCGACTTTCCTGCATCCGACGGCGGTGCTGTTCAATGGTGGCGTCTTCAAGTCGGAACTGCTCGCCGAGCGCACCCTGGCGACGATCAACTCCTGGCTCGCTGCGGAAGGCGCGCCACCGGCCCGTCCGCTCGAAGGCGCCGACCTCGATCTGGCCGTCGCCCGTGGCGGTGCCTACTACGGCTACGTGCGCCGCGGCCAGGGGGTGCGCATCCGTGGCGGCACGGCGCGTTCCTACTATGTGGCCATCGAATCGGTGATGCCGGCAGTACCCGGCATGCAACCACCGGTGCAGGCGCTGTGCCTGGCGCCGTTCGGCATGGAGGAAGGCAGCGACGCCGCGCTTCCGGAGCAGGAGTTCGGGCTGGTCGTCGGCGAAGCGGTACGCTTCCGCTTCTTCGGCTCGTCGGTTCGCCGCCAGGATCAGGTCGGCACCTTGCTCGCCGACTGGGAACCCGATGAACTGCAGGAACTCGCCGAGATCCAGACGACGCTGCCCGCCGCAGGTCGCGCCGACGGCGAAGTGGTCCGCGTCAAGCTGCACGCGCGCGTTACCGAGGCCGGCACGCTCGAACTCGAAGCACTGCCGCACGATGGCCCGGAGCGCTGGAAAGTCGAGTTTGACGCGCGCGACGCTGGCAGTAGTGCCGGCGATGTCGCCAACGCGACGGACTGAGGGCCGTGAAGCAGCAATACATCGTCGGTATCGATCTCGGAACCAGCAATACCGTCGTCGCCTATGCCGCGCCCGGAGGGCAGCAGGTCGAGCTTTTCGAGATCGAGCAACTGGTCGGCGCCGGCGAAGTCGCCGCCCGGCCGCTACTGCCTTCGGTGCGCTTTCATCCGGCGGCCGGCGAGCTCAGCCCTGGCGATCTGCAATTGCCATGGCCGGCCGAGGCGGGTGGCGGGAAAGTCGGCGACAGCGTTGGCGACGGCGAAAGTGCCGATGATGGCGACGGTGGCGACCTTGGCGAAGGCGCTCAACTCGCCCTCACCGGCCGCTTCGCCCTCGAACTCGGCGCGCAGGTTCCCGGTCGCCTGGTCGCCAGCGCCAAGAGCTGGTTGTCGCACGCCTCGGTCGACCGCATGGCAGCTATCCTGCCCTGGGGTGCGGACGCCGCTGTCGCCAAGGTTTCGCCGGTCGCCGCCAGCGCCAGTTATCTGGCGCACGTTCGCGCCGCCTGGGGGCACCGCTTCCCGCAGGCACCCCTCGAACAGCAACAGGTGATCCTGACCGTTCCCGCTTCCTTCGACGAAGGGGCGCGGGCGCTGACCGTCGAAGCCGCGCGGCAAGCCGGCCTGCCCAGGCTGCGTCTGCTCGAGGAACCGCAAGCAGCGTTTTATGACTGGCTGTTCCGTCATCAGGAAAGCCTCGACACGGAGCTCGCCGAAACGCGGCTGCTGATGGTCTGTGACATCGGTGGCGGCACCACTGACCTGACCCTGATTCAGGTAGCGTTCAAGGACGGTGAGCCGGAGCTGACACGCGTCGGTGTCGGCAACCACCTGATGCTCGGTGGCGACAATATGGATCTGGCGCTGGCCCACCTGGTCGAGTCACGCCTGCCGGAGAGTGGCGGCAAGAAGCTGTCGGCGGCGCGTTTTTCGCAGCTGACGGCGCGCTGCCGGGCAGCCAAGGAACAATTGCTGGCGCATGGCGCACCCGAATCGGTCTTGCTGACCCTGCTCGGCGGCGGCGCCAAGCTGATCGGCGGCGCTCGCAGCATCGAGTTGCAGCGCGACGAAGTGCTGAACATGATCGTGGACGGCTTCATGCCGCGCGTCGCCGTCGATCAACCGATACTGCAGCGGCGCGCCGGGCTGGTCGAATTCGGACTGCCCTACCCCGCCGATGCGGCGATCACCCGCCATGTCGCCGCATTTCTCAGGCGCCACAAAGAGGCGGCACTGCGCGCCCTCGCCGAGCCGGAAGAGCCGCTTGCAGCGCAAGAACCGCAAGCCCAACAAACAGTACAGCAAGCGGGCGACGAACAGCCGCCGGCCGAACCGCGCCTGCCGGTACCCGATACCGTGCTCTTCAACGGCGGCGTCTTTCGTGCCGAGGCGCTGAGCGAGCGCCTGCAAGCCACTCTCGCCGACTGGCGCGGCACGCCGCTGCGCCTGCTGCACAACGACAACCCGGACATTGCCGTGGCCCGCGGCGCAGTCGCCTACGCGCTGGTCCGCCAAGGGCACGGGCGACGCATCGGCGGCGGCTCGGCGCGCAGCTACTTCCTGGTCCTCGAAGAAGGCAGCAAGCAGCGACGCGGCATCTGCATCCTGCCGCGCGGCAGCGAGGAAGGGCACGAAATCCGCCTGCCGGAACGTACCTTCAGCCTGCGCCTGGGTCAGCCGGTGCGCTTCTATCTCGCCTCGTCGGTGGCCGACACGCGCTATCAGCCGGGTCAAATCGCCTCCCTCGACGATGAAGATTTCATCCGCCTGCCGCCGATTGCCACCGTCGTGCAGCCACAGGCAGGCAGCACGCAGCGCGAAGTGCGTGTGGAGCTGATCACCGGGATCACCGAAGTCGGCAGCCTGGAACTGCACTGCGTCAGCATCGACAACCCGGCTCGTCGCTGGCTGCTCGAATTCCAGTTACGCAGCGACGGCGAAGCGACGACGGCCTCGTCCGAAGTCCTGCCACCGCGCTTCGCCGATGCGGTGAAGTCCATCGAACATATTTTCGGCGGCCGTTCGCAGGCCGTCGACAACAAGGAAGTGCGCCGCCTGCGCGGCCAACTCGAACATCTGCTCGGCAAGCGCGACGACTGGGAGATGCCGCTGCTGCGCGCCCTTTTCGACGCCCTGCTGCAACGCGCCCGACGCCGGCGGCGCTCGCCGGAACACGAGCGTCTGTGGCTCAACCTTGCTGGCTACTGCCTGCGCCCGGGCCTTGGCGACGCTATCGACGACTGGCGGATCGAGCAATTGACTGCGCTGCTGTCGCAAGGCATCCAGTATGTGAATGAGAGCCAGAACTGGTCCGAGTGGTGGACGCTGTGGCGGCGTGCCGCCGGGGGCCTGGCGGCGGAGACGCAAGAGCTTCTGCTCGCCGAACTCCTGCCTGCGCTACAAACCGAGACCGTCAAAGCCCGCAAGCGCCAGCCGGCGCCGATCAGCGGTAGCCACGACGACATGCTGCGCCTGGTCGCTTCGCTCGAAAGATTGCCGGTCGAACGCAAGATCGAAGTTGGTGACTGGCTGCTCGACAGCCTGGCCAGTGGGTCAGAGAAGCCACTCGGCTGGTGGGCCCTCGGCCGCCTCGGCGCGCGCCAACCGCTCTACGGCAGTGCCCACCAGGTGGTAGCGGTCGAAGACGCCTGTCGCTGGCTCGAAGGCCTGCTGGCCGTAGACTGGAAAAAGGTCGAGCCGGCCGCCTTCGCGGCCACTCAACTCGCCCGCCTGACCGGCGATCGCTCACGCGACCTGCCCGACAGCATCCGCGAGGGCGTCGTGGCGCGGCTGAGTGCGATCAATGCCAATGGTCACTGGATCGAGCAGATCAGTAACGTCGTCGAACTCGACAAAGCCGACGAACGCCGTGCTTTTGGCGAGTCCTTGCCGGCCGGCTTGCGCCTGGTTCACGACGAAGGGCGAGCACAGACAGCGGCGGCAGCCCAGTCTGCGCCAGCGGGTAGGAGCTGAGCCACGCCAATACTGCCACGCCACGGTGCGATGCTGCGTGTGATCCGTCGCCCGCAGGACGAGCCAGGCGGCTGGCGCTGGAGAGGGAGGTCATAAGCCACAAATCCGTGCCATAAGCTTACCGGATTGGTATTCACGCGGTGTTTTCTGGATAATGCTGAAGGCTAAGCGGCATGAACGCAATTACACTATCGGTAATCGCCTTGCGCATCGCGGCAATGGCGGTTGCGCAAAGTGGACACGGGCCCTCGGGGTATGGCGGACGGCCTTCGGCGTACCACTTCACTACGGCGATCATGTCGCGATTTTCAAGGGGTGAGTAAAAATGCGCACGCAACGAGGGCCAGACCGACGCCAGGGGCAACTGCAGCGCCCACAAGGTGCACCTGAACGCCGCTGCGGTAGCGACCGGCGCAAACTCACGTTTACCGATCAGTCGATCGCCGCAATGGAAGCGCGCCTGGCAGCGCTTGCCCGCAGCAAGAAAGCCAACAGCGACGAAGAAGGCTCAGGCTGGGACAAGCTGATCATCCCTGTCGACTAGCGTTGCCAGCCAGGCCAGCCCGGCAACGGCCAGATCGTCTCATCCGGCAGCGCGTCGGCTTGCTTCCAGAACGCGCAGCAGCGAGGCGGTGTCGGAGCGCCCCCAGCCCATGGCCATCAGCGCATTGAGTTGCTGCCAGACCTGTGCGGCCAGCGGCAGCGGCACGCCGAGGCGATGCGCTTCGTCCATCAGGATGCCGTAGTCCTTGTGATGCAGCCGCGCTTCGACGCCGGCGGCGAATTCGCGATCGACCATTCGCCCGCCCATGGCTTCCAGCGCACGGCTGCCGGCCGAACCACCCGCCAGCGCCTGGCGCACCTTGGCCGGATCGGCACCGGCCGCAGCACTGAAGTGCAAGGCCTCGGCAATCGCCTGAATCGCGCCGACCATGATCATCTGATTGCACGCCTTGGCGACCTGTCCGGCGCCGTTGTCGCCGACATGGACAATCGTCTTGCCGAGCAGCGCCAGCAGCGGGCGCGCCCGCTCGAGTACCGCGGCCCTGCCGCCGACCATGATTGCCAGGCTGGCAGCGACGGCTGCCTGGCTACCCCCGGATACCGGTGCGTCGAGCATGTCGATAGCACGCTCGCCCAGGCGCTGGGCCAGCGTGCGCGCCATGCCCGGCGCAATGGTACTCATGTCGACCAGCAGCGAAGCCGCGGCGAGTCCGTCGACCAGGCCATCGAGCCCCAGCGCCACACGCTCGACATCGGCACCGGCCGTGAGCATGGTGAAGACCACTTCACTACGCTGGCCGACGGCAGCCGGCGTCGCACAAGCGACGGCACCGGCGGCGAGTAGCAGCTGCAGCGACTCCGGTCGGCGTGCCCAGATCACCAGTTGATGGCCGCCACGCAAGAGGTTCAACGCCATGGCTTGACCCATCACGCCGAGGCCAATGAAACCGATGTGCATCAGTCTTCGCCGCCCGACAGGCGCTCCAGAAGCTTGAGAATGGCGACCGAATCCTCCTCGCCAAGCCCCGAACCGACCATCGCGTTGTACATCTGCGCAGTCGCCGCCGCCACCGGCAGGCACATGCCCAGTTCGTGCGCGCTCTGCATGACGATGTTCATGTCCTTCTGATGCATCCAGGACTTGAAGCCCGGTTTGAAGTTGCGGTCGAGCATGCGCTGGCCATGGTTCTCCAGGATCTTCGAATAGGCAAAGCCGCCGAGCAGGGCTTCACGCACCTTGGCCGGATCAACCCCGCTCCTGGCCGCGAAATTGAGCGCTTCGGCGACAGTCAGCACACCCGCGCCGGTAATGATCTGATTGGCCGCCTTGGCCACTTGCCCGGCCCCCGCATCGCCGACATGCACGATGTTCTTGCCCATGCACTCGAAAGCCGGTCGTGCCGTTTCGAAAGCGGCGACACTACCGCCGACCATGATCGACAGGCTGCCGGCAATGGCCCCGACTTCGCCGCCGGAAACCGGCGCGTCGAGGAAGTCGACAGCTTGTTCGCGCAGGCGAGCGCCGATGTCGCGTGCCGCTGCCGGGCGGATGGTGCTCATGTCCACCGCCACCAGCCCAGCCCGAGCGGCGCTGGCCACGCCTTGTTCGCCAAGCATCACCTGCTCGACGTCGGGGGCGTCGGCGACGATCGAGATCAGCAAATCGACCGCGCCGGCCACCCCGGCGGGACTGTCAGCCGCCCTGGCGCCGGCGTCGAGCAGGGGCTGCATCGACTCGGCACGACGCGCCCAGACGGTCAGTTCATGCCCCGCGCCCAGCAAGTTGAGCGCCATCGGGCGCCCCATGATACCCAGGCCGATGAATCCGAGTTTCATTGCTATCCCTCTTCCAGTCGCCAGACGATAAAACGGTCGAGTGTAGCAGCCATCAGCCGACGACCGTGACCACCACCCGACGGCGGTGCGCGAGCGTGCGGTGCTCCCAGAGGTAGATCCCCTGCCAGGTCCCGAGGAGCATCGTACCGCTCCCGACCGGCACACTCACCGAGCTGCCGGCCAGGATGTTGCGCCCGTGCGCCGCCATGTCGTCGTCGCCCTCGCTGTCATGATGGTAGGCGGCGTCGCCATCGGGCGCCCAGCGCGCCGCCAGTGTTTCCAGATCGCGGCGCACCGAGGGATCGGCGTTCTCGGTCAACACCACCGAGCAACTGGTGTGCTGGACAAAAATGTTCGCCAGACCGATCGGCATCCCCGCAGCGCGAACGATCCGCGCCACTTCGGCAGTAATCTCGATGCTGCCGCGACCACGACTATGAACGTCAAAACTCTGCTGGTAAGCCATGTCTATTTCCCTCCTCGCTTGCCGGCGCGCGCTCCTTGCGGGCCCTCGCAAAGTATAAGGGCATCGCAGCGCTCAGGCTTGCTGCGAAAGCCTCGTCGGGAACGCGGCGGGCGCCACAGCAGCCCGCACGCCATTCCAGCGGCAACGCGCGCTATCGATCACTGGCCATTTGAACATCCAGGGATTTTATCTGAGCGATGATAGTGATCAGTTTGTGGCCGTTCGATGTCAGTGAATAGACGGTCCTCGGCGGTACTTCCGGAAAAACCTGCTTGTCCAGCAAGCCGTATGAAGTCAGCTTGCGCAGGCGCTCGGAAAGGATTTTTTTCGAAATTCCTGCAACGCGACGTTCCAGACCACCGGGCCGTGAAACACCCTCGGCAATGGCCATCAGGACGGACACCGACCATTTGCAACCCACCACTTCTTCCAGGTGGCGGTAGAGCGATGGCGCCGATCGAGATGAATTATTTATTTCGTTCATGGCCAATGATTTACACCAGAAAGTTACCGGGGCACCGAAAAGTGCCTGCTTTTGGAGTACCAGATCCCTACCTACAATGATCGTGTGCTTCTGGCACGAACCCCGATCCACTCAGGAGTAAACGATCATGAAAACCAATGCCACCTTTTATCACGCCGGCTGCCCGGTCTGTGTCGCTGCCGAACAAAACCTGGCCAAGGCACTTGATCCCGCACGCTACGACGTCGAGGTCGTCCACCTCGGCGAGAGCAAGTCACGTGTCCAGGAAGCCGAAGCCGCTGGCGTCCAGTCGGTACCGGCACTGGTACTCGATGGCACCGTGTTCCATATCAATTTTGGTGCCGGCATCGAGGCGCTGAAATAGATTTGTAATTTCTCGGGCCAGCAGAGCGGCATGCGAAAACCGATACGCGCAGTGCTACCTTCCTTGGCCAGCGCTAACGCGTCCACTTAAGGCGATTTCTGTCAAAGAACATACCATCTTGCTTGTCTTTTCGCCCGTCTTCTGTGTTGCGACAACAGTTACATCGTTCGACTATGCGCCTGTTGTCGCGCCTTGAAGCCGACCGAAAATCCGGCGCAATCTGGTACGTTCTTTTCCGGCAATCGCCTAAAACCCCGACCCCGGCGTTTTCAGGAACTCAATCTCGTCCAGGGTCGACTGCCGCCCGAGGATGGCATTGCGGTGCGGATAACGGCCGAAGCGGTCGATGATCGCCTGGTGGCGCAGTTCGAAGGCGAGATTGTTCTCCATTCCCGGCGCAGCGAAGAGCTCGACTGCCCGGGCGTGAATC
Source organism: Candidatus Accumulibacter sp. ACC012 (assembly GCF_907163155.1). Lineage (NCBI taxonomy): Bacteria > Pseudomonadati > Pseudomonadota > Betaproteobacteria > Candidatus Accumulibacter > Candidatus Accumulibacter sp. ACC012. The sequence goes on from NZ_CAJQUC010000002.1 coordinate 480,503, forward strand.
AGCGGCGACTCACTGTGCATGTAGGGCATGTAGAGGAAGGCCCGGCGCGCCGGGTCGATGGCGTTGTCGGCGCCGGCGGCGACGGCTTCCTGGGCGAGGGCCAGCGCCAGCGCGTCGGTGGCGAAGGATTGCGGGCGATCGCGGAAGATGTTGCGTGGAAACTGGTCGAGGACGAGGATCTCGGCCAGGCGGCCGTCGCTGCTGCTGCGCCAGGCACATAGCTCGCAACGGCTGGCCGCGGCGAGAAGAATACCGAAACGCGCCTCGATCAGGCGGTCAAAGTCGGCGGATTTGGCCCACCATTGCGCTGGCCTTGTCTCTTCGAACCAGAAAGCGAGGACATCGGCGGGCGTCATGCGCTGGCACTCGCTGCTGAATGGCAAATGAACATTGCGGCTCCCTTCTTGGCCATGCTGATGATCGATCAGTGCTCGTCGACCCGCCCACGCCGCAGCTTCACCGCGCCGCGCTTCACTTTGCTGTCGACGCGCCTGATCTGCGAGCCGCGCGTCGGCCGGGTCGGGCGCCGCGGCGTCGGGATGAACGCCGCGCGGGCGATCAGTTCGCGCAAGCGGGTGAGCGCGTCGAGGCGGTTGCGGTCCAGGCTGCGGTGCGCCTGCGCCTTGATGATCACCACCCCGTCGGCGCTGATGCGCTGATCGCGCAGCTGCCGCAGGCGCTCCTTGATTTCCTCGGGTAACGTAGAGGCCGCGATATCGAAGCGCAGATGAATGGCATTCGAGACCTTGTTGACGTTCTGGCCGCCGGCGCCCTGGGCGCGGATGGCAATGAACTCGACTTCGCTCTCGCGCAGTTCGATGCGTGGCGCTGACATCGGCGACCTACTTCCCTTCGCCCGCCGGCGCGCCGACGCCAAGCGCCTGCCAGCCGTCGCTGCCGAGTTCGCGCAGGGTCTCCATATTGCGCTCGTAGATCAAGGCGGCGTCGGGAAAAGCGGCGACCGCGCGGTCGAGGCTGGCTTCGCGCAGCAGATGCAGGGTCGGGAATGGTGCGCGATTGGTGCAGTTGGTGATGTCGTCGGCGTCGGTCTCGGCGAAAGCGTAGGCGGGGTGAAAACTGGCGACCTGCAGGATGCCTTCGAGTTGCTGCGTTCGGAGCACTACATTGACCAGATCGAGAAAAGCGACGAAGTCCTCAAAGTCGTTGAGCACCCGCGGGTGGATGAGCAGCGTGGTGTCGATCTCATCCGGCGCCACGGCCACCAAGGCGTGCAGCTCACGTTCCAGATCGGCGAGCAGGCTCTCGTCCTCCGTCGCATCGCTGACCACGTAGCGCACCTGTCCCCTGCTGTGCACTCCCTTGGCGAAAGGACAGAGATTGAGGCCGATCACCGCCCGTTCCAGCCAGTGCCGCGTTGCGGCGATGGCTTGTTCGTGGCTGGCGTTGGCTGGGAGGGTCATGGTCATGCGTTCTCTCGTTATTGCGTCGTGGCGGTCGCGTTCTCTCGTCGGTCGGCTTGGCAAGGCGTTGGCCGACATTGGTACCACATTCGTCGCCAGGCTGCAGCACCCCGCCAGTGTAGCGATTCAACGCACAGCGGGCAAAATGTAGATCAGCGACGCATGCGCGGCAGCACGCGGCAACCCTGAGCACGCTGCCTCACCAACTTGACTCACCGGGCACGCGGCCTGCCGGGTTCACGAAAAAGACGGCCCGCGAAACGCGGGCCGTCTTGCCGTTCAACGAGCGCCTGACTGCAGTTCAGTGACCAGACGCACCTGCGGCACCGACGCCGGTTTCCGAGCGAACCTTCTGCGCGGGGTAAAGCGAGCGTTCGAGCTGCGCCTGCTTGCTGGTATCCATCTTGGAAACAAGGTAGATGGTCAGGAAAGCCGCCGACATCGAGAAGAGGCCCGGCGATGAGTATGGGAACAACGCCGAGCCCTTCGGATTGCCCAGGACAGCCTCCCACACCGACGCCGAAACGATGGTTAGGCCAACAGATGAAATCAGACCGACGAATCCACCAGCAACAGCCCCCTTGGTCGTGCAGTCCTTCCACAGTACCGACATGAACAGCACGGGGAAGTTGGCCGAGCAGGCGATGGCAAAAGCGAGCATCACCATGTAAGCGACGTTCTGCTTCTCGAAGGCGATACCCAGAATCACGGCGATGATGCCCAGGCAGATGGTGGTGATCTTCGAGACGCGCAGTTCGGCAGCCGAATCCGCCTTGCCCTTGCAGAACACCGTCGCGTACAGATCGTGCGACACCGCCGAGGCGCCGGACAGCGTGAGACCGGCAACCACGGCCAGGATGGTGGCGAAAGCGACCGCGGAGATGAAGCCGAGGAAGACATTGCCACCGACGGCGTTGGCCAGGTGGATGGCCGCCATGTTGCCGCCGCCCTTCAAACCCTTGGCCAGATCGCCATCGACGTAGTACGCACCGGGATCCTGGGTGAGCAGGACGACCGCGCCAAAGCCGATGATGAAGGTGAGGATGTAGAAGTAGCCGATCCAGGTGGTTGCCCAGCCCACCGACTTGCGTGCCTCTCTGGCGCTTGGAACGGTGAAGAAGCGCATCAGGATGTGCGGCAGACCGGCGGTGCCGAACATCAACGTCATGCCGACCGAGATCGCCGAGATCGGATCCTTGATCAGCGCACCAGGCCCCATGATGGCATCGTGTTTGGTGTGGATTTCAACCGCCTTGGCGAAAAGTGCCTCGGGATTGAAGCTGAACTGCCAGAGCACGGCCAGGGCCATGAAGCTTGCGCCGCAAAGCAGCATGATCGCCTTGATGATCTGCACCCAGGTGGTTGCCGTCATGCCGCCAAACAACACATAGCACATCATCAGCGCGCCGACGATGATCACTGCGTACTGGTACTCGAGACCAAAGAGCACCTTGATCAGTTGGCCCGCACCAACCATCTGCGCGATCATGTAGAAGCAGACGACGACCAGAGAACCGGACGCCGCGAAGATGCGGATCGGCGTCTGCGCGAAACGGTAGGCAGCGACGTCAGCGAAGGTGAACTTGCCGAGGTTGCGCAGTCGCTCAGCCATCAGGAAGGTAATCACCGGCCAGCCGACCAGCCAGCCGATCGAGAAGATCAGGCCGTCAAAACCGTTAGCAAATACCAGGCCGGAAATTCCCAGGAAGGACGCGGCAGACATATAGTCGCCGGCAATCGCCAGACCGTTCTGGAAGCCGGTAATGCCACCACCGGCGGTGTAGAAGTCAGCCGCCGTTTTGGTCTTGCTTGCCGCCCACTTGGTGATGAACAGGGTCATTACCACGAAGGCGCCAAACATGGCGATCGCCACCCAGTTGGTTTCCTGCTTTACCGTGGTACCGAGATCGCCGCCAGCAGCCACGGCGACACCGGCGATCAGCAAGCCAAGCAGGATCACCGGGCTGTTGCGTATGGTTTTGGCAATCATCATTGATGGGCCTCATGGATGATTTCGGCGGTCAGGTCGTCGAACTCGGAGTTGGCACGGCGGACGTAGATATTGGTGATGACGATGGTCAGAACGATGACCCCAACGCCCATCGGAATACCGATCGAAGTGACCATGCCATCGGCCAGCTTCCTTGCCAGAAACTCCTTGTCGAAGGCAATCAGCAGAATGTATCCATAGTAGATAGCCATGATCAGGACGGTCATGACGATGCTGTAGGTCGAGCGCATGCTCACCAGTTTCTTGTACTTCGGGTTGGCGGCGATACGCACAACCAGGTCGTCGTCTTTCATGTTGCCTCCTCGGAGGGGAACGGTTTGTCGAATCATTCACGCTGACTGCCGCGGCGAAGGTAGGCCTCCGAACTTACGCCGGGCTTACATAGGTTATTTTTTCTCGTTTATTAACAGTTACTTACACGATTCTTAGCAAACTCTTAACAGGTCCTTAAAATGACCGCTGGTGTTCTGATCGATTTCGCCTGGCCGACTTGCGCGGGGCGCTGCTGGTGCGCATAACAGCACATGGTCCGCGCCGCGTTCGCCGCGTACAATCGCTGACGCGGCGCTTGCCAGCGCGATGCCCTACGCATGTTTCCGGGGAGGGCCGCGCTCCCTTACCCTTGTCTTTGCCCGCCTGCCCATTGAGGTCCTTGATGCTTGTCCTGTTGATAGAAGATGATCCGGAGCTCTCTGATGGCATTGCCACCTTCCTCGCCGGACAAGGAGACAGTGTTGTCGTTGAAGCCCATGGCATGGCAGCGGATCGCTTGTTGCAGGAAAAGAACTTCGACATCGTTCTCGTCGATGTTGGCCTGCCAGGACTGAGCGGCTACGAAATCGTGCGCCGCATCCGGGAGCGCCGCCAAGCGCTGCCGGTGATCATGATTACCGCACGTGATGCCCTCGACGATCGAATCTACGGGCTGGACCTCGGTGCGGACGACTACCTGTCGAAACCCTTCGAACTCGCCGAACTGACCGCGCGCATGCGAGCGACCACGCGTCGTGGTGCCAATAGCGTTGCCCGGCGAATCGAGTTTGGCCCGCTGTTGATGGACATGCAGGGGCGATTCGCCTCGCTGGCAGAACAGCCATTGATCGTTTCCAGCCGTGAATGGGATCTGCTGAGCACTCTTGCCGCGGCTGACGGGCACACGGTGCCAAAGGAACGGCTGCAAGGTGATGGCAGTGTCAACGCCCTGGAAGTCTACGTCTACCGCCTGCGCCGCCGGCTGGAAGCAGCTGGCCTGAGTATTCGCACCGTGCGCGGCTTCGGCTACCGTCTGGAAGTCACCGGCGGTGTGGCCAACAAGACGCGGCGCGATGCAAACCACTAGCGCGAGCAAGGCAGGAGTTGCAAGCAATTCCGGAGAAGCAGGCAGCGAGATCGGCGCGACCACAAGGCGGGCTGGTACCAGTCTCCCGCGCAGTCTGCTGCGCGCGCTGGTACTGCCGATCGCCACCGCCCTGCTGACGGGTGGAGTATTCGGCTATCGAGCGGCCGAGAAAGTGGTCAGCAGTGCCTACGACCAGAGCCTGTCGAACCTGGCGAACGGCATCGCCAACCGGGCCCGGGTGGAAAATGGCGAGGTCACCATCGCCCTGTCGCCTGAGGCAGAAGCGCTCCTGCGCACCGACACGGTAGACGACATCTACTTCCGGGTGCGCGACGACTTCGGCCGAATCATCGCCGGAGACGCCGATCTGCCACCGCCGGAGACTTCCGAAAGCGACACTGCGGCCGGCTCGCCGACACCGTTTGTGGAGACCTCGACGAGCGCTGGTGCCACCGCCACGGGGTCGAGAATCTCGTTCTTTGACGCCCAGTTCCGTGATCAATCGATACGCGGGGTGCGTTTCCACCCGGTTGTCGACGGCCAAGGCATCTACGTCACCGTCGCCGAAACACTGGGCAAGCGCCGTGCGGCCATTCGCGATCTGTTGCTCGGCTTCGGTTTGGCGGTGTTTCTGGTGCTCGCCGCCATCGCCGCCGTCGTGCGCTACGGAATCACCTCCGGCCTGGCATCGCTGCATCACCTGCAGTCCGAGCTTGCCGAGCGTTCCGGCGAGGATCTCGCCCCGGTTGATCTGAACCAGGTGCCACTGGAAATCCACGCGCTGGTGCGAGCGCTGAATGCACTCCTGACGCGCCTGCAGGACGCGCACACCGCGCAACGGAAATTCCTGCAGGATGCCGCGCATCAGTTGCGCACACCACTCGCCGGTCTGCAAGTCCAGATCGAGCTGCTGCGCAGCCAGCAGACCGACCAGACGGTGGCCGCGAATCTGCGCCAGTCGGTGAAACGCGTCACTCGCCTGGCCAATCAGTTACTGGCGCTGGCCCGCGCCGAGGGAGCGCACTATCTGATGGCGAATGCATCGTCGGTTGATCTGGCAAAGCTGATCGACGAGATGCTGGACGACTGGCTACGCATCGCCGACGAGAAGAAGATCGACTTCGGCATGCAGCGCGATATTTCGACGCTGGCCGGCGATCCGACGCTGCTCCGCGAGCTGATCGCCAATCTGGTCGACAACGCGCTCAAATACACGCCCGCCGGCGGACAGGTCACCCTGCGCTGCGAACGCGTCGGTGACGTCGTCGAAATTGACGTCACCGACAACGGCCCCGGTATTCCCGAGCACGAGCGCGAACGCGTATTCGAGCGTTTTCATCGCTTGCCCGACGCCCCGGCTACCGGTAGCGGGCTGGGTTTGGCGATCGCGCGGGAGACGGTTGGTGGTCACCGCGGTTCGATCACCGTCGCCAGCGGTGCGGACGGCGAAGGCACCTGCATCCAGGTGCGCTTGCCAGCCAAGCCAGCGACAGTTTCGCTGGCCAGCCGATCTGCCTGAGCAAGCGCGACAGCCAGCGCTTACAATGCCCGCTCGATAGCGGGAGAGCGACCCATGGAAAGCATCGAAGCGGTGGTGATCGGTGCCGGCGTCGTCGGCCTGGCCTGCGCGCGCGAACTCGCCCGACGCGGATTCGAGACGGTGATTCTCGAACGCCACGGGGCTTTCGGCACCGAGACCAGCGCCCGCAACAGCGAGGTGATCCATGCCGGGCTCTACTACCCGACCGGTTCGCTGAAGGCAGGGCTGTGCGTGGCTGGGCGCAAGCTACTCTACGAGTTCTGCGCGACGCACGCGATCAGCCACCAACGTTGCGGCAAGCTGATCGCCGCCACCTCGGCAGCCCAGGAGAGCCCGCTGGCAGCGCTGCAGCAGCAGGGCGAGGCCAACGGCGTTGACGACCTGCGGCGTCTCGGTGCCGCCGAGGCGCGCGCGCTCGAACCTGATCTGGCCTGTACGGCGGCCCTGCTCTCACCTTCCACCGGCATCGTCGACAGCCACGGCCTGATGCTGGCCCTGCTCGGCGACGCCGAGGGCGCCGGTGCTTCGCTGGTGCTGCACAGTCCCCTGCAGCGCGGTTCACTTGACGCGAACGCGGCGGGCATGGTGCTCGAGAGCGGTGGCGCCGACAGCCTGCGCTTCAAGGCCAGACTGGTGATCAACGCCGCCGGCCTGTGGGCGCCGCAGGTGGCCGCTTCGCTGGCCGGCTTCCCAAAAGCGCTGATCCCGGCGAACTTCCACGCCAAGGGCAGTTACTACGCGCTGAGCGGGCGCGCGCCGTTCTCGCGGTTGGTTTATCCGCTGCCCGAGGCCGGCGGCCTGGGAGTGCACCTGACGCTCGATCGCGGCGGCCAGGCACGCTTCGGCCCGGACGTCGAGTGGCTGCCGCAGCCGACGCCAGGCCAGACCATCGGCGAACTCGACTACCGCGTCGACCCCCGCCGCGCCGACGCTTTCTATGCCGAGATTCGCCGCTACTGGCCAGGCTTGGCGGACAAGGCCTTGACGCCGGCCTATGCTGGAATTCGTCCCAAAATCGTCGGACCCGGCGCGCCGGCAGGCGATTTTCTGATCCAGGGAGCGGCGCAACACGGCATCCCCGGGCTGGTCAACCTGTTTGGCATCGAATCGCCGGGCTTGACTGCGTGTCTGGCAATCGCCGCGCACGCGGTTGGCGTGGCCGGGGCGGCCAGCGAGCAGCACGCAGGGCGCTTCGGCTGACGGTAACGACGTGTCGAGACACCCCTGATCATGAAAGTCATGACCGCCCCCCTCTCACTTGCAGTGCGCATTCCGGCTTACACGCCGGAATCGTTCGCCGGGCAGGGAGCATGCTCCCCGAATTCCCCGTCTCACCCCCGGCCCTTCTCCCGCAGGGGGAGAAGGGAGTTTCGTGAGTCGCATACGCGACTTTCACATTAACGGCATGCGCGCGGTCCTCGACACCAACGTAATCATCGACCTCCTGCACTTCGCCGATCCCGAAGCGCTGCTGCTGCGCGCAGCCATTGATGACGGCTCGCTGCAGTGCTTCAGTGATCGGCAGTGCCTGGACGAACTCGAACGCGTCACCACCTACCCGCAGTTTTCTCTCGATGGCGCGGCGCAACAGGCCTTGCTCGCGCGCTACCGTCGCTTCGTGACGCTTTGCGAACCCGAAGGAGTCGAGGATGTCGAGGCCTATCGGCTACCACGCTGCCGTGACGCCGACGATCAGAAATTCCTGATTCTTGCGCTGCGCTGCCGCGCCGATCTGCTGATTACCCGCGACCGCGAGTTGCTCAGGCTGGCCGGCCGCCGTCGTCCAGCGCCATCGTGCGCGATTGTCAGCGCTACGGCGGCAGCAGTACTGATGGTCATGACACGTCGAGAAGATACCTCAGATCATCAAAGTCGTGACCCTTAGTCACGGCGTGCTTGCCTGCTGCAGCGTCGGCGAGCACCCGCTTGGGCTACTGGCCACGCCGAAAAACCCAAACGCTGTCGCTGGAGGCATCGGCGGCGAAGGCGTAGCCGCCAACCGTGAAATCCTTCAAGCCGGCGGGCTTGGTGAGGCGATTGACGATCGCAAAGCGTGCCATCAGCCCGCGTGCGCGTTTGGCGTAGAAGCTGACGACGCGGAACTTGCCGCTTCCCCAATCTTCGAAGACTGGCCGCAGCACGGGCATCGACAGCTTTTCCGGTTTGACCGCCTTGAAGTACTCCTCCGACGCAAGATTGACCAGCACCGACGCACCCGCTTCGCTCAGGGCTGCGTTGAGAGCGTCGCTGATGCGCTCATCCCAGAAGGCATAGAGGTCCTTGCCGGCCGGATTGGACAGTCGCGTGCCCATCTCCAGCCGATAGGGCTGGATCAGGTCGAGTGGACGAAGAACGCCGTAGAGCCCGGAAAGCGTACGCACATGCTGCTGCGCAAACTGCAGGTCGGCCAGCGACAGCGTCTCGGCGTCAAAGCCCGCGTAGACATCGCCGTCGAAGGCCCGGATTGCCTGCCTGGCATTGTCCGGCGTGAACGGCTGCGTCCACTCGGCGTAGCGGCTTGCATTCAGGGCTGCGAGCTTGTCACTGATCTTCATCAGACTGGCGATCGCCGCCGGCGACAGCTCACGCAGGCGAGCGATCAGGACTTCTGACTGCTCCAGAAATTGCGCTTGGGAATGCTCGTCAAGCGTCAATGGCGTCTGGAAATCGAAGGTTTTGGCGGGTGAGAGAACGATGATCATCGGCTGGCTCCAGCGGCGAGAAGTCTCGAGATGAATGTTTGCAACTATTCCGCCATTGTAATCGACGTCGTCAGAGGGCACCCATCCGCGCCGTCGAGATGCGCAATCGCTCACCGCCCGCTTGAGGCCGTCTGAAGCAAACTGGCTCGCCAGTGTGCACGAAGAGGTGGGTGGCGGTCACCAGGAGTGCGCCCTCTCCGACGCCGCGGCCGGAAAGCCGGCCCACAGGTGCCTATTCCTTGTCTGCGAACGACTCGATCTATTCGAGTGGCGGCGCCAGAACTACCCGGAAACCGATGTCGCCATCACGGTCGTCGGGCGAGAACTCTTCACGCTTTCCCGTCCGCAGGTCACCCGGAAAATCCAGCCATGATCCGCCACGCAGGGTGCGCGAGATGTCGCCGCCGATCTGCGTGTTGGCAGGATGGTCATACTCGTTCAGACACCACTCCCAGACGTTACCGGCGAGGTCGGCAAGCAGCTCTCCGTCGGGCGCGCCCAGCGGATACATGCCGACCGCCATGGTCCTGCTGGTACCGCTCTCGTGGCTGTTGGCACGGGCCGGGTTCCAGTCGCTGCCCCAGGGGTATTTTCGCTTCATGACGCCGCCCTGCGCGACCCACTGCCACTCCCATTCGGTGGGCAGGCGAAGGGTCTCCGGACCGGTCAGTTGCCAGTGTTCGCTTAGCCAGCGGCAGAAGGCGACGGCGTCGCTCCAGGCGATGTTGATTGCCGGGTGGTTCTGGAAACCCCAACGCGTGTCGCCCGGTTGTTTGCGCTGGACCAGCTTTCGCCACCAGCGGCGGTCGTGATAGCCGTCCTCAGCGCTCAGGAAAGCGCCGTACTGCTGCCAGGTGATCGGGTACCTGGAAATGCGCAGCGGCTTCACCACGAAGACCTCGGTGGCCCGGCCTTCGAGCGTCACCTCCCCTCCGCCGGCAATGTCGATCCATACGATATCCGGCAAGCCTGCGCTGGTCAGCCCGACGCCACGGCGTGGATCGCCCATCTGATTGAGACGCAGGCCGATCTCTTCGCGGCGATGATGCGGCGTCTTGTCACTGGCCAACTCATCGAGCAAGAGCAGCGGTTCGGGTCGCAGAAAGCGGTGCAGAGTCTTGTCCAGGCTGGCAGCGAGCGTGCGCCATGCCGCGATGCCGGGATCGCAAAAGTCGGGATCGGCCAGCGGCAGGCGGTGACTGAGGTCAAGCAGCGCCAGCAGCACCGGCTTTTGCCGCTGCCAACCCCAGAGGAGAGAATCGCTTCCAGGCCGGTCACCAGGCGTCAAAGCGGCCGCTTGCGCAACAAGCGGCCACCACTCCCTGGCGGCCATTTTCGCCTGCCGGCGCAGCGCCAGGCTGTCGCGATAGCGACCGCACCACTGTCGCAAGCGCGGCCAGTGGATGAGCAGTGTCTCGTGGGCTAACTCGACGTGCTGATCGTCCGGGTCGGAGAGAAAGCCCTGCCCACGCAAGGCATCGACCAGCCGGCTGATCTGCCTGTCGGCGCGCAGGGGTGCAATCTCGGCCGTACGCCGCGTCGGCACCTCGTCGACCACCGTTGCCAACTCGGCAAACAGGCGGGCGCAAGCGAGTTCGAGTGCTGGCTCACTGTCGATCAAACGTTCGATACCGGCGGCCGCGCTATCGACAATGCTCGCCAGCCCACCCATGCGTTCATAGGCCTGCAGGGTCAGTCCCTGCTCGGCGTCACGCTGCTCGAAAAGTCGTTCAAGGGTCAAGGCGATCAGCGGTAGCGCGCCCCGGGTTGCTCCCGCCGCGACAAGCAGCGTGGCAAGCAGTTCGGCCTGCACCGGCACCCCGCAGGCCTGCGCCGGGCCGTTGATGATTGCCTGCAACTGCTCTTCGCCAGTGACCGCTTCGAGGCTTACCAAGGATGCCCGAAACAGATCTTCGCCCAGCCATTCCATCAGGCGAACGGTGAATTCGCTGCGTAGCGTCAACGCCAGAAACAAGCCCTCCATGTCGAGCAATGAGCCAAAGAGCTTACGAAAGCGGCGCGCGCAGGTAGTCGGCGTGTGCGTAAATAACTCTTCGAACTGGTCGAAAAGCAGGAGCATGGGATGCTTCCGCTGGCGCAGCAGATCGATGCTGGCTGCGGTGAGGCGGTCTTCCGACGCTCTCGACTCACCGGTTTCCGCCAGCGCGCGCCGCAGGCGATCGATGGCCTGCTGATCGGCCGCCGTGTCGGCTACCGGGAATTCGCGACAAAGCGCTTCGGCAAGCTGGCGAAAAGGACTGCCCTGCGGCTCGCAACGCAGATAGCCGAGCTGGCCGTGAAGCGCGGCCAGGCGCGGCACGACACCAGCGGCAACGAGTGAAGATTTGCCGGTGCCCGAACGACCGACGACGCTGATCAAGCGCGATTCGGCGAGGCGCCCGACAATCCGTTCGCTATCTTCGTCGCGCCCGAAGAAAAGTCGATGCGCTTCGGGTGTGAAGGCGGCGAGGCCAGGATAGGGATTTACGGCGGAAGCGAGCGCACGATTGTCAGCCTGACCCTTACCGAACACCGCCGTCGGTTTGGAGGCCTTGCTCGCCGGGGGAGGTGCGGCAGCGCTATGAGTCATTTCAGATCAAGCCTCAGGCAACATCCTGCGAATATCATAAGCCTAAGGGTCATGAGCTGTCGAGACACCACTGATGATGCAGGCCATGACCGTTTCCCTGCACCGGCAGTGCGCATTCCGGCGGGCACGCCGGAAGCGCTCGGCGGGCGGTCCGACTGGCGGGGCACGCCTGCGCCACGCCATTGCCAGCGTGGCAACGCAGCAATACCCTGGCCGTGGCAACGCGATCTGGCCTTATAGTGTCGGCTTGCTTCCGGAGACCACCCATGACCCCGCTTCGTAGCCCCAGGCAGCCCATTCTGCAGACCATTCATCGCCCACCGCCTACCCCTTCGCCGGCAAACCGTCCACCGCTGCTCTTCCTGCACGGTGGCTATGTCGATGCGCGCTCCTGGGACGCCCACTTCCTGCCATTTTTCGCCAGCCACGGCTACGATTGCCACGCCCTCAATTTCTCCGGCCACGGCGGCAGCGACGGGCGCGAGTATCTGGATGCCCTGAGCCTCGACGACTATCTCGCCGACGCCGAGCAGATCGTCGCCCGCTTCGACCAACAACCGATCGTCATCGGGCATTCGATGGGTTCCTTTATCGCCGAACGCCTCCTTGAACAATCGCTCGTGGCGGCCGCTGTCCTGCTGGCGCCTGTGCCGACTAACGGCACCCTGGAGTCGGCGACGAAACTGTTGCTGAAATACCCGAAGTTCCTTGGCGAAGTCGTCAATGTAACCAGGGGGAGGGTCAGTGCGACCGCCCTGCACATGATCAAGGAAGTCTATTTTTCGCCGACGACACGGCCGGAAACGCTGCTGCGCTTTGCACAACTGGTGCAGCCGGAATCGGCACGGGCGATTTGCGACCTGGCCCTCCTCGGCTGCTGGCGATGGTCCCCGAAGCCGCCACCTGCGCAGCCGGTACTGGTCGTCTCTGGCGAACTCGACACGGTTTTTCCGCCGCAGCTGGTCCGCCCGCTCGCCCGGCGCTGGAACGCCGAACTACAGATCGTGGCTGCTACCGGACACGCCTTGATTCTCGACGAGCACTGGAGCGATTGTGCCGCGGCCGTGCTCGGCTGGCTGGAACAGCTCGAACAACGCCAGGCCGCCAATTCTGACCAGGCCAAGGAGCTGGCCGGTGTCGTCTGACGGCGAGCGCGCTCCCGCCTGGGCGGCGCTGCGGCCATTGTCCCGCCACCGTCTGACACTAAGCGGTACGCCAATGTCTTCGGGGAACACCCGCCGCAACTTTGGCGCGTATAATGACCCCTCCCACAACCAGCAGAGAGAACTTACATGGGCCTAGATCGCGTGCCCTCGGGCAAAGCACTCCCGAATGATTTCAACGTCGTCATCGAAATCCCGATGCATGCCGATCCCGTGAAGTATGAGGTGGACAAGGAAAGCGGACAGGTCTTCGTCGATCGTTTCATGTCTACGGCCATGCATTACCCTTGCAACTACGGTTACATCCCGCACACCATCGCGGGCGACGACGACCCGGTCGACGTCCTGGTGGTGACCCAGTTTGCGCTGCCCCCGGGCGTCGTCGTCCGCTGCCGGCCGATCGGCCTGCTGGCCATGGAAGACGAGGCCGGTCAGGACGGCAAGCTGCTGGCGGTTCCGGTGGACAGCCTGACGCAGATGTATCGCGACATCGAGTCGCCGCGCGATTTCCCGCAGGTCATTCTGGACCAGATCGCGCACTTCTTTGCTCACTACAAGGATCTGGAGCGCGGCAAATTTGTCAAAGTCGCCGGCTGGTTAGGCGTCGACGAGGCCAAGAAGGAAATCATGGAGGGCGTGCAGCGCTTCAACGATGCCAAAGACAAACCGAACTTCTGAGCAGGTCCTTACCTTACTTTGATCAAGGGGCGCGCAAGCGCCCCTTTCGCTGATGCCTGTGCCCATGTCTCTCAGAATTGCCATTGCCCAGATCAACGCCACGGTCGGCGACTTTGCCGGCAACTCGGCGCGTATCCTCGATTTTGCCGAACGCGCCAGAGAACAAGGAGCAGACTTACTGCTGACGCCGGAATTGGCGCTCTCCGGCTACCCGCCTGAAGATCTCCTGCTACGCGAGGATTTCTGTGCCGCCTGCGCAATCGAACTCGACGCCCTGGCCGCCAAGCTCACGGGAATCGCCGTTCTCGTCGGCCATCCGGAACGGCGCGGCGAGCGTTGCTATAACGCGGCGACGCTGATCAGCGACGGCGCGCGCGTCGCCACCTACCACAAGCAGCGGCTGCCGAGCTACGAGGTATTCGACGAAGAACGCTATTTCGATTCCGGCGCAGGCGCGTGCGTGCTGACGCTCAAGGGCGTGCGCTGCGGCGTGAATATCTGCGCCGACGTATGGGAGGCCGGCGCCGCCGATCTGGCCCGCCAGGCGGGCGCCGAAATCCTGCTGGTCCTCAACGCCTCTCCCTATCACATCGGCAAACGCGAGCGACGTACCGAGGTCCTCCGCCAGCGTATCGCCAGTACCCGCCTGCCGGTGATCTACGCCAACCTCGCCGGCGGCCAGGACGAACTGGTCTTCGACGGCGGTTCCTTCGTTCTCGACTCGCAGGGAAGGCTCTGCTGCCAACTACCGCAGTTCGAGGAAGCTCTGGCCATCGTCGACATCGTCGACGGCGAGCCACAGCCGGGGACCATCGTTGCCGCGCCGTGCATCGAAGCCGAGGTGTATCAGGCGCTGGTCCTCGGCGTGCGTGATTACCTCGGCAAGAACGGCTTCCCGGGCGCCATCATCGGCCTTTCGGGAGGCATTGATTCCGCCCTGACGCTGGCCATCGCCGTCGACGCACTCGGTGCCGACCGCGTGCGCGCGGTGATGATGGCCTCCCCGTACACGGCGGCGATCAGCCTTTCGGAATCCCGCGAAATGGTCCGCCTGCTCGGCGTACGCTACGACGAAATTGGCATCGCGCCGGCGATGGAGACCATGGCCAGCCTGCTGCAGGATCAGTTTGCCGGCCTGCCCGCGGATACCACCGAAGAAAATCTCCAGGCCAGAATCCGCGGCATGATTCTGATGGCCCTCTCCAACAAGACCGGTTCGCTGGTCCTGACCACTGGCAACAAGTCGGAGATGGCAGTCGGCTACTGCACTCTGTACGGGGACATGGCCGGCGGCTTTGCCGTCATCAAGGACATCGCCAAGACCTGGGTCTACCGCTTGTCGCGCTGGCGCAACACGCGCTCCGCGGTGATCCCCGAGCTGATCATCAGCCGTCCGCCGTCGGCCGAGTTGAAGCCCGGCCAGACCGATCAGGACAGCTTGCCCGCGTACGAAGTGCTCGATGCGATCGTTGCCGCGTACATGGAAAAAGACATCAGTCCGCGCGAAATCATCGCCAGCGGCTACGCCGAAGCGGACGTGCGGCGCGTCGTGCATCTGTTGAAGATCAGCGAGTACAAGCGACGCCAGGCACCGATCGGGATTCGCGTCACGCAACGTGGTTTCGGCAAGGACTGGCGCTATCCGATCACCAATCGCTACCGCGACCCCTACTGATCGTCGGTAGCGATGATCGCAGTGATCACTTATCGATGCCCTATTTCTGATAGCATTTCTTTACGACTTTCCCGGGAGCAAAGGCCATGAAAAAAATTGAAGCCATCATCAAACCATTCAAACTCGATGAAGTACGCGAAGCCCTGTCGGAAATTGGCGTCACCGGCCTGACCGTGACCGAGGTCAAAGGCTTCGGTCGCCAGAAAGGACACACCGAACTCTACCGCGGCGCCGAATACGTGGTCGATTTTCTGCCCAAGGTGAAAATCGAAATCGTTGTTTCGGATGCCGTCGTCGAAGGCGCCATCGACGCCATCGTCAAGGCGGCGCGCACCGGCAAGATCGGTGACGGCAAGATTTTCGTGACCACGGTCGAACAGGTGGTGCGCATTCGCACCGGCGAACTCGACGAATCGGCGATCTGAGGAACATCAGCGCGGCTTGCTGGCCGCTTTCAACAGCACCCACAGGGCGCCATCGCCGCCGTCGCAGGGCGGCGCGTGACAGAAGGCCAGCACATCCTTGCTGCGACCCAACCAGACCTTGACCAGCTGGCGCAGGATCGCTTCGCGACCCGGTGAACCGTGGCCACGGCCGTGTACGATGCGCAGGCAGCGCCTGCCGGAAGCGAGTGATTCGGCGAGGAAAAGGCTCACCTGCTGGTGCGCTTCATGGCGGTTCATGCCGTGCAAATCGACATGCTCCTGGATGCTCCAGCGGCCTCTGCGCAGGTCACGCAACAATGTCCGCGGCAGGCCGCTACGCAGGAAGGAGTCGGCATCGCCGAGAGCGAGCCAGTCGTCGATGGCCAATGGCGCTTGCAGCAGCTCGGCGAGCACCGCCGCTTCGTCGCGCTCCAGCTGACGCGGGCGTGGGCTGGGTTTCGGTGCTTCAAAGCTTACCCGATCAGGCTTGGACAGCGGTGTCGCGCCGTCAACCGCGGCCAGAAAAGCGGCCAAATCCTCGCTGCTCGGTAGCTGTTGCTGAGTCATTGCAAAAAATCCTGTTGGTGCCGGCCCTACCCCCTCGCGAAGGGAGTGTCGTACGCGACGCTGCGAGGCCTCAGCCGGCCAGGCCGAGGCTGTCAAGATAGCGCTCGGCATCGAGCGCTGCCATGCAACCGCTGCCCGAGGAGGTGCACGCCTGCCGATAGATATGATCCTGCACGTCGCCCGCAGCAAAGACGCCGGGGATCGACGTCGCCGTGGCATTTCCCTTCAGTCCCGACTGGGTAATCAGGTAACCGCCTTCCATTTCCAGTTGGCCGGTGAACAGCTCGGTGTTCGGTCGGTGACCGATGGCAATGAACACACCCATCAGCGGAATGTCCTCTGCGCTGTCGGTCAGCTTGTCCCTGATGCGCATGCCGGTGACACCGGAGTGATCGCCGAGCACTTCCTCAAGCGTGCAGTTCCAGCGAATGCTGACCTTGCCGGCTTTTTCCTTGGCGAACAGCTTGTCCTGCAGAATTTTCTCGCTGCGCAGCTTGTCGCGACGGTGCACCAGGGTGACGTGACTGGCAATGTTGGCCAGGTACAGCGCCTCTTCGACAGCGGTATTGCCACCACCGATGACCGCCACCGCTTGCTCGCGGTAGAAGAAGCCGTCACAGGTCGCGCAAGCGGAAACGCCGCGACCGGCGTATTCTTCTTCGGACGGCAGGCCGAGATACTGCGCCGAAGCGCCAGTGGCGATGATCAGTGCGTCGCAGGTATAGGTAGCCGAGTCACCGATCAGCGTCAGCGGCTTTTCGGTCAGCCTGGCAGTATGAATATGATCGAAAATGATCTCGGTGTCGAAGCGACGCGCGTGCTCCTCAAAGCGCAGCATCAGCTCGGGGCCCTGCACGCCGTGCGCGTCGGCCGGCCAGTTGTCGACGTCGGTCGTCGTCGTCAACTGCCCTCCCTGCGCCAAGCCGGTAATCAGCACCGGTTTGAGGTTGGCGCGGGCAGCGTAGACGGCTGCCGTATAGCCGGCAGGGCCGGAGCCGAGGATCAGCAGGCGGCAATGGCGGGTTGCTTCGGTCATCTTTATGGGCTCGGGTAGTGGGTGACGCAAAAATTATAACCGGCAACGCCGCGTGTTCTGCCGCCAAGTTTGTCGCGCGTTTGCTTGGGAATCCTGCAAAGTGCCTTATAATCGCCGCGCAAGCCATTGATAGAAATCACTTCACTTGACGAGAGAATGCCTCATGAACACTCAGGTCGAGCAGCCCAGGCGAGGACCAAGCCTGACTTTGCTGCACAGCATTCCGATTTTTGCCGGTGTACCGGATGCGCAACTCGAACAGATCGCCAAGGTCGCCTTCCAACGCCGCGTTCCTCGCTTGACGACGATCGTTCGCGCGGGCGACAGCACCGACTCGCTCTACGTGCTGATCAGCGGTGGCGCCAAGGTACTTAACAGCGACGAAGAAGGACGCGAAGTGATTCTGACCTTGCTTGGGCCAGGTGAATTCTTTGGCGAAATGGGGCTGATCGATGGCAGCCCGCGTTCGGCCGACGTGATGTCCACCGAGACCTGCGAATTGCTGGTGATCACCAAGAACGACTTCAAGCGTTGCCTGGCCGAGAACTTCGATCTCTGCCTGAATATCATGAAGAGCCTCGTCCGGCGCCTGCGCGAGGCCGACCGCAATATCGAGAGCCTGGCGCTGATGGACGTTTACGGCCGCGTCGCCAAGCTGCTTCTCGACTTCTCGGAAGAAGAGCGTGGCGAGCGCATCATCCGCCGTCGCCTGACCAAGCAGGACATCGCCAAGATGATTGGCGCCTCGCGTGAAATGGTCAGCCGGGTGATGAAGGATCTCGAAAATCAGGGATACTTCCGCGTTGAAGATGGCCGCATCGTGATCCTTGAAAAGCGCGTACCGGCCCCGGGCGCGGCCGCTGCCCGTCCGTAAGACGCAGACAAAGCAGCACACTTACCACTCACCAGGCATTCAATCGCCCCAATGGCTCTACTGAACAAACTTGCCGGCCGAATCTCCTATACCGCGCGAACGCCGAGTCCCTTGCCCGAGAAAATCGCGCTCCTCCTGGAAGAATCGCGTTGGTTGATCCTGATCGTTATCGCCAGCTTTCTGGCGCTTTCCTTCTGGGGTTACAACCCCGACGACCCGGGCTGGTCGCACGCCGCCTACACGACGACGCTGCACAACCCGGCCGGCCGCAGTGGCGCCTGGCTAGCCGACCTGATGCTCTACATTTTCGGCCTTTCCGCCTGGTGGTGGATTGTTCTGCTGCTGGTCTTCGTGTGGTGGGGTTACCGACGTCTGAACCGGCAGCGACCCGTCGATCGGCGGCCGCTGTACATCGCCCTGGCCGGTTTTCTGGTACTGGTCATCGCCAGCAGCGGCCTGGAAACCCTGCGCTTCTACACGGTCAAGGCACCGCTTCCCGTCGGTCCGGGTGGCATGATCGGCATCGAACTGGCGGCGTTCACAGTCCGCAATCTTGGTTACACGGGCGCGACGCTGGCGCTGTCCGCCTTGCTGGCGCTGGGCTGGAGCATCTTCACCGGGGTCTCCTGGCTGGCCGCCGCCGAGGGCATCGGTGCGCTGTTCGAACGTGCTGTGCTGGCCGTCCACCGCGTCTTCGAGCGCTGGCAGGACCGCCGCATCGGCCGTGAAGTCGCTCGCGAACGCGAAGCCGTCGTCGAGGTCGAGAAGAAGCGCGTCGAAACGCATGAACCGATCCTCATCGAAAGGCGCGAACCGGTCATTGCTGGCGCGCCCTTGCCGCCGAAGGTCGAGAAGCGGATCGACCGCGAACGGCAAGCACCGCTGTTCCCCGAGGCGGTCAGCGGCGGCCTGCTGCCGCCCCTGCACCTGCTCGAACCGGCGCCGCTGCAAAGTGAGCGCGTCAGTCCCGAAACGCTCGAGTACAACTCGCGCCTGATCGAGCGCAAGCTGGCCGATTTCGGCGTTCAGGTGACCGTCACTGCCGCCTACCCCGGGCCGGTGGTGACGCGCTACGAATTCGAGCCGGCAGTCGGCGTCAAGGGCGCGCAGATTCTCAATCTGGCAAAAGACCTGGCGCGCTCCTTGTCGCTGGTCTCGGTGCGGGTCGTCGAAACACTGCCCGGCAAGTCGTCGATGGCGCTTGAACTGCCGAACCCGAAACGACAGATGGTACGCCTGCTGGAAATCATCGCCAGCAAGGAATACCACGACATGCACTCGCCGCTGACGATGACGCTCGGCAAGGATATCGCTGGCCAGCCGGTGGTCGTCGATCTCGCCAAGATGCCGCACCTGCTGGTCGCTGGTACCACCGGCTCCGGCAAGTCGGTGGGTATCAACGCGATGATCCTGTCACTGCTCTACAAGGCCGAGCCGGATCAGGTGCGGCTGATCCTGGTCGACCCCAAGATGCTCGAACTGTCGATCTACGAAGGCATCCCGCACCTGCTGGCGCCGGTCGTGGTGGACATGAAGCAGGCCGCCAACGCCCTCAACTGGTGTGTCGCGGAAATGGATAAGCGCTATAAGCTGATGTCGGCGATCGGGGTGCGCAACCTGGCGGGACTCAACCAGCGCGTCAAGGACGCCGAGAAAAATGGCGAAAAGCTCAGCAACCCGGTCTCGCTGACCCCGGATACCCCTGAGCCGCTGTCGATCTTGCCGCACATCGTTGTCGTCATTGACGAACTCGCCGATCTGATGATGGTTGCCGGCAAGACCGTCGAACAACTGATTGCCCGCCTGGCCCAGAAAGCGCGCGCCTCGGGAATCCACCTCATCCTGGCAACGCAACGGCCGTCGGTCGACGTGATCACCGGCCTGATCAAGGCCAACATCCCGACCCGCATCTCCTTCCAGGTGTCGTCGAAAATCGACTCGCGCACGATTCTCGACCAGATGGGTGCCGAGGCCCTGCTCGGCCAGGGCGACATGCTCTATCTGGCCCCGGGAAGCGGCTATCCGACGCGCGTCCATGGCGCGTTCGTCGCCGACGAGGAAGTGCATCGCGTCGTCGACCATCTCAAGAAGGCAGGCGCACCGGAATACCTGGAAGACGTGCTGACTGGCGCCGGTGGCGACACTAACGGCGATGGCGGTGGCGAAGGCGGCGGCCTCGATACCGATGGCGAAGCCGATCCGGTCTATGACCAGGCGGTCGAAGTGGTGCTCAAGAACCGCCGAGCGTCCATTTCGCTCGTCCAGCGTCACCTGCGCATCGGTTACAACCGCTCGGCGCGACTGATCGAAGCCATGGAAAAAGCCGGCCTGGTTTCCGCCATGGACGCCCGCGGCGGCCGCGAAGTCCTGGCCCGCAAGGAAGGCGAATGATGGCGCGAATCCCGCTGCTGCCCCCCCGCGTGCTGCGCAGCCTGTGCGCAGGCGCCTGCCTGCTCGTGGCGCCGCTGGCGAACGCTGGCGCGATCGATAAACTGCACCAGTTTCTCGATTCGACGCGCACCGTGCGCGCCGATTTCGCGCAAACCGTCGTCGCCAGGAACGGGCGGCAGGGGCAGGTATCGAGCGGCGTGATGATCATTTCACGCCCCGGAAAATTCCGTTGGCAGATCGACAAGCCGTACGCGCAGTTGCTCGTCGGCGACGGTGAGAAGATCTGGATCCACGACCCCGATCTGCGCCAGGTGACGGTCAGAAAAGCGGGCCCTACCCTGGGCGGGACGCCGGCGGCACTACTCGCTGGCGACAGCCGCATCGAAAAAGACTTCAGCTTGCACGAAGCCGGCCAGCGCGATGGTCTGGAGTGGGTCGAGGCCATTCCCAAAGCGCCCGACAGCGGCTTTGAGAAGGTCAGTCTCGGCTTTGCCGGCGATGAACTGCGCGCCATGATCCTGCTCGACAGCCTCGGCCAGACCAGCTCGCTGGTCTTCGCAGGTATTGAACGCAACCCGCAACTCGCCCCGTCGCTGTTCCGCTTCACGCCGCCGGCCAATACCGACGTAATCGGGGAGTGAGACGCCGGTCGCCCGCTGAATCGGGCGGCTAGGTTTGCTGCCGTTTGCTGCCCTTGCCACTTTTCGGCCATCCATGATCATCAATGAGCATCAGCGCGCTTGACTTGATTTTCCAGCACCGTATAATGCGGCCTTCCTTGAAGTTCAGCAGTACCGACTTTGACGAAGGCGCGTAGCTCAGTTGGTTAGAGCACCACCTTGACATGGTGGGGGTCGTTGGTTCGATTCCAATCGCGCCTACCAGAATTCTCCAGGAATCAGGTAGATGCAGCACAAAAAAGCCGCCCTCGGGCGGCTTTTTTGTTGCGTTCGCCCTGCCCCTGGCGCACGCAACAAAAAAAACGGGGGCGCTCTGGGCGCCCCCTCAAGTCAGACCTGCTTTGGCCAGATCACCTTCTCCGCGACGGTTGGAAACTCGGCACGGGCGGCGCCACGAAAACCGTCATCCGAGCCCGGCTAGCCTTGCAGGCCATCGCTATCGGACGACGATTGCCACCGCCTAGGCGAACATCCAGCCCGGATCGCTGACCGGCACTTCCGCCGCTGCTGCGCCATCATTTGCCGCAGCGTCGAAGTAGATGTCGCTGTCCCCGCCAACGGACCAGCCCTCGTGCCATAGATCGGCCAGACCCGGCAGAACGACCCCGGCAGCCGCCGCATCATCCGCGGCCACGTTGAAATACACGTCAGTCATATCTACCGTGCGACCGTCGGCCATCGTGGCACTGCTGCGCTCGAAGTGCAGGTTACCCTCTCGGTCGAGGAAAGGCAGCTCGCTAAAGTCGACATTCAGCGCCGCCACCCCGGTTTCGGCCAGCGTCATCAGCTCGCCGACATCGGACTGATGGTTGCCGTTAACATCGCGCCAGATCAGCAGATTCACAAAGTCGCTATCGGCGGCATCGACCAGGCCATCGCCGTTGCTGTCGTAGCTCGCCAGTTGCGCGAAGCCCGCGCCCTTGGCCGTGCCGCCAAACAGTTCGCTGATGTCGTCGATCTGCCCGTTGCCGTTCTTGTCGACCGCCAGGAAACCTTCACCTCCCGAGATCCAGCCCGACTGCACCGCGTTGCCGTTACCAAACAGATCAAAGGTACCTGTCGAGTTGGCGCGGCTGACGGTCTGTATGCCGTTGCCGTCGAGGTCGATCACGATCGGCGTAATGCCGGCGTCGCGGGTCATGTCGTTCTGGCCCGACACCAGGCTAAAGGCCATTGTCTTGCTGACGTTGGTCTTCGCCGTCGCGTCGCCGGCCACGTCCGAATCGACGGCATCGTTGCTTCCGGTATCCTGGACCGCCCACTTCCAGTTGCTCATGTTGTTCCACTGCTTGTACTGGTAGTACTGAACATTCCCCTTGTCGAATTCCAGCACGTAGGTGCCCGGGTTAATGTTGCTGAAGAGGTAGTTGCCGCTGCTGTTGGTGGTGGTAGAAGCGACGGTGGCACCGGTGACGGCATCCAGCAGCTTGACCTTGATACCGCCAATACCGGGCTCGCTGCTATCCTGGATATTGTTGTGGTTCATGTCGTCCCACACCTTGTCGCCCACCGACGCTTTCTTGAACAGTCCGGCGTCCCAGCTGAGGTCGTTCTCGCCAGCAGTCAGCTGGGTAGAGACTGTCTGGCCGCTACCGGTGTCGACGTCCGAATCCTTGGCGTCGTTGTTACCAGCATCCTTCGTCGTGAAAGTGTAGCCGACGGGCTTGACCACCTTTATGGCGTAGTCGTCAGGGGTCAGATTGCTGAAAAGGTAGTAGCCATTGCTGTCAGTAGTCGTGCTGCCGATTTCGCCACCGGTTTTGTTCAGCAGTTTCACCGTTACGCCAGCGACACCCGCTTCGTCGCTGCCCTGAAGCCCATCGCCGTTGCTGTCCAGCCAGACCCGGTCGCCGATAGAGGCCTTTGGCTGCTCGGGTTCGCAGTTAACCGCAGTACAGACCTTCAGCTTCTCGATCTTGAACTCGTCGTCGGGCGTCTTATCTTCGACGCTGGCGGCGATGATCAGCACGTTGCCACTCACGTCGCCAGAGTTGAAATCGGCCCAGCGCGAACTGCCGTTAGACGCGTTGTTGCTCTCGTACGACGTCATGCTGGCCAGCAAGGCATCATTCACGTTGTTGATCGGGATCGCTGATGAGCCGATCCACACCGAGATGTCGCTGTCGTCCACGACATAGCCCAGGTAAGCGCGGTCCACTATGACGGACTGGGAGAACTGGTAAACCACATAGTTGTCGCGTCCGCCGACGTTGTCGACAGTGTGGCGGTTTCCGCTGCCGCTCCCCTCGCTGGTATCCGTAACGCCGTTTCCGCCACCATAGGCACCCAGATAAGCCTCGGCCCAGTTGCCGCTACTGTCCTGACGACTCCATGCGGTTGCCGTCACCGAGACGCCAGAGCCCGCGTCAGTATAGACGCGTGAGTTACCATCCAGGCCGTCGGTAGAAGAGTTGCCGGAGAAATCGTAGGTGATGCAGACCGGCGCGTAGTTCGGCGACCGGTAGCCGAAGTCTTGAGCGAGGTTAACCTCGCCCGGCGTCAGCGTTTCGGTAGACATACTGTCGTTGCCGCCGTCAGGATCAACGACGTTCGTCCAGCCCGCTCCATTTTGCGGCAAGGTGCTGGTGTCCACCATCACTTGGTAAGTAATACCGGAACCAGGCCCACCCGTAGAGTCATAAGTGGGACCAGCCAACAGGGGCCCAAAGAAGTAGTAACCCGTCTCTACGACATTGGCAGTGTTCGGATTGTCACCCGTCACCGTGGTGGCCACCACCTCGAAATCGCCGTCGCCATCGGTATCAGCCAACAACTTGACAGTTACGCCATTGATGCCTTCCCCAATATCGTATGCGTTATTAAGGTTGCAATCGGCAAATACCGTGTCGCCGATTCCTGCCGTCTTGACCTCAATGATGGTCGGCTGGTGACTGGGATTATTGCCGCCCGGCGAGAGGATGATACCAATGTCCTGGCCAGCCACAGGGACAAAGGCGACGCCTTCCGCGATAGCGAGATTCGCGATATTCTGGGCCATCACTCCCGAATGATCGTAATCTATCAAAGAACCCAGGCCCGCGCTAATTTCTGCTGGTGGAGCGCCAAGCACCTTCCATATCGCCCACTGTACATCGCCTGAGGTGAATGTTTCATTCCCAGCGACACCATCAATGTTGTAGCTGTAGGAATTAGTGAACGCACTAGATGGAGACGGCTCCAGCACAACGTTTCCTGGTTCAACGATATTATTGAATATCCAGTTGACAGCCTGGAGGCTATCGTAGTAACCGTCCAAGTCAAGGTCTACTTGCCCTGACGGAAGGACGCCGTCTATCGAGCCGTACGCTGAATAGCTTGAATACACAGTGACCGGGTAAATCGTACCACGGGAGATACTTCCAACCGGATCGAGGCACCAAGCATCATACATCCCATTGATCAAGCCACCACTTGCGACGTTCACGTTGAAGTAACTGGGCACACCCCATACAGGATAGAGGTGATAGTTATAGAAGCGATCGCTCTCCACCAAGGGGGTTTCTTGCGCATTGGCGGGAAGCAGAGAGTTGAACAGGGCAATTATGCTATTAGTCATCTTCGTGCTCCAAAAATAAGTATGCGAAGATCAGGACCATTCACCGCTCCACGCGTGACGGCTGATCTATAGTATTAAGCAATATTTACGCCAGCAGCGGCTGCAGATTGATTTAAAGGGATTTAAGACTTATGGCCGAAGGCACCTGCCGGGGGATGTGTAAAATTTTCCGACACGCCCAATTCAAACAGTGCTACGGCGCACCACCTTCGGACTGGCCACAAAAACCCGACACCACTCCTCAGGGATGCAACCCTACGCTACACCAGCCAACACGGGCGGAGAGGTAACAGCAAACGGAAACGGCTGCGACCAAGCAACTTCGCAGCCCAAATTTGCCTGAGCCACGAGTCACAGTGTCGGTTTTCTTTACACCCCCAGGTTTGCTCGTTCTCCGAAAATTGACGAAAAAGTCTAAATTGTTCTTTTAACTCAGAGCATTACAGGCTTTTTGTAGAGATATGGCACGAATCATGCTTATTCGGAAGCGGCCCTTCGCTACGATCCAAAAGGTCGGGGCTCGATAGGAAATTCGCAGTATGTACACTTTATGATTGCAAGAAACCCGGTTTGTTATCTTTTCCGAGAGGATTTAATAATGGAAGCAGATCAAAAGCAGCTCGATGAAGCCACTCCTCACACCATCAATAGTGCAGATGGCGAGACTCGGATGAACCGTCGTGAGGCACTGGCGATTGTCGGCAAGCACGCGGTGTACGCGGCTCCTGCCGTGCTTGCCATTCTGGCAGCAACCAAGTCGAACACTGCTTACGCTGTCGACTCCTGCACGGATCCAAGAGGCTGCTGAGCGACCATTTTCCGTCGCAAGCAACCGTTTAGTACCCGGTTCCCGAGAGGAGCGCAGGCACATTCTGAGGTTTCTCGTGCGTGCGCACCTCGTTCGCCGTGATTTCTTAGGGTATGCGCACAGCGTTACAAAATGCGTGTGCGAGCTGTTGTATGTGGAGCTTCACATGGCAACTACGGGCAGAGGAGCATGACATAGCCACCTTGGAGTGTCGACGCGGGTTGGCTTGGCAAAGCCGTGACGGTGTAACCTCGCCACAACTGCGGGAGTCGATTCTCTGCCCCCTAGGGAACTCATGGGTTCTGTATTACCCAATGACTGACAGGCTCCTGATCCTTAACGAAACAGCGAAGATCGTCTGGGATTTTAAGAGCCAAGGCTACGAAGCGCGTGAAATCGCTGGAGCTCTGGCTCTGCATTTCGGCATTTCTGACAAACAGGCTGCGCAGGATGTCGCGAAGCTGCTTGCTGACCTAAGCGATGTTGATACCCGCGACGACTACGAAGGTGCAGACATACGCTTGGCCGATCCGAGCCACACGGATGCTCCTAGCGTTAGTGGCAACAGGGTCGTAGACTGCGGCGTATTCCGGTTTGGCGAAAGCCGAATCAGAGTAATGTCTTCGCTCAAAGAGCTGGACGAATCATCTTTCTTGCGTTATCAGCATCGCGCCATCGGCAATAGCAAGGGCGCAGATGTGCTGCTAATTGAGGGATGCGCCCCAGCTTACCGGTTAACCTTTCGCGGGCAAATCCTTGCCGAATCCAAGATGTTGAACCAACTGACGCGACAGTTGGCCGAACTTTTTCTTGGTTTGGAACATCCTGGCAAGCGTTTGTTGGCTCTTTTCCACGCTGCTGCGGTCAGCCGGGCGGGGCGTAGCCTGCTTATGCCGGGGAGCAGCGGAGTTGGGAAATCGACCCTCACCGGTTTTCTAGCGGCACACGACTTTGCCTATCTTGGAGATGATCTGATCGGCATTGGCGAAGACGGAATGGACATCCTCCCGCAGCCAACGTGCCTCTCGATAAAGGCTGGCGCCTGGACAATTCTGGAGCCATTTTACCCGACGTTGTCGAAGCTTGCGACAGTTAATCGCTACGGTCGCAGAATGCGCTTTGTCAATCCACAGGGGAATTATACCTCGCTACAGGCCGGCCCGGCGCCCTCAGCGATCATATTCCCTGCATATTCCGCTGAAAAGCCAACGCGGCTCACACCCCTGCCGCCAATTCAGACGATGATCCAATTGCTCGATGCACACGCCTGTCTTTCAGGGAGCGACGTGGCCACTGCGGACCAGCTCTCGAGATTCGTTCGCTTTGTCGAGCAGACACCGGCTTACGAACTGAGTTATTCTGAACTACCAAGCGCCATGAAGACCATCGAGGCTCTGCTTGCCAGCCAACCCTAGAACGGCGTCCCGCCTTCTTGGCCGTTGCTTGGCCGGTGCATTTGGGAGGCCACTTACGCCACCCGACCTGCCGGCAAATCAGAGAGAGTGGGAAACGATGCTTCGCGCTTCCAGCGGCCATCTTGCCGCTTTGCAACTACGCTGGGCGCTGCGTGAACAACGGCTTTTCTCTGCTTGTCCAGCCGATGTGGCCGAGTATCTCGATGCCATCTACACGCTGAATCTCGATCGAAATCTTCAATGCGAAGATCAGCTGGCGGATTTCATACGGCTGCTCAACAGCATCGACGTTCGCCCGGTGCTTCTCAAGGGCGCTGCGGCACTTGTCGGCGGACTCTATCCCACGTCCGGTGAGCGGATGATTTCCGACCTGGACATTCTGATTCCCGCTCACCGACTACCGGACATTATCGACAAGTTGGCTGGCGCTGGTTACAAACCGAGGGCGACCGAGGGGCGGGAAATTCCCAGCCCAGTCGGTTTCCGCGGCGATCACCACTACCCTCCGGTTGTTAGTGCCGACTGGCCAAGTCGCGTTGAATTGCATATTTCCCCGGTCCACCTGGAATTTGCAGCGCTTCTTCCCAGCGAGGAAGTCTATCGCGAAGCTACTGCGATGAAGTGGCGTGGTGGCGAATGCTTTTTGCCCTCGCCAACCCACTTTGTTGCCCACAACATCATTCACGCGTTTCTGTTCAATACCAAGAGCGGCCTTGAACCGGTGTCGCTACGGCAATTGTTCGAATTCGCACTCGCCAGTCGAGTGTACGCTGAGCGGATTGACTGGAAAAACATCAGGAACCGGTTTGAAAGCCACGGCCACGGCAAGGCATTACGGCAATATTTGGCCTTGGCGAATACCTTACTTGACTTTCATGTGCCGGAGCAAATAGATATTTCCGCCGGCCAGCGACCCAACATCCAACCATACCTGATTCATCTTGATCTGGATAATCGATCGGCCTTGTGGACTATCAATTTTTTGCGCCAAGTGAAATCTCGCTTGCGATCACTCTGGCAGCGGCGCGGAAAAATCATTCAAGAGTTATCAACGCCGGGTGTTTACAAGAGATTTGTGAGAAGCATCCTTGGTTCTCCTGAGGGCTGAGTCACCAACTTGACCAGGATCCCGTGCTGCTGGTTCATGACCCGGAGTTCGACTGCTTGGTTGAGCTCGCTGGCAACGAAAAGGCGGCTTCAGCATCCGCAGACTCCGCGGCGCCGGCGAATTTGATCAGGGAATAAACGACCACTCGATCTGATCGCTGCGCTCGACGCCGGCGGTCATCGCTCGGCACAGGCTGATGAACTCACGCATGCCTGCGGTCTGGAACTTGCGGCGGTGCCATAGAAAATGGAAATGCCGCTGCAGATCGAGCTCAGGGGTCTGGATGGCCACCAGGCTGCCGCGCCGGAAAGCCTCGCGTAGCGCCAGGCGTGAAATACAGCCAATGCCAAGGCCGAACTCGACCGCGCGCTTGATGGCTTCGGTGTGCTCGAGTTCCAGGCGGACCTTGAGCGGCGAATGCTGATGGCGCAGCGCCTGATCGAGAGTCTCGCGTGTCCCGGAGCCGGGTTCGCGGACGATCCAGGCCTCGTCGGCCACCCAGGGTTCGCCTCGACGAGTGGAACGACGAGGGCTGAGTTTCGAGAATCAGGTGTGTAAGGTCTTTAGCACCACATCCGGCGCGGTCAGCACGATCTTGAGTAAGGCAGCAGCAGGGCCTGTAGGGTTGCGGCGGTGTTGCTCCCAGTTTTGCAGTGTCTTGATGCTGACTCGCATCAGGCGGGCAAATTCGCTCTGAGAAAGGCCAATTTTCTCGCGGACTGCCTTCACATCCGGTGGCGTCACTGTGAACCGCCGCGAAGCAGGTGCTTCCCGCCGAGCAATCGCCTTGGCTTCTTTCAAGCTTTGCACCAGATCATCGAACAAAGGTTGTTCCATCGTTACAGTTCCTTGACAAATTCGCGTAGCAAAGCGGTTTCGCGGTCGGTGAGATCGTCTTTTCTCGACTTCGGGTAGATCAAAAGCATGTAGATCTGGCAATCTTCACACAGCCAGTAGTAAATCACCCGGACGCCGCCACTCTTGCCACGTCCGGGCAGGGCACGGCGCAACTTGCGGATTCCACCGCCACCCTTGATGATGTCGCCTCGTTCCGGTTTCTCAACCAACACATTCTGAAGGCCAGCGTACTCGTCGTCCGTTAATAGATCGGCAAGCAAGCGGGTGAATACCGGGGTCTCGATGAATTCCATTGCCCGGAATTTTATACGCCTTTGGCGGATGGTTCAACGGCGAAATCTCACCTCAATGCAGGTGTCCCGGGACCTGATCAAGGAATGAACGACCACTCGATCTGATCGCTGCGCTCGACGCCGGCGGTCATCGCTCGGCACAGGCTGATGAACTCACGCATGCCTGCGGTCTGGAACTTGCGGCGGTGCCATAGAAAATGGAAATGCCGCTGCAGATCGAGTTCAGGGGTCTGGATGGCCACCAAGCTGCCGCGCCGGAAAGCCTCGCGCAGCGCCAGGCGTGAAATGCAGCCAATGCCGAGGCCGAACTCGACCGCGCGCTTGATGGCTTCGGTGTGCTCGAGTTCCAGCCGAACCTTGAGCGGCGAATGCTGATGGCGCAGCGCCTGATCGAGAGTCTCGCGTGTCCCGGAGCCCGGCTCACGCACAATCCAGGCCTCGTCGGCCAGTTCCGCCAGCGTCGCCGAAGCCTGCTTGGCCAGCGGGTGCGAGGGAGCACAGAAGACGACCAGTTCGTCGGCCACCCAGGGTTCAACGACCAGTTCCGGGTGCCGGCAGCTGCCTTCGACGAGACCCAGATCGAGTTCGTGGCGCGCCACCTGGTCAACGATCGTCGCCGTGTTGTGTACTTTCAAATGCAGGCTGCTCTCGGGATGACGAGTGAGGAAGTCGGCGACGATCAAGGTTGCCAGGTAGTTGCCGATGGTCAGGGTCGCACCAATCTGCAGTTTGCCGTAGCCGGCATGGCCTTCAAGACCACTTTCGATCGCCGCCGCGCGCTCGATCAGCTCGACGGCCTGCGGCAACAGCGCCTGCCCGAGCTCATTCAGGCGCAGGGCCTTGCCAAGGCGGTCGAAGAGCTGCGTGTCGTAGTGCCGTTCGAGTTCGCCGAGCGCCGTGCTGGTCGCTGACTGCGACAGCGACAACTCTTCGGCGGCACGTGAAACGCTCTCGTGCCGGGCCACCGCCACAAAAACCCCGATTTGCCGCAAAGTGAATCGCATATCTACAATTTAGATATAGTTTATTGAGAAAATCTGTTTTACAAATATAACACAGGGAAATACCATGGCCTTCATCAACCGCACACTGGGGTCAAGAACGATGAGCACCTTTTCCGCCCAACAAGTCCTTTCGGTTCATCACTGGAACGACACGCTGTTCAGCTTTCGCACCACCCGCGATCCCGGCTTGCGCTTCATCAATGGTCAGTTCGTGATGATTGGCCTGCCGCAGGGAGAGCAGCGCCCCCTGACGCGCGCTTACAGCATTGCCAGCGCCAACCATGACGAATACCTCGAGTTCCTGAGCATCAAGGTGCCCAATGGCCCGCTGACCTCGAAGCTGCAGCACCTGGCGATCGGCGACGAGATCGTCGTCAGCCGCAAGCCGACCGGCACCTTGGTGCTGCGCGATCTGCGCCCCGGCAAGAACCTCTACCTGCTCTCCACCGGCACGGGTCTGGCGCCATTCATCAGTCTGATTCAGGACCCCGAGACCTACGAGCGTTTCGAGAAAGTGGTGCTGATCCACGGCGTTCGCTGGCAGCGCGATCTGGCCTACGGCGACTTCATCGAGAAGCATTTGCCGCAGCATGAGTTCTTCGCCGATCTGGTGCGCGACAAGCTGATCTACTACCCGACGGTGACTCGCGAAGCATTTCGCAATCAGGGCCGGATCACCGACCTGGTCAATAGTGGCCGCCTGTTTTCCGACATTGGCCTGCCGCCTTTTGACCCCGCTCAGGACCGCGCCATGCTTTGCGGCAGCCCGGCAATGCTCAAGGATTGTTGCGAGTTGCTCGATAGCCGCGGATTCGAAGTCTCGCCGCACATTGGCGCGCAGGGCGACTATGTGATCGAGCGGGCTTTTGTGGAAAAGTAATCGCGGCTAACGGTTATGACAATCGATACACCTCAGATCATGAAAGTCATGACCGTTTTCCCTCTTCCCCTGCCCCTTCTCCCGCGAGGGGAGAAGGGAGTTTCGCGAGTCGCTTGCGCGACTTTCACATTAAGAAGGGCTGCGTAGGCCCCTGCCCCCTCTCCCCAACCCCTCTCCCGCGAGGGGCGAGGGGCGAGGGGCTAGAAGCGGCGCGCGGGCGTGAAAACGGCGCTCGCTCGGGCGGGGGCGGCAGTCGGGCGCCTTGGCTGCATAAACTATTGCGGCGGTAGCTGTGTTTGGTCTATGGCAGGGTTTCGATTGCGCCGTATGACGCTTCACCGGCCACTGGCCGTCAGTCTCGGGTAGACTTGCGCCTTTCGGGCGCCATTCAGCGGGTGCCTGCCGACCGCTTTTCCACCTTCGGATTGACACGCAAGGCCATGGCTCAATACGTATTCACGATGAACCGCGTGGGCAAGATCGTCCCGCCCAAACGCCAGATCATCAAAGACATCTCGCTCTCCTTCTTCCCCGGCGCCAAGATCGGCCTCCTGGGTCTCAACGGCTCGGGCAAATCGACGGTTCTGCGCATCATGGCCGGCCTCGACCACGACATCATCGGCGAAGCGACGCCGATGCCCAACCTCAAGATCGGCTATCTGGCCCAGGAGCCCGAACTCGACCCGGAAGCGACGGTCCGCCAGGAAGTCGAATCCGGCCTGGGCGAAGTTTTCCAGGCGCAAGCGAAGCTGGAAGAGGTCTACACCGCGTACGGCGAAGCCGATGCCGATTTCGACAAGCTGGCCGAGGAACAGGCCCGCCTGGAGGCGATCCTGGCCACTGCCGGCTCAGACGTCGGCAGCCAGCTCGAACTGGCCGCCGACGCACTGCGCCTGCCACCCTGGGACGCGCAGATCGGCAAACTCTCCGGCGGCGAAAAACGCCGCGTAGCGCTGTGCAAGCTGCTGCTCTCGCAGCCGGACATGCTGCTCCTCGACGAGCCGACCAACCACCTCGATGCGGAATCGGTGGAGTGGCTCGAACAGTTCCTGGTGCGCTTCCCGGGCACGGTGGTCGCCGTCACCCATGACCGCTACTTCCTCGACAACGCCGCCGAGTGGATTCTCGAACTCGACCGCGGCCAGGGCATCCCCTGGAAAGGCAACTACTCGAGCTGGCTGGAGCAGAAGGAAGCACGCCTGGAAACCGAGGCCAAGCAGGAAGCAGGCCGCATCCGGACCATGAAACAGGAACTGGAATGGGTACGGCAAAGCCCAAAAGCACGCCAGGCCAAGAGCAAGGCACGGCTGTCGCGCTTTGACGAACTGAGCAGCGTCGAATACCAGCAGCGCAACGAAACGCAGGAGATTTTCATCCCGGTCGGCGAGCGCCTGGGCAACCAGGTAATCGAGTTCAAGGAGGTCAGCAAGTCCTTTGGCGACCGCCTGCTGATCGACAAGCTCAGCTTCAGCGTCCCGCCCGGTGCCATCGTCGGCATCATCGGCCCCAACGGGGCCGGCAAATCCACCCTCTTCCGGATGCTGATCGGTGCCGAAACCCCTGATTCCGGCGAAGTCGAAATTGGCAGCACGGTCAAACTCGCCTATGTCGACCAGAGCCGTGATTGCCTGGACGGTGAGAAGACCGTTTTCGAGGAGATCTCGGGGGGCGCCGACGTGCTCACCGTCGGCAAGTACGAAACATCGGCGCGGGCCTACATCAGCCGCTTCAATTTCAAGGGTTCCGATCAGCAAAAACGGGTCGGCCAGCTCTCCGGCGGTGAACGTGGTCGCCTGCACATGGCCAAGACGCTGATCGCTGGCGGCAACGTCCTGCTGCTCGACGAGCCGTCGAATGACCTGGACGTCGAAACGCTGCGCGCCCTCGAAGACGCCTTGCTCGAATTCGCCGGCAGCGTGCTGGTCATTTCACACGACCGCTGGTTTCTTGACCGCATCTGCACGCACATCCTGGCCTGCGAAGGCGAATCGCAATGGTCCTTCTTCAACGGCAACTACCACGAGTATGAGGAAGAGAAAATCCGCCGCCTTGGCGCGGAGGCCGCCAAGCCGAAGCGGATTCGCTACAAGCCGATCACGCGCTAGCTGGCAGCTGCGGGCAGCAGGCGCTACCCGCGGCTAAGCGCTGCTAGCCGAGACCCTTGAGGAAGTCGCCACGTTCGCGTTCCGAGTCGATATGTTCGGCGAGCTTTCGGTACAGTTCCCCGAGGTCGCCGGAATCGTTGGCCGCCCGCTTGATGAGCACCTTGGCGAGCGGCCCGACGTACTGCGCGAGGCGCTTCTCGGCGGTGGCAAGCATCACCGGGTCGAAGACGACCCCGGCCGTCTGGGCTGCTGTGGTGTCGGCAGGACTCGTGCTTGTCGTGGGCGACTTGGCGGCTACGGGCGGGATTGACGCAGACGGTGCCTTCTCCAGCCGCTCGATGCGTCTGAGGAATTCAAAGCGCTCGCTACCCTCGGGAATATTGTCCGCCAGCTCGGTATTGAATTCCTCGACGCTCCTGGCGTGCGCGGCACTCTTGCGCACCAGGTGCTTGGCCAGCGGGCCGATAGACTTGACCAGCGACGACTCGATCTCGGCCAGAGTTTCCGGAGGCAGCGTCATCTGCGGCGCCGTCGGCGCGCTGTCAACGGCAAGGCTGCGCGCGGGTTTCTCCGCCACTTGCCCGGCTGCGCTCCCCGGCCGGCTCTTCAGGAAAGCGCTCACCAGGGCGCCAGCGAAGTCGCGCGCGCTCTGGTAGCGCTCGTCCGGCTTTTTCGCCAGTGCGCGGGCGACGAGCGCATCGAAGGCGGGCGGCAGCGAAGCGACGATCGACGACGGCGCCGCGGGGTCGGCGTGGAGGACCTTGTGCATCACCGTAACCGGCGTTTCAGCGACAAATGGCCCGTGTCCGGTAAGCAGCTCGTAGAGGATCACCCCGGCCGCCCAGAGGTCGCAGCGACCATCGGTGGGCAGACCGAGCAGCTGCTCGGGAGCAATATGCGTCGGCGTCCCGACCACCGAGCCAACCCGGGTAAGCGAGGAGCTCTCGACCCTGGCGACGCCGAAGTCCATGACCTTGATTTTCATGCCGCTGAGCACCATCAGGTTGCCGGGCTTGATATCGCGGTGCACGACGCCGCTTTTGTGCGAATAGTCGAGCGCGGCGAGTAGTTGCTTCATCACCTCGAAGACGTCGATCAACTCGAAGCGCCCGCGCTCGCGCATCAGCTTGCGCAGCTCCTTCCCCTGCACGTACTCCATGACGATGAACGCCATCTTCTCGTCCTCGCCAAACTCGTAGACGCCGACGATTCCCGGGTGATGCAGCTTGCCGCCGGCTTGCGCCTCGCGTTTGAAGCGCATCACCGCCGAATCCACTTCGACGTTCGCCAGGTACTCGGCAAGAATCGTCTTGATCGCTACCGGGCGCTCGATGACCGGGTCAAAACCTTCGTAAACCGTGCCCATCGCGCCCTTGCCGAGCTCGCGACGAATTTCGTACTTGCCGATGCGTTCCGGGATAGTCATGGCCTGGCCACTCCGCGTTCAGGATTCGATCAGTTTGATCGCTTTTTGCAGACTGCGGCGCATGCGGTTGAACGAGTTGGCCAGCACGCCGATTTCATCACCACCCTGCGCCGGGAACTCGGGGACGTCGAAGTCCCCCGTCGACACCTTGTCGGCTGCCGCCGAGAGCGTCGAAATCGGCTGGATGATCAATAGCGAGAGCATCAGGTTGAGGACCACGAAAGTGGCCAGGAAGACGCTCCCCAGCGAAATCATGAAGGTCGCGAAGGTGCGCCGAGCATTGGCCAGCGGCAGCGACATGGGTACCGAGACGACCTGTGCGCCAATGGTTTCCATATGTTTCCAGCCGAAGCCGTTGCTGTCGCCGTAGATCTTGATCATCGACGCGGGCGCCGCCGCGGGAACGCTGTGGCAGGCTAGACACGCCGGGTCCGTGATGGTGATTGGCCGCGCGATGTAGAGCATGCGGCCGGTTGGCGTGTCACGC
Source organism: Candidatus Accumulibacter sp. ACC012 (assembly GCF_907163155.1). Taxonomy (NCBI): domain Bacteria; kingdom Pseudomonadati; phylum Pseudomonadota; class Betaproteobacteria; genus Candidatus Accumulibacter; species Candidatus Accumulibacter sp. ACC012. Next base: position 515,535 of record NZ_CAJQUC010000002.1, read on the forward strand.
TCGCCGACCAACTCGGTGACGCTCCCATCGCCACGGAATTTCTGGACAATGTCGCTCTCCCAATCGACCGCGCGGTCGCGCGGGTTGGTGGGATTGAGCGTGGCCTCCTTGTAGCTGAAATCCGGGTACTTGCTATGCAGCTTGTTGAAGACCTCGGTGGCCGCGTAGGCCGGTACCGTCTGCGGCAGGAAAGTCGTCTCCAGCTGCGCTGTCAGCAGCGGTTTCACCTGCGCCACGGTGTAGCTGCGCACCGACAGCGCCGACTCCATCATCAGGCCAGCGCTGCGCAATGTTTCCTGCTTGGCGTTCTCGTCCAGCAGTCGGTGCGATACGTAAGCCGATACCGCCATGCCGGCGCCGAAGACCAGCAACAGCACCAGATTGAATTTCAGTCGCAGACCCATGATCGCTTCCCCTTGTACAAATGAGCAAAGGAAAATCAGCGCGCACTGCGAGTCGGGGCAGCTCTGTCTGTCGGTCTCGGGCGCGCAGATGCGCATTTTTCGTGCCACGGCGGACTGCGGTCCGCCGTGGCTGCAAGGTACAAGCTAGCGGGGGGGAAAGGCAAGGAGAATCGTTCCGCCCGGTGAAGCCTGCGCCTTCCTGTGCTCGAACGGTCTCACTTGCAGCGCGCTTCCCCCACTCCGCATTGCGCTCTTATTCGAGGTCGCGCAGACGCTGTACGGCCTCTTCAACCCGCCGCACGGCGATCACTTCGATGCCGGCCAGGGGCTGTCTGGGGGCGTTGGCTTCGGGAATCACGGCGCGTGTAAAGCCGAGCTTGGCCGCTTCGCGAAGGCGTTCCTGGCCACGTGGCGCCGGACGTATCTCACCCGCCAGACCAACTTCACCAAACACAATAAGTTTCTCTGGTAATGCCTTGTTTTTAAGTGAAGAGACGATCGCCAACAAGACTGCCAGGTCCGCAGCCGGCTCGGCGATCTTGACGCCGCCGACCGCATTCACGAAAACGTCCTGATCGAAACAGACGATACCGGCGTGGCGGTGCAGCACGGCCAGCAGCATCGCCAGGCGCTGCGCATCGAGACCCACCGTCAGTCGCCGTGGATTGCCGTGCGCCTGGTCAACCAGCGCCTGGATCTCGACCAGCAGCGGCCGGCTACCTTCCTGGGTAACCAGCACGCAGGAACCGGGAACCTCGCTGCCGTGCGGCGACAGGAAAATCGCCGACGGGTTGCTGACACCTTTCAGCCCACGGTCGGTCATGGCAAAGACGCCGATCTCGTTGACCGCGCCGTAGCGATTCTTGACGGCGCGAATCAAGCGGAAGCTGGAATGCGTATCACCCTCGAAATAGAGCACCGTGTCGACGATGTGCTCGAGGACCCGCGGCCCGGCCAGAGCGCCCTCCTTGGTCACGTGCCCAACGAGGATCACCGTGATCCCGGTCTGCTTGGCCAAACGGGTAAGTTGCGCAGCGCATTCGCGCACCTGGGCGACCGATCCCGGCGCCGAATTGAGCTGCTCCGACCACAGCGTCTGGATCGAATCGATCACCGCCACCTGCGGCCGTTCGCTTTGCAGCGTGGCGAGGATTTTTTCAAGATTGATCTCGGCGAGCAGGCGCAAGTCGCCGGTCTCCAGCGCCAGCCGCCGCGCACGCATGGCAATCTGCTGGCCCGATTCTTCGCCACTGACGTAGAGCACATTGCGCGCCGGAGCCAAGGCCGCAAGCGCCTGCAGCAACAGCGTGCTCTTGCCGATTCCGGGATCGCCGCCGATCAGCACCACCCCGCCGGCAACCAGTCCGCCACCCAAAGCACGATCAAACTCGCTGATGCCGGTCGGCAGGCGATCTTCCTCGCGCGCTTCGATGGCCGAGAGGGTTTGTAGTCCTGCCGTGCCGCCAAGCGCCGCGAAGCGCCGCTGCTGGCCAGCAGCGACAGCTTCGGCAATGGTCTCGACGAGCGTATTCCAGACGCCGCAGCCCGGACACTGGCCTTGCCACTTGGCGGCGCTGGCACCGCATTCGGTACACGAAAAAACCGTCTTCCGGGCACCCCCCCCTACCCTGGCCACGCTCAAACTTCGACGACCGGCACACGCCGGGCCAGAGCACAGAACAGCTCGTAGCTGATGGTCCCGGCGGCACTGGCAACCTCGTCGGCTGGCAAGCCCTCGCCCCAAAGGACGACCGGACTATTCACCCCGGCGTCGGGCAACTCGGTGAGGTCGCAAGCGAGCATGTCCATCGACACCCGCCCCAGGGTCTGCGTGCGCCGGCCGGCGACGATGATCGGCGTGCCGCCCGGGGCGTGCCGCGGGTAGCCGTCGGCGTAGCCGCAGGCGACGATACCGACTCGCGTCGGCCCTGGCGCGACAAAGCTGCCACCGTAACCGACGCGTTCGCCAATGCCGATTTCCTGCACCGCCAGGATGCGGCTGTGCAACGTCATTACCGGTTGCAAGCCAAAGCTCGCAGCGTCCTCATCGGCGAACGGACTGCCACCGTAGAGCATGATCCCCGGCCGTGCCCAGTCGTGCGCGGTCTGCGGGTAGCGCAGGATGGCCGCCGAGTTGGCCAGCGAGACCGGAAAATTCGCAGCTGCCGGCCAGTCCGCGGTCATCGCCAGGAAACGCTCCAGCTGCCAGGCGATGCAGCGCTCGTCAGCGACGCCGTCCGCTTCAGCAAAGTGGGTCATCAGAGTCAGCGGGCCGAGTGCCGGCGCAGCCTCGAGTTCGCGCCGCACGGCCGGCAACTGGGCCGCCGTGATCCCCAGGCGATTCATACCGCTGTTGAGCTTCAGATAGATCGGCAGGTGCATGCTCGGCGTCGCCCGTGTCGCCTGCCGCAGCATCTGTAGTTGCTCGAGGCGGTGCACAACGACACTCAAGTCGTGGGCCGCGCAAACACTCAGATCGGCGGCCTCGAAAAAGCCTTCGAGCAGGAGAATCGGCTGCCGAATGCCGGCCTGGCGCAGGGCGATGGCCTCGTCGAGATCAAGCAGCGCGAAACCGTCAGCGACGTCGCCGAGTGCAGCAGCAGCGCGCAGCAGGCCATGCCCGTAGGCGTTGGCCTTGACCACCGCCCAGGCTTTCGCCTCGCGGTGCTGACGAGACGCGTATTGTCTGGCAACAAGATAATTGTGACGCAACGCCGGGAGGTCGATGCGCGCCTCGATCGGGCGCGGCATCAGGCAGGCAGCTCTTTGAGCTTGTTGCGGGCAAACTCGACGAAGCTCAAAACCACCTGCGAGCGGAAGCGCTCCTTCGGATAGACCAAGGACAGGCTGCGGGTCAGGCGCGGCCGCAAGGGAATGGCGACCAGCGTCCCCAGCTGCCGCTCCTTTTCGAAACTTGCCCGCGAGACAATCGAGAAGCCCAGCCCGGTCGCCACCACCCCCTTCAGGGCTTCCGGACTCGACAGCTCCATGACCGTCTTGAGCTCTTCGGGCTCGACGCCGCAGGCGCGCAGGTAGCCGTCGGTCACTTCGCGCGTGCTCGAACCCGGCTCACGAGCGACGAAGTCGTGCGCCAGCAGGCTGCGCGCCTCGACTTCGCGGCAGCTGGCCAGGGGGTGGCTGGGGGTACACACGATTTGCAGTTCGTCGTCGCCACAGCTTTCGCATTGCAGGCTCGGCAGGCTCACCGGCGACTCAATCAGGCCGATATCGAGCGTATGCGTAGCGATGGCGTTGCTGATCACGTCCGAATTACCAACCGTCAGCCGGACGCGCACCTGTGGATAACGCACATTGAATTCGCCGAGGATCGGCGGCAGCATGAACTCGGCAATCGTCGTACTGGCTCCGACAAGCAAGCTGCCGCTCATTTGCCCGGTCATTTCGGCGACACGAATATCCAGTTCTGCAGACAGTCCGAGGATGCGCTCGGCGTAGTCGAGCACCAGATCGCCCGCCGCAGTCAGCGAGATGCGCCCGCCACCGCGATCGAAGAGGCGGGTGTTGAAGCGCTCTTCGAGCTGCTTGATCTGAAAGGTCACGGCTGGCTGGGTCATGTGCAACGCCTCGCCCGCCTTGGTAAAAGACAGCCGCTTGGCCACAGCGTGAAAAACCTGCAGGCGACGATCCGCCATAAGTCCTCTCCCCCCTCACGGGTTATTTTTTGTATTCAAACACAAAACCGAGGCGCCGGCCAGAGCGAGCGGGCTCGCCCTGGTACGACGCGCGCCCTCGCTGCCGAGCGCCGCGCTAACAAGTCACGGTCTTTCATGGTATAAGCCCAGCATATCAAGAACAGCCCTTCCAGAACGCTCAATGCCCTTCGGTTTCTACATCATCATGGCCGCGCAGTTTTTTTCCGCGCTGGCCGACAATGTCCTGCTCATTGTAGCCATCTCGCTGCTGCGCGACATGCAGGCGCCGAGCGAATATGAGCCGCTGCTGAAGACTTTTTTTACGGTCTCTTACGTGCTCCTCGCCGCCTTCGTCGGCGCTTTTGCCGACTCGATGCCGAAGTGGCGGGTGATGTTCATCAGCAATGCCATCAAGATCGTCGGCTGCGCGATGATGTACTGGCAGGTGCACCCCCTGCTGGCCTATGCGGTGGTGGGTCTCGGTGCGGCCGCATACTCGCCGGCCAAGTACGGCATCCTGACCGAATACCTGCCGCACCGTCTGCTGGTCGTCGCCAACGGCTGGATCGAAGGATTGACCGTCGGCGCCATCATTCTCGGCGTCGTCATCGGCGGCCTGTTGATCCGACCGGACATCGCCGAGGCCCTACTGAGCCTGGATTTTCCGCTGCTCAACGCCGGCGTCGATACGGTTGGCGAAATGGCGATCTGTTTTGTTGCCGTTTTCTACGTCCTCGCCTCGCTCTTCAACCTCTACATCCCCGATACCGGCGTCGACCACCGCGTGCTGCACAAAAACCCCTTGTACCTGCTGCGCGAATTCAACCATTGCCTGCTCCTGCTCTGGCGAGACCGCCTCGGCCAGATCTCGCTGGCCGTCACCACTCTCTTCTGGGGTGCCGGCGCCACCCTCCAGTTCATCGTCATCAAGTGGTCGGAAAGCGCCCTGCAACTCGACCTCTCGAAGTCGAGCATGCTGCAGGGGGTGGTTGCGGTCGGGGTCGCGCTCGGCGCCGTCGGCGCCGCACGAATGATCACCTTGCGCAAAGCGGTGCGGGTAATTCCGCTGGGCATTGCCATGGGCATCATCGTCATGGTGATGAACTTCGTGCACCACACCTGGCTGGCGGTACCGCTGCTGATCCTGATCGGCGCCCTCTCCGGCTTCTTCGTGGTGCCAATGAACGCCCTGCTGCAGCACCGTGGCCACATCCTGATGGGAGCCGGCCACTCGATCGCGGTACAGAACTTCAACGAGAACCTGTCGATCCTGGCGATGACCGGGATCTACTACGTAATGATTCGCTCGGAGATGTCGATCTACCTGGTGATCACGCTTTTTGGCCTCTTCCTCAGCACCTCAATGTTCCTCGTCAAAGTCCGTCACCAGGCCAACCAACGGCAGCATGATGATGTGATTCACCTCGACGATAGCGCGCACTGAATTAATTGACGCGCCGGGCCGCAGCAGCACAGCCACCCTTCGCTGCCCAGACCACTTCTTACCGCCCCCGGCCCTTCTCCCGCAGAGGGAGAAGGGAGGTTCGTGAGTCGCGTGCGCGACTTACACAGAAAGCCACTCTACTTCACGCGTTGAGCTTCTTTACGCCGGCAACGAAGCGCGTCAGTGTTGCCGACAGGACACCGCGCGGAATGCTCAACTCGATCAGCTGAAAGCGACCACGCGTCGCCACCGCCTTGTCAAGCGCGGCTTTCAATGCGGCGCGGCTGCCCACCCGCTGCCCGTCACCGCCAAGTCCGGCCGCCATTTCGGCAAACCCCCAGTGCCCGAGGTCGTTGAACCGGGACTCCGGCTGGAAAGTGCGCAGCATTTCCCAACTGGCGTTGTTGAACAGCAGCACGATCGGATCCCAACCATAGCGCTGGCAGTTGCCGAGTTCCCAGCCGGTCATCTGGAAAGCCCCGTCACCGACCAGGATCAGCGGCCGTTGCCCGGTTGCCGCCTGCAAGCCCAGTCCGGCCGGTACCCCGAAGCCCATCGTCGCGTAGTAGCCCGGCGCGACCAGCGCCGTGTGTTCGATGTCCATGGCGGTGAACAGGCAGTCACCGATGTCCGAGGCAATCGGCAACTTGCCGTGCTCGGCCATGAGATCATTGACCGCGGCGGCGATATCGGTCGGCGTCAACGGCGCCTGATCGGCAAGCATCTTGCACGGGAAGCTGTGCGCCGCTAGCGAATAGCTGCGCGACGCGGCAGGAACCCTGTCGAGCAGACGATCGACCAGCGCCGTAAGGGGAATCTGCGCATAGCTATGGTAGCCGATGGTCACCTGCTCATCGAGCGCCTGGATCGTCTTGCGCAGATCGATCTTGCTCGCCGAAACACCAAAGTTGGTGTCGCAGACGATCACCCCGAGCAGGAACAGGCCATCCGAGGTCTCAACCAGTTCGGTCACCTCGGGCAGGCCGGCAACCCCCATGTAGGTACCGAGCAGTGGCGCATCGGCGTCCGCCAGGAGGCCGCGCCCCATGAAACTGGTGACCACCGGGAGTTCCAGACGGCGTGCCAGTTCGGCGACGCGCGCCTCGAGCCCAAAGCGGCGCACCTCGACGCCAACCATCAAGGCCGGCCTGCTCGCGCGCTGCAGGCGCGCGCGAATTTCCTCGACGCAGGCATCGAGCGCCTCGTCGTCGACCGCCGCAGCGGGCATCGCCACTACCGACGCACAGGCCTGAGCGACCATGTCCCGCGGCAGTTCGATGTATACCGGCCGCGAGTAGCGCCGACAATTGGCGAGCACGCGCGCGATGTCACTCGGCGCCCGCTCGGCATCGTCGAGTCGTACCTGGTCGCAAGTGATTTCCCGGAAGATCTGGAACTGCGAGTCGAGCGTCTTGGCCTGATGGTGCAAGAGCAGCCCGGCCCTCGACTCGTTCTTGCCGGGCCCACCGGAGAGGACCACTAGCGGCGACTTTTCCGCGTACGCTGCCGCCACCGGGTTGACCATGTTCAGCGCGCCAGCGCCGTAGGTCACCGCCGCGACGCCAAGCCCACCGAGGATGCGCGCCGCAGCATCGGCCGCGAAGCCAACGCCGGGTTCGTGCGACAGGGTGTACAGTGGCAAGATCTGCGACTCCTCGATGATCTTGAAGAAGGGCAGCGCGAAATCGCCAGGGATGCCGAAGATCTGGCGGGCGCCGTGCGCCTTGAGAGCCAGCAGCAGGGATTCGGTGAGGTTCATGAGCAGGTCTCCGATGTCGTCACAAGATAATACTGATGACCGCAACAGCACGCATGAAGTGTTGGATATTTTTCCGGACATCCTTATAATGCGCACACTTCATGCATAGATTGGGCAATTCATGTCAAAGATCACCATCGACCGCTACGATCTTGCACTTCTCGACGCACTACAGAGGAAAGGCAACGCCACCAACGCAACTCTCGGCGAGCAGATCAAGCTGTCCGCGTCGCAGATCAGCCGTCGCATCCAGCGGCTCGAAGAAGACGGCATCATCGCCGGCTACGTCGCTTTGCTCGCCCCCGCTGCACTCGGCCTTGGCGTCACTGCCTTTGCGCAGGTGATCCTCGAGAGCCATGGCGACAGCGCCAGCGAAACCTTTGAAAGCGCAGTAGCGGCAATGCCGGAAGTCATCGATTGCTACTCGATCAGTGGCGACGCCGACTACATGCTGCGTATCCTCGTTCCAGATCTGGCTTCGTTTTCCGAACTGATGATGAAAAGCCTGCTCTGCCTGCCCGGTGTCGCGCGCATCAAGACCAGCATCGCCCTGCAAAATGTCAAACAGACGCACGTCCTGCCGCTCGGTCACCTGACACAGCCCAGCAAGCCCCGCCAGCGCGTCCGCTACGCCGACGCCGAGAACTAAGGCGATTTCTGTCAAAGAACATACCATCTTGCTTGTCTTTTCGCCCGTCTTCTGTGTTGCGACAACAGTTACATAGTTCGACTATGTGCCTGTTGTCGCGCCTTGAAGCCGACCGAAAATCCGGCGCAATCTGGTACGTTCTTTTCCGGCAATCGCCTAAGACGATTGCCGGAAAGGGACGGACTGTTCTTTTACAGAAATCGCCTAAAGCAGCAGCGGCGCATTGGGCAGCTCGTTGGCGTTGTCGCCCGGCGCCGGGAAGTGCTCACGCAAGGCTTCGGTAATCGTTGTCAGCGCCAGCAGCACACCGTTCTCGAAATCCCCGGCGCGGAAGGCGTCTTCCATCTGCCGGCAGACCGCATCCCAGAACGGCCGACCGACGCGGCGATCGATGCCCCGGTCAGCGACGACCTCGACCCGCCGGTCGATCAGTTGCAAATAGACCAGTACGCCGCTGTTGTGCTCCGTATCCCACACACGCAGCTGCGAAAACAGATCGATCGCCCGCAGCCGCGGCGTCTGCCCGCGCCAGAGGTCGGGCAGCGAGAGATTGCCTTCAACCACCAGCCGCAATTCGCCAAGATGCACTGACTCGGAAGTCGCGATCACGCTTTCGAGCCGTTGCAACAGGGGTCGCGAAAACACGCGCCGGACCCACCAGTCGGGCAGGATCGTGTGGCGCAGCAGTCTTGTCAATTCCATCACCAGCCCCCCGAAGCGCCGCCGCCACCAAAACCCCCACCACCGCCTGAAAAGCCACCGCCGCCCCTGCCACTCCCGCCCCCTCGCCGACCACCCCACGACACGCCGCCCGGAATTCCCCCCCGAGCGCCGGCGATACCGACCAGCAGCGAAACGAAGAAGGCGACGACGGCGATGATCGCCGCGACCAGCAGCGACGAGAGCAAGAAGGAGGCAATCACGCCAGCGGCGGCAGCAACCATCCCGGCCGCCAGAAAACGCCCGAAAATGGCGCGCAGCATAGCGCCAACGACAAACACCAGGATAAAGCCGGCAAAGAGCAGGGTCTCGAAACGGTCGCCGCTGTCGGACTTGGACGCGCGCGCGACGGGAGCCGGCAAGGGCTCGCCGGCGACGACCTTGAGCATCGCCTCGATGCCGGCATCAACGCCGCCGTAAAAATCCCCCTGCTTGAAGCGCGGCGTGATGAGCTCGCTGATGATGCGTTTCGCAGTCGCGTCATTGAGCGCGCCCTCGAGGCCGTAGCCCACTTCGATACGCAGGCGTCGGTCCTCCTTGGCGATCAGCAACAAGGCGCCGTCGTCGATTCCCTGGCGACCCAGTTTCCAGGCCTCGGCGACGCGCAGCGCGTACTGCTCGATGGCCTCGGGTTTGACCGAGGCGACGATCAGGACTGCGATCTGCGCCCCTTTCTGACGATCGAGCGCTGCCAGCTTGCCGTCGAGCGCGGCCCTTTGCTCGCCGGTCAGCGTGCCGGTCAGGTCGGTGACCGGCGCCGCCAGCACCGGTATCGCCTGCTCTGCGCCAGCGGCAAAAGCGGCGCCAAACAGCAAGAACAGGCTCAGCAGCCAGCCTGGCAGGCAGGAGGCAGGTAGACGGGACATTGCTCGACAGACCTTAGTTCACGCCTGCCGGCGCAGGCTTGCCGGCACCCAGTGGCGCCGAAAAATCAACTTTCGGGGCCGTCGAGATTGCTTTCTCGTTGTCGACCGTGAAGTTCGGCTTGACCGCGTAGCCAAAAATCATCGCCGTCAGATTGTTCGGAAAAGTGCGCACCGAGACGTTGTAGCCCTCGACCGCCTTGATGTAGCGATTGCGCGCCACCGTAATCCGATTCTCGGTTCCTTCGAGCTGCGCCTGCAGGTCACGGAAAGCGGCGTCCGCCTTCAGTTGCGGATAATTCTCGGCGACCACCAGCAGCCGCGACAGGGCGCTGGACAAGCCGGCCTGCGCCTGCTGGAATTTGGCAAAGGCAGCCGGATCATTGACCAATTCCGGCGTTGCCTGAATACCGCCCACCTGCGCCCGCGCCTGTGTCACCTGCGTGAAGACTTCCTTCTCGTGGCTGGCGTAGCCCTGTACGGTGCTGACCAGGTTGGGAACCAGGTCGGCTCGCCGCTGATACTGGTTGATGACTTCCGACCAGGCCGACTTCACCGCCTCGTCAGCGCTCTGAAAGGTGTTGTAGCCGCAGCCCGAGAGCAGGCTGGCAAGCAGGACGAGGACAGCCAGAAAACGAATGCGCATGACGGTTTCCTTTTACGGGAATAGACAGACTGAAGACCAAGGCGTGGAATTCGGGGGTGTGCTCCCTACCCTCCCCGCCCGTCGAACGATTCCGGTCATGATCGTTAGGCCGGTAGAGAAGCAGGAGTCGTGGCGGCGCGCATCAACATCCGCGCCCGGCACAGATCCTCCCAGGCCTTGGCCTTGTCTTGCAAGGTGCGCAAGAGATAGGCCGGATGATAGCTGACCAGGACCGGGATCGCCGTTTCGGCATTGTCCGCATCCCGATACTCGAAGGTCTTGCCGCGCATGCTGGCCAGCGAACCGCTATCGCCGAGCACGGCATTCGCCGCCGCCCGCCCCAGGAGAACGATCAGACGTGGCTGGATCAGCGCGATCTGGCGCCGCAGATAGGGCGCACAGGTGGCGATCTCGGCGCTCTCCGGCGTACGATTGCCGGGTGGGCGACACTTCACGGCGTTGGCTATGTAGACGTTCTCGCCGCGCTGCAAGTCGATCGCCGCGAGCATGGCATCGAGAAGTTGGCCGGCGGGTCCGACAAAGGGCTCGCCGCGAGCGTCTTCCTCGACCCCCGGGCCCTCGCCGATGAACAACCACTCGGCACGCCTGTCGCCAACGCCAAGTACCGCCTGCCGACGCTCCTCGCAAAGGCCGCAGGCGCGACACTCGGCAACGCTGTGCCGCAATCCGTCCCAGTCCAGACGCGCAATCTGCTGCTCCCGGTCGACGGCCGGCAGCGCCGCACTACTGGCGACCGGCGCTGGGGCGAGCACCTCGACCGCCTCGACCGCCTCGACCACTTCAAACACCTCAACCGCCGCTGTCGCGTCGCCTGCCACGGCCAGAATCGCAGTTGGCGGTGGAGCGAGCGCTGCCTTGCCTGCTCGCCCCGCCAGCGCTTGCTCGCGCAGCCGCCACTGCGACGACAGGCCCATCTCGTGCAACAACTGCCGGCGCGTCAAACCCGTGCCGTGAGGATTTCCGTCGCTCATGCCGAGACCTCTTCAAGGATGTGCTGCAGTACCAGCGCGTCTTCGCGTCCGGCTTCGGCCGCGTAGTAGCCGCGCCGTACGCCGATCTGCTGAAATCCAAAATGCTGATAGAGAGCCAGGGCCCTGGCGTTTGACGGCCGCACTTCGAGCAACAGCACTGTCGCTCCGGCCCGACGCGCCGAAGCAATGGCGTGGCGCAGCAGATGCGCGCCAAAACCCGCTCCTTGCCATTTCTCGCTGACACTCAGGTTGAGCAGGTGCGCTTCATCCACCGCCAACATCACCACGAAATAGCCGATCAGTTCGGCGGCGAGTCGGCAGCCCCAGACACTGTAGCCGGCGGCGATTGAATCAACGAAGTTGCCGCGCGTCCAGGGAAACGGATAAATGCGCTGCTCGACGGCCAGCATTTCGTCGATATCGCCATGCCTCAGCGGCAGTACCTCCACCTGTGCCGCCAGCACCGCGTTCACGCCTTGCCACCATTGGCCAGGCGCTCGGCCACCGTCTGCGCCACTTTGTTGCGCACATACAGCGGCGCCGCGTCGGCCGCGTCGACCATCTCCCCGCGCGCCAGGCGTAGCGCGGCGATGCGTGCCACAGCCCCCGCGTCGGGCATCAATTCCGGCTGCCACTCCTGCACGTACGGCGCCAGACGCTCGCGCAAGAGCGGATACGCCTTCAGTCCATTGCCACACGCCAGCCAGCCGGTGGACTCCGGAAGCGGCAGAGCCGACGGATGAGCGACAGCGACCGTCGCCAAGGCCACGCCATCCGCATAGCAAGCGTAATAGACCTCGCCCATGCGTGCGTCGAGCACGACGATGACGCGCTGGCCCGCGCTGCTCAAGGCCATCGCCTCGAGGGTGCCAACCGGAACGACCGGCAGCTGATGGGCAACGGCCAGCCCCTGCGCGACACCGCAGGCGACCCGCAGACCGGTAAACGAGCCGGGGCCGGCCGCAAAGGCGATCGCGTTCAAGTCGGCAAGGCGCAGCCCCGCTTCGTGCAGCGTCGCCCGGATCAGCGGCAGCAGCGTTTCAGAGTGCGCAACGCCGATCGGGCAAGCACGGCGCAACAGCTCGCCCTCGCGCCACAGGGCGATGCTGCCAAGCTCGGTCGAGGTCTCGATAGCAAGCAGATTCATGGCGCGCATTTTACTCGCACTGCTCGCCGACGTCGCCTGAGTCGCACGGCGTGGCGCACTGCCGATGCCCGTTTGCTTCGCTTAATGTGAAAGTCGCGCAAGCGACTCACGAAACTCCCTTCTCCCCTTGCGGGAGAAGGGGCAGGGGAAGAGGGAAACGGTCATGACTTTCATGATTTGGGGTGTCTCCACGTGTCATGACCGTTAATGTGCGCGCCGGGAATCGCACCCGCTTGCCTTACGAGCCCCTCAGGAAGGCGTCGAAATCGGCCACCGGTAGCGGCCGGCTGAAGAGGTAGCCTTGATAGGCGTGGCAGCCCTGCGCCGCCAGCGCGTCGCGTTGCTCGATCGTTTCCACACCCTCGGCGATCACCGCCAGGCCAAGCGTGCTGGCCAGCGCGATAATCGTGCGCGCGATCACCTCGTCATTGGGATCGGTGAGCAAATCCCGCACAAAGGACTGGTCGATCTTCAACTGATCGAGCGGCAGGCGCTTCAGGTACGACAGCGACGAGTAGCCGGTGCCGAAATCGTCCAGCGAAAAACCGACACCGTGGCTTTTCAGGGTGCTCATCCTGACGATCATTTCCTGGACGTTGTCGAGCAACATGCTTTCGGTCAGTTCGAGCTTCAGCTGCCGTGGATTCGCGCCGCTGCTGGCCAGAACGGCCAGTACCTGGTCGACGAAGTTCGGCTGCCGGAACTGCCGCGCACTGACGTTGACCGAAACCGTCAACTGCTCTCGTCCCGGCTGCGCCGCCCAGACTGCCAACTGTGCGCAGGCGGTTTCCAGCACCCACAGGCCCAGTGGCAGAATCAGCCCTGTCTCCTCGGCGAGGGGAATGAACTCGGCCGGTGAGACGAAGCCACGCTGCTGATGCCGCCAGCGAAGCAGCGCTTCAGCGCCGATGACGGCGCCGGCGGCATCCACCTGCGGCTGGTAGAAAAGAAGCAACTGCCGCTTTTGCAGCGCTTCGCGCAAGTCTTTCTCAAGGCTGGCGCGCTCAGTCACCACTGCCTGCATTTGCGGATCAAAGAAGCGCAAGGTATTGCGGCCCTTGTTCTTGGCTTCGTACATCGCCAGATCCGCCCGCTTCATCAGTTCGTCGACGCCGTGGTGCGCGCTCCCAAACAGGGTGATGCCAACGCTCGCCGTATTGTGATACTCGTGGCCGTCCAGATCGTAGGGGCAGTAGAGCGCGGCGAGGATTTTCTCGCCGATGTGGCTACTCTGAGCAACGGCTTCCTGCGCACGCTGGCCAAGATCCTCGAGCATGACGACAAACTCGTCACCACCCAGGCGGGCAACGGTGTCGCGTTCGCGAACGCAGGCCTTCAGCCGTTTGCCAACCTGCTGCAGGAGGTGATCGCCCATGTCGTGCCCGAGGGTGTCGTTGAGCATCTTGAAGTTGTCGAGGTCGATGAACAGCAGAGCACCTTGCCGGCCCCTGCGCGCGCTGGCCGCCAGCGCCTGGCGCAGACGGTCGTGCAGCAGGCGGCGGTTGGGCAGGCCGGTCAGTGCGTCGTAGAAGGCGAGATGCCGAATCTCCTCCTGGTCCGCCTTGCGCATGGTGATGTCGGTCAGCGTGGACACGTAATTGGTCACTTGCTCGTCGCTGTCCCTGACTGCCGAAATGGTCAGCCATTCGGGGTAGATCTCGCCATTCTTGCGGCGGTTCCAGATCTCGCCCTGCCAGGTTCCCGTGCGCTCGAGCGTGTCGCGCATCGCCGCATAGAAGGTCGCCTTGTGGCGGCCCGAACTGAGCAGTTTGGGCGTCCGCCCGACACAGTCGTCAGCGCTGTAGCCGGTGATCTCGGTAAACGCCTGATTGACGCGCAAAATGACGCCGAAGGCATCGGTGATGAACATCCCCTGCTGCGACTCGAAGGCCGTTGCGGCAATCCGCTCCTGTTGCTCGGCCTGCTTCTTGTCGGTCACGTCGTGCGATACGACGACCACGCGGCTCACCTGACCGCTCTTGTCGTTGATCACTTTTCCGGCCGACGCCATGTGCCGAACGGTGCCGTCGTGGTGCATCAGACGGTACTGTAGTTCCTGGCCAACGCCGGTCCTTGCCGTCAGCCTGAACGCTTCGATCACCCGCTGACGATCATCCGGATGGACGTCGGCGAATGAATCGCTGCCCAGCAAGTCTCTGTTAGCGCCAAAGAACTGCCGATACGAAGGACTGTTGTAGAGCCGTCGCCCTTCGAGATCGAGGACCGCGATGTGTTCGCCGATACTCTCCGAAATCAGTCGAAAGAACTCGCGTTGCTCACGCAGGCTGGCTTCCAGCTCCTTGCGCTCGGTAATGTCCTGGGTCGTACCGACACTGCGCAGCGGTTTGCCGGTGTCGTCGAACTCGACCTCGGCGTGCTGTGCGATCCAGCGCTCCGACGCAGCGACCACGATGCGCAACTCAACGGCGCTGGGTTTCCCCGCCAAGGCCTTTTCGCTGGCTTGCTGCAGCGCCTGGCGATCATCGACATGCACCCGCGCCATGAACGCTTCAATGCTGCCGATTGTGCCTTCGGGAACGGCAAAGATGCGGCAGGTCTCGGCGGACATTCTGATCTGACCGCTGCCCAGGTCGATGACCCAGCTACCAACCCGGGCGACCGCCTGCGCGCGCTCGAGCTCGGCTTTGCTGCCCTGGACCTCGGCGGTACGCTGTGCCAGATCGCTGCCCAATCGGCGCACGTCATCAATGCGTTGCCGGTACGAGCGCGTCAGGAAGATGATCAACAGCATCGCCACGACGACGCAGGTGATCTGCACCAGGCCGTAGAGGATGCTTGGCGTTGGCGGCTGGGGCGGCAGCAGTGCCGAGAGATCGGCCGCCACAAAGCCAATAATCACGGTCGCCGTCAGGGCCGCGAGAACGACTGCCGTGCGTGTGCCCAGCAGCCAACCACCCATTAGAATCAGCACCGGGTAGGCAATTATCGGCAACGCCCGGACTCCCCCGAAGAACGGCGAGAGGACGGTCACGGCCAACCACATGCCCCAGATCAATGCCGCCAGCGCAGCGCGCACCCGACCGCTGTTGAGCAGCCACAAGGCAGTGCTTGCCAGCAGCACCATGGCTGCTGGCCCAACAGCCCGCCGGGGCTGATCCGGAATGAGCAGCAGCATGGTCAGCAGCATGCATGCTGCCGCAAGAACAATGGCCCAGGCGGTGTACTTGAGGAAGCTTAGCGAAGGAAGCCAGCTCCGTGGCTGTTCATCGTCTTGTTCGAGCAAGCGCGAGAACGGCCCCTCCCCACCGTTTGCCGATGGCGCTCGGCGAATGTCCGGGGGGTCAGCCTGTCGCTGCGTGTCGGCCAAGTTAAGCCCTTGTCGTTTCAGCGAGTTCGCGGAAGAAACGGTAGCAGCCACGACCTGCTTTCTTGGCGTGGTACATCGCCGTATCAGCGTTCTTCAACAGCCCACTGACCTCGTCGCCGTGCTGCGGATAGACGGCGATGCCGATGCTCGTCGAGATCGTGATGTGGTGCGGACCGATAACGAACGGACGCATGACCGCCGTGAGGATTTTGCGGGCCACCACTGCAGCATCGGCAGCCTGGTCGATCTGCGCCAGCAGGACCACGAATTCGTCACCGCCGAGACGTGCAACGGTGTCCGAATTCCTCGGCACGCAGCCGCGCAGACGCAGGGCGACCTCCTTGAGCAGCAGATCACCGATATCATGACCCAGGGTGTCGTTGACCGGCTTGAAATCGTCCAGATCGAGAAACATCACCGCCAATGTTCCTTGCTCCCTGCGCACCTGTGCCAGCGACTGGAACAAACGGTCGCTGAGCAGCATGCGATTGGGCAGATCGGTGAGCTGGTCGTGGTGGGCAAGATGCTGAACACGCTCGTCGGTGGCCTTGCGTGCGGAGATGTCCTGCATGACGGCGACAAAGTGGTGAATATTTCCGTCGCCACCGGTCACTGGGGAAATGGTCAGCGCCGCGTCAAAGTGGCTTCCGTTCTTGCGCCGGTTGACGAGCTCGCCGGTCCATACGCGCCCGACCAGAATGGTCTGCCACATGCCCTCGTAGAAGCGCCGGTCCTGCTTCCCGGAGTTGAGCATCGCGCCGGGATTACGGCCGACGACTTCCGACATCGTGAAGCCGGTGATCTCCGTAAAAGCGGGATTGGCCCACGTGATCGCCGCGGTCACGTCGGTGATCATGATGCCGCTGGCCACAGCGTTGAGGGCCGCGTCGAACAGGCGCAGGCGTGATTCGAGTTTCTGGCGAACCAGCGCATGCCGTATCGCCCGTCCCAGTGCATCCTGCTGGAACAACTGCCCCTTGGCCAGATAGTCCTGCGCCCCTGCGTGCAGAGCGGCCTCGGCGAGTTGATGGTCATCCTGACCGGTCAGGACAATGATCGGAACAGCGGGAGCCGTCGCACGCATCGCTTCCACGGTGGCGATTCCGGACGAATCGGGCAAGGACAAGTCGAGCAGTATCACGTCGGGTTTGCTGACCGCGGCGGCAGCCATCCCGTCGGCGAGTGTTGACGCCCAGATCACGGGGTCGTCCTGGCCCATGCTGCGCAGGCCAGCAAGGCGCACATTGGTTCGGATCAGTCCCAGATCGCCGGGATCGTCTTCGATCACCAGAATCGAGATGGGCCGTCGGGTCGACTTGTTCATCCGCTACTCTCCGTCTCTCCCTCGTCGAGCATCGCCGGGCTGATCCGCAACATATGCTCGATGTTCATCATGGCGATGCCCGCTGCGCGTTGGTCAGTGCTCATTGCTCATCGATTTTCGGGCAACCTTACCAGAGAGAGCCAGTAGTCGGTCAGTTGACCGATCTCGACGATGAATTCACTGATGTCGAGGGGCTTGGTGATGTAGCCAGCGGCACCGAGGCGGTAGCTGTCGCGAACGTCGCGATCGACTTCCGAGGTACTCAGGACGACGACCGGGATGTCACACAAGACAGGATCGCCCTTGATCGCGGCAAGGAACTCGCGGCCGTTCATGCGCGGCATATTCAGATCGACCAAAATCAGGTCAGGACGGACAGCCAGGGCAAAACGCCGACCCTGCCGGTGCAGATACTCGAGCGCCTCACGACCATCAAGAACGTGCTGCAGATCGACGCAAATGCGGTTTTCGGTCAATGCCAAACTCAGCAGATGCGCGTCAGCCGGCTCATCCTCGGCGAGGAGAATAACAAAGGGGAAACTGCGTTTGCCGATCATCTTCATTTCCCTCTATGCGGCTGGCAGCGGCCGTGCGCAGCGACCATGCTGCACAAGGCGTTGGCGGCGGCGAGGCGATTGGCGAGGGTCGACAACAGTGCTTGCAGCAGCGGCTCGACAGCGCAGCTGGCAATCGTACCACGGGCCTGATCGGCGGCGAGATAGCGTTGTTGCCGCATGGCGGGCAGCTCAGCCGCGGTCATCAGCCGCCATCCCCGGCGAGGGGCAAGGATACGCAGAAGCGGCTCCCCTGCCCGTCACCCGCCGACTCGGCCCAGATACGTCCCCCATGATGCTCGGCAATCTTGCGACACAGCGCCAGGCCCACACCACTGCCTTCGTAATTGGCGCGGCTCTGCAAGCGCTGGAATACCTGAAACAGTCGGCCGAGCTGCCCCGGGTAAATACCGACGCCATTGTCGGCAACGCTCAGGCACCACTGCCCGCGCGCCACCCGGCTGGCCACCCGGATCTCGGGGCAGCGCCCGGCAAGGCGGAATTTGGCGGCGTTGGCGATCAGGTTCTGCAGCAGGCGCAGGATCTCGTCGGGACGCACCCAGGCGCGTGGCCAATGGCCGCGCACACTGATCTTCGCTTGCGCCTCGGCGATCGCCGGCTGCAGGAAAAGCAGGGCTTCGTCGACGATGGCTCGCGTTTCCAGCCACGCGGGGGGCTCACCCAAGCGACCGACACGCGAGTATTCGAGCAATGCAACCAGCATCTGATCGAGGCGGCGGGCACCGTCGATGGCGAATTTGAAATGCTCGCGCTGCTCGCCGTCGAGCTGCTCGGCGAGACTGATCCCGAGCAACTGCATGTAACTGGCGACCATTCGCAAAGGCTGGCGCAGATCGTGCGAAATGGCATAGCTGAACTGCTCGAGTTCGGCGTTCGAGCGCTTCAACTCCTCCTCGGCCTGCTTGCGTTCAGTGATGTCCTGAGTGGTTCCCAGGCAACGCAGCGGAGCGCCGTCGGCGGCGCGGCTCAGATCCGCCTGTTGGCGAACATGGCGCACTGTCTCGCCGACCATGATCCGGTGTTCGTGCTGGAAGACCGTGCCCGCGGCCATTGTCGCCTGCCATGCCTCCTCGACCGCGGCGCGGTCGTCCGGATGGACGCGCGCCAGATAGCTCTGGTAACTACCCACCGTCCCGGCGCACAGTCCAAAGATGCGGCAGGTTTCCGCCGACAGGCGCATTTCGTTGCGGCCCAGCTCGTAAGTCCAGCTGCCGACATGGGCGACCGACTGGGCACGGATCAAATTACTCTCGCTCTCGCGCAGAACCACCAGGGTCGCGTCCAGCTCTTGCACCTTCTGATGAAGGTCTGCCTGGAGGCTTTCCTGCTCGCGCATCAAGCGATGTGCGCGGATGGCGGAATGCACGGCAACGAAAATCCGCTCGGCGCTCAGTTCCGACTTGAGCAGATAGCCGTCGATCTGGTAGTCGCTGACCACCTGTCGCTGTGGCGCGTAACCCGCTTGCCCAGTAATCAGAACGATCTGCACACTACGCCGGGCCAGCTCGTCGCGGATGTAGCGCACCAGATCGAGACCGGCGCGGTCGCTTTCCATGACCACGTCGAGCAGGATCAGGGCGATGTCCGCGTGGGCAGTCAGCGCCAGTTTCGCCTCCTCCGCCGAGAGCGCATCGAATAGCCGCAGCCCACGTCCGTCAATGCGTACGTCGTCCAGGGCCAGGTGGAGAACGGGGTGCACGTCAGGCTCGTCGTCGACCAACAGCACTTTCCAGGGTTCACCAGCGGGCGCCAGGTCAACCGACGCCGCGGCGGGCAAGCCGGCAAGCCAGTTGGCATCATCGATCATCTCGGGCATTGCGAAGACTCCTGTAGAAAACCGGTCTGCTGGCGGGGAACAGAGGGACCGGCGGCGGTACACTGCAGACTATTACGACACCAGCGCAGATTTCTTTAGGCGATGGCCGGAAAAGGACGACCCAGATTGTGGCGAATTTTCCGGGCCGGCAGAGACCCGCTTGTGCGCACCCGCGCACAATCCTGTGAGCAGCGCGCGCCTGCTGCCTGGGAAAAGACACTCTGTTACAATCTCGCTCTTGTTCGACGCTGGCTGCCAGCGCTTGGCCAAGCCCGTGTTCAGCGGTTTTCTTCTCCCGAATAGAGGCCATCATGCAAGCCACAGCAAAACCGAAAAACCCCAATTTCTCGTCGGGACCGTGCAGCAAGCGTCCCGGTTATGACGTCAATGCCCTGTCGCTAGACACCCTCGGCCGCTCGCACCGCTCGGCGCTTGGCAAGAAGGTACTGGCGCTGGCGTGTACGGAGACCGCGCGAATTCTCGGACTGCCCGAGGGTTACCGTGTCGGCGTCGTTCCCGGATCAGATACCGGCGCCGTCGAGATGGCGATGTGGTCGCTGCTTGGCGCACGTGGCGTCGACGTTCTGGCATGGGAGTCCTTCGGCTCGGGTTGGGTCACCGACATCGTCAAGCAGTTGAAGCTTGCCGACGTGAATGCACTCAAGGCTGACTATGGCGATATCGTCGACTTCGCGCAGGTCAATTTTTCCAACGACGTGGTGTTCACGTGGAACGGCACGACTTCGGGCGTCAAAGTGCCAAACGGCGACTGGATCCCGGCCGATCGCGCCGGCTTGACGATCTGCGACGCCACCTCGGCCGTCTTCGCCATGGATCTGCCGTGGGACAAGCTCGACGTGGTGACCTTCTCGTGGCAGAAAGTCCTCGGCGGCGAAGGTGCGCACGGCATGCTGATCCTGAGCCCGCGCGCCGTCGCCCGCCTCGAGTCCTACACCCCGGCGTGGCCAATGCCGAAAGTCTTCCGGCTGACCTCCGGCGGCAAACTCAACGAAGGTATTTTCCGCGGCGAGACGATCAATACCCCGTCGATGCTGTGTGTCGCCGATTACCTCGACGCCCTGCAGTGGATCGAAAGCATCGGCGGCGTCCAGGGAGCGATTGCCCGCAGTGAAGCCAATCTCGCCGTGATTGCCGATTTCGTCGCCGCCAATGACTGGATTTCCTTCCTCGCCAAGGATCCGGCAACGCGCTCCAACACCAGCGTCTGCCTGAGTCTCGAACTCGACGCCGAGCGCGTCAAGAAGCTGGTCAAGCTGCTCGACAGCGAAGGCGTCGCTTTTGACATCGGCTCGTACAAGGACGCCCCGGCGGGAATCCGCATCTGGTGTGGGGCCACTATCGAGACCGCCGATCTGCAAGCGCTGATGCCGTGGCTGGCCTGGGCCTACGCGCAGGTCGCGGCCTGAGCCGCGGAGTCGCGAACCGGCTAACAGTCATGATTTGTCGAGATACCGCAGATCATGACTGCCCCCCCTTCCGCCGGCCCTTCTCCCGAGGGGGAAGAAGGGAGATTCGTGAGTCGCGGACGCGACTTTCACAGTAAGGGCAGCTTCATCACCCAACCTCCAATTGCGAGCGACACTTCCATGTACAAGGTCAGAACCTACAACAAGATCGCGCTCAGCGGTCTCGATCGTTTCCCGCGTCAGGCGTATGAAGTCGGCAGCGACATCGCCCACCCCGACGCCTTCCTCCTGCGCAGTCAGAAGCTGCAAGGCATCGAAGTGCCGCAGTCGCTCCTGGCGGTGGCGCGCGCCGGCGCGGGGGTCAACAATGTGCCGGTCGCCGAGTACGGCAAGCTCGGCATCGTCGTTTTCAACACCCCGGGCGCCAATGCCAATGCGGTCAAGGAACTGGTCATGGCCGGCATGTTGCTGAGCTCGCGTGCCATCGTCGACAGCATGAACTTCGTTCAATCGCTCGCCGATCTCAAGGATCCGGCGGAAATGTCGCCGCGCGTGGAGAAGGAAAAATCGCGCTTTGCCGGCAACGAGCTCAAGGGCAAGACCCTGGGCATCGTCGGCCTTGGGGCGATTGGCTCGATGGTCGCCGAAATGGCCCTGGCAATGGGCATGAAAGTGGTCGGCTTCGACCCGGTGCTGTCGATCGACGCCGCCTGGCGCCTCTCCAACGAGGTCAGCCGCATGGAGAACCTGCAGTCGCTGCTGGCACGTTCCGACTACGTTTCGATGCATGTGCCGGCAGTCGATGGCACCCGGCACATGATCAACAATGACACCCTGGCGGCGATCAAGCCCGGCGCAGTCCTGCTCAACTTTGCGCGCGACACGATCGTCGACGCAGCGGCCGTGCTGGAGAGTCTCGCCGCCGGCAAGCTCGGCAAGTATGTTTGTGACTTTCCCGAACCCTCTCTGCTTGGAAACCCGCAGATCATCGCCCTGCCGCACATCGGCGCCAGCACCGAGGAATCCGAAGAGAACTGCGCGGTGATGGCCGCCAACCAGCTTGTCGACTACCTGGAAAACGGCAACATCGAGAACTCGGTCAACTTCCCGAAGATCAGCATGGAGCGCAGCCCGGGCACCGCGCGCATCATCTTCTCGAACGACAATGTCCCCGGGGTGCTTGGTCAGGTCCTCTCGGTGCTCGCCGAAAACAAGGTCAATGTGGTCGACATGGTGAACAAGAGCCGTGCCGAACTGGCCTTCAACATTGTGGACGTCGAAACGCTACCCGGTGACGACGTGCTCCGCGCCATCGCCAAGGTCGAGCACGTGATCCGTATCCGGGTCATCTGATCGGCAGGCCCACCGACAGCCTTGGTGGGCCAACATCGCGCTTGCCCGCAGGCCGGCGCCAGGAGCCGCCGCCAGCGGCGCCACCTGGCGGCGCGGCCGCTTCAGGACATCCTCAGCGTTCCTTGGCCAGCCCTTTGGCTATCTTTTTCGCCAAGGTGTCGACCAGTTTGCGCAAGGCCGGCTCGGCGATCAGGCGCTTGGCCTTCTTCGGCTCCAGCCATTGCCGCTCGCGGTGGCTCTCCTCCCACTCTTCTTCGGGCACGCTTTCGCTGACCGCCATTGGGAAGACGGTGACCTTGCACACGCCACCCCATTTCTTGTAGTCGTAGTCGCCGATTGCTTCGTCGTCGAGCTGGCCACGAATACCCGCCTCCTCCAGGGCCTCTTTTTCGGCAGAGTCGCGCAAGGACAGCTCGGGCTCCTTGACCCCTTTCGGGATTACCCAGCGCGTCGCCTTGCGCGAGGCAATGAGCATGATCTGCAACTTGCCGTCGAGCAGGCGATAAGGAAGGACCGCCGACTGGGTGTAGAAATAGTCCGGAACGGGCCGGCTATCGTCCTCCTCCTCCGGGTCGTCTTCGTCATCGGCGGCCGGCAGGTCGTCGGGTACCTGCCCGGGTCGGGTCAGCGCGACCAGCGTCGCGCAGCCGCGCGTCAGCTTCGACCAATCGGCAAATACTTCCAGCTGCGCCAGCGCCGACGTCGGCAGGACCTTGCCGTCGTCCGGGATGTCGAGCTCGCCTTCCGCCAGGTAGGCGACCAGATCCTCCACGCCGGGATTATGTCCAACCAGCATCACGCGCTCGGCGCCCGGCGGGCAATCAGCCAGCGCCGCCAGCAGGAACTCGGTGGGTGCGGCATAGATGCGCTCGTCCCAGCTGATCTTCTTCGCCGCCAGCCCCATCGCCTGGCAAGCCGCTTCGGTGGTCGCCCGTGCGCGCGCGGCGGGCGAACTGAGGACGACATCCGGACGCAGCTTCAGGTGCCTGATCAAGGCCCCCATTTTCCTGCTGCCGAGATGACCGCGGCCAACCAGCGGGCGATCGAAATCCTCCTCGCCGGTACTCCAGTCCGATTTCCCGTGTCGCAACACCAGTAATGTCTTGCCCTTCATTCTCAAACTCCTTCTGCGTGCAGCGATTGGTAACGTATTGGCAAAGAAATGGGTCGCCGAGCGAACCCCGAGCAGCGCCACGCGGTCGTGCCGCTGGCACAGCCATGATAACGAAAAGCATCACTACTCTCGGCAGCAGCCAAGCCTGCGCTGGCGTCGGCGCGTGTCACCGTGTCAGCCGGAGGGTGGCCGAGGCTGGTGCACGGCTGGTGCACCGCTGACTCAGGCGCTACCGGCACGCAGCGTCTCCAGCGGGGCCGTCAGCAACAGTCGCGACGCGGCAAACCAGCCCGCCGCAGTGACCAGGGTCGCGCAGCAGACAATGGCCGCCAGCGGTAGCCAGAAATTGATCGCCACCGTGAAGTTGAAGGCCTCGCGCGCCAGAAACTGCCCGATGGCGATGGCTCCCAGCGAGGCGATCAGGCCGGCCAGCGCGCCGACCGCTGCGAACTCGGCCAGCAAGGCGCGTCGCAGCTGCTCACGACGGGCGCCGAGGGCGCGCATCACCGCCAGTTCGTAGCGTCGCTCCTGCGCCGCCGAAGCCAGCGCCGCGTAGAGAACGATGACCCCGGCGGCAAGCGTGAACAGAAAAATGAACTGCACCGCCTGCGCTACCTGGTCCATGATCGACGTCAGCTGGCGCAAAATGGCGGCGACATCGATGACCGTCAGATTGGGAAAATCGGCCAGCAGTTGCGTAATCAGCTCCGCCTTCTCGGTGGGCAGGTGGAAGCTGGTAATCCAGCTCGCCGGATAGCCCTGCAAAGCTGCCGGCGGCGTCAGCACGAAGAAATTGACGCGCATCGTGTCCCAGTCGACGTGGCGCAGGCCGACCACGCGCATGGCGACCGTCTCGCCAGCGACTTCGAAGTCGATGCGGTCGCCGACGGCCAGGCCCAGCGTTCTCGCCAGCCCCTCCTCCAGCGATGCCGCGGCCTCGTCATTCGCCCCGGCCTTCACCTGAGCATCCTGGCCATCGGCCGCGAGATCAGCGGCCGAAAACCAGCGTCCGCCACTCACGCTGTTGCCCTCGGGCAGGTCGGCACGCATCGACAGATTGAATTCGCGTTCGATCAGGCGTTGGGCGCGATCGTCGCTGTAGTCGGCGGCACTGACCTTGGCACCGTTGATGCGGATCAGGCGTCCACGAACCATCG
The DNA here is from genome assembly GCF_907163155.1 of Candidatus Accumulibacter sp. ACC012. Taxonomy (NCBI): domain Bacteria; kingdom Pseudomonadati; phylum Pseudomonadota; class Betaproteobacteria; genus Candidatus Accumulibacter; species Candidatus Accumulibacter sp. ACC012. Next base: position 539,906 of record NZ_CAJQUC010000002.1, read on the forward strand.
GCGCCAGCTCTGGAAACAAGGCCCCTGCGGCCAGCACGGCGCGCACTGGCGCCACCTGTTCGGGCTGGATATTGACCACGAAACGGTTCGGCGCATCTGGCGGAACGGCTTTCTGCCAGGCCTCGAGCAGATCGCCGCGGATCACGGTCAGCAACATCAGGGCCATGAAACCGAGGGCCAGGGCGACGATTTGCACGACGCTGGCGGACGCCCGTCGTTCGAGGCTGGCCAAACCATAGCGCCAGCCGATGCCGCCAGACCTGCCGGCGCCGCCGCGTGCTGCCGCTGCGAGGCGGATTGCCAGACGGGCAATCAAGGAGAACACGGCCAAGGCGACAGTGAAAGCACCGACCACGTAGGCACCCAGCGCGACTTCGCCGGCGATCCAGAACATCAGCGCCGCGAGAGCCACGAAACCGAGCAGATAGCCACCCAGCAAGCCGGCTTGCGGGCTTCCCAACTCGCCGCGCAGGACGCGCAGCGTGGACACCTTCTTCAGCTGCAACAGGGGCGGAACGGCAAAACCGAAGAGCAACAACAGGCCCACCGCCACGCCCTGCACGACTGGTAGCCCGCCTGGTGGCGGCAGCGATGTCGCCAACAACGGCGCCAGCCAGGCGTGCAGCGCGAAATGCGCCAGATAACCGATGCCACAGCCGGCCCCGGCGGCGAGCAGGCCGAGGACGGCGAACTGCCCGAGATAGAGATGCAGGAGCAGCCGCTGCGTCGCCCCCAGGCAGCGCATCACGGCACAGGGGTCGAGATGCCGCTGCACATAGCGCCGGGCGGCAAGGGCCACGGCCACCGCCGCCAGCACCACGGTCAGCAAGGCCGAGAGGCCGAGGAACTTCTGTGCCCGATCGAGCGCGGTACGAATCTCCGGCCGACCGTTCTGCGCGTCTTCCATGCGCTGACCGCGCTGCAGGCGCGTTTCGATGTCCAGCTGATAGCGCTTGACGAGCGCCGCGTCGCCGGCCACCAGCAGGCGATAGCCAACGCGGCTGCCGACCTGCAGCAAGCCGGTCGCTGGCAGATCGGTGAGGTTCATCAGCAAGCGCGGGGCGACGCTGAAGAAATTGATGCCGCGATCGGGTTCCAGGGTCAGCACGGCAGCAACGCGCAGTGACGATTGCCCGACGCTTAGCTGGTCGCCGACACGCGCCGCCAGCGCCGACGCCAGACGCTCGTCGATCCAGATCTCACCGCTCGCGGGGATGCCCTCGGCCGCTGCGTCAGGGACGTTCAGTGCTGGCGCAACGCGCAGCGAGCCGCGCAAGGGATAAGCGGCGCTGACCGCTTTGACCTCGGCCAACTGCAAACGCATGTCGGCAGCGTCGCCATGACTGACCATGCTCGGGAAAGTCCATGTTTCGGCCACCTGCAGGCCACCTGCGCGCGCCTCGTCGGCAAACGTCGCCGGCCACGGCTGGTCGGAGACCAACAGCAGGTCGGCGCCGAGCAACTGGTGCGACTCGCGTTCGAGCGCCTGGCGCACGCGATCAGTAAAGAAGCCGACAGCGGTCAGCGCCGCGACGGCGACGACCAGCGCCGCCGCCAGCAGGCGCAACTCGCCGCCGCGCGCGTCACGGCGCAGCATGCGCCAGGAAAAGGAAAGCAGCGAGCTGAGGTTCATTCCGACAAGGTACAAGATTCAGCGCTTGCGGCACAAGCGGAAAAGCCATGCGTAGCGCGTCCGGCAAGCCGGTGCGCAAGCCTGCGTCTTGCCGAGGGCCGGCAGCCGAGAATGTCTGTTGTGGCGTGCCACGAGAGCACGCGGCCCTGGTGGGTGTTAGACTGGAAGTCTGCGACATCAGGGGGAGCGCGGTGATGAAGACCCGGATACGTAGCCAGGCCTGCGGCTTGCTGCTCCTGGCTCTTGCCTCGGGCGTGCCGGCACAGGCCGGCGAACGTGCCCTGCGCGTCGCCATTCTCAGCAACTCTCCACCGATGTCCTACACCGATGAAACGGGCAAGCCGGCGGGTTTCAACGTCGGCGTGGCGCGCGCCTTGTGCGAGGAAATGAAAGTCCGTTGCGAGCTGACCGTTGTCGAACTTGCTGATGTCGTCGATGCGGTGGCTGCCGGAGAGTTCGATTTTTCAGCGGTCAGTCTACTCGCCACGCCGGCACGTCAGGCCAGGGTCCTCTTCTCGAAACCGTACTACCACTCGAACAGCATCTGGTTTGCCAAACCTGGCGTCGAGCCAGGTGCGGCGACCGCTCGGGTGGCGGCGGTCGCCGGCAGCGCGCAGCATCGCTATGCCAGGGCGCAGGGCTGGCAGGTCAGCACGGTCAATCATCACTCCGAACTTCCGGCGCTGCTGAGCGGGGGGAAGGTCAACGCGGTGCTGATGCCGATGGCCACCGCCTTGACCTTACGGGAGGACCCATTGATCCAGCCCCTCGGCCTGCAGACCACCGTCTTGCAGGCGCCCGAACTGAGTGGCGAGGTGTGCTTTAGCGTCGATCCGCGGAATCCGGAACTGCGTGACCGCATCAATGCTGCATTCGACCGGATCAAGCGCGATGGGCGCTTCGATCGCCTGAACACCGAGCACCTTCCCTTCCGCTTGCAGTAGTCCAGGAAACGACCGTTGACCGCTCTCCTCCGCCCGCCGATCTGCAGCCCTGTCCGGATCGCCGGCTTGCGACGGGGCTACGATTCGCCTCGCTTCTCGGCGTTGCCACAGGCGGCTGCAAAGGCGCTCGCCAGAACACTTAATGGCCCACTGCTGGCGCTTTGCTGCGCCGCTCTCCTCGCAGCGGGCAGCGCGCTGGCGCTCGAATTGCGGGTGGTTATTTCGCAGGCGGCGGTAAACCCGCAGCCGGTCGCTGGGCAAGCGACGGCCAGCCGATCGACACTGCTCGCCGATTTCAATCTCGCCCTGGCGCGCGAAGTTTGCCGCCGCTTGAAGGCCAGGTGCGATTATTCCTACGCCCAATTTGCCGCGATCATTCCCGGAATCGAAAGCAAGCGTTTCGAACTTGGCTTCGGGAATCACTTGCGCACCGCGGCTCGCGAGGCGCAGGTCGCGTTCAGCCATCCCATCTGGCGTTCCTCCAGCCGCCTGCTGGCGTTTCCAGACACTGCGCTACGCATCGCCCGCCATGCCCGCCAATCCACAGGCGAGCTCACCATCCAGACGCTGCGCGAGGTTCGCGTGGCGTCTGTCCGCGGTTCCCAGCAGCACGCTTATCTGCGCCGCATCGCGAAAACGCAGGCCCTCGAGCTCATCGACCTGGGGACGGTCAGCGAGTGCCTCCTGGCCCTTGACAATCAAGAAGCAGATTTTGCATTCGTGCCAACCCTGCTGGCCTATCTTGCGCTCGACCCCAGCGCAACGTCGACGCCCATCTTCGTTGGCCCCAGCCTAGTCGATGATGAACTGGGCGGCAGCGTGCATATCGTCCTCGCGCGCACGGACGAAAAGTTGCGCCAGCAGCTTAATCTCGCGCTTGATGAGATGCGCCAGGATGGCAGCTACCCTCGCCTCTGGCGGCGGTATTTTCCCTTCGACATGTACTGATGAGCGACTGGCGAACATCGCTGCGTCACTGGACGCAGCGTAGCTGGCCTGCCGGAAAGGCTCTTGCCTTGCTTGGCGCGCTCTTCGGGCTTGCTTTCGTGGCACAGATCGTCTGGCTGGCGAGCGATCAGCGGCAGGTGCTGGCGAGTTCGGCGCGCCTGCTGAACAACACCGTCCCGAGTACGCTGGAACAGTTTCGCCTGGCGCGTAACATCGAACAGCTGCGCCTCGACGGCGAGCGCGTTTTTTCCGGCCGCACGCCCGTCGCCCGCCAACAGGCCTTGTTCATCGTCAGTCTGCTGAGCAGCCACCCGGCCATGCTCGCCGACCGCAGAACAGCGACGCTGGCCAGTGAAGTTGAAAGCTTTCTCGTGCTCGCCGCACGCGAGGGCATGACCGAGCAGCGTTACGCCGAATGGGAAACGCTCTCCAATCGCTTGAGCCTCCTGGCCGACGACTTCTCGATCGAGGGCGCCAACCTGGCCACCGACGATTTGCAGCTGATGTCGGCGACCATGCTGCGCAGCCAGTTCAAGCTGGCGCTGGTGCTGGCACTGGTCGCCGTCTTCGTTGGCGGTTTTCTGTTCCTCATCCATCGTCATCTGATCCGTCCCCTGCAAAAGATGGACGAGGCCTTGTGCGAGCTGCGTTCCGGGCATGCGCCAACGCCCTTTGCAAGCGCCTCGATGACCGAGATCAGGGCCCTCGAGGGCGCCATCGGCCAGTTGCGTGACGTCATGCACGAGAACCAGCAGGCTCGCCAGGAACTGCACGTTCAGGCGACGACCGACAGCTTGACGGGGATGTTCAACCGCCGACACTTCATGGCTCTTGCCGAGGAAGAGCTCAAACGTGCCCACCGCTACGCGCGACCGATCTGCGTCGGCATGGCTGACATGGATCACTTCAAAGACATCAACGACCGCCACGGACACGCCGTCGGCGACCGGGTTCTGAAGTCCCTCGCCGAGTTGTTTGGCGACACCCTGCGCCAGTCGGACTGGGTGTGTCGCTACGGCGGCGAGGAGTTCGCCTTCCTGTTTACGGAAACAACGCTCGAGGAAGCACATCGCCTTGCCGAGCGGCTGTGTCAGCGTACGGCGGACAACTGCATCGACCTGGGCGAAGACAACAGCCTGCCGGTGACTCTGAGTCTGGGTTTGGCAGACGCTTCGGGCGGCTCGCTCGAGGCGGCTCTCAAGCGCGCCGATGCAGCTCTTTACCAGGCGAAAAAACAAGGGCGCAACCGGGTAGTCACTGCCGGTGAGGCGACGACCACGCCCCCGGAAGCAGCGCAGGAGAACGGCGACGACCTTGAGCCGGCAGAGGAACGCTGGCTTATCTGAGCCGAGTGCGGCACCAGGCGACGCTGTGCCTGGATCGGCCCGCCCGGTCGCCAGACGCCCGGGCCTTGGCAGCGAAAAAAAAGGCCTAAAAGTGGTCGTCGAGGCTTCGCCTTATCCGCAGGCGTGCACTGCGAGAAGCACCGTCTCACCCGGCACGCAAGACCACCTCGACCAGGTGTTCGCGATGATCGTCCACCAGATGAATGCCCTGCTCGCCTCGTTCTTCGCCATCAACCGTGACGGTCATCGGAACCTGCGCACCCTGCTCGCCAATACCTTCCTGCGTAACGGCAATGTGATAAACCGTCTCCCGGTAACGGTAGTGAATCCTGAATGCCGGCCAGTTCGCCGGCACGCACGGAGCGAGAGTCAGCCTGTCCCCCTCCAGCCTGACGCCGAGAAGGGTTTCGACGATCAGCCGATACATCCAGCCGGCCGAGCCGGAGTACCAGGTCCATCCACCGCGCCCGGTGTGCGGCGCGAGCGCATAGACGTCGGCTGCCATGACGTAGGGTTCAACCTTGTAGGTGGCGACACCTTGCGCCGTAGTGGCATGATTCACCGGGTTGATCATGGCCGTGAGTTCCCATGCGCGCCGCGCGTCGCCCAGGGCGGCGAAGGCCATGGCTGCCCAGATCGCGCCGTGCGTGTATTGCCCGCCATTCTCCCGCACGCCCGGTACGTAGCCGCGAATGTAGCCGGGGTCGAGATTCGACTTGTCGAAGGGCGGATCGAGAAGCTGGATCAGCCCGTGCTCGCGGCGCACGAGCCGCAGGTCCACCGCCTGCATGGCCATGCGCGCGCGTAGCGCGTCGCCCGCCCCGGAGAGCACCGACCAACTCTGCGAGATTGAATCCAGCTGGCATTCGGCGTTGCTTGCCGAGCCGAGCGGTGTACCGTCGTCGAAGTAGCCGCGACGGTACCACGCGCCGTCCCAGCCATGACGTTCGAGATTCTGGCGCAGCCGCGCGCCCTCGGCCGTGCAACGCTCGGCGAAGACCGCGTCGCCGCGCGCACGCGCCAGGGCGGTGAAATGTCCGAGCACTTCACAAAGGAAGAAGCCGAGCCAGACACTCTCGCCCTGGCCGCCGATGCCGACCAGGTTCATGCCGTCGTTCCAGTCGCCCGAGCCGATCAGCGGCAGGCCGTGATTGCCGAAGCGCAGACCGTGCCGGATGGCGCGCACGCAGTGCTCGTAGAGGCTGGCCGCCTCGGCGGAGCGCCCGGGCAGGTCGTAGTAGGAATCGTCGCCGGCGTTTACCGGACGGCCTTCAAGGAAATGCACCTCTTCATCGAGCACCCCGGTGTCCGCGCTGCTGCTCACGTAGCGGCACACTGCCAGCGGCAGCCACAGGTAGTCATCCGAACAATGCGTGCGCACGCCACGGCCCGACGGCGGATGCCACCAGTGCTGGACATCTCCCTCCTGAAACTGCCGGCTGGCGCAGAGCAGCAGATGTTCGCGCACCAGCTCGGGCGCGCAGTGGATCAGCGCCATAACATCCTGCAACTGGTCGCGGAAGCCGAAGGCGCCGCCGGATTGGTAGTATCCGCTGCGCCCCCAGAGACGGCAGGCCAGTGTCTGGTACACCAGCCAGCCGTTGGTCAGGACATTCACCGACGCGTCGGGTGTTTCCACCTGCACCGCGCCGAGCGTGTGCTTCCAGTACTGCCACACCGCTTCGAGTGCGCCGCGCGCGGCCAATGGGCCGCGAAAGCGCTGCACAAGCTCGCCGGCGTCATCGGCGTTGCGCCCGACGCCGAGCCGGAAGACGATTTCACGCGCCTCCCCGTCGGCCAGTTCGAAGCCGACCTGGATCGCGCCGCAGGGATCCAGACCCGCGCCCACCCTGCCGGACAGGTGCGCGCGGCGCATGGCAGCCGGATCGCCGAGCGTGCCGTTGCCCCCGAGGAATTCCGTACGGTCGCCGCTCAGGCTGCGCTGCGTGTCATCGACGTCGAAGAAAGCAAGCCGATCGGCGAATTCCGCGCTATAGGGATTTCTGGCGAACAGGGCGCCGCTGCGCCGATCGATCTCGGTGGCGACATGCATGGCCGTTTTCGCGGGCACATCCCCCAACACCCACTCGATATAGGCGGTCGCGGACAGTTTGCGCGGCCGCCCCGATTCGTTGCGCACTTTGAGCACCGAGAACTTGACCGCGGCGTCGATGGCCACGTAGATCCATAGTTCGGAGCGAATGCCGCCGGAGCAATGTTCAAAGACGCTGTAGCCGAATCCGTGCCGGCTCACATAGGGCGCCGCGGCACGCACGGGTAAGGGCGTCGGCGACCAGAAGTGGCCGCTCTCTTCGTCGCGCAGGTAGAGGGCTTCACCGCTGGCGTCGCAGACCGGGTCGTTGTGCCACGGAGTGAGACGGAATTCGTGCGCGTTCTCGCTCCAGGTGTAGCCGACGCCGCTCTCCGAGACAACCGTCCCGAAGCCCGGATTCGCCAGAACGTTGACCCACGGTGCCGGCGTCACCTGGCCGGGCGCCAGGGTGATGACATATTCGCGCCCGTCCGGGGTGAATCCTCCCAGCCCGTTGAACAGGATCAGATCGCTGCGCGCCGTCTCACTGGCGCCAGTCGTGTCGGGCCGATCCTCACTGCGCTGGGCGCGCGTCACCACAAGCCGGGGTACGCGCGGCTCTGCGAGCCGACGATAGTCGAGTTGTTCGGCCAGCGTTCCCCGGCCGTCGGCGATGACGGCACGCGCGACCGACTGCAGCAGAACGCGGTCTTCGCTGCTTAGGTGCTCCGCAGACCTCACGAAGATGCCGCCCGGCCGGTCCATCACGCTCGCTTCGACGCCCGAGGCGATGAATGCCAGGATCTGTTCCTGCAAGCGCTGGCGATAACCGGCGTGATCCTCGTTCCAAATCACCAGGTCCACCGCCAGTCCCTTCAGGCGCCAGTACGCGTGCGCCTGTACCAACTGGCGCACGAGATCGATATTGGCAGCATCCCCGATCTGCAGCAGCACGATCGGCAGATCACCGGAGATGCCGTAACCCCACAGCCCCGACTGCCCGCGGCGATTCGTGCTCAGCACAGCCGCGTCCGCGCGCAGCGAAGGGTTGGCGTAGATGACGGAGCTGGCCAGACGCGCGTAGAGCTGCGCATCGGCCTCACTGGCGTTGAGCTGGCGAAGCACCACCTGGCTGTGCGTCCAGGTCAGATCGAAGACGCGGTCCGAGAGGTGCCGGTCCTGGTATTTTTCGACCAGGCTCAAGGCCATGTCGCGGGAGCTGCCGATGCCAGAAACGATGTCGATAGTGGCCGTTTGCTCGGGATCAAGCGCCAGCGAACAGCGGATGGCGACGATCGGATCGAGCACCGAACCCTCGCTGCCGGAAAGCGCCGCGGGGTCGCTCATCACCAGGGGCGCAGCAGAACTTCTGCCACGGCCGATAAAGCGCAGGCGATCGGTCTCGTAGGACACCTCGCCGATATCGGCCCCGTGCGCGGTCATCAGGTGGAACATCCAGGGCGCCTGCTCGCCGCGCGAGCGGGGCCGACGGGTGCACAGGATCGCGCAGCAGTCGCGCAGAATCTCGGTCTGCACGAACAGATTGCTGAAGACCGGATGCAGGACGTCGGCGGCCGGCGGCGCGATCACCACTTCGGCATAGCTCGTGACGTCGATTACCCGGCGTTGTCGCGATCGGTTGGTGATGCGCACCCTGCGCAACTCGATGTCATCCTCCGGCGAGACGATGATCTCGGTGTGCGTTTCAAATTCGCCGTCTTCAGCACCAGCAGCAACGGCAGCAACGGAATCGCGGCGGCGAAACTCGGCTCGCCCCTCGGAAAAGATCGCTTCATAGTGCTGCGGGCGCTTGGCCGTCGGCTGATAGGCGGTCGACCAGAAGGCAGCGCTCTGGGCATCGCGAACGTAGCAGACAGTGCCCCAGTGATCGCCGCTGGGATCTTCGCGCCAGCGCGTGACGGCGAGATCCTTCCAGCGGCTGTAGCCGCCGCCTGCTTGGCTGACCATTACGTGATAGCGGCCGTTCGACAACAACTGCACCTCCGGGATCGGATTGTCGGGGCTGCTGAACACCCGGATCGGCGTTTCCGCCGCAAGCGACGGCAAGCGGATCGCCGAGAGTTGGGCGGTGTGCGTAAACAGGGCCGTCGTCCTGGGAATGCGCTCCTGAAGCAGCAGCATGACCGCCTGGAACAGCGGCTCCGCTTCGAACCGCCGCTGCATCGGACGCTCCAGCACTAGATAGGCCAGCGCGAGAAGACTCATGCCCTGGTGATGGGCCATAAAGGAACGTACCACCACGTGCGATTGCCCGCGGCGCTGCCGTGAAGGCGTGTAGTCGATCGCTTCGAAGAAACCGAACCTGCCCATGAAGCCCTCGGCGGCGAGCCGCTGCAGATTCAGGCAGGCCTGCTCGGGCGCCACCATCAGCGCCAGGGCCGAGGCATAGGGGGCAATAACCAGATCGTCTGCCAGTCCGCGTTTGAGTCCCAGGCCGGGTACCCCGAAGGCACGGTACTGGTAGTTGAGATGCACGTCGACCGTGTTGTAGCCCGATTCCGACAGTCCCCAGGGTACGCCGCGCAGCTGCCCATACTCGATCTGCCTGGCGACCGCCCCTTTGCAGGTCTGGTCGAGCAGCGTGTTGTCGTAGGTCGGCATCACCAGCAGCGGCATCAGGTACTCGAACATCGAACCGCTCCAAGACAGCAGAACCGGTTCTCCGTCGCTGCCGGTGAGCAGGCGCCCCAGGGCGAACCAGCTCTCCTGTGGCAGTTGACCCTGCGCAATCGCCACGAAGTTGCACAAGCGCGCTTCCGAGGCCAGCAGGTCGTAGTAGCCCGAGTCAACACGCCGCTCGGCGACGTTGTAGCCAATGCTCAACAGATGGCGTGACTTGTCGTAAAGGAAGTCATATTCCATGCGCGCGAATTGCAGGCATTGCAGTGCCAGTTGCTCGATCACTGCCATCCTGTCGCCGGCCCGGCCATTACCTGCCATGGCCAGTTCGCGCAGCGTCGGTATTGCAGCGCCAGCGGCAAGCCCCTCTTGCGCACCCGGTAGCGACGGCAGAACTTGCCGCGGAGCAAGGAAGCAAAGCTCGTCCAGGGCCTCGCGGCATTGACGCGCAAGCGCCGGCGCCCAGCCCTCGTCGCGAGCTTTTTCTTCCTGCTCGGGCGCCGTGATCTCCCCGCCATGCGGACGTCCCGCGACCAGGGCGGCAAGTTCGGCGGCGCTGCTCGCCAGACGCGCGAGGCATGCGCGCGCCGCCGTGAGGCTCTCGGGACGGGCAGCCGACGCCGATTCCAGTTCCTTCCGAAATGCCGTCGCCTGCGCCGCAGCCACTTCGTCCGCCTCGCCAAGAAGAATCCTGAGCGTGTCGCCCAGGCCTTCGAACAGCTGCACCGGTAGTATCCTGTCGTCGGCAAGGGCCAGCAGACCCGCGCGCAGGGTCAGCAGATGGCCGGCAAGGTTGCCGCTGTCCACCGTCGAGATATACCGTGGCAGCAGCGGTTGCAGCGTTTGCGTGTCGTACCAGTTGTAGAAGTGCCCGCGGTGTCGTTCCAGAGCGTCCATCGTATTCAGCGTATTCGCCGCACGCTCGAGGACTTTTCCGGCCACCAGGTAGCCGAAGTCGTAGGCCGACAGATTGGCCAGCAGCGCCAGCCCGATGTTGGTCGGCGATGTGCGATGCGCCACCGCGGCAACGCGATACTCCTGCCCCTCTTTAACAACTCTTTGTCATATTGCGGCCTTTTCCGGGCTGCGGCGATTGTAAGTCATTGATTCTCAATAGGCCGCATTTCTGAGGCGCAATGTTGTGCCATAATAGTTTTTCAAGCCTAGTTTTTCCCCTTGCATTTCTTGTACGATCGTGGGCATGTATATCCGACAGACACGAACGAACAACAAGGTCACCGGCGAGGGCTACTTCACCTTTCGGCTGGTGCGGGGCGAACGCGTCGCAGGCAAGGTCCGTCAGATCACCCTGCTGAATCTCGGGCGTAATTTCGCCATCAAGCAGGAGGACTGGCCGGTGCTGTGTCGTCGCATCGAACAGCTTCTGCATCCCCAGGAAGCGCTCCTGCCACTGCCCTGCACGGGCCCTATCGAAAGCGCAGCCCAGCGCTACGCGGGGCAACTGATCGTGCGGTCGCCGATGAGCGACTCGCCGCCGGCGGCGGAGGCCAGTGAGCCCTGCGGAAAGCCGCGTCCGCCGGTGACGTTCGAGGAAGTCGATATTGACTCGCTGCAAGTGATGCAGCCGCGCTCGGTTGGCGTCGAGCACGTCGGTCTGCATGCGCTGACCGAACTGGGCATCATCGACCAATTGCGAGAGTTGGGCGTCAATGGCGTGCTGCGGGCGTCGATTATCGGCAACCTGATCGGGAGAATGGGCCGCCCGGGCTCCGAGCGGGCGACCTGGAGCTGGCTGCAGAAGCAGAGCGCCTTGGGCGAGCTGATCGACGTCGACTTCCTGTCGATGTCGCACATGAGTCTTTACCGTGCTTCGGACGTCCTGATGAAGCATCGGGAAGTGATTGAAGCGCGCTTGTTCGGCACCGTTCGCACGCTCTTTGGCCTGGAAGAGACGATCACGCTCTACGACCTGACCAACACGTATTTTGAAGGCGAAGTTCCGAGTAATCGCAAGGCCAAGCGTGCCCGTTCCAAGGAGAAGCGCAGCGACTGCCCGTTGGTGACGCTCGGCCTGGTGCTCGACGGCAGTGGCTTTGTGCGCCGCTCGCAGACCTTCGAAGGCAATGTCAGCGAAGCCGGCACGCTTGCTGGCATGCTGACCGGACTGGACGCCCCGGCAGGGGCGCTGGTGATCATGGACGCGGGCATCGCTACCGAAGCCAACATCGCCTGGCTGGTCGAACATGGCTATCGCTACCTGGTCGTTCGTCGCGGGGGGACCCGGCAGTTCGATGAAACACAGGCGGTCACGATCGAGACCGCCGACGAGCAACCGTTGCGGCTGCAAAAGGCGCTCAGTGAAGACGGGAAAGAGCTGCAGTTGTTTTGCCATTCACCGGGTCGGCAGCTCAAGGAGGAGGCCATGCTCGAATCCTTCAGCCAGCGCTTCGAAGCCGGACTGCAGCAAATGCAGGACGGCCTGGCCAAACCACGTGCCGAGAAGCGCCCCGACAAATTGCACGAACGACTCGGCCGGCTGAAGCAGAAGAGTCGCGGCACCAGCCAGCATTACACGGTGGACCTGGTGACGGACGAATCGGGCAAGCGGGTCACCGGGATCACCTGGCAGAAGGTGCCGCGCGAGGGGAGCCAAGCGACGCACCCGGGCGTCTATTGCTTGCGCACTAATGAACTCGACTGGGACGAGGAGCGGCTCTGGCGCACCTACACCCTGCTGACTGACCTGGAGAGTGTGTTTCGCAGCCTCAAGAGTGAGCTGGGCTTGCGGCCGGTCTTTCATCACAAGGAAGAGCGCGCCGACGGCCATCTGTTCATTACCGTGCTGGCTTACCAGTGTGTGCAGTTCCTTCGCCTAAAGCTGAAGGCGGCGGGCATTCCCGACAGTTGGGCGACCCTGCGCGAAACCCTCTCGATCCAGCGCCGGGTGACGACGACTTTCCGGCAACGCGATGGCCGCACGCTGCACGTCCGCAAGGCCACTGCCGCCGAGCCCGAGCTGATGGCGATCTATCGCGCCTTGGGCGTCAACTCAGACCCCGGAGGAACCCGAAAACTGGTCGCCTGACACGAAATTACGCGCTTGTTGTGCCATTAGAGATTCAAGTGCCTTGCAAGCAGTTGATTATGCAAGAGGTTTTTTTGAGAATGTTAAACACGGGCCTGGACATTGTCCGGCGGCAGCCAGTGCTCGTCCGGGCCGACGAAGCGATCGAAGAACGCCCAGGTGCGGCGCGACAGCGCACGTAGAAAGAGCGTTTGCTCGCCGCTCAGGCTGGCCTTGCGAGGCGCCAGCGGGCGGCTGATCCACCAGGCAATGAGCGGCGAGGCGGACCACAGGAGCAGGATCGGCCCGGCCACCGCCAGCACCGCCGGGCTCGATGCCGCCAGGTACATCGTCGTCACCGCGGCCATCGCCGGGGCAAACCACATCGTCCGAAAACAGGCTGCAAGCGTGCCACGGTCGCGCTCGCCCGCCTCGCGATCCGCTTCCCCCGACGGATTCCATTCGAGCAATCGCGAGCGTGTCACCAGCATCCGCCAGGCCGTGCGCGTAATCGCCTGCAGGCTGAAGAATGCCTCGTACGGAAGGCAGGCGAGTTCGAACAGGAGCTGCATGAAGTGCCGGTAAGCCGAGCGCGTGATGCTTGCCAGGTGCTGCCTCAGGAGCGCCTCCTCGGGCTTGCGGAAGACGTCGAGGAGAGTGGCGCAGAGGGGCGGAAGCAGCATGATGGCGATCGCTGCCAGGGTCCACAACCAGGCCGGCGCAAGCAGCGTCCATCCCGAAAGCAGGAGCAGCGTCAGCGCCGCGGGGACGAGACTGCGCCGCAGGTTGTCGAAGAGCTTCCACTGCGACAGCATCGAGAGCGGGTTTTTCTGCCGCCTGTTGTCCGCCCCGACAGTCGCGCCCGGAACGCGCCTGCGCAGCCACCCCGCCAGCTGCCAATCGCCGCGGATCCAGCGGTAGCGCCGGCTCACGTCAGCGCTATAGCGGATCGGGTAATCCTCGTACAGGTGCACATCGCTGAGCAGTCCCGCGCGTGCGTAACACCCTTCCAGAAGATCGTGGCTAAGGACGCGATTCTCGGGGAAGCGCCCGCCAAGCGCTTGCTCAAAGGCATCGACGTCGTAGATTCCCTTGCCGATGAACGAGCCTTCGCCGAACACGTCCTGGTAGACATCCGAGACCGCGCGCGTATAGGGGTCGATGCCCGGCTCGCCTCCATACAGGCGCGCATAACGCGAGCGGTTCGTCGCCGGCAGGCCGATCGCCACGCGCGGCTGCAGGATACCGTAGCCCGCGGTGACTCGCCGCTTCGCTGCATCGTAGGCAGGGCGATTCAGCGGGTGTGCCATGGTGCCGACGAATTGCCGCGCCGCATCGCGCGGCAGTTGCGTATCGGTGTCCAGCGTCAGCACGTATTTGACGGACGACAGGAGCGCGCGATCGCCGACGACAAGCGCAAAGCCGTTCCCGGTGCCCCCGCGGAGCAGCGCGTTCAGCTCGGCGAGCTTGCCGCGCTTGCGCTCGTAACCCATCCACAGCCGGTCCTCGGGGTTCCAACGTCGCGGGCGATGGAAGAGGAAGAAGAGGTCACCCCTGATCCTGGTCCCGTCACCGCCGTACTTCGCGTTCAGCTCGCCGATCCTCGTCCCGGCCAGAATGACCAGCGCATCGTCCTCGGGGAGCGACTCCTGCCGGGCATCGCGAAAATCGGTCAGCAGGCCGAAGTGCAGGCGTTCATCGCGATTTGCCAGAAACCTGACTTCCAGCGCCTCGACCAGATCCTCCACGCCGGAAGCGCTGGTAAGCATCGTCGGGACGACGACCAGAGTGCGTGCGTCGGCCGGGATACCTTCGCTGAAATCCATTCTGGGCAGGGGATGCGGCGCCACGAGCAGCGTTGCCAGCCAGTTCACCAGCGCTACGCCCAGTTGACTGGCAGCCAGCAGCGAGACGATGCCGATCGGCACCAGCAGCCAGCCCGGCGCCCCGGCGGCAAACGCCTGCGCCAGCAAGCTTGCCCCGACGATCACCGTGATCAGCGCGATGCCGCCCAGGTACACCAGTGAGGGGAAGCGAGCTGCCGTTTTGCGCAAGGCCTCGGCGCCGGAACGGCGCACCTGCGCCGCGCGCTCGAGTTGTGGCAAACCCTTGTCGATCAGGTAGTAGCCGACGTGCCCGGCGCGATGGCTATCGCCAGCGCCGCCGCCAGCAGCGATCGCGACTGCGCCCATGCGCGCCAGCTCGACCGCCTTGCGGGCGACCTCGCCCTCGGATAGGCAAGCCTTCTTCGCGATCCTCTCGATGGCATGGCGGTATCGATCGCGGGTGGCGAAATCCATCCGCCCATAGGCGCCGCCCGGATCCTCACGCAGGGTGTTCTCGACGACACTCTGGATTTCGACGAAGGTGCGCCAGTCCGTCGCGCCGAGGACCCGGAGACTGCCGATGCTGTTGCTGATCGAGACCTGATCGGCGGCCTGCTGCTGGTTCTCCGCTTGCACGAGGTGCTCGATGGTCAGACCCGATTCCGACAGGCGCTGCTCGATCCAGGTCAGGGGCAGTGCCAGAGTGGGACCCCGTCCCTGCAGGCGCCGCGCGAGTTCGGCGACGAAGCCGCCGACCATCGGAGGATCCGAGGACGCCATCTCGGCGATCACCAGGATCAGGCTCTTGGGATCGCTGACTGCCGTCTCCGCCATCCGCTCGGCCCAGGTAGCGGCCAGGTTTCGCTCGGCCCAACTGGCTGCGATGCGCACGCCGACGCGACGCAGATTCTCGATCACTGCCAGGCGGAGCATGATCGGGATCGCCCACAACTCGCCCAGCCGCATCGGGCTGATGCCCTGGTAGGCCGCCACGAAGCCGCTCAAACTGTCAATATCCACGCGGCCATCGCCATGCGCAATGGTCTCCAGCGCGATGTCGTACACCCGCGGACGCCCGACCGAAGGCCCGTGCGCCAGGCGCGGGAGTTCGCGGCTGTAGCCCTTTGGCAAGTGCCGCTTGGCCGTGCGGATCTGCTCTTCGATGAGATAGAAATTGTCGAGCAGCCATTCCCCGGCCGGCATCATCCGGCGGCTCTCGGTGGCCGCCGTCGTCAGCAGCTGGCACACGTCAACCAGGGTTCTTTCGTTGTCTGCCAGCCGAGCCAGGAGCCGGTCCGGTGCCTGGCCAGCAATCAGCGTGTGCGCGGCCGCGAGCACCTCGCCGTGCAGCGCCATTTGATCGGCGCTGTACAACTCGGAGCGCAACGGGGGTTCTGCGTCAGGCAAGGTCCGTAGCCCCCCATCACCGAGTAGCCGGGCTTTCAATGGCCGCAAAAAGCTGCTGCGCTTGCTGTCGACGTTCAATTGAAGGGGTCCTATTCTTGATGTGAAAGTCGCGCATGCGACTCACGAAACTCCCTTCTCCCCTTGCGGGAGAAGGGCCGGGGGAGCTAGACTTACTGCTGTTACTGCGCACAAACGGTCATGACCGTTAAAACGAAATCGTCAAGCACGGCAGCACGGCGAGGGATGTGTGCCGCCTACTCTCCGAGCAGTTCCGCCACCGGCTCAAGTTGCTCCACATGCTGAGCCACCACTTTCACGATGACCGTCAGCGGGATGCTCAGCAGCATTCCCCAGATGCCCCACAGCCAGGCCCAGAAGAGCAGCGAGACGAATACCGCCGCGGTATTCATCCTGGCGATCCGGCCGGTCATCCAGGTGGTGACGAAGGTGCCGACGAAAGTGGCGACCGCCAACGACGCACCGGCGGGCAGCAGCGCCATCGACAGGGTGCCGAACTGCAGGAAGGCGGCCATGCCGATGGCGGCGGCAGTAAGCGCCGGACCGAAGTAGGGAATGACATGCAGCAGGCCTGCGGCCACGGCCCAGGCGCCGGCGTTCTCGAGACCGATCCAGCGCAGTGCCAGCCAGGTAAGCAGCGCCACCAGCACATTGGTCGCCAGGAGCATGGACATGTAGCGCTGGACCGAGGCGTTGATGTCATCGAGGATGCGAACGGTGATCTTCCTGTTCGCCAGCGTCGGACCCGCGAGTCGCACCAGCTTCCTCTTGTACGTGTCGCCGGACAGCAAGAGAAAGAAAGTCAGGAAGAGCACCATCGCTGCCTGGCCGATCAGTCCCACGGCGCCGACGGAGTTGGCCCACAGGAAGTCGCCGAGTTTGAAGCCGGGCGTGTCGATAATGACGCGCGTTGCCGGCCGTCGGGGGTTTGAATCAATACCTGCCGCCTGGCTGGTCGCCTTCTCGATCTCGCTGGCAGCGGTTTGCACCTTCTGCATGGTACTGGTCTCGCCCTTGCGCACACTGGCGAGGCCGGTCGACAACTTGCTCACCGCCGCCGGTACCTGATCGAGGATGGTCTGAAACTGCCCACGCAAGGAGTAGGCCCCCAGAGTGAGCGCACATACGACCCCCACCATCACCACGCTGCTGCCCAGTGCGCGCGGGACCCTGATCCTTTCCAGCCAGACGACCAGAGGATTCAGGGTGTAGGCGAAAAGGAGTCCGAGCAGCAGGGTGATGACAAAAAGTTGCGCCCATTCCAGTGCGAAGACCACGGCTAGCGTGGCGAGGACGGCCAGCGACAGATTCTGCGTGCCCGACCCGATACGAAGCGTCGGCTGGGACGCGTCGGACGCCGCCGCAACTTCGCTGGGCGGGGACTCGGCATCGCGGTCCGCGGTGGATCGCGCGGCAGGCAAGTGCAAAGGCATCGCTAGGGCCCCGGATTCTGCGGGTGTTTGCCGGCTGAGCGCACGCTAGTCACTCATCGGCCTGGCTGCGCGACTTCTTTCGAGCGCGGCCGGCGCTCCGCGGCCAGCGCCGGATTGCATGCTCCGGCGCTGGCCGCGAATGCTCATCGTGCCAGCGCTCACTTGACCCGCATGTCGTTCTTGACGGAGGTGACGCCGCCGACGCTGCGGGTCACCGCAACCGCTTTGCTGATCGCCGTCGGCGAACTCACGAAGCCGCTCAGTTGAACCGTGCCCTTGAAGGTCTCGACGTTGATCTCGGCGGACTTCAGGCTGGGCTCGTTGAATATGGCGGCCTTGACCTTGCTGGTGATGACGCTGTCGTCCACATACTCGCCGGTCCCCTCCTGCTTCGCGGTTGACGCGCATCCCACGGCGGAGACCAGCGTTACCGCCAGGAACAGTGCGGAAAGATACTTGCCAAGTTGTTTCATGATTGATTCTCCTGATTGAGGTTGAACAGAACTTCCAGATTCCGGCGCGCCATCGATACGCCGCGCCTCGACAGCGACCTTCGCCAGGACTTTCGGCCTAGCGAAGGCCGCGTGAAACCGCGTGCTACAACAGCAACAGCACGCTTGCGCCGACAACCGCTACCCACAGGCTGTAGAGGTTGAATCCCCCGCCGCCAGCCATCCCGAAAGTATTGAAGAGCCAGCCGCCGCCCGACTCGGCAGCGGGTCGAGTTCTCAACCGCAGCGTAGTCAAAATGACGAACACCGTCTGTGCGGTGGCGCACATCCGGCAGTGGGGGGAGGCCCGCGTGGCGAGCGACCCGGGGTGGTGTCACGCCCTGAAGCGGACGGCCCGTCCGTCGCGCCGACCAGCGCTGCGTGCGGACTTTGCCCGACGCGCAGGGCGAACCGCACATGCAGGCACCGACACCCGCGCAAGCGCCTATGTCTCCTAGCGCACAGAACTTGACCCCCGTTTGCGATCAGACTCCCTACATCGACACCAGGCATCGCCTGTTTGATGACCAGGAGTCGCAAGACGAACCGAAGCTGGCTCGCCTATCAGAAGTATCAACCACAAGTCAGGAGTTCACGATGAACAAAGATCAAGTCAAGGGCGCAGCAAAAGACCTGGGCGGCAAGATTCAGCAAGAGGTCGGAAAACTGGTCGGCAGTACCGAGCAGCAGGCAAAGGGATTGAAAAACCAGGCTGAAGGCGAACTCCAGGAACATCTCGGCGACCTGAAAGAGAACCTCAAAGACGCCAGGGACGCGGTCAAGGACTCCTTGAAACCGTAGCCGCTATGGGCATCGCTGCCCTTCGCTTGAACGAAGAAGCCGCCATTGCCGGCTTCTTCGTTTCCTGTGCTCATAGGCGCGGCACGCGCTATCAAGGCCAGGCTGCGAGGCGAAATCATTGTTCATGGCAAAGCTATCTGCAGCGTCACTCTGACATTTCGATTCAGGTGACCGCACTCACTCGGGGACGGCAGGATGACTTACTGTGTTGGCGTACTGCTGGACGAGGGCATGATTTTTGCGTCGGATTCTCGAACCAATGCCGGTATCGACAATTTCGCGAAGTTCTGCAAGATGACGGTATTCGAGCGCAAGGGCGAGCGGGCAATAGTCCTCCTGAGTTCTGGCAATCTCGCCGGCACCCAGGCGATCATCAGCGTCCTGACCCAGCGCGGCGAAGATCCGGACAACAAGGCGTCGCTGTGGAAGGCGCGCACCATGTTCGACATGGCCAATCTGGTTTCCGACGCCATGCGCGACATCGAACGGCGTGATGGTCCGTCTCTGGAAGCGAGCGGCATCAGCTTCAACGCGTCGTTCATCCTCGGCGGGCAAATCCGCGGCGAAGGGCAACGCCTGTTCCGCATCCATGCCGAAGGCAACTTCATCGAGGCCGGTGGCGACACACCCTATATTCAGACCGGCGAAACCAAATACGGCAAGCCGCTCATCGACCGCGTCATCGTCGGTTCGACAAACCTTGCGGACGCCGCAAAGTGTATTCTCGTGTCGTTCGACTCGACGATGCGCAGCAGCCTTTCGGTTGGCATGCCGATCGACCTCATCTGCTACGAACGTGACAGCCTCGAAATCCGAATGCGACGCCGTTTTGCCGAAGGCGACACCTACTTCACCTCCTTGCACCAGAGCTGGAGCGAAGGCACTCGCCGTGTGTTTCGAGAACTTCCAGCCCTGGTCTGGTGAGTCATTGCGGTCGCCAGCCAGCATCCCGGAGCACCTGCGCGACTTCCATGTCGTCACCTGCGAGCATGGTGGCAAGCGCATCCCCGCCGCCTACGTCGACCTCTTTCATGGCTGGCAGGCCCGCTTGTCCAGCCATCGCGGCTACGATCGCGGCGCCCTGATCATGGCGCGCGATCTCGCCGCGGCCCTGCAGGCACCCCTGGTGACATCGACGGTGAGCCGCCTGCTGGTCGATCTGAATCGATCGCTGTCCAGTCCACAAGCGTGGTCGGATGCGACGCGGGCGCTATCGCCGACGAGCAAGCAGGCGATCGTATCGCGCCATTACGCGCCCTACCGGCAGCGGCTGATGAACACGGTGGCGGAAGCGGTAGCGGCCGGGCAGCGGGTGATCCATGTTTCGTCGCATAGCTTCACCCCGGTCCTCGACGGCCAGGTCCGCAACGCCGACATCGGCCTGTTATATGACCCGGCACGACCAGGAGAGGTGGCGCTGGCGGCCCGCTGGAAGGCAGCATTGGCCGAACATTCGGCCGAATTGCGCGTGCGCCGGAATTACCCGTACCATGGGAAGAACGACGGACTGACCACTGCCATGCGCCGCTGCTTCGCGCCCAGCGAGTATGTCGGGATCGAGATTGAACTCAACCAGGCGTTGGTGCTCGCCCAGCCGCGCCTGTGGCGGCAATTGCGCCGCGCCGTAGTGACGACGCTGGCGTCGGCACTACGCTGACGACCCACGGCGTGCCTTGCTCTCCATGAACTCACCTACCACCAGGAAGCTCCCATGAAAATTCGCATCGGCTATGACATCGTCTATGCGTGCGCGCAACCGACCCCGATGATCCTGATGCTCGACATCCACTACTCACGGATGAATGACGTCGTGGTGCCTGCCCACCTGATGACCGATCCCGCGCTACCAGTGGTTGCCTATCGCGACGGCTTTGGCAACTGGTGTAGCCGAATCGTCGCCCCGCCCGGCGAGATCCGCATCTTTGCCGACGGTGTCGTACGCGATTCGGGCCAGGTGGACGATATCGCTGCGCAGGCGCAACAGATCGCCCTCCAGGACCTGCCGGAAGAGACGCTGGTCTTTCTGCTCGGCAGCCGCTATTGCGAAACCGATCGACTGTCCGCCGAGGCATGGCGTCTGTTCGAGCACACGCCGCCCGGCTGGGCGCGGGTGCAGGCGATCTGTGATTTTGTGCACCAGCACATCCAGTTCGGCTACCAGTTCGCCCGTTCGACCAAGACGGCCTGGGATGCCTACAACGAGCGCGCCGGCGTGTGCCGCGACTATGCTCATCTGGCGATCACCTTCTGCCGCTGCATGAACATACCGGCCCGCTACTGTACCGGCTATCTGGGCGACATCGGGATCACGCCGGTGCCCGGTCCGATGGACTTCTCCGGCTGGTTCGACGTCTACCTCGGCGGCCGCTGGTACACCTTCGACGCCCGCAACAACGTTCCTCGCATCGGACGCATCCTGATGGCGCGCGGCCGCGATGCCGCCGATGTGGCGATGGTCACCAGCTTCGGACCGAGCGTCCTCAAGAGCTTTCTCGTGCGCACCGACGAAGTGTCCACGGCCTAGTGCACGCGCGGCGCTGCCATGCCTGGCGTATCGTTGACCTGCTCCGTCCGCCGGCAAGGGCGGCGAGGGGCAGCACAGCATTCGCGACATTCGCAAGGGGAACGCTGCGATGACTGGACCACTGTGGTTCCTGCTGGTGGGCGGCCTGTTGCTGGTCATGGGTCTGACCCCGTCGTTCATCAAGCGTCTGCCGGTCACCTCGGCGATCATCTACCTGTCCATCGGCCTGCTCGTCGGGCCGACGCTGCTCAACGCCTTTCACTTCAACCCGCTCAAGGAATCGGCACTGCTGGAAGTGCTGACCGAAGTGGCGGTGCTGATTTCCCTCTTCACCGCCGGGGTCAAGATGCCTGCCCCGATGCAACTCGACCGCTGGCGCACACCGCTCCTTCTGGCATCGACATCGATGGTCCTGACCGTGGCCATGGTTGCCGCCTTCGCCCACTACGTGCTCGGGCTGTCCATCGGCGCAGCGGTGCTTCTCGGCGCCATCGTGGCGCCAACGGACCCGGTCCTCGCCACCGACGTTCAAATCCGCCATCCCGGCGACCGCGACCGCCTGCGCTTCAATCTCACCTGCGAAGCCGGCATGAATGACGGTAGCGCCTTCCCGTTCGTAATGCTCGGCCTGGGTTTGCTCGGCTTGCACGACCTCGGCGATTTCGGCCTGCGCTGGGTGCTCGTCGATGTGTTGTGGGCGACCGTTGCCGGGATCGCCATCGGCGTCGTCCTCGGTTCCGCTCTCGGTCGGCTCGGCTGGACTCTGCGCAGCAGACGCCTTGACCACGAGCTGATGGACGATTTCCTCGGCCTGGGACTGATCGGCGTCGTCTACGGCCTCAGCGAACTGGTCAATGCATGGGGCTTTCTCGCGGTGTTCTTTGCCGCCGTGTCGCTTCGACAGACCGAAGTCAGGCTGATCAGTGCCAGGGCCGCCAACGTGGAAAAAGGGCTTGCCGGGCACGACCCGGTCGCCACGTCAGGTGGCGGCGATCCCGTGCCAACCGTCAGCGAAGGCTCGCTGATCTTCAAGGAACATCTTGAGAGGCTCTCGGAACTGCTCTTGATCCTGCTCGTCGGCGGCTCGCTGTTTCTCGATTCGTGGAGTTGGCGAGCGGTGAGCCTCGCGCTGTTCCTGTTCCTCGTCGCTCGCCCGCTCAGCGTTGCCATCGGGCTGCTCGGTTCGCACGCGCCGGCGCGCGTTCGCGGCATGGTCGGCTGGTTCGGGGTACGTGGCATCGGCTCGCTCTACTATCTGATGTACGCCATTGAACACGGCTTGCCGGAAGAGATGGCGTTGGAACTCATCCACATGACCCTGATCGTGGTTACGATGTCCATCCTTGTCCACGGTGCCAGCGTAAAGCCCCTGATGAACCGCTTCTGGCGAGCTGGCTGAGGGATGCGATTGCTGTGATCGCCCCTGGCAGCGAAGACGGAATGAAAAGCCTGGCGCTGTGTGGCGCTGTGTGCGCCGCGCCCGAATCGCCTGAATACTGGAAGGTGGCCCTTAATCACCTGCTCACATCGTTGGTGCGTCGTGCGCGCACCGCGCCGGCTACCATGCCGGGCGCAAGCGGAGGCGCCGGACCTGGACTACCGGTCCGGCTAGCTGCTAACAGTGGCGCGCCGCCCAGTGGCCGCGTGCGCTGATGCGAGAAGGCTTTTCATTCGTCGCTCCTGCGGTTCAGTTTATAGCTGCGACTTGAAGTACTTGAAGGAATGAACGAAGGCGTCGCGAATCTTTTCCATTTCTGCAACCATGGTGTCCCAGGAGTCTTCGCCGGCAACTCTCAGCTCTTCGAGCTTGGCGAGAGCGCGTTGGGACTGTTGGCGTAGCTTGCCCATTTCCTCCTCGTACTTCTCGCGTGCATCGGCCTTCGCTACTTTGGCTTTGGCGTCCAACTCGTTCATCTTTGTATTCGTTTTATCGAGTTGAAGTTTCATTTTTTCGATGTAGTCATCTCTCTTTGACATGGCAATGGCTCCTGTGATGGAAAAACGTGAAAGGATTTCGTGTTCAGTATTCGGGCAAACCGTGAATTGCCCCGATGCGCGCCTGCTGGTGCACTTGAGCACCCTGTTCAGCTTAATCGGAAGGAAAGAAGGACTCGGTACGCTGGCGCACATATGCGAGCGAGGCCTTGGCTGTCGTCCACATGCCCGCCGCTCCCCTCCTACTTGGCGGTGGACGCGCAAGCCGCGGCGGACACCCGCATGACCGCCAGCAAGAATGCGGCAAGATGCTTGCCAAGTCCGTTCATGATTGATTGTCCAGATCGAGGTTGAACAGAGCATCCCGAACGCCGCGCAAGGCAGCGTGGTACACCAGCAGCAGCGTGCTCGCGCCGACGACGGCCACAAGCAGGCCGGGAAGCTTGAATGCCCCGGCGCCGGCCATCCCGAAAGTATTGAAGAGCCAGCCGCCGACGAGCGCGCCGACAACCCCGAGAACGATGTCCATGACGGCGCCCTGCCCGCTTCCGCCAACGATTCGGGCGGCGATGAGCCCGGTGATGAGTCCCAGTACGGCCCATAGTAGTAAAGACATGATTGCCTCCTGTATCTGCAGCTGTCGGGCCTCACGATTTCCAGAATCCAGCGACGGGGCCCAACAATCGCTGAAGCATCACCACACCCGTTCGCACGCCTGTCAGCCGCACGCCGCAATGAAATTCCCCCGCAGGACTTGACACGCGACGCTGGCGAAATGAAGCCGGTGCAGGGTCCAGAGTCGGTCGCGATATGAGTCCGGTGAAGAAAGCGCCTGCCTCGGCGACCTGACGTAATGGGCAATGCCGCCCGGCGCATGGCCTTGATCGGATCAGGCGAGCTGTTATGGTCGCTAGTCCTTGTTACGCTCTTCAAAGCGCTTGATCTGCGCCTCGGCCTCGTCCTTGCTAGTGCCGTAGGTCTCCTGAATCCTGTCCACGAGTTCGACGCACTTGCCGGCAATCAAATCGAGCTGCTCTTCGGTGAGGCAGCGCCACTGCGCTTTTATCTTGCTCTTGTACTGTTTCCAGTTCCCTTCGACGACCTTCCAGTCCATATCAAGCCCCTAGTGTTCATTACCCGAACGGCGAAATGGCCGACCGGCCATCATCATCCTGCGTCGCAGCAGGTGCTTCGCCACCAAGGCCGCGTACACGGCGACCAGCGGGGAACAACCCACACAGGTGGACGGATTTCCTGGCCACGCCAGCTGAGACGGTAAGTCTGGGCGCATGACCCGGCGCAGTCTGTACAGTGGCGTACCAGGCTAGCTTGCAGCGACCGTACCGCCGCTATTACTCGTGCTCCCAACGGAAATCGACCGTATTGAGCGCCGTTGCGTCAACGGCAACGGAGCGCTCGATCGCCTTGCCGGCGTAAGTGGCGACCACCCGATACTTGCCCACCGGCAATTTCGCCAGGAACCACGGCCCATCGGCGATCGCCTCGAGAAGCGTCTTGCCGTTCCCGTCAGCGATGGCAACCCGCACGTTGCTCAGAAATGCCCCGGACGCCATGGCGAAAACCAGCTTCAGATTGAACTCACTGACCTGTTCCCTGAGCCGCTGCAGCGACTCATCGCCCACACCGCCCGACACATAGGACAAACCACCAGCCTCGTGGACAATGGGTCCATCGCCAGCTCTGGCACCGGTCGCGAATGATCCAAAGGTGATCGCAGCGATCACCAGGCCGGGGAGGAGAAATTTTTTGTTCATGTCGAAACTCCGATTGATGGGCCGAAGCCCTGCTGTGCATGTCAGGAGGAAGTTGCGCCGCGTCGTGCTTGCAGTGCGCATGGCAAAATCCGATCGAGTGCCATGTTGTGGCGACGAAGCCCCCGTCGTCTGTTCGTTAGCACACAGAAAACCGACGGAGACAATTGCGGCGGGGCGAGCGTCCTGTGCTTCGGCCAACGCCGCGGTGACGGTCGGCAGATGCGTTTCCCCGCCGTCGCCGGACATCCTTCCATTGTGCCGGCTCCGATCGAGGCCATCACCGGCCAGCCGGGGGGGCGCTTGACGACTGCGCTGGCGCCAAAAAAGGTCAGTGGGCTGAGAACGTTGCTGCTGATACGCATCAACGGCGCCCTGTGGGCCACGAAAAGTAGCCGCGCTAGGCGAGCGGAAAAAGGGGCTGCGTGGCGCATGGAACGCATTTTTGTGTACGCCAACGTACAGACCGTTCAGCCTGATACGAGTAGCTTGGGAACCGGTGACTTTGCGTCACCCCATTTGCACGATTCGCCCTATTCGCGCGAATCGTGCAAATTGGTCATTGGACCCATTCCGGAGGAAGCTACATGAACAGCATCATTTATCTCGTCGGCCTAGTCGTCATCGTCCTCTTCGTCTTGTCGTTTCTTGGCCTTCGCTAACGGTCATGACATGTCGGGATACCCCGGATCATGAACGTCATGACCGTTTCCCCCTCTTCCCCGGCCCTTCTCCCGCAAGGGGAGAAGGGAGTTTCGTGAGCCGCTTGCGCGACTTTCACATTAACGGTCATGACACGTGGAGACACCCCAAATCATGAAAGTCATGACCGTTTCCCTCTTCCCCTGCCCCTTCTCCCGCGAGGGGAGAAGGGAGTTTCGTGAGTCGCATTCGCGACTTTCACATTAAGGAATCACGGCGTTCGCCACAGCTTCCACAAGCCGCGCCCGCAGTCGGGACGCGAACGCCAAAAGCCAGCACCCGCCGATAAGGTACGGCACGGCGGAAGCCGCGCGCAACTTCTCGACGACATCGGCCGCATCCCGGGCTTGTTCGATGTCCGCCAGCAGGATCACAAGTTGGCTGGCTGATCAGGGTAACAAGCGGGCGAGAGGCACCTGCGGGGGGAGGCCAAGTGAATCGCGCCGGGCATCACTTCTTGCCGACGTCGTGGCCGATCACGCCGCCGACCGGGGCGCCGCCGACGGTTCCGACGCTGCTGCCATCCGGAAGATTTTCGACTCCGATGGCGTCGGCGCCGGCGTCGATGCTGGTATCTTTGTCCAGCGCCACCATGTCCGCACAAGCAGCAAGGCCGAACAGAACAGCCGCCGCGAGTGCGCTGAACCTAACTCTCCGAATCGTTTTCATGGGCTTGCCTCGTGGTGAAACAGGGGGTTTCTGGCGGGTCTTGCCGTCCGCTACCGCTACGAACTGCGGAACAAAGCGTTCGTTCGGCCACGCGGTCGCTGCTTGCAAGCGTTGCGCATCGCCACGGCGCAATTGCCGCACATTTGCCACACATTTTGCCACGCATGTGCCGGCCCGGATCATTTCAGGTTACGCCGAACCGTTGTCTCGGTCTGTCTGCCAGCGCACACAGTCGCCATCCGGGCGAGTGCTGGCTTGTGCCAGGCGGCACCGGGACCGGGGCGATCGGCCAGGCCAGCAATCAGCCAGCGCATAGAGAACACCGAATAGAGAACCTTCTCTGCACGCTGGCGCGCCTGGTGCTTCGTCGACGGCTACCAGCGCTCAGGCGAGTTCGTTGATCGCGCTCTGGATGGCGTCGTCCACGAGCTGCCGATCAGCGGCGCCGTCGCCGAGGATGGTCTCCCATTGAAGGCGCACATAGCTTGAACGGCTGCGGCTCTTCAGCACCAGAGTTTGCCGTCCACGGGCCTCACCCGATGCGAAGTCGGTGGCGTAGCCGAGCAGGTCGTGCACGCCGTTTTTGCACATTCCAGCCTGGACGGCGGCGATGATCGTCGCCATGCGCCGATGAAACTCCAGAGCGACTTCGACAGTGAATTGATGCTTGTCCATGCGGGTTCCGGTGATGGGTTGACAATGCGCAACAGGCGCGAAGCAGGCGGCGGTGGCACGCGTAAGGCCGATCCACCGCTTCTCGCCATGAGCGTGCAAAGAGCCTGCGCCGAACGCCCGGCTGCGTCCGTGCGCTGCTGCACATAGCCAATACGGGGCGTGTATACTCAACACCCCTCGAACCTTCAATGCCAGTGCGTCTGCGAGCTCGTCCAAGCGCTGCCGATGACTGCGTGAACCGCCATGCCCCTGCGCCCCCTAACTTCTGCCACCCATGACCCGCGCCAGAACCACCTGCTCGCCGCCCTGCCGGCGGACGAATACGCGCGCCTCCTTCCCAGTCTGGAACTGGTCCCGATGCCACTCGCCGAGTCGCTCTACGAGTCCGGCATCCAGATGCGCCATGTCTATTTTCCCACCACCTCGATCGTCTCCCTGCTCTATGTCATGGAGGACGGCTCCTCGGCTGAAATCGCCGTCGTCGGCAACGAGGGGATCGTCGGCGTGTCCCTGTTCATGGGCGGCGAAAGCACGTCGAGCCGGGCCGTGGTGCAAAGCGCCGGTCACGCCTACCGCTTGAAAGGCCAGTTGCTGAAGGATGAGTTCTATCGCGCCGGCCCGATGCAGCGCCTGTTGCTGCGCTATACGCAGGCGCTTCTGACCCAGATGGCGCAGACGGCAGTATGCAACCGCCATCATTCGCTAGACCAGCAGCTGTGCCGCTGGCTGCTGCTCTCCCACGACCGCCTGCCCTCGAACGAGCTGATCATGACGCAGGAACTGATCGCCAACATGCTCGGCGTGCGCCGCGAAGGCGTTACCGAGGCCGCCGGCAATTTGCAGCGGGCCGGGATGATCGTTTATCAGCGCGGGCACATCACCATACTCGACCGGGCGGCTCTGGAGGCGCGCTGTTGCGAGTGCTACGCAGTGGTCAGGAAGGAATTCGAGCGTCTGCTCCCGGAGGTGATCGCCCGCTAGGGCAAAGCGCAGGATCGAGTGTCTTCGCCGCCGCTCCTGTAGCATCGCACGCAGCACGTGTGGCATCGCACGCAGCACGTGTGGCATCGCACGCAGCACGAGGCAGCCCTGCTGTGTGCGCTACCGCCCGGACAGTCGTCAGCTTTCACTCCACACTTCGTGCCATGACGTTTTCGTCCGGGCGCGACCGTTCGCTTCTGCTTCCCATCCGACACCGAGGTAGCACGATCCCTCCGGTTGCCGGATTCTTCCCTGCATCGAGAGGAGCGACGTGCCAACAGCCATGGCCCCTGCCGCCGTTAATCGACTCATCGAGGCGCTGCCGTACAAAGACCGGCGACGTCTGCTGGCGGCCTGCGAGCCAGTCGAACTGACCTTTGCCGACGTTCTCGCCGAACCCGGCGAGCGCATTCACCACGTCTTCTTTCCCACGACGAGCTACATTTTCCTGGTCACGCCGATTGATGCTTGCGCCAGCCTGGAGGTGGGTCTGGTCGGCGACGAAGGCATGCTCGGGATCTCCCTCATCCTCGGGGTGGATATTTCGCCGCTCAGCGCGCTGGTCCAGGGCGCCGGCCTTGCGCTGCGGATGGAGGCAGCGCCGTTTCGCCGCGAACTCGGTTTCAGTCCACCACTGCAGTGGATACTCAAGCGCTACCTGCATGTGGTGATGGGCCAACTCGCGCAATCCGCCGCCTGTGCCCGCTTTCATGTCGTGGAAGCGCGTCTCGCCCGTTGCCTGCTGATGACGCATGACCGGGCGCAGTCGGATGCATTTCATGGCACCCACGAATTCCTGGCCTCGATGCTGGGAGTGCGTCGGGTCGGTGTGACCAAGGCCGCCACCTCACTGCACAACCGCAAACTGATCAGCTACAGCCGCGGGCATATCACGATTCTCGACCGCGGCGGCCTGGAAGCCGCTTCCTGCGGGTGCTACGAAGCCGACAACGCCACTTACGCGCGAGGAATGGCTTAATAGGGGGACCCCCCTGCATCCTTATGCAGGTTCCCTGCGGTCGTGCACGGAAGTACCGCGGCGACGCCAGAGTGGCGAACACAGCTTCGTCCGGCCAGGGCTTGTTGTGGGCGGCAGGTTCGCAATCGCCTTGGCCAGGCAAACGGCAGCACGCCGCTCGATCGCCGACTATGTGCCCCAGCAGACAGACGCCGAAGGCGCTTCACCGTACGCTCAACCATCCGCGTCAGCATGCCTGCAATCGATGTCCGCAGGATGGCTGTCTGGAGCGGCCGAAATCGCGCTCGGGGAAGCCATTAGTGCGTAATGCTCGAGCGGGTGCGAAGGACCAGTAAGACAACATTCAAGAAAGAGGTAATTCCATGGAAAAGACGCAGAGAGTCACGCTCGGTGCAGTGGCCACAGCAGTACTGCTTGCCCTCGGTGGTTGTTCCGGCATGTCGACGCAGGGCAAGAACACCGCCATTGGTGCTGGTGTCGGTGCCGTCGGAGGGGCCGTTCTTACGGGCGGCAGTGTGCTCGGAACCGTCGGTGGCGCAGCCGTTGGCGGTGTTGTCGGCCACGAAGTCAGCAAATGACAATCGACCTGCAGCGCCCACCGCCCTGCGACCCGGCGCAAATCGGCCGCTCATCATCCTTGCTCCGCCACGGCCTCGAGCAGTTGCTCACACCCGTCAAGGGCAGATGGTCCGCCAGGAGAGCGCAGCAATGAAACTCGAAAAAAAATCCCTCGCCACAGCCTTGCTCATCAGTCTCAGTGCCTTGCTGCTGAGCTTGTCCGCCTGCCAGAAAGAGGAGGGCCCGGCAGAGAAAGCTGGCAAGGAAATGGACAAGGCGGTCGACAAGATCGGCCAGCAGATCGAAAAAGCGGGTGAGAGCGTCCAGGACGCGGCCAAGAGCGACAAGAAATAGACTCGGCAACGGGGGCGCCGCGGTGAACCGCGACGCCCCCGTTGCCGTCAAGCGCATCTGGCAGAAACACGGACAGCAAGAGGCTCCAAAAATGAAACGTCTTCTATTCGCCGCAGCGCTCGCCGCAGCGCTCGCCCCGGCGCTTGCGGCCGATGTGGCCCTGTCGGTAAGCATCGGTCAACCCGGCTTCTATGGTCACCTCGACATCGGTGGCTATCCGCAACCGCAGCTGATCTACCGGCAGCCGATCATCATCGAGCAGGCGGCGCCTTCACGGCGCCCGATCTATCTGAACGTGCCCCCTGGCCACGCCAAGAACTGGCGCAAACACTGTCGCGCCTACAAGGCCTGCGGCGAGCGGGTCTATTTTGTGCAGAACAGCTGGTACCAGCGCGAGTATGTTCCGCAGTACCAGGAGCGGAATAGTCATCGTCGTGAGAAATATCGCGGCGACTACGGCCGCCGCGACGGCGGCGAGGACCGGGACGAGGATCGCGGCAAGCAGAAGAACAAGGGCCACGACAAGCACGACAAGCACGACAACCAGGGCCGGGGACACTGAGCCATCCGAGCGACGACATTGCGGTCGACATCGTTAATGTGAAAGTCGCGCCAGCGACTCACGAAACTCCCTTCTCCCCTTGCGGGAGAAGGGCCGGGGGTAAGGCGGGGAATTCAGGGAGCATGCTCCCTGCCCGGCGAACGATTCCGGCATGCAAGCCGGAATGCGCACTGCAAGTGGAGGGGAAGCGGTCATGACTTTCATGATTTGGGGTGTCTCCACGTGTCATGACCGTTAGCCAGAAGCCGGAAAGCGGACCGTGCTTGGCGATCCGATTTCTGAAGTGAGCCCTGCTCCCCTCCTCCGCGCACCTGCCTTCGCGACCGCTGGTTCAGTTCTGCGGACAGGCCCTCGCAACAGCAGTACTCCGCGACCGGTCACGCCGCTCGACAAACTTGAGCATCAGCAGCAGAAGCGTACCCACGGCCATCACCCCGGCCGCCAGGTACAGGCCCGCGGCGTAGCTGCCGAGGCTGCCGGCGAGCCAGCCGGTGACTGCCGGGGCGATGATCTGGGCCGCACCGTAGGAAAGCGTCATCTTGCCCATCATCTTCGCCGGACGCGTCGGATAGTAACGCCCGGCCATGGTCAATACCAGGCTCACCATGCCGATGAAGGTGCCGCCAAAGAGCAAGGCACCGGCCAGCGCAGCCACCAGGCCGTCGGCCATCACCGGCAGCAGGATGCCGACAATCTGCAGCAGGGCCGCCAGAATCAGCGCGTTCAGCTCACCGGTACGGCGGGCGATCAGGTCCCAGACGATGCACGCCGGCGCCGCAGCCGCACCAAGCGCCAGGAAAACCAGCGTGCCGCGTCCGGCCAGACCGGGCAGGTGGTCGATGATGGCGACAATGAAAGTCGCGCTGACCACGTAGCCGAAACCGGCACAGAAATAGGCGGCCAT
Source organism: Candidatus Accumulibacter sp. ACC012 (assembly GCF_907163155.1). Taxonomy (NCBI): domain Bacteria; kingdom Pseudomonadati; phylum Pseudomonadota; class Betaproteobacteria; genus Candidatus Accumulibacter; species Candidatus Accumulibacter sp. ACC012. Next base: position 571,065 of record NZ_CAJQUC010000002.1, read on the forward strand.
CAGCAGGCGCATGAAAGCCGCACTCGGCGGCTTGTCGAGCATCTGCTGCCCGCCTTTGGTGACCGTGCTGCGATCGGGTGGCGGCAGCCAGCGCAGCGCCGGGATCAGCAGCAGGCTGCCGATCAGAGTGAAAGCGAACCACTGTTCTCTCCAGTCTAGCCAATCACTCATCAGCGCCACCGCGGCCGCACAACCGGCGATGCCCAGGCCGATTCCAGAAAAGTGAATACCGAGTTCGCTGCGATGATTGTGGCGAATCAGCCAGTTGAGAATCAGTCCGGTACCGAGCAGCATGCCCGCGGCGCTGCTCAACCCGGCGATGAAACGTGACAGTGCCCAGATCGTCACGTCAGTGGTCAGGCCCATGACCGCGGTGCTGAGCACGGCGACCACCAGGCCGATCCGGTAGAGGCGATCCTTGAGCACCAGGTCGCTGATCAGCGACGCCACCACGGCGCCGCTCAGGTAACCGGCGTAGTTGATTGCCGCCAGCCAGGCCGCGGCCTCGACGCCAAGCCCGGCCTGTGCCTGCATCAGCGGCAGTAGCGGCGTGTAGGCAAAGCGCGCGACGCCGAGCACCAGCATCAGGCTGCAGATGCCGGCGCCAAGCACGTGTAGACGTTCCATACGTTCCAGGCGTTTTTGCTGCTCGTTCATGTGCAGATCCTCGCGAGTTGATGGCGCCACGATAACTGCTCTAAACTATCTGCACAATTGAATAGTCAAGAACGTTTCATTCTCTAAAGGAGATATATGGATGGAGCTGAGCGCCCTTCGTACTTTCGCCGCCGTCGTCGATGAAGGCGGCATTCTGGCCGCCTCGCGCAAGCTGAACACCGTCCAGTCCAACGTCACCAGCCGCATCCGCCGGCTCGAGGAAGAACTGGGCGCTACGCTCTTCTTCCGCAGCGGCCGCGGGGTGGCGCTGGCGCCCGCCGGACGAGTACTGCTTGACTACGCGCGGCGCATGCTGCACCTCGAACGCGAGAGCGGCGCCGCCGTTCGCCTGGTCGGCGATGGCGTTGGCGAGTTGCGCATCGGCAGCATGGAGACCTTTGCCGCCTTGCATCTGCCACAGGCTCTGAAGGCCGTCCGCGTCGGACATCCGCGCCTGGAACTGCGCATCGAAACCGATACCAGTGCGACGCTGGTCAACAAGGTGCTGACCCACAAGCTCGATTGCGCCATCGTCGCCGGTCCGATCGAGCACCCGGATCTGCGCTTTGATGAACTGCTCGTCGAGGAACTGGTGCTCGTACATGCCGCCGACGCCGATCCGCGCTTGCAGCCGCTGATCCTCTTCCGCGAAGGTTGCGCCTACCGCACCCGCGCCCTCGCCTGGCAACGCAGCAGCGGCCACGCCGTCGCCGAGGCCATGGAATTCGGCACCCTCGACGGGATTCTCGGTTGCGTTTCCGTCGGTCTGGGATGGACCCTGATGCCGCGGCGGGTCGTCGAACAATCGACGCATGCCGCCGACCTGGTCGTGCAGACACTTCCTGAGGAGATCAGCCAGGTGCCCACCGGCCTGATCTACCTTGCCGAGGCGCCGCCGATGGCGGCGCTGCAGACGCTTGCCCAGGCTGTTGCCGGCGCCACCAGATAGAGACCCCGGTGTCAGCCAGCGCCGCAGATACGTTCGTTAAAACAAACGCATGAAAGCTGCGCTTGCAAAAGTCTCGAACAATGGCCACAGCACCGGTCTGTCCCCGAACACTCGCCGGATATAGGGCATCTCGTGATACACAACTCACTCAGCATAAGTTGGCCGCCGGATGGGCGTCCCTAGCTCTTTCTCGCCTCCGCGCACACGCACGCCAGCGGTCGATCGAAGGAAGCGATGGCCCGGGCCATCGCCGAGCAAGACGGCATCAGCGAAGGCCTGCTCTGCATCTTCTCTGTCCTCGAACCGTGCCGCTCGTTCGCCGTGGCCGGCAATCGCCAGACACAAGGTCTGGAATTGGGCGTACCAGAAGAAGGATTGGCTGCCTCAGTTCCTGCCGCCCAAGAACGGCGTCGCGTCCGAGAAGACGTTTCTGAGGATCTTCCGGGCGCTGGACCCGCAGCAATTCGAGGTGGCAAGGGACCGTTGACCTGGCCGATTGGCCCAAGTGCAAGACCCTCGGTCTGGTGACTCCCTGCGCAAGGTCGGCGATCAAGAGTCGAACTTCGAGCGGCGCTATTACATCAGCTCTCGCGAGTTGACCGCCGAACAACTTGCCCTCGCCGTGCGAGGCCATTGGGCCGTAGAGAATCGACTTCACTGGGTGCTCGACGTCAGCTTCGGCGAGGATGCCAGCACCGTCCGCAAGGACAACGCTCCCCAGAACCTGTCGCTCCTGAAGAAGATCGTTCTCAATCTGATTCGGCTGGATAGCACCGACCAGAAGAAAACCAGCTTGCGCCTGAAGCGCAAGGCAGCCGCCTGGGATGACGACTTCCGGGTGACGATCATGGGCCTCATCAAGCTATGACAGCCGAGTGCCGAGGCCCTGGTTTCGCCCCGCTGTCATGCGTGCTGAAGGCCGCGTCGGGAATGGTGCATGGTGAATGGCTAACGCGGCGCCACACCAGTCCCCCCGTCATTGCGAGGAGGCGCAGCCGACGCGGCAATCCAGAGGTTTGGCTCTTATTGACCGCTCGCAGCGATTCAGTGTTTGCCGCCTCCCTCACTCCGGTGCGAAAAGGCGTTGGCAACTTCTTCCATCCGCAAGATAGCCTTGGAGACCTCCTCCCCGGCCGGCTTGTCGAGATAGGAAGACTCACCGGGAATAAGCAGCAAGATCCCGGAAAGCCTGAAAAGCTCGAGTATCGTCTTGTTGGCTTCTATTTTAGAGGCAGCCGTTTCCCCAATCATACTATTGGGTATCTCGCGACGCAGAATTTCGAAGCGATACAGGGAGCGGTGCCGATAGGCATTTGCCACGTAATTATGCCAGTGTGAGCGGTAGTGCTTGGAAGCCCAATACCATGAAAAACCAAACAAGGCGTAGACCAGACCATGGTGTAGATAGCTATTCAGCATCGGTAGTAACATTTCTGGCCAATCCCCATGGGGGAGCTTGTCACTGTGCGCACTGTTGTAAACTGCGTAGGTCACGCCGCCGAGGAATATTGCCACGCACCAGCTGAACCAAAGCTGCGCCCATTCCTTATGTGACTGTGCGAGTGCATGGAAAGTATAGGGACCAGACCAGTCACTGTCCGTTTCTGGCGGGTGCCACCACTTGTCTTCCCGATCCACAATGGCCAGGCGCCAATACGATTGTATCGCCCAGAGAGTCGCCAGGAATGCTGAAATGCCAATGACTAGCAAAGCTATCAATGTCAAGTCGGGCACCTTGTCTTTGGCGTTTGACGCGGTTCCTTTGTCGGGGCCGGGCACGGCCTTGGGGAGGTTTTTGTGCGTCGCGTCGCCAACTGACGCGGAGCTTTCCGTCGGCGCGGTCGTGTTTTTTTTTGTACCTCGCGAGTACGAAAGATCACCCAGAACCGCAATAAAAGCAATAAGTGCAGCAGAAACACTTAGGATAACTATCCGGTAAGCAACTCGGTGCGGTAGAGGCAGCTTGGCCGCTGCTCGTGCGATCTCATCATAGGTTGCCTCTTGGGCAAGCTTTACTATCTTTATTAGAGCCGCCAAGTGTTGAAAAAAAACTGCTTTAGCCTCCTCTGCCGGAAGGCTACGTGGAACCTTTTCATTGCTCTGCCGGTTGATGGCCGCTTGCAATTCCGCGGCCTCGTCCTTCATATCAAGTTTCATCCAGTCGTAGGAAACGCAGGTCTTGAAACCGGAAGAGATGCTCTGGACTTCGTCGGCGAGTTGTAGTCCGCTTATTTTTGTTTCAACCTCGGCTTCCGGCGGCTTGAAATACGATGAGGCATGGGTTTCCAGCACGCTACAGCTTGCCACGAGTGTCTTTAGCGCATCCAATTGCCTTGCCAGCCTGTACTTCTCTTTCGCTGATTTGAGCTTATCGTCGTCCAATCGGTCATTTATGTCCTTTATCAATTTGCTCACGACGAAACTCCTTTCAATCTGCCATTAGAAGCGCCAAACCATCGGAAAAACTTGAATGCCCCGCGCATGCCACATCCGAAGCTCTCGTCGCGTAGTCTGCACATGGCAACACACGACGACGATAAAAATTCAGCAGCCTTGAGGATGCTTTTTTGCTCTCACATTGTAGTTACACACTGATTCAATAAGCGCGGCACGGAATCCAGATCATGCTCACCAGTCCACTGACCGCATGTCCCGACGACTGCATGATTTTCGGCACTCCAAGCCCGGCGCTCACCTCCGTATCATTCATACGCACGCTGTCCCGCCGCCAAGGGCGTAAGCGCTGTCCTGCATGGCCTGGCGTCGAAAGCATCGACAAGTTTGAGTCAGTGTAATTGGCGAGCTGCCGATAACCGCCTCCCCGTTTCCCTATAACCATTCTACGAGCACCGAATGAAAAGCGCCAGAGGGTTTTCGCGGTCTTTCGATGCGTCGTCCGATGGCCATGCCAGCCCTCTGAATGCGCCAAGCACGTCACCGCGCCTCTTTCGTGCCACCGCTCAAAATTTCGCGAACTGCGCCTGATCAGTCGGCAACGAGCAAGTTTAGTATGGGAGCGGGAAGTTAATTGACATCTGCGACTATGCCGGTGGATACTTTCAGCGCATGTCCCCTGGTTCCTTACTGCGAAGGAGAAGCTCTCATGACACAGAATCTAATCTCGATGTCTTTTAGCACCGATGATCTCGCTGCCATTCATGGCTCTATGTCGTTTCGTGTGGAACGGGCGCTGGTTTTGGCGGTTTGAGGGGGCGGCGATGTCAAGGGCGGACGCAGTCCGGGCGCAGCCGAACCCTTTACATCGCTGCCCGCTCGCTTACGCTTCCTCCGGGCCGAGGAAGGCAGTCTGCCGCCCTCGGCATGGAGGACAATAGCGGCCTTTCCTCTCGCGGCCTCTTCCTCATGATTGAAACGCTGTTCACCCAGGCTCTGGGCCTCGTTGCTCCTTGGCAGGTAGCTGAAGTCATCTTCAAGCCAGAGTCGGGACGGATCGATTTCCAGGTCCGATTTGGCGCGGCCAATCATGCTTGCCCGGCTTGCGGTGCGGCAGCGCAGCCGCTGCATGACCGCTTGGCGCGTTCCTGGCGCCATATGGATTTCTTTCAGTACGAAGCCCACCTGCATGCCGAGGTGCCGCGAGTGGCCTGTGCCGGTTGCGGCAAGGTCACGCAGATCGCCGTGCCTTGGGCGCGAGAAGGCAGTCGCTTCACCCTGCTGTTCGAGGCTTTGACGCTGATGCTGGCGCCGACCATGTCGGTCCTGGCGGCCGGCCGACTGCTGCGTGTGCGCAGTCGCAGACTGTGGCGCGTGATCAATCATCATGTGGGCCAAGCGCGTGCGCAGGAAAGTCATGCCGAGGTTCGCGTGATTGGCGTCGATGAGACCGCCAGTAAGCGCGGCCAGACGTACATCTCTGTTTTTTATGATCTTGATGCACAGCGCTTGCTGTTTGCGACGCCGGGACGGGACAAGGCCACGCTCGGGAAGTTCGCCAGCGACCTTACCGAGCATGGTGGTCAGCCGACCGCGATCACCCATGTCAGCATGGACATGAGCGGCTCGTTCCAGGCCGGCGCCGCCGAGCACTTTCCAGCAGCCGAGGTCTGCTTTGACCGCTTTCACGTCGTTGCTCTGAGCAGCACGGCGCTGGACGAGGTGCGACGAGCAGAGGTCAAGAGCGAACCCGAACTGAAGGGCACCCGCTGGGGCCTGCACAAGAAGCCCGCCGACTGGACCGTCAAACAAACCGAGACCATGCACTGGTTGCAGCGCTCGAACCTCAAGACCGCACGGGCCTGGCGGATCAAGCAGGCGCTGCGCTCCATCTACGCCACCGCCACGACACCTGACGAGGCCACGCCCCTGCTCAAGCGCTGGCTCAGCTGGGCCAGCCGCTGCCGACTCGAACCATTCAAGCGCCTCGGCAGGACGATCAGCAAGCATCTTCCTGGCGTACTCAACGGTTTTAACGCCGGCAAACACAACGGCCGCGTCGAAGCGATGAATCGATCGCTCCAGGAGGCGCGCGCACGGGCGCGCGGCTATCGCCGCGTCGAAAACTTCATCGCCATGGCCTACCTTATCGCTGGGAAGCTCACTCATTTGCCCGCCTCGCCCTTCGCCCCGTTCTTGCCCGTTCCACAGGAAACGACCTAAACCCCCATTCATGCTGCGGTAGCCACGCTGGAAGAGAAATTGGCCCGACTCGTTGAACTGTCGATCGACGAGAGGCGCGAACTCAATAAAATGGGCGACAAGAGCGAAGCCGCGTGCCGCCAGACGCTGGTCGTTCTCGCCCAGAATCCGCAAATTCTGCCGCCGAATTTCGATCTTGCCGAAGCCCAGCGTGACCTCGTCGCGCTCGACCAACTACGACCGTTGGCCGTGCGTATCAGGCAACTGGCCAACAAGATCGACGACAGCGAAATGGCATTGGGCAGTGATATTCTAAGTTCGGCGCTGGAAGGTTATGCCTTGGCCAAGGCAGTCGGCAAGGGCGCGGCGCTCGATGCGATGCGCGAATCGATGGCCCAACGCTACGGTCACCGGAGAAAAGCCAGCAAGGCACCCGTCAGCTAAACACTGCGCCGCTCGGCAAGGGGCGCACCGGCTGCTGCAAGCCGGCGCGCAAGCCTCAGCGCCTTGCCGGCGACGCTGCGCCGATCAGTGCTGACTCGCGCCGTGATGACTTTGCGTAATTGGCGCTCACAGCTGACCGCCCGAGAGATGAGACTCAGTCTTTGCGCCTCACAGCTGACTCTCCGAGTCATGAAGTTGAGTCTTTGGGAGTCAGCTTCGACTCTCCGAGCCATGAAGTTGAGTCTTCGAGAGTCAGCTTTGACGCTCTGAGTCATGAAATTGAGTCTTTGAGAGTCAGGCTTGACTGTCCGGGTCATGACGTTGAGTGCCGATGAGCTCGCGCCGATTGCGGCAATCCATAGTTTTAAGCCACGCTCCCGGTCGCCGGGGAGCGTGTCGTGATCAACGATGGCTACATTGTCCGCTTCGAGTCGTTTCAATCCTCGCTCCCCGTCGCCGGGGAGCGTGTCCATCGGCAGCCTCGGCACCATCCGCGCCGCCCTGGTTTCAATCCTCGCTCCCCGTCGCCGGGGAGCGTGTCAGGCTCGGCGCACCGGAGAAGACACCGCCGTTGGCGTTTCAATCCTCGCTCCCCGTCGCCGGGGAGCGTGTCTTTGTGCCACCTCGGTAGACGGTCTGACATGGACAGTTTCAATCCTCGCTCCCCGTCGCCGGGGAGCGTGTCCTCCTCGATGCCGACGACGCCTCATTCATCCCCATGTTTCAATCCTCGCTCCCCGTCGCCGGGGAGCGTGTCGCGGCTGAGCGCAGCCAAAGGCCCGCCCCATGCGCGTTTCAATCCTCGCTCCCCGTCGCCGGGGAGCGTGTCAATGGCGTCACGTGGAGCCTTGTCAGCCTGCCGGAGTTTCAATCCTCGCTCCCCGTCGCCGGGGAGCGTGTCTCGTCTTGCGTATTGGCTTGGCGGCCTTGCTATACGTTTCAATCCTCGCTCCCCGTCGCCGGGGAGCGTGTCGCGGTATAAGTGTTGCCGACGGCTGGCAGGGAGTAGTTTCAATCCTCGCTCCCCGTCGCCGGGGAGCGTGTCAGGGGGTGCACAGGCCGTGGTATGGTTGGCCAAAAGTTTCAATCCTCGCTCCCCGTCGCCGGGGAGCGTGTCGCGGCTATTGATGATGGAACAAAGACCATTTTTGGGTTTCAATCCTCGCTCCCCGTCGCCGGGGAGCGTGTCCATTGAAGCTTTCCGCAAATTCCTTGCGAATCGTGTTTCAATCCTCGCTCCCCGTCGCCGGGGAGCGTGTCATGCCGATCTGCGCACCCAGCCAGGGATTGTCGACGTTTCAATCCTCGCTCCCCGTCGCCGGGGAGCGTGTCGTGCTGCGCGATTCCTGGCCATTCGACATCCGCATGTTTCAATCCTCGCTCCCCGTCGCCGGGGAGCGTGTCGGAGCTTTTTCTCTTCCTCCGTGAAGCTGATCTCGTTTCAATCCTCGCTCCCCGTCGCCGGGGAGCGTGTCGCAAAGGTGTTTTCGCCATGCGTGACGGCAACGGCGTTTCAATCCTCGCTCCCCGTCGCCGGGGAGCGTGTCCATCTACGCGATGGTTTGGCCAGACTTCGGGCTCGTTTCAATCCTCGCTCCCCGTCGCCGGGGAGCGTGTCGCTCGCAGGCAACGGCGCAGGACACGGGGTCGGGGTTTCAATCCTCGCTCCCCGTCGCCGGGGAGCGTGTCGTCAAGGCTGCGCGTGTGGCAGTGTAGATAGCAGAGTTTCAATCCTCGCTCCCCGTCGCCGGGGAGCGTGTCTGGGATTTCAGATCGCAGTCATTGCGCCTCTACTGCGTTTCAATCCTCGCTCCCCGTCGCCGGGGAGCGTGTCCAAGGGCGAGACGCCAACGGCGGCAGCACCGATGCAGTTTCAATCCTCGCTCCCCGTCGCCGGGGAGCGTGTCAAGACCTCGGCAAAGCGCTTGTCAAGCTGGCCTCGGTTTCAATCCTCGCTCCCCGTCGCCGGGGAGCGTGTCGCCCTCGTCTCCGACACCGCCACGACCACCACATGGTTTCAATCCTCGCTCCCCGTCGCCGGGGAGCGTGTCCACTGCAGCGCGACTTCGCGCGCGCTGCGCTGCAGTTTCAATCCTCGCTCCCCGTCGCCGGGGAGCGTGTCATCGCTCTCCCCTCGGCCTACAACGCCCCGCTGACAGTTTCAATCCTCGCTCCCCGTCGCCGGGGAGCGTGTCTTCCTAGTCTGACTGCACTACAATGTTTTATAGGGGTTTCAATCCTCGCTCCCCGTCGCCGGGGAGCGTGTCTGTTGCAGCCTGTTAAGGCCTTCTCTGGGCGTATGGTTTCAATCCTCGCTCCCCGTCGCCGGGGAGCGTGTCCCGTGACCACCCCGTCATCTGGCGACACATTGAGTGTTTCAATCCTCGCTCCCCGTCGCCGGGGAGCGTGTCCGTGGTCATGGGGCGTCTGCGGCGGGTGCGGCGGTGTTTCAATCCTCGCTCCCCGTCGCCGGGGAGCGTGTCCCTGGGCATAGGTGCTCGCCGTCGGCACATTCGGGTTTCAATCCTCGCTCCCCGTCGCCGGGGAGCGTGTCAGGCCGAGCACCGTGCCCGCCTTGCTCACTGCCTCGTTTCAATCCTCGCTCCCCGTCGCCGGGGAGCGTGTCCCGACCCGGCACACATCGGCGACACGCCCACATGCCTGTTTCAATCCTCGCTCCCCGTCGCCGGGGAGCGTGTCCGCTCGCGTCTAAGCCCTTGTACCGGCAGCGATTCCTGATCGCTTTCCGCGAACCTCGACGAGAACGGGGTACTGCTTTCAAAACCAGGAGACTCCACTACTACTTTCCCTTGAAAAACAACAACGAGCAGGCCGCGCGATCCTCCCGGCAATTCTTCACAGCTGGGGGTTCGCGCAGCGCAGCGGACAATCTACACGACCAGCGGCGCGTCGTAGTCGAGGGCGCGAAAGTGGCCGTACTCGCGCACTTCGCAACCACGGGTCTCGGCCAGCCGATAGAGGCGCAGACAATCCTCTTCGACCTTGATCTCGGCGAGCAGCCGCCGATCGAGGGCTTCAAGCTGCATGAGGCTGACCTGGCATTCGAAAACCGATTTCTGGACCCGCTGGCCAGTGCTCTCGCAGACTTTCGCGACGCGGCGCAAGCGGCGACGGCCTTCGCGGGTCTCGGTGCTGACGTCATAGCAAACAATCACCAACATTGGCCTCACCTCGATATGAAAGGAAGGTAGCTCTCCATCTCGCCGCGCAGAGTGCGGGCGGGGAAGCGTGCCTGCAGAAGCGGCAACAGGCCGATAGCCACCGCTTGCTGCAGCAGCGGATGCGCCAGCTCTTCGCGCTTTTTCTCCTGCCAGGCAACGATCACCGTCTTGCGGCCGGTATCGCCCAGGCTTACCGCGCCGCCGTCATGCTCGACGAAATCGCCGCGCTGCAGTTGCGCGCGGTTGACCAGGGTCAGCGCCAGACGATCGGCCAAGGGCCGGAATTCCTCCATCAAATCGAGCGCCAGGGCGGCTCGGCCAGGGCGAACGGCATGCAGGAAACCCAGCTGTGGATCGAGGCCGACGGCCTCGACGGCCGAGCGGCAATCGTTCATCAGCATCGCATAGAGAAAGGAGAGCAAGGCGTTCATGCGGTCGCGGGGCGGGCGGCGGCTGCGGCCATCCATGGCAAACACGGCCCGCGCATCGGCCCGCAGCACGCGGTTCAAGCCCGCAAAATACTGTCGTGCGGCCTCGCCTTCGAGGCCACGGACGGTATCGAGATTGCTGGCCGCAGGCAAGGCGCGCAGCGCCGCGGCGAGGTCGTCGGCGCGCCGTGCCAGGCTGGCGCCATCGTCGCCGTCCCTGGCCTCGCGCCCGCCACGCAGGAGGACCTGGCGCGCATTCTTGATCTTGCCGGCCACGCAAGCGCGCGCCATGCCAAGCGTGAAAGCGGCGTCGGCGGCACGCGCATGCTGCGCCTGGCGAAGCAGGATGTTGCCGGAAACGGGGCCTTCCATGCGCGCCTTGAAGCGGCCGTGCTCGCTGAGCAGGACGAGGCTCTTGCCCTCGTCGGCGAGACGATGGATGAGCGGCGGCGAAACCAGCACATTGCCGAACAGCACCACCCCGCCGAGGTGATGCAGCGGCACGCGCAGGCGTGTTTCCCGCTCGACCTCGACGCGAATGGTGTCGTTGTCGAGATGCAGGTAGGAATAGGGAGTGCTGACGTAGAGGGTGTTGAGCAGGGTCTGCATCGTCAGTCATCCGTCAGGAAAAGCTGCGCGGCGAGCGCTCGCTGGCGCTCGCCGCGCGGCCAGCGGCGCCGGTTGGCAGAGGTCGATCAGCGAGCATTCGCGGCAGCGCGAGTCGTTGGCGGGCTCGGGCAGCATCGCCGCTGCCAGAGCCGCGCGGATGGCCAGCACGCTGTGCTCGACCAGCACGCGCAGTTCGGCGCTGATGACGACCTCGCGGCGACGATGCGAAGAGGCATGGTAGATGGCGCCGAGGGGCACCGCTTGGCCGGTCATCTCTTCGAGGCACAGCGCTTGCGCGGCAAGTTGCAGGTGGTCATGCAGGCCTTTCGCGGCGCGGCCCTTGCGGCCATGCTTGTACTCGACCGGATACGGCGTTCCGGCAGGGGAAAACTCGACGACATCGGCCTTGCCGACCAGACCCAGCCGGTCGCACCACAAGGGCACGGCGCGGGCACTGCGCACGCCGGCGCGGAGATCCATTCCGGCCTGATCGACGCGCTCGTGCACCGCCTGCCCGCGCAGGGTGTGCACGTTCTCGGCGAAAGCCTGCTCGGCGTGGATCAACAGGCACTGGCGCGGGCAGTAGCACCAGTGCTGCAGGGCCGCAATGGGGATGGGCTCGACGGGTTCAGGCATTACCGACATCCCCGGCATCGCGGACCTTGCGGCGCACCGCGGTCAGTGCTGGCGTGGGAATTTCGTCGCGGCCAGAAGCATTGGCCAGCCCTCGCCTCATGCCGTACTCCCCGCAGCGCCAATCGTGGCGCGCATGATGAAGGTCTCGTCTTTCAGGCAGTCGCGAATAAAGGCGAACACGGCCTGGAGATCTGCCGCTTGCAGCTGCGGATAGCTGGCCAGGATTTGCGCCGCGCTCCAGCCTGACGCCATCAGCTCAAGGATCAGTTCGACCCCGATGCGCGTGCCCTTGATGCGCGCTTTGCCGAACAGGGTGTCCGGATCGGCAACAATGCGCTCATGCCAGTCCATGGCCCGACTCCTCGTCAAGAAACCGGGAATGATTGCCAAGCCAGGGCGCCCGACAAGAGATCATTTTTCCACCCCGCAGCCGTCAGCATCGCCTGACCAGACCAACGCCGGGGGCGACGGTCGTCGCCTGCGCGACGGCGACCTCGCCGCCATCGAAGCGCACGGCATAGGCGGCGAAGCTGCGCGCCACCTCATCGCCCTGCCGTTCGACCGTAAGCCGATCGAACAAGGCATGTGCCGGCGCATTGCCCAGTTCGGAGTCGTGCTTGAAGACGTAGAGCCCGCGCGTCGCCATTTCGCCGCGCGCGGCCGAGCGATCTTCCTCGAACATGCTTTCCAGGGACTTGAAGAAGAGTTCCAGATCCGTTTCGCCAAAACCCGTTTGCCGCGCGAGATGCGCGGAAATAAAGCCATGCGCGCGATAAAGGCCGTAGGGAACGGTAAACTTCCGACCCATGGTGCGGTTGTCGCCGCTCTGCTTCTCGGCTTCGGCTTCGGTGGCCACCGCCATGCGCGTGATGGAATGCTCCAGGGCCACGATCGGCGAGACGGAGCGTGCAAAAGTCAGCTGCACCGGACCACGCACCTGGCCGCAGTTGACTCCGGTCGACATCACCGCCCCGAAAGTGCGCACGTCAAAGAAATTCCGGCACATCCAGTGGCGGGCTTCGTCGACGGCGTCGCCCCCTTTGCGCTTCTTGTCGTCGCCTTTCAGCAGATCGCTCTTGCCGATGGCTGCGTAGGCGCGCTCATGCTGCCGGTTGAGAATCGCCTTTTCCTTGACGTAGATCTCATAGGGCGGCTGCTCGCCATGGACGATACCGACGTAGTTGCGCACCTTGCGCTTGATGCACACATCGGTGACCAGTCCATGCCCGGTTTCGGCATCGAGCCGGGGCAGGTTGCCGGCGTCGGGATCGCCGTTCGGGTTGCCGTCCCTGACATCAAACAGCAGCACGAAGTCGTAGCGGTGGTTGAGGCTCATGGTTTCTGTTCCTTATTCGGCAAGAGAGGTGGCGGATTGATCGGCGCTCTGAGCGTCGCTGCGATTGAAGAAGGACTGCCGCTGGTGGTAGTAGCCGACGGCAAAGCGGGCCTGTTCGCTGAGGCTCAGGCGAGGCGGCACGTCGGCCAGCCCGTCGACGATCGCCGCCAGTAACTTCTCCAGATTGACGGCTTCGCCGCGATTGGCAAGCTTGGCGAGATGGTGGTTCTTCAGTCGCATCAGCATTGGCAGGACGGTTGTCGGGGTCGTCGAGAAGGCGCCGTAGTAGCGATCGCGAATACTGGCATTGAGGTTGCCCTGGGCGCGTTCCTGGACCCGCTCAAGAGCAGCGAACAAGCGGCCGAGGCGGTAGCCGGGATCGGCATTTTCGGGGTTGAGTGACACACGGATCTCCTTGTCTTGGCAGTTGCGGATGAGGTAGGCCTTGAGCAGCGCCGCGCGCGGAAAACTCACTTCCCGTTCGGCGCGGATGCGCCGCAAGGCGCCCTGCATCAGGGTTTCTGGATACGGAAGGGCTTTCAGGATGGCGCGCATCACATCGCCACCGAGGTTCGGCGCAATATGCTCGGCCTTGCCCTGCAGGGCGGTGCTGCTGAGCAGGCGGAACAGCGACAGCGGCGCCGCCGTTTCGTAGGCGGGTCGGTCTATATCGAGGTCTTCGAAATGCTGAAGGAAGGCCCCGGCCAGCTCGTGGATGCTCGCCACATGCCAGAAGCGAATGGCAATCCGTGCGGCATTCGGCGCCAGGCCGAGCACATGGAAGCGCTGCCCGTCATCGCTGGTGAAGGGCCGGCCGTCACGGGCGCTGGCGTAGAGGCTGGCCACGGCCTGCGTACCCCGATCGGGATCGGGATCATCGCGACGCGGATCGAGGAAGTCGAGAAAAGCGCTCTCGAAAGGCGCCCCGCTCGCCTGCTCCGCCCAGAACACCGTTGATGCGTCGCCGACTTGCAGGCGTTGCCGCGAGCCTTTGCTCAACAGATGATTGAGCGCCGTCGTATAGGCAAAAGCCGCGCGGCTGCCGACCGGCGCATTGAAGCTCTGCGCTTTGCCATAGGAGCTGAAGGCATCGAGATTGAAGGAAACGATGTTCGCCCCCGAGGTCTGCGCCCCCCACACGCCTTTGATCGCCGGATGTAGCCGCGCGATGGAATCGGGCTCGCCGGACACCAGGCAGATGCCGTCCGCCGGAGCCCCCGGCCCTGCGTCCATGGCGCGCAGTGCAGCCAGCACCGCTGCCCGCTGGCAAAGCAGCACCGTGTCGCTAGCCAGCTGGAAAGTCAGCAGTGGATTCGTTTCCATGATTTCCGGCCAGGCCGGATGCAGTGCCAGGGCTTCGCGAGCGGAGCAAAGTTCCCGGGCCAGAAAAGCTGCGACGGCACGCAAGCCTGCATCCGCGGGCTGCACGCCGAAACTTTCCGCAAATCGCTGCACGAAAGCCGCATGCTGCTCGGCGACCCGCTCGGGCTTGCCGCGGGTGTCGACGCCGAGCACATATTCGGCGCTATCCCACAAAAGGTTAGCCGCGACTCCAGAAGTCTTCTTGACGCCCTGCGGCACCAGCTCGCCCCTGGCCTCCTTCTTCTTGCCGCTACCCTCGCGCCGATCTGCCAGGTGCAGCAGGCGCCCCTGCGCATCGAGGACCAGTACGAAAGGGATGGCTTTGAGCTCGAAACCCTCGGGCGCCAGACTCGTTTGCGGATCGGCGGCCTTGCGCAGGTAGTAGTCATTGAGTGCCTGGAGAATCATCCGCGCAGCTCCGGGTCAGCGCCGTTGGGAACCGCGAGCACGCCATTCTTCAACTCGGCGCGGAAGAAGCGCGGCTTCGGGTCGGCGGGATTATCGAAATCGAGATCGTGCAGCATCCAGCCGAGGTCGCGACTTTCAGCGATCGGAGAGGCGGCGGCGCCGAGCTCTTCGACGAGGCGAAAGTCGCAGGCGAACTCACGGCAACCCAGATAAGGCTGGTTCACGCACTGCCCCTTGCGCGCACGCCGCTCGAACATGGCCATGAACTTCGGCAGGTTGTTGGCTTCATCAGCAAAGCACTGTTCGTCCGCATCGCTGATCGGCTGTCTGACGAGATGGGGAAAGTTGGACCGGTGACGGGAGGCATCGCAGAGCTCAAACCCGCCATGAATGCGGTACGCGACGTCGCGCAGAAACAGACCCGCGCGCTGCTGGCGCTGCTCTTCGACGTACAGGCCGAGCGCGCCGCTGCCCCGGTTCATCGCGCTCTTGACGCTATTCACCGGAACCACCGCGGCCACCTCGTTGCGCCGCAGCGAGATCCAGCGAATCGGTTTGAGCACCTCGATGCGTGTCACCTGCCAGCGAATGGCCGGCTTCCAGAGAATTGATTCGAAAACCGCACGCGCTGCCGACGGCGTAATGACATCGTAGCTCACCCGCTCGACCTTCATTTCCGGGCGCGTAAAACAGGCAAAGTCGCCCCTGATCTCAAGACAATAGCTTTTCAATCGAACTCCTTTCATAACACCAGGCTCGCTGGCGCGTAGTCCGGAATCTCGGGCAGTAGTCCAAGCGCCGGATCGTAGAGCGTGTCGCTGGTCTGAATCAGAAAGTCCTGGTGCCAGGCAAGGTCGCCGCTGGCGAGCAGGCGTTTCCACTGATATTCGTAGAGGGAAACCGTATGCCGTTGCAGCTTGCGCATCAGCTCGCGCTTAGGGCCGATCTGCTTGAGCAGTTCGATCAGCTCGCGTCCCTCACCCCAGCTCACCAGCACTTGGCATTGACCCTCGTCGGCAATCAAGCGGAAGCCTTGTGCCGCCGAGCGAAACTGGATCTGCCCACGAGCGGCGTCTTTCTGCAAGAGATCCAGAACACGCTCCTTGTCGTAGCTGTTAACGCCGCTGTAGAAATGATCGAAGTAAGCGGCGAAGTGCTGAGGGGCAAGCGACTCGCAGGACGAAGTCGCCAGGACGACTTCCGCGGCCTGCTCCGCTTTCAGCAACAAGCCGCTTGGCGAAGGTTTCGGTGGATTGAAGACGACCACCCGCCCCTGCTGCGGCAGGCGGCCTTCACGGTTGCAGCGGCCGGCGGCCTGGGCGATCGAGTCCAGCCCGGCCATCGCCCGATAGACCACCGGGAAATCGAGATCGACGCCCGCTTCGACCAATTGCGTACTCACCACCCGTAGCGGCTCCTTGGCCGCCAGGCGACGGCGGATGGTGGCGATCACCTCGGCGCGATGGGCGCCGCACATGCGCGCCGAGAGGTGCAGGGCGCCCTCACGCTGCGGCAGTAGGCCCCAGAGCAGCGCTGCGTCGTCGCGGCGATTGACGATGCACAAGACGCGTTCGTGCTCAGCCAGCTCGGCGGCGATATCCGGCCAACTGCAACGCTGCTGCGGTGACTCGGGTAGCGTCAGCCTGACGCGCTGCAGCTGCTGGTAAAGCCGTGCCGGATCGGGCGCAAGTTCGCGCGCTGCACCCAGTCCCTGCAGTTGCAGGCGACCGAAAGCATCGCTCCGCGTCTTGTGCAGCTCGGGCTGGGTGGCGGTGGACAGCACGACCGAAACCCGATAGTGCTCGGTCAGCTGACGCAGAGCATCGAGAATCGGCGCCAGATGCTCGGGCGGCAGCAGCTGCGCTTCATCGAGAATGACGACGCTGTTGGCGATGTTGTGCAACTTGCGGCAGCGTGACGGCCGGGCGGCATAAAGCGATTCGAAGAACTGGACGTTGGTGGTCACGACGATCGGCGCGTCCCAGTTCTCGCAGGCCGTGCGGCTCCTGGCAGTTTCCTTGGCCGCCTCGAGATTGCTGTGGTGTTCTATGACCGGCATCGGCTGGAGATCAGCGAAAACGCCGCGGAAGACATCCGCCGTCTGCTCGATGATGCTGGTGTAGGGAATGACGTAGATGATGCGTCGCAAGCCATGCCGTTGCGCATGCTGCAGGGCAAAGCCGAGCGAAGCCAGCGTCTTGCCACCACCGGTCGGAACCGTCAGGCAAAAAAGGCCCGGCGGCAGCGCGGCGCGTTCGAGACAGCTGGCGAGGATCTCGCCGCGCAAGCGCTTGACGGGCGTATCGGCAAGCGCGAACTGACTCGCCATGTGCCGCGAGAATGCCGCGCCGAGCGCCGGGACTTCCGGATAAGCACCCCGCAGTTCGGCACGCCCGTCGGCCATGAATTCCTCGGTGTCGAGGAAATCGGCGTCGACCAGGCAGGAAAAGAGCATGCGCAGCCAGAAATGCAGATCCTCGGCGCGGTGAATGCCCGGCCGGGTGAGGGTGATGGCCGGCGCGAGAATGCCCGGTGGCGGGCCAGCGGCGATTGCTTGTGCGAGCGTCGAGCGTTCATCGCGCAGCTCCTGGGAAAGCGCCGCCCCGCCCGCTTCCCCGGGATGCCAGTCGGGCAAACCGGCATGGTGACCGGCAATCAGATAAGCGAGCAACTGACCATGGGATCCCCGCGCTGCGGCGGCGTGAATCGCCCCGGCAATGGCGTGCTTCACCCTGCCCGGCGCTTCGATGTGCCGGTCAAGACCACTGGCGGAGGCGATGTACTTCTGGAACGTGGCCTGATACTTGCCAAGGTCGTGCCAGATACCGGACAGTTCAGCCCACGACCCGGCATCGAAAATTCCAGCAAATTCGCCGGCCAGCCGCGCGACGGAGAGCAAATGATCTTCGAGCGCATGGACGACGAACTCGCCGCTGGCAAGCTGGCGAACGTGCGCGGCAGCAGTCATCGAAAAGCCCCCCTCGGTCGGCGATGGCCATCATGGTGGAGCAGCACAGGCCCCTACGCGTGCTTTCTCGTTTCCTCCCCGGAAAGCATGCACCTCTATTTCCACAACACAGGCATGGTAGCACCACTCGCCGTGCGTGCGCCTGCCAAGCGGCCAAGGCCGAGCGTGTATAATCCCGCCCCATGGCAGCGCACGTTGCGCTGGTCCCCTGCCCCGCTCGCAGAACACAGGCCCACCCCCATGAAACCTCGCCCCGACAACGACTGCGGTCGCTACCTGCCGGCCGCTTGCGGCGCCGGCCGGGCGTGGCGCGGGCGCTGAAAGACGCATGAGCAGCCGTCTGATCTGGATTCTCTGGATGACCCTGGTGGCGGTCTGGTTCGGCACGCTCGACCAGCGCGCGCTGGTCCGCCCGGACGAGGGCCGCTATGCAGAAATCCCGCGCGAAATGGTGGCCAGCGGCGATTGGCTGACACCGCGCCTGAACGAATTCAAGTACTTCGAGAAACCGGCGCTGCAGTATTGGGCGACCGCTGCCGGCTACAAGCTTTTCGGCGAAAGTGAATGGACAGCGCGCTTGTGGCCGGCGCTGACCGGCTTCCTGAGCATCCTGCTGGCCTGGTGGACGGGACGGCGCCTGTGGGGGCCGCTGGCCGGCCACCTGGCGGCGGCGATCCTCGCCAGCTCGCTGCTGTTCGTGGTTCTCGGCCACCTGATTACCCTGGATATGGGCCTGTCGTTCTTTCTACAGGTGGCGTGGACCGCTTTCCTCTTCGCGCAGAACGATGAGCGCAGCGTCAGCCGGCGCTGGATGCTGCTCGCCTGGGGCGCCCTGGCCCTGGCGGTGCTTTCCAAGGGCCTGGTGGCGCTGGTGCTGGTCGGCGCCGCGCTGGTCGGCTACACGCTGCTCAACCGCGACCTCTCGCCATGGAAGCGACTGGCGCCACTGCGCGGGCTGCTGCTGTTCCTGCTCATTGCCGCGCCGTGGTTCGTCGCGGTGTCGCTGGCCAATCCTGAATTTCCGCAGTTCTTCTTCATCCACGAGCACTTCGAGCGCTTTCTATCGACGGTGCACCGCCGCGACGAGCCGGGCTGGTATTTCTTTGCCGTGTATGCGCTGGGTGCGCTGCCCTGGTCGCTATTGCTGGTGCATACCCTGCTCAAGTCGTGGAGCCAGGGAACGGCGGGGCGCTTCAGCGCCGATCGCTTCCTGCTGGTGTGGATCGTCAGCAGCTTCGCTTTCTTCAGCGTCTCCGGCTCGAAAATGGCGCCCTACATCCTGCCGCTCTTCCCGGCCCTGGCGCTGCTCGGTGGCCGCCATATCGCCAGCCTGTCGCGGCGTACCTGGCTGATCCATCTGGCGCTGCTTGCGTTGCTGGCGGTGGCGGCACTGGCGGTGGCGCCACGGGTGCTGCGCCTGGCCGGAGAATCGTTCTCGCCGGAAATGCTGCAAGGCGTCCTCGACTGGCTGACCGGTGCGGCGGCGCTATCGCTGGCCAGCATCCTGGCGGCGCTGTTTCTGGTATGGCGGCAGCACAAGAGTGCCGCGGTCGCCATTCTGGCCATCGGCGGCCTGCTGAGCACCAGCGCCGGCTTGCTCGGCCACGACCACCTGGCACCCTACAATTCCACGCGAGGTCTGGCGGCGCAGGCGCAGCCTCGGCTCAAGCCGGGCGTTCCCTTCTACAGCGTGAACGATTACGAGCAGACGCTGCCCTTCTACATCAAGCGCACGCTGACCATGGTCACCACGCAGAACGAGCTGTCCTTCGGCATCGCGCAGGAGCCGCACAAGTGGATTCGGACAATCGACGAGTTTGCCCTGCGCTGGGGTGACGACCGCGAGGCCTTCGCAATCATGACGCACGACATTTTCGAGCGCCTGTCTGCCACCGGCCTGCCAATGACCGAGATCGCCCGCAACCGGCGCTATGTGATCGTCGAAAAACCGGCCGCGCCGCTCAGCGCGCCTGGCAAGGACGGAGCGCTGCACTGAGATGAGCATGGTCGCTTTTGCCCTGGTGCTCACCGGCGTGCTGCTCAACGCCGCCGCGCAACTGTTTCTCAAGGCCGGCACCAATGCCATCGGGCATTTCGACTTCGCGCTCGCCAACATCATCCCGATCGGCCTAAAGGTCGCCGGCCAACCGACGATCATCGCCGGCCTGGCCTGCTACGCGGTCAGCGTCGTGGTGTGGATCATGGCCCTGTCGCGAGTGCCGGTGAGCATCGCCTATCCGATGCTGTCGATCGGCTATGTGATCAACGCGCTGATCGCCCACTTCTGGTTCGGCGAGCTGCTGGTGATGCAAAAAGCGCTGGGTATCGGTTTCATCATCATCGGGGTGATCCTGGTGGCCAACTCATGAGTGCCGCGATGGCGAAGAATCCGTCAAGCCTGCCACTGCCAATGCTGCCAATCACCCGCCCGTCGATCGACGAGGAAACCATCGCCGCGGTCGGCGATGTGCTGCGCTCGGGCTGGATCACCAGCGGCCCGAAGGTGCAGGCTTTCGAAGCGGCGCTCTCGGAAATCTGCGGCGGCCGCCCGGTGCGCGCCTTCAATTCCGGTACCGCGACGCTCGAGGTGGCCCTGCGCCTGGCCGGCGTCGGCCCGGGCGACGAGGTGATCAGCACGCCGCTGACCTGGGTGGCGACGGCCAATGTGATTCTCGAAGTCGGCGCCACGCCGGTGCTGGTGGACATCGACCCGCTGACGCGCAACATCGATCTCGAACAGCTGGAAGCGGCGATCACCCCACGCACCAGGGCGCTGCTTCCGGTCGACCTGGCCGGCCTGCCGGTGGACCGCGATCGGCTGTACGCGATTGCCGACCGCCATCGCCTGCGCGTCGTCGAGGACGCGGCGCAATCATTCGGCGCTTCGTGGAAGGGACAGGCCATCGGCAGCATTGGCGACTTCGTCTCCTTCAGCTTTCATGCCAACAAGAACCTGACCACCGGCGAGGGCGGCGCGCTGGTGCTGCCGGCCGACATCGACCTCGGACTCTGCGAGCGGCGCCGGCTGCAAGGGGTCAAGCGCGCGGCCGACGGGACGATGGACGTGGACGTCCTCGGCGGCAAGTTCAACCTCACCGACCTTGCCGCCGCGGTCGGCCTCGGCCAGCTCCGGCACCTGCAGGAATTCACCGAGCGACGTCGCGCGCTGGCGCGGCGCTACTTTGCGGCGATCGAGCCAGCGCTCGGCTTGACTCTCCCTCCGGCGGACTTCAGCAACGGCAACTGGCATATGTTTCAGCCGCTGCTGCCAGCCGGCAGCGACCGCGGCGCCTTCATCGCGGCGATGAAAGAAGAGGGTATTGGCATCGGCGTGCATTACCCGCCACTGCACCTCTTCAGCCTCTACCGGAAACTCGGTTTTCACCCCGGACAGTTCCCGCAGGCCGAAGATGTCGGCGCCCGAACGGTTACACTGCCGCTTTTCCCGACGATGAGCGATGGCGATGTGGAGCGTGTCTGCGCCGCCCTGAGCCGCAGCTTGAAAATCAAGAAGTAAAGTCCTGAATTAGAGTCCCGAGCCCGCCATGATCCCCCCTGAAATCTCCGTCATCATTCCCGTCTATAACGAAGAGGACGGCCTGCCGACCCTGTTCGCCCGCCTCTACCCGGCGCTCGACCAGCTCGAGACGCCCTACGAGGTGGTGTTCATCAACGACGGCAGCCGTGATCGCTCGGCGGCGCTGCTCCGCGAACAGTACCAGCGGCGCCCGGACGTCACCCGCGCCATTCTGCTCGCCGCCAATGCCGGCCAGCACATGGCGATCATGGCCGGCTTCGAACACGCGCGCGGGCAGATCATCGTCACTCTCGACGCCGACCTGCAAAACCCCCCCGAGGAAATCGCCAAGGTCATCGACAAAATGCGCGAAGGCCACGACTACGTCGGCAGCATTCGTCGCCGGCGCCAGGACAGCTTCTTCCGCAGCAGCGCCTCGAAGGCGATGAATTACCTGCGCGAGAAAATCACCCGCATCCGCATCACCGACCAGGGCAACATGCTGCGCGCCTATTCACGCAGCGTCGTGAACGCCATCAACTCGTGCAAGGAGGTCAGCACTTTCATCCCGGCGCTGGCCTACACCTTCTCGCGCCACCCGGCCGAAGTGGTCGTCGAACACGAGGAGCGTGCGGCCGGTGAATCCAAGTACTCGATCTACAGCCTGATCCGCCTCAACTTCGACCTGATGACCGGCTTCTCGCTGGTGCCACTGCAATGGTTCTCGATGCTCGGCATCGTCGTCTCCCTTGGCTCGGCGGCGCTGTTTGTCCTGCTCATGGTTCGCCGGCTGATCGTTGGCCCAGAGGCCGAAGGCCTGTTCACCCTTTTCGCGCTGATGTTCTTCCTGATCGGGCTGGCGCTGTTCGGCATCGGCCTGCTCGGCGAATACGTCGGCCGGGTCTACCAGCAGGTCCGCCACCGCCCGCGCTACCTCATCGAAGCCATCCTCGAAGGAAAGCCATGAGCAGCTGCACTCCAGGAGCGCGGCCGGCCGGGCGGGAGGTACGAGCGGTACGAGCAGTAGTCTTCGCCTACCACAATGTCGGCGCCCGCTGCCTGCGCGTGCTGCTCGCGCACGGCGTAGACGTGGCACTGCTGGTGACGCACGCGGACAACCCGGCCGAGAATATCTGGTTCGAGCGGGTGGCCGACCTGGCCCGCGACTACGCTATCCCGGTGGCCACCCCGGATGACCCCAACACCCCTGAATTCGCCGCCCGCCTGGCTGCGCTGGGGGCGGATTTCTTCTTCTCCTTTTACTATCGGCTGCTGCTCAAGCCGGCGCTGCTGGCTCTCCCGACGCGCGGCGGCTACAACATGCACGGCTCGCTGCTGCCCAGCTACCGCGGCCGCGTGCCGGTGAACTGGGCGCTGATACATGGCGAACGCGAAACCGGCGCCACGCTGCATCGCATGGTCGAGAAACCCGACGCCGGCGAGATCGTCGCGCAACAGGCAGTGCCGATCCTGCCCGACGACACCGCCGGCGACGTCTTCGGCAAAGTAACCCTGGCCGCCGAACTGGCGCTGCACGGGGTGTTGCCGGCGCTGCTCGCCGGCACTGCCGAGCACCTACAGCCAGACCTGCGCATCGGCAGCTATTTTGGCGCTCGCAAAGCGGAGGACGGGCGCATCGACTGGCAGCAGCCGGCAGCGGTGGTGCACAACCTGATCCGCGCCGTCGCCCCGCCCTACCCCGGCGCCTTCTTCGACTTCGGCGCGCAGCGCGTGGTCATCACCCGCAGCCTGGCTTGGCCCGCTGCCAGGGGCCCGGGCGGACGGCCTGAACTGTATTCCGACGGCGCTCACCTGTTCGCCCGCTGCGCTGACGGCGGCGTGCTCAAAATCCTGTCAGTTGAAGTGGACGGCGAGGCCATCGCGCCCGCTGCCCTGCCCGCCCGCCTGGGCCAAAACCCTATCCCACTGGTCCAACCCTCATGAAAAAAGTCCTCATCCTCGGCGTCAACGGCTTCATCGGCCATCACCTCTCGCAACGCATCCTGGCCACGACCGACTGGGAAGTCTACGGGATGGACATCAACCGTGAGCGAGTCAGCGAGCTGCTCGACGACCCGCGCTTTCATTTCTTCGAAGGCGACATCCTGATCAGCAAGGAGTGGATCGAGTATCACGTCCGCAAGTGCGATGTCGTCCTGCCGCTGGTTGCCATCGCCACCCCGGCGACCTACGTCACCGAGCCGCTGCGCGTCTTCGAGCTCGACTTCGAGGCCAACCTGCCGATCATCCGGCACGCGGTCAAGTACAAGAAGCGGGTGGTCTTCCCATCAACCTCGGAGGTCTATGGGATGAGCCAGGATCCGGAATTCGATCCCGAGAGCTCGCCCCTGATCTACGGCCCGATCAACAAGCCGCGCTGGATCTACGCTTGCGCCAAGCAAATGATGGACCGCGTGATCCACGCCTACGGCCAGCAGGAAGGCCTGCAGTACACGCTCTTCCGGCCGTTCAACTGGATCGGCCCCGGCCTCGACTCGATTCACACCCCCAAGGAAGGCTCGTCGCGGGTCATCACCCAGTTTCTCGGCCACATCGTCCGTGGCGAAGCCATCAAGCTGGTCGACGGCGGCGCGCAGAAGCGTTCCTTCACCTACGTCAGCGACGGCATCGACGCGCTGATGAAGATCATCGACAACAAGGAGGGTATTGCCGACAGCAAGATCTACAACATCGGCAACCCGAAAAACAACTACTCGATTCGCGAGTTGGCGAGCCTGATGCTCGACCTGGCCAAGCACTACCCGGAATACGCCGACTCGGCGGCCAAGGTGAAGGTCCTCGAAACGACATCGGCCGAGTACTACGGCAAAGGCTACCAGGACACCCAGCACCGCGTGCCGAAGATCACCAACACCATGGCCGACCTGGATTGGGCGCCGCAAGTGACTTTCGAGGACGCCTTGCGTGGCATCTTCGATGCCTACCGTAACGACGTCAGCGCCGCCCGCCGCCTGATGGACTGAATCCAAGGCCGATCCATGCGCTCACTCGTCCTCAAGATCGACGTCGACACCTACCGCGGCACGCTGATCGGCGTGCCGCGCCTGGTCGAACTCCTGCTCCGCCACCACGCCGACGCCAGCTTCCTGTTTTCGCTCGGTCCCGACCACACCGGCCGAGCGATCAAGCGGGTCTTCCGTCGCGGCTTCATGCAAAAGGTATCGCGAACCTCGGTACTCTCGCATTATGGCTTCAAGACACTGATGTACGGTACGCTGCTGCCAGGTCCGGATATCGGTCGCTGCTGCTCCGGCATCCTGCGCAGCGTCCGCGACGCCGGATTCGAGACGGGCATTCACTGCTGGGACCACATCCGCTGGCAGGATGGCGTCCGCCATGCCGACGCGCGCTGGACCGAGCGCGAGCTGCAACTCGCCGCCGAGCGCTACAAGGAAATCTTCGGCGAAGCGGCATCCGTACACGGTGCCGCCGGCTGGCAGATGAATCCGCATGCCTTGCGCCTCATGCAGCGTTTAGGCTTCAGCTACAGCTCTGACTGCCGGGGCAGGCACCCCTTCCTACCGGTGTGGAACGCGGAAATCGTCAATTGCCCGCAACTACCAACCACCCTACCGACGCTTGACGAACTGATCGGCGTCGACGGGATCGACGAGCACAACGTGCATGAACGGCTCCTGGCGCTAACCCGCGAAGCCCCGGCCAACGGCCACGTGTTCACCCTGCACGCGGAACTGGAAGGCATGAAACTGCTGCCGGCCTTCGAAAAGCTGCTGCTTGGCTGGCAGGCGCAGGGCTACAAACTGACCACTCTGCGCGACCTCGCCGCCAGCCTCGACCCCTACTACTTGCCTCGCCACGAAATCCTCTGGGGAGGCGTCCCCGGCCGATCCGGTGAGCTGCTGGTCCAGGGAACGGAGTTCCTGAGCGAGATTACCGTCTGAGGACAGTGCCCGGATCGCCGCTGAGCCAGCAGTCATGGTCGATGGGCGATATGCACCACTCATCTGCCGCCGCATGGCCGCAATCGCTCCCGGCGGTGGGCCAGGCTTCCGTTCCTGGCCGTCAACGCACAAAGCCCCCGACGGGAAGTTGTCGGGGGCTTTGTCAATGGGGAGCCTGGCGGTGACCTACTTTCACACATGAAGTATGCACTATCATCGGCGTACCTTCGTTTCACGGTCCTGTTCGGGATGGGAAGGGGTGGGTCCAAAGGGCTATTGCCGCCAAGCATAACTGTCTCGCACACCGCGGTTGGCGGGGTGCGCAAAATGGGAAGAAGGTTTTTGTGCAGCGTTGTGATTGCACTTCGTTTCTGAGTTGCTGCTTAAGGTTATAGGATCAAGCCTCACGGGCAATTAGTACTGGTTAGCTTAACGCATTGCTGCGCTTCCACACCCAGCCTATCAACGTGGTGGTCTACCACGACCCTTCAGGGGGATCAAGTCCCCAGGGAAATCTTATCTCAAGGCGAGTTTCACGCTTAGATGCTTTCAGCGTTTATCTCTTCCGAACTTAGCTACCCGGCAATACGACTGGCGTCATAACCGGTACACCAGAGGTTCGTCCACTCCGGTCCTCTCGTACTAGGAGCAGCCCCCTTCAAATTTCCAGCGCCCACGGCAGATAGGGACCAAACTGTCTCACGACGTTTTAAACCCAGCTCACGTACCACTTTAAATGGCGAACAGCCATACCCTTGGGACCGACTACAGCCCCAGGATGTGATGAGCCGACATCGAGGTGCCAAACACCGCCGTCGATATGAACTCTTGGGCGGTATTAGCCTGTTATCCCCAGAGTACCTTTTATCCGTTGAGCGATGGCCCTTCCATACAGAACCACCGGATCACTATGACCTACTTTCGTACCTGCTCGACGTGTGTGTCTCGCAGTCAAGCACGCTTATGCCATTGCACTATCAGCACGATGTCCGACCGTACCTAGCGTACCTTCGTACTCCTCCGTTACACTTTAGGAGGAGACCGCCCCAGTCAAACTGCCTACCATGCACGGTCCCAGACCCGGATTCACGGGCCATGGTTAGAACCTCAAACAAACCAGGGTGGTATTTCAAGGTTGGCTCCACCAGAACTAGCGTCCCAGTTTCACAGCCTCCCACCTATCCTACACAGATTGGTTCAAAGTCCAATGCAAAGCTACAGTAAAGGTTCATGGGGTCTTTCCGTCTAACCGCGGGGAGATTGCATCTTCACAATCATTTCAACTTCGCTGAGTCTCAGGAGGAGACAGTGTGGCCATCGTTACGCCATTCGTGCAGGTCGGAACTTACCCGACAAGGAATTTCGCTACCTTAGGACCGTTATAGTTACGGCCGCCGTTTACCGGGGCTTCGATCAAGAGCTTGCACCCCATCACTTAACCTTCCGGCACCGGGCAGGCGTCACACCCTATACGTCCACTTTCGTGTTTGCAGAGTGCTGTGTTTTTATTAAACAGTCGCAGCCACCATTTCACTGCAACCCTTTCAGCCTACACCCGCGAGGGGCTTCAACCTATCAGGGCGCACCTTATCCCGAAGTTACGGTGCTAATTTGCCGAGTTCCTTCTCCTGAGTTCTCTCAAGCGCCTTAGAATTCTCATCCTGCCCACCTGTGTCGGTTTGCGGTACGGTCTCTCTGTAACTGAAGCTTAGAGGCTTTTCTTGGAAGCATGGTATCAATCACTTCGCGGTCAAAGACCACTCGTTATCACGCCTCAGAATTGATCTTCCGGATTTGCCTAAAAGACCTTCCTACACGCTTGAACCGGGACGTCCAACACCCGGCCGACCTAACCTTCTCCGTCCCCCCATCGCATTACAAAGAGGTACAGGAATATTAACCTGTTTCCCATCGACTACGCTTTTCAGCCTCGCCTTAGGGGCCGACTCACCCTGCGCCGATGAACGTTGCGCAGGAAACCTTGGGCTTTCGGCGAGGGAGCTTTTCACTCCCTTTATCGCTACTCATGTCAGCATTCGCACTTCTGATACCTCCAGCATCCTTCTCAAGACACCTTCAACGGCTTACAGAACGCTCTCCTACCATATGTAATAAATTACATATCCGCGATTTCGGTGCATAGTTTGAGCCCCGTTATATCTTCCGCGCAGGACGACTCGACCAGTGAGCTATTACGCTTTCTTTAAAGGATGGCTGCTTCTAAGCCAACCTCCTGGCTGTCTAAGCCTTCCCACCTCGTTTCCCACTTAACTATGGCTTGGGGACCTTAATCGGCGGTCTGGGTTGTTTCCCTCTTGACACCGGACGTTAGCACCCGATGTCTGTCTCCCAAGCTCGCACTCAACGGTATTCTGAGTTTGCAATGGTTTGGTAAGTCGCGATGACCCCCTAGCCATAACAGTGCTTTACCCCCGTCGGTGATACTTGAGGCACTACCTAAATAGTTTTCGGAGAGAACCAGCTATTTCCAAGTTTGTTTAGCCTTTCACCCCTATCCACAGCTCATCCCCTAATTTTTCAACATTAGTGGGTTCGGACCTCCAGTGCGTGTTACCGCACCTTCATCCTGGCCATGGATAGATCACTTGGTTTCGGGTCTACGCCCAGCAACTAGTCGCCCTTATCAGACTCGGTTTCCCTACGCCTCCCCTATTCGGTTAAGCTCGCTACTGAACGTAAGTCGCTGACCCATTATACAAAAGGTACGCAGTCACCCCACGAAGGGGCTCCCACTGTTTGTATGCATGCGGTTTCAGGATCTATTTCACTCCCCTCCCGGGGTTCTTTTCGCCTTTCCCTCACGGTACTGGTACGCTATCGGTCGATTACGAGTATTTAGCCTTGGAGGATGGTCCCCCCATGTTCAGACAGGATTTCTCGTGCCCCGCCCTACTTGTCGCAAACTTAGTACCACAATCATGTTTTCGCGTACGGGGCTTTCACCCACTACGGCTCCACTTTCCAGAGGCTTCCGCTAACACAACTGCTATCACTTGCAGGCTGTTCCCAGTTCGCTCGCCACTACTTTGGGAATCTCGGTTGATTTCTTTTCCTCCGGCTACTTAGATGTTTCAGTTCGCCGGGTTCGCTTCCTCACGCCTATATATTCAGCGTGGGATACTCCTTGCGGAGTGGGTTTCCCCATTCGGATATCTCTGGATCAAAGCTTCATTGCCAGCTCCCCAGAGCTTTTCGCAGGCTTGTACGTCCTTCATCGCCTGTAATCGCCAAGGCATCCACCACATGCACTTATTCACTTGATCCTATAACCTTAAGCTCTCTTGCGAGACCTCAAGCTACAGGCAACTTCTTGTGCTCCCCCCAAATCAACAGGAGGATCGATGCAATCACAACCGTATCACCAGCCTCTCCACGCATCAAACCGACTGCGCTTAACCAGTGATACGAACCTTCTTCCATTTTGTTAAAGAGCACGAGCCCCGTAAGGGGTCAGGCCTGAAGACTCCTAAAACTCTTCAGGCCTGACATCTCACAAGTTGCGGGTGGTGGAGGATGACGGGATCGAACCGACGACCCCCTGCTTGCAAAGCAGGTGCTCTCCCAGCTGAGCTAATCCCCCAATCTATCGGGTGACTACACCTCCCAACATCCCGCCAGAAGGGCCTCAATGGCCTTGCTCACCGTTGCCTTCCGCCAGATACGCTGGTGGGTCTGGTTGGAATCGAACCAACGACCCTCGCCTTATCAAGACGATGCTCTAACCGACTGAGCTACAGACCCATCCGCTTGTGCTTCTTGTGACAACCGATAGGTTGTGAGCTCTCGATCCAGCTTTTCTCTAGAAAGGAGGTGATCCAGCCGCAGGTTCCCCTACGGCTACCTTGTTACGACTTCACCCCAGTCACGAACCCTGCCGTGGTAATCGCCCTCCTTGCGGTTAAGCTAACTACTTCTGGCAGAACCCGCTCCCATGGTGTGACGGGCGGTGTGTACAAGACCCGGGAACGTATTCACCGCGGCATGCTGATCCGCGATTACTAGCGATTCCGACTTCACGCAGTCGAGTTGCAGACTGCGATCCGGACTACGATCGGCTTTCTGAGATTGGCTCCCCCTCGCGGGTTGGCAACCCTCTGGACCGACCATTGTATGACGTGTGAAGCCCTACCCATAAGGGCCATGAGGACTTGACGTCATCCCCACCTTCCTCCGGTTTGTCACCGGCAGTCTCATTAAAGTGCCCAACTCAATGATGGCAATTAATGACAAGGGTTGCGCTCGTTGCGGGACTTAACCCAACATCTCACGACACGAGCTGACGACAGCCATGCAGCACCTGTGTTCAGGCTCTCTTGCGAGCACTCCCAAATCTCTCCAGGATTCCTGACATGTCAAGGGTAGGTAAGGTTTTTCGCGTTGCATCGAATTAATCCACATCATCCACCGCTTGTGCGGGTCCCCGTCAATTCCTTTGAGTTTTAGCCTTGCGGCCGTACTCCCCAGGCGGTCAACTTCACGCGTTAGCTACGGCACTAAAAGGTTTAACCCTCCCAACACCTAGTTGACATCGTTTAGGGCGTGGACTACCAGGGTATCTAATCCTGTTTGCTCCCCACGCTTTCGTGCATGAGCGTCAGTATTGGCCCAGGGGGCTGCCTTCGCCATCGGTGTTCCTCCACATCTCTACGCATTTCACTGCTACACGTGGAATTCCACCCCCCTCTGCCAAACTCCAGTCTTGCAGTCTCAAATGCAGTTCCCAGGTTGAGCCCGGGGATTTCACATCTGACTTACAAAACCGCCTGCGCACGCTTTACGCCCAGTAATTCCGATTAACGCTCGCACCCTACGTATTACCGCGGCTGCTGGCACGTAGTTAGCCGGTGCTTCTTATTCGGGTACCGTCATCTACTCAGGGTATTAACCCAAGCAATTTCTTCCCCGCCGAAAGAGCTTTACAACCCGAAGGCCTTCTTCACTCACGCGGCATGGCTGGATCAGGCTTCCGCCCATTGTCCAAAATTCCCCACTGCTGCCTCCCGTAGGAGTCTGGGCCGTGTCTCAGTCCCAGTGTGGCGGATCATCCTCTCAGACCCGCTACGGATCGTCGCCTTGGTAGGCCTTTACCCCACCAACTAGCTAATCCGACATCGGCCGCTCCCAGAGCGCAAGGTCTTGCGATCCCCTGCTTTCCTGCTCACAGAATATGCGGTATTAGCGTAACTTTCGCTACGTTATCCCCCACTCCAGGGCACGTTCCGATGTATTACTCACCCGTCCGCCACTCGCCACCAGGGTTGCCCCCGTGCTGCCGTTCGACTTGCATGTGTAAGGCATGCCGCCAGCGTTTAATCTGAGCCAGGATCAAACTCTTCAGTTCAAATCCTGAAACCCTCGCTCGACGTTCTTCCATCAGCCCAAGTTCCCTCAGACCAACAGCTTTACTTCCGTGCAAGTTACTCCATCTTTTTGGCAATCCGCATAAGCAGATCACCCCAGACCAAGAACCCACACCTATCGGTTGTCTCATTTTTAAAGAGCTGGTTGCGGGGACAGGATTTGAACCTGTGACCTTCGGGTTATGAGCCCGACGAGCTGCCAGACTGCTCCACCCCGCGACACTGAAGATAGAAATTTCTACCTCTGTTTCGCGGCACTTACTGCCTCGACCTGAGCGATGAAGCTGCCCTGCCTGGCCCTGCGTGCTGCGAAGAGGAAGCATTGTAGCGAGCCGGCAGGACCTGGTCAACTCTTATTCGGCTTTTTTGCGTATTCGCTGTTTCACAAGCCCTTCACCGGGTCACCAGATAGCAGCCGCGTGCGTCACCCCAGCAAGCCCCAAGGCCGCCAGAGCAAGCCCGATCAGTGCTGCCGACTGCCGACCCCGCCGCTGCGCGCGGCTGCACCAGTGTTCTCACAGTGGCGTGCGACCCTCTTTGCCACACGTGAAAACTGCGGCTCACACGTCGCCGGCGGCGTCCAGCGACGCCAGCGTCAGGCACAGCCGCTTTCCCGCCATGACCATGCGGCGCACCGCCGCCCGGATCATAGAACGTAATTCAGAATTGCGAAGTAGTGCGCGGTGCTACCGGCCATCACGAACAGATGCCATATACCGTGCGCATGAGCAAGGCGAGTATCGAGGGCATAGAAGATGATACCAACGGTGTAGAAGACGCCACCTGCAGCGACCCACACGAACCCGGCCGTGCCCAGCGCTTTGAGCAGCGGCACCAGTGCCACCAGCACGGCCCACCCCATCACGATATAAATCACCAACGAGAGATGACGAGCCTCGTTGCGCGGGCGCAACTCTTGCAGACTGCCAAGGATAGCCAGCCCCCACACGGTGCCGAGCAAGGACCAGCCCCACGGGCCGCGCAAGGTCACCAGGCAGAACGGCGTGTAACTGCCGGCGATGAGCAGGTAAATGCCTTGGTGATCCAGCTTGCGCAGGATGTCCTTGGCACGTCCTCGAAAGCTGTGATACAGCGCCGAGAAGCTGTAGAGCAGCACCAGGGTCAGGCTGTAGATTGATACGCTGCCAATTTTCCACACGTCGCCGTCACGCGCCGCGACAACGATCAGCAGCACCGCACCGCCGAGAGCGAGCACAGCCCCGACAACATGAGTCCAGGCGTTGAGTTTTTCGCCGTAGTACATAGAATCCGCCTTGACTCGGTGGGCTACCCCGCGCGAACACCTTGGACCGCAGGATGCGCAGCGTATTGAAGAGCAGGATCTGCATTGTCGCGGAATCGCTTGGCGCGGGTCAATCGCCGGCAACGAGAGTGACGACGGTGGTCGCGCAGGCCTCCGTGCGCACGGCTTGATGACAAAGAAGCGCACTAGCCCTTGAAATTCACCCGGCCCGCCCCTATTATTAGCACTCGCTAGCGTTGAGTGCTAACACCCTGCCACCGAGTTGCGTAAGCGCAGCAGGTGGTGTCCGCTAGTTTTGTTACCCCTATATGCTTAACCGAAGGAGAAACTGCATGAAAATTCGTCCGTTGCATGATCGCGTGATCGTCAAGCGCCTTGAAGAGGAGCGCAAGACCGCTTCAGGTATCGTCATTCCCGATGCGGCTACCGAAAAGCCCGATCAAGGCGAGATCCGCGCCGTTGGCAATGGCAAGCTGCTTGAGGATGGCTCCGTGCGCGCCCTCGCAGTCAAGGTGGGTGACCGCGTCCTGTTCGGCAAGTACGCTGGCCAGACCGTCAAGATCGATGGAGAGGAACTGCTCGTCATGCGTGAAGAAGACATCATGGGCGTCGTCGAGGCCTAGAGCCTCCGGCACGGCAGCTCTCTGCACCGACCCCGGGAATCCCCATCGGCTTTCCGGTTCTGAATCCAATCATTAAAGAATTCTAGGAGTTACCTCTATGGCAGCTAAAGACGTCAAGTTTGGCGACAGCGCACGCGCGCGCATGGTGGAAGGCGTTAACCTTCTTGCCGACGCAGTCAAAATCACCCTCGGCCCGAAGGGTCGCAACGTTGTTCTGGATCGCTCGTATGGCGCTCCGACCGTCACCAAGGACGGTGTCTCCGTGGCCAAGGAAATCGAACTCAAGGACAAGTTCGCCAATATGGGCGCCCAGATGCTCAAGGAAGTCGCTTCCAAGACTTCCGACATCGCAGGTGACGGTACGACCACCGCGACCGTGCTGGCCCAGGCGATCGTCCGTGAAGGCATGAAGTTCGTCGCCGCCGGCATGAATCCGATGGATCTCAAGCGCGGCATCGACAAGGCCGTAACGGCAACCGTCGAAGAACTTAAGAACCTCTCAAAGCCCTGCTCGACCAACAAGGAAATCGCGCAGGTCGGAGCAATCTCGGCCAACGCTGACTACGACATCGGTGACATCATTGCCCGCGCCATGGACAAGGTCGGCAAGGAAGGCGTCATCACCGTTGAAGATGGCAAGTCGCTGAACAATGAACTCGATGTCGTCGAGGGCATGCAGTTCGACCGCGGCTACCTCAGCCCCTACTTCATCAACAACAACGAAAAGCAGAACGCGATCCTGGAAAATCCGTATGTGCTGATCTTCGACAAGAAGATCTCCAACATCCGTGACCTGCTACCGATTCTCGAACAGGTTGCCAAAGCCAGCCGTCCGCTGCTCATCGTCGCCGAAGACGTCGACGGTGAAGCACTCGCCACCCTGGTGGTCAACAACATCCGCGGCATCCTCAAGACCTGCGCCGTCAAGGCACCGGGCTTCGGCGACCGTCGTAAAGCCATGCTCGAAGACATCGCCGTGCTCACCGGCGGCCAAGTGATTGCCGAAGAAGTCGGCCTGACGCTCGAGAAAGCAACCCTCGAAGAACTGGGTCAAGCCAGGCGTATCGAGATCGGCAAGGAAGACACGACGATCATCGACGGCGCCGGCGTTTCGAGCACCATCGAAGCACGCGTCAAGCAAATCCGTGCGCAGATCGAGACCGCGACCAGCGACTACGACAAGGAAAAACTGCAGGAACGCGTCGCCAAGCTTGCCGGCGGCGTGGCCCTGATCAAAGTCGGTGCGGCCACCGAAGTCGAAATGAAGGAGAAGAAGGCACGCGTCGAAGATGCACTGCACGCCACTCGCGCCGCTGTTGAAGAAGGCATCGTTCCTGGTGGTGGCGTGGCCCTGCTACGCGCCCGCAGTGCGTTGGCCGCGGTCACGAGCGACAACCACGACCAAGAGGCGGGGATCAAGATCGTGCTGCGCGCGCTCGAGCAACCGTTGCGCGAAATCGTCGCCAATGCTGGCGAAGAGCCTTCCGTCGTCGTCAATGCAGTGCTGCAGGGCACCGGCAACTTTGGCTACAACGCAGCCACCGGCGAGTATGGCGACCTGGTTGAAATGGGCGTCCTCGATCCGACCAAGGTCACCCGCACCGCGCTGCAAAACGCTGCTTCGATCGCCGGCCTGATGCTGACCACTGACTGCATGGTCGCCGAACTGCCCGAAGACAAGCCAGCCGGCGGCATGGGCGGCGGCATGGGTGGTATGGGTGGCATGGGTGGCATGGGTGGCATGGACATGTAAGTCCCGCCCGAGCTTAACCGCTCAACAAAAAACCCCGCTTCGGCGGGGTTTTTTTCGTCCTGGACCCTTTGCAGGGCAGCCACGAGGTCGCGACGCCGGTAAATCCATCCGCCGACGGCGGAGCGCCTGCCTGAGCCGGCAGCCCCAGGCTAACGATCATGACAGTCGACATACCCCGGATGATGAAAGTCATAACCGCCCCCCCTCTTCCCCCGGCCCTTCTCGCGCAGGGGGCGAAGGGAGGTTCGTGAGTCGGGAGGTTCGTGAGTCGCATTCGCGACTTTCACATTAATGGACTATGCGCCTGTTGTCGCGCCTCGCGGGCGATCGAAAATGCGGCGCAATGTGGCAGCTCGTCCTCTTCCGACAATCGCCTAGCGCTGCTTGCTGTCCAGCGCCGACTTATTGATATCGATCTTGTAACGCGAGCGCAACCCGGCTAGATAAGCAGCAAAGTCCTCCTGACCAAGAATCGTACTGTACTCACGCTGCAGCGCTTCGCGCCGCTTTTCATCGACCACGGCCGGCTGGCTGACCTTGCTGATCTGGTAGAGTACGTAGGTCCCGCCCGCCACCTCGGTGCCAACATAGGTGGGCAATTTCTGCACGTCCGCCCGGAAAACGGCCTGTAGCGCCGCCACCGGCAACTGCTGGCGTTCGAGTCGCGAGACAATTTTGAGCGGGCCCCAGTCAGCCTTGGCCTCGGTTCCCCCTTGCTGCAGAGCACTGAGTTTCGTCTCACCCGCCTGGCGGGCAAGCGCCGCCGCCTCCTGAGTCTTCAGAGCGGCTTCGATGTCTCCCCGCACCTCGACAAAGGGCCTGCTGCTCGCCGCTTGATACTCTGCTACGCGGGCCGACAGCAGTACATTCGGCGCGACTTCGATCGCTTCGGTATTACGCTTGCTTTTCAGCGAGTCAGCCGAAAACAAGGCCGTCAGCACCTTCTGATTACCGAGCTCACCCAGTGCCGCCAGCGCTGCTGGACTCGAGTCGCGCGGCAACCAGCCCGAATGCTGGATCTTCAGGTCGAATTTTTCGACGACCGGCTGCAAGCTGTCGGGCTGCTCATAGACCATGTTGCTGAACGCCTCCGCGGCTTCGGCGAACTGGCGGGATGCTGCCTGACGCTTCAGCTCGTCCTCGAGTTCCGAACGGACTTCGGCCAGCGCGCGTTGTGCCCCCGCTTTGCTTCCGGTCAGCTGGATGATGTGAAAGCCGAACTCCGAGCGCACGACACCGGAAATCTCGCCCTCCTGAAGTTTGAAAACGGCCTCTTCAAAGGGCTTGACCATCATGCCGCGGCCAAAGAAGCCGAGATCGCCGCCTTTTTGAGCAGAACCTGGATCCTGGGAATGCTGTTTGGCCAGTTCTGCAAACTTGCCCGGCGATTCCTGAAGCTCCTTGAGAATGCCATCCGCTTTGGCTTTCGCCTTTCCCTCATCCAGATTCGCATCGACGAGGATCAGGATGTGGCTCGCGCGCCGCTCTTCGGCCGTTTGGTAGCGATCCTTGTGGCTTTCGTACCAGGCGCTGACTTCGACTTCGCTGAGCGTCAGCTTGTCCATCAGCGCTTCAAGCGACAGGACGACGTAATCCGCCTTCGCCTGTTCCGGGATTTCAAAGCGCTGCTTGTTTTCTTCGTAGTATTTTTCGAGCGCCGCGGAATCAATTTTCACCTGGCCAGCGAACTGCTCCGGAGCGAAACGCAGCTCGGCGACCTGGCGTTCCTCGGATTGAATGCGCAGCATCTCGTCGCTCGTCCCGCTCGCGACGATGGCGGTATCGCCAACCGCAGCCACCAGCTGCTGCAAGGTGAGGTCCTGACGCAGTTGCGCTTCGAACTGTGGCTGCGACATGCCCTGCGCCGCGAGCGCAGCCTGATAGCGCGCCATCGAAAACTGGCCGTCTTCCTGCAAGGCCGGAATCTTGCTGATCACATCCCGCAACTGATCGTTGCTCGCAACCAGTCCGCCTTTGGACGCTTCGAGCAGCAGCAGACGCTGGTCCACCAACGCGTTCAACACCGCCAAACGCGCTTCCGGCGTATTCACGGCTGCCGCATCGAAATTGGCACCCAAGGCCTGCCGCAAGCGATCCTGCTGCACCCGCCATGCCTGATCGAACTGCTGCATGGTGATCTTCGAGTCACCGACGCTGGCCAAGTCCGTACCGGCGCCGGAATCGCGGACGTAGGAGTCGACACCCCAGAAGGCAAATGGCAAGGTGATCAGGGCAAGAAACACCTGGACGACTCTCTTGTTATTGCGAACGGCATCGAAGATCATGGTTGTAGCCTGTTAACTCATTGAAATATTGTCGATACAACAAAAAAGGCGAACTTGCGTTCGCCCTATTGGCAATGGCGGAGTGGACGGGACTCGAACCCGCGACCCCCGGCGTGACAGGCCGGTATTCTAACCAACTGAACTACCACTCCAATCGCTGCAGAACCTCTGGTGCTGGTGGGTGCTGACGGGCTCGAACCGCCGACATCCAGCTTGTAAGGCTAGCGCTCTACCAACTGAGCTAAGCACCCGTCGTATGATCCAAGCAAAGAGATGCGAGTTTATCGCATCCGCCGTCGCTTGGCCAGACCGCATTGCGGACCTTCCAGGGTGGATTTGTCCTCTCAGGCAACGCACGGGCAATCAAGCAGTTAGTTCGTCCCCCTGGACATCCGCGCAGAAAGCCCGTATAAATGGCACATGGAAGGCGTTGTGTGTGCATTGCGTGTTCGCTTGGTGAGGAAGAGCGAAGAGGCTCGCTATCGAGAATTGATGGCAGAGCATCACTACTTGGGCGATCTGGCGAAGATCGGGCACACGCTCTGGTACGTGGCTACGCACGGCGAAGAGTGGGCGGCCTTGCTGAGTTTCTCCGCGGCGGCCTGGAAATGCGGCGTTCGTGACCGCTGGATTGGCTGGGACTATCGGCATCAGTACGATCGCCTGGGCCTGGTCGCCAACAACAGTCGCTTTCTGATCCTTCCCGACTGGCATTACGCCAATCTTGGCTCCAAGGTGCTCTCGCTCTGTGAGCGACGGCTCGCAGAGGACTGGCAGGCCCATTTCGGGAAACCGCTGTTACTGCTGGAGACCTTTGTGGATCCGTCGCGCTTCCAGGGGACCGTCTATCGGGCCGCGAACTGGGCGCCTCTGGGGCTGACCCAAGGCTTTCGCCGGACCCGAGAAGGCTACAGCGCCCACCCTGCGTCGCCCAAAGTCGTCTTCGTTCGCCCATTGCAGGCCGATGCTCGCGCCCAACTTTCCCGTTCGATACTCAACCCCCGCTATCGTATAGGAGCGCCAAGGATGATGCTCACCGCCGAACAGATGCGCACTCTCCCCGATTTCTTCGCTGACATCGCCGATCCGCGTCGCGCGCAAGGCAGGCGCCACCCCCTTCCTGCCGTTCTGGCCATCGCCACCGCGGCGGTGTTGTGCGGAATGCGTGGCTACAAGGCCATCGCCGGTTGGGCACAAGACCTCAAACCCAAAGCGCGCGAACGCTTCCGCTGTCGCCGCGAGCAGGGAATTTACCGCGTACCGAGTGAGTTCATCATCCGTGACGTCCTGATCCGCGTCGATCCCACGGCACTCGACCAAGCGTATCAGCAGTGGAACAAGGCCTACGCTCAAGAGGATCCCAGCCTTGCCGTCGACGGCAAGACCATGCGCAATGCCCATGACGAGAACGGGCAGCAAACGCACATCATGAGCGTGGTCGGGCATCAGACCGGCGTGTGCCACACCCAAAAAAAGTCGGAACTTTGCCCGTAAATGGCGGGGAAGAGCTCAAGCAAACCAATGAAATCGGGATGTTCATGCCCCTGCTCGATGCGATCGAAATTCAGGGCAAGGACATCACCGCCGACGCGCTGCTGACACAGCGCAAGCTGGCAACCTACTTGGTGGAGCGCAAGGCGCACTACCATTTCACGGCCAAAGGCAATCAGCCAACACTGGAAGCCGACATCGCAGTCCTGTTCCAGAATCGCAAGGCGCCAGACTACGTGGCAATTTCGCCACCTGACCATGGTCGGATCGAAACCCGGCGCATTTGGTGTAGCGACGCCCTCAACGCGTATCTCGATTTCCCGCATGTGGGCCAGGTGTTCTTGATCGAGCGCGAGGTGGTGCACAAGAAGAGTGGCAAGCGTACGCTCGAAACCGCTCTCGGTGTCACCAGTCGCCCTCCAGAACAGGCCAGCCCGCAGCGCCTCCTCGCCATCAATCGCGGCCATTGGTCGATTGAAAACCGTTGTCACTACGTCATTGACTGGAATTACGACGAAGACCGCAGCCGGATTCGCACCGGTCACGGTCCCGAGAATATGTCACGCCTGCGCCGCTTCGCCGTCGGCATCCTCCACCACTTCGCCGATGGCAAAACCAGCCTTGCCGAGAAAATGCGCCGCCTCAACCGTAACATCCGCTTGGTCTTCGACTATCTGCGCATGACCAAGAACTCTACCGGCCACGTCTCGCCTTGAGTTCAGTGCGAGAACAAATTTACCGTGGCGGACCTTCGAAGAGGTTCAAGTCCGCTGGCGCCGCGTCGTAAAAGCGGAGAAGCAGAAAACTGGAGACTTCCCACCTCAAACCCTAACCCGGCTGCCGTGCCCACTCAGTGCCTGAGCACCGCCTGCCCGGCTGGCGAAGTTCCCTCGGACGCGGTCCCGGCGACAGCCGGTGTTGGCGTCGGCGCCGCTTCGCCGGGCAGAGCCTCCGGCTTGCGCTCGAGTGCGTGCGCGAAGACCTGGTCAATCCACCTGACCGGGATGATCTCCAGCTTGTTCTTGATGTTGTCCGGGATCTCGGCCAAATCGCGGACGTTTTCCTCAGGGATCAAGACCCGCGCCAGGCCACCGCGAACCGCTGCCAGGAGTTTCTCCTTGAGGCCTCCGATCGGCAGAACCTCGCCACGCAGCGTGATCTCGCCGGTCATCGCCACATCGCAGCACACCGGAATACCAGTGAGCACCGAAACCAGTGCCGTACAGATCCCGACACCGGCGGAGGGGCCATCCTTGGGGATCGCGCCTTCCGGCAAATGGATGTGGATATCACTCTTCTGGTAGAAGTCGTGATCAATGCCCAGCGATCCGGCGCGCTTGCGCACCACCGAAACGGCCGCCTGGACCGACTCCTGCATCACCTCGCCGAGTTTGCCGGTGGTCGTCGTCTTGCCCTTGCCCGGCAGGACCACCGACTCGATGGTCAGCAGTTCACCACCAACTTCGGTCCACGCCAGCCCGGTCACCTGGCCAACCTGGTTCTCTCGCTCGGCGACGCCGTAGTTGAAGCGCCGAACGCCGAGGAACTTGTCCAGGTTGCGCGCGCTGACGGCAACTTTCTGCTGACTGCTTCTGAGCAGCAGCGTCTTCACCACCTTGCGACAGATCTTCGAAATGTCGCGTTCGAGCGATCGCACGCCCGCCTCACGTGTGTAGTAGCGAACGATATCGCGTAGCGCGCTCTCGGCGACAGTCAATTCGCCAGCGCGCAAGCCATTGTTCTTGATCTGTTTGGGCAACAGATAGCGCTGCGCAATGTTGACCTTCTCATCTTCGGTATAGCCTGACAGCCGGATTACCTCCATGCGGTCGAGCAAGGGTGCCGGAATGTTCAAGGTGTTGGCGGTAGCGACGAACATCACTTCCGACAAGTCGTACTCGACCTCGACATAGTGATCGACGAAAGTCGAGTTCTGCTCGGGATCGAGCACCTCCAGCAAGGCCGAACTCGGATCGCCGCGAAAATCCTGCCCCATCTTGTCGACTTCGTCGAGCAGGAAGAGCGGGTTCTTGACGCCGATCTTGCTCATGTTCTGCAGAATCTTGCCCGGCATCGAGCCGATGTAGGTGCGCCGATGGCCACGGATTTCGGCCTCGTCGCGAACGCCACCCAGGCTCATGCGCACGAACTTTCGACCGGTCGCACGCGCTATCGACTGCCCAAGCGACGTTTTGCCGACACCAGGCGGACCGACCAGGCACAGAATTGGCGCCTTGAGGCGGTCGACGCGCTGTTGTACGGCGAGATACTCGATGATCCGTTCCTTGACCTTTTCAAGGCCCCAGTGATCGGTGTCGAGGACTTTTCCCGCTGCCGCCAGATCCTTGCTGGTGCGCGTCCGTTTGCGCCACGGCAGTCCGATCAGCGTTTCGATGAAATTGCGCACCACTGTTGCTTCGGCCGACATCGGCGACATCAGCTTGAGCTTGCGGAGCTCTGCCTGTGCCTTGGCGAGCCCTTCCTTGCCCATCCCGGCAAGCTTTACCTTCTTCTCGAGGTCCTCCATATCGGCGCCATCTTCACCCTCGCCGAGTTCCTTCTGAATCGCCTTGACCTGCTCGTTGAGGTAGTACTCGCGCTGGCTCTTTTCCATCTGGCGTTTGACACGCCCGCGGATCCGCTTCTCCACCTGCAGGATATCGATCTCGGCTTCGAGTTGCGTCAGCAGGCGCTCGATACGCGCGCGGATATCGAACATCTCGAGCACTTCCTGCTTCTGCTCGAGTTTCAGCGGCAAGTGCGCGGCAATGGTGTCCGCCAGGCGGCCAGCTTCTTCAATGCCAGCGATCGAGGTCAGGATCTCCGGCGGAATCTTCTTGTTGAGTTTGACGTACTGATCGAACTGAGCGATCACCGCACGCCGCAGCGCCTCGACCTCATGATTGACGCCGTCATCGGCAAGCACTGAGCGAGCACGTGCGAAAAACATCTCATCACGAGATTCTATGGTCTCCAGACGCGCACGCTGGACACCTTCGACCAGCACTTTTACGGTCCCGTCGGGAAGCTTCAGCATCTGCAGGATGTTGGCTACACAGCCAATGTCATACAGGTCCTCGGCTTCCGGTTCGTCCTTGACGGCGGACTTCTGAGCGACGAGCAGGATGCTCTTGCCCGCTTCCATGGCCACTTCGAGAGCCTTGATCGACTTCGGCCGCCCGACGAAGAGCGGAATGACCATGTGCGGGAAAACCACCACGTCGCGCAGGGGCAACAGCGGAAGTTCGACTGGCTCGGTAGCCAACTTGGGGGTTGCAGACATCGATTGTGTCCTTCAGGTTGAGGTTCGTGCCGTCAGATGGTGGCGCGGACCCGTATTTCAAGCCGCAGGCTGCGGCCAGGACATCAGTTGCCGCCAGAAACCTTGGGTTGATCCGTATAGACCAGGATCGGCTGGGCATCGCCGACGATGGCATTCTCGTCGACAACGACCTCCGAGACATTGTCCATACCGGGAAGTTCGTACATCGTATCGAGCAGGACGGACTCGAGAATCGAGCGCAAACCACGTGCGCCGGTCTTCCTTTGCAGCGCTTTTTTGGCGATCGCCATCATCGCCGCCGGGCGGATTTCCAGCCCCACGCCTTCCATTGCGAAAAGCTTCTGATACTGTTTCACCAGCGCGTTCTTGGGCTCGACGAGAATGTCGACCAGTGCAGCCGCCGACAACTCCTCAAGCGTGGCAAGCACCGGCAAACGACCGATCAACTCGGGAATCAGACCGAACTTGATCAAATCCTCGGGCTCGACGCTGCGCAGCACTTCGCCAATCGCCTTCTTGCTGTCCTTGCTCTTGACCTCGGCGCCAAAGCCGATACCACCACGCTCCGAACGGTCACGAATGACTTTTTCGAGGCCATCGAAAGCCCCCCCGCAGACGAACAGAATGTTTGTCGTATCGACCTGTACGAAGTCCTGGTTCGGATGCTTGCGCCCACCCTGCGGTGGCACCGAAGCCACCGTGCCTTCGATCAACTTGAGCAGTGCCTGCTGCACACCTTCACCGGAAACGTCGCGGGTGATCGACGGATTGTCGGATTTGCGCGAGATCTTGTCGATTTCGTCGATGTAGACGATGCCACGCTGCGCTTTTTCGGTGTCGTAGTCGGCCTTCTGCAGCAGCTTCTGAATGATGTTCTCGACGTCCTCGCCGACATAGCCGGCCTCGGTCAAGGTCGTCGCGTCAGCCATCACGAACGGCACATCGAGCATCCGCGCCAGCGTCTGCGCGAGCAAGGTCTTGCCCGATCCTGTCGGACCGATCAGCAGGATATTGCTCTTGGCGAGTTCAACCTCATCCTTGCTCTTGCCATGATGACGCAGGCGCTTG
This sequence comes from Candidatus Accumulibacter sp. ACC012, assembly GCF_907163155.1. Classification (NCBI taxonomy): domain Bacteria; kingdom Pseudomonadati; phylum Pseudomonadota; class Betaproteobacteria; genus Candidatus Accumulibacter; species Candidatus Accumulibacter sp. ACC012. The sequence continues at coordinate 613,228 of NZ_CAJQUC010000002.1, forward strand.
TAGTGGTTGTAGACGGCCACCGACAAAATGCGCTTGGCCTGCTCCTGACCGATTACGTACTGGTTGAGGAGAGCCGCAATTTCCTTCGGGGTCGGCAGTTCGCCGTCGGCGCCCTTACCGCCCTGCTCACCGGCGATCTCGTCGCGCACAATGTCGTTGCAGAGCTCGATACACTCGTCGCAGATAAACACTGACGGCCCGGCAATCAGCTTTTTTACTTCATGCTGACTCTTGCCGCAGAACGAGCAGTAGAGCAGCTTCTCACTGCCACTTTTCTTTTCTGACATCTCGACCTACCTCACTGTCAATCCGTATGGACACCTATGGACACCGCCCGGATGCGAGCTCAAACCGCATCCCGATTGGCCAGTACCTTGTCGATCAGACCGTATTCTGCCGCTTCTTGGGCCGAAAGGAAATTGTCACGGTCGGTGTCGCGTTCAATACGCTCCATCGGCTGGCCGGTGTGATGCGCCATCAATTCGTTGAGTTTGGCACGCAGCGAAAGAATTTCCTTGGCGTGAATCGCGATATCGGAAGCCTGGCCCTGGAAGCCACCCATTGGCTGGTGAATCATCACTCGCGAATTGGGCAAGGCAAAGCGCTTGCCGCGCGCACCAGCCGTGAGCAGAAACGCCCCCATCGAGCAGGCCTGTCCCATGCACAAGGTCGACACTGCGGGCTTGATGAACTGCATGGTGTCATAGACCGACAGGCCAGCCGAAACCGAACCGCCAGGCGAATTGATGTAGAAATGGATATCCTTGTCGGGATTCTCCGCCTCCAGGAAAAGCAGCTGCGCCACCACCAGATTGGCGGTCACATCATTGACCGGACCGACCAGGAAGATGACGCGCTCCTTGAGCAGGCGCGAGTAGATGTCGTAAGCGCGTTCGCCACGACCGCTCTGCTCGACCACCATCGGGACCAGACCCAGCGCCTGCGGATCCCAGCTGCTGCCATGGTCTATGTTCATTTCGGCTCCTCTGCTGCGCGAGTGTTGCGTGTTCAGGATGATTGCCCCATCAATTCGCCGAAGGCGACCGGCTTGTCGACCACTTTCACGCTGGCCAGCATCCAGTCCACCACATTGCCCTCGATTGCCGCGCTCTCGAAGTCGCCCAAGCGCTCGCGCTGCGCATAGTACCAGCGGACGACTTCCTCGGGATGTTCGTAGCTCTGCGCGGCCTCCTCGACCAGCGCCCGCACCTTCTCCGGCTTCGCCTGCAGCTCGTTCTGCTTGACGATCTCGGCAAGCACCAGGCCCAGCCGGACCCTACGCGTCGCTTGATCGACGAACCATTCGCGCTGCATCGGCAGGTCCTTGACCTTCATCCCGCGCTGCTCCATATCCTGGCGGGCCAGGTCCTGCAGACGCTCGATCTCGCGGTCGACCAGCGCTCCCGGCACGGCGACCGGATTGGCCTCGAGCAGTGAATCCATGACCTGGCTGGTAATTTTCGCCTGCAGGCGCTTCTTTACCTCGCGCTTGAGATTGCCCTCGATTTCGGCACGCATCTTGACCAGGTCGCCATCTTCCACGCCCAGTCCCTTGGCAAATTCGGCATCGACTTCTGGCAGCACCGGAGCGCCAACTTCCTTGACCGTGATCTCAAAGCTCACCGTCTGACCGGCGAGTTCCTTGGAGAAATACTCGCTCGGAAAAGTCATCTCGAAGGACTTGCTTTCGCCCGCCGGCGTACCGATCACGGCACTCTCGAAGTCGGCCAACATCTTGCCTTCACCGAGAACGAACTGATAATCCTTGCCCTCCCCGCCCTGGAAAGGCACGCCATCCTTCTTGCCCAGGAAGTCGATGCTCACCCGGTCGCCGCTCGCCGCCGCCCGATCGACCGGCTCATAGCGCACCCGCTGTTTGCGCAGGATCTCGATCGTGCCGTCGACCTCCGTAGGGCCGACGTCAAGAACCGGACGCTCGACTTCCATAGCCGAAATATCCTTGACCACGATCTCTGGAAAAACCTCGAAGACTGCCGAGAACTGCAGGTGCGTCGTGCTCTCGCCGCTCCCGTTCTCGATCTTCGGGCTGCCGGCAACGCGCAACTGCTGCTTCGTCACCTCCGCGCTGAACAAGCTGCCGAGCGCCTCGCTGAGCGCTTCCTGGCGAGCCTGGTCACCGTACTGTTGCCGAATGATGCTCGCCGGAACCTTGCCGGGGCGAAAGCCCGACATCTTCATATTCTTGCCAAGGCGCTTCAGACGCTGATCGACTTCCTTGTCGAGATCGGCGAGAGCGATCGACAGATCGAGTCGGCGCTCAAGTGGGTTTACGGCTGCTTCGGCGGCAGCGCCGGTCTCGGCGACTGCGTCGGTGTCAGTGTCAGTGTTGGCGGCGTTCGTTTCCATTAAGAATCCTTGTCATACGGGCAAAAAGGTGTGTGTGTTCAGCTCGGCCGAAAGAACCCGAGCCTCCGGACAATACGGCACTGAGCTGCCAGAGCGAAGTGACAGAGGCCATGCTGCCGGCACGTCAGCGTTCGACAGCCGCAGCGTTCACGATGCAAGCGGTCTTGATGAGTGTTCGCCAAGCACCCGCAAGCGAGCGAACACATCCTCGCGAAACTTCCACTCACTTCAGCTTCGCATTCGCGCTCGCACGGTCATTCCGCCGCGTCGCATACGAAAAGCACAGGATTCTACAGCAATAATTAGTGGCTCGAAACCTGTGGCGCACGGCTGGGGGCCGGTAGACGATCGGCGGGCCGTGCTGGGCGCCTGGTGGTTGGCGTCGGGCGCCCTAACCGAGGCCCATGCGCAAGACGGCCAGCGGCTTCGCGGCGTCAATGACCATCGCTACGTCTCGGCAGCTCCCCGCGAGGCTTATCCCGCCCTGGCTGCGCCTGCGGGTCGTAGAAACGCAACCCCTCCTGCTTGAATTTCTCCTCCCACGGGTCAAATGGCTGCGCCGGCGGCGGCTGTGGCTTTTCAATTGGCAGAGGCGTCGGCCTTGGTCGGTGTCCCGGAGCATAGCCCGGCCTGTAACCTGGCCCGTGCCACGGTCGCTGATAGCCGCCGGAAACATGGCGCAGGATGAAGGTCACCGGCGCGGCCTGTTCAAGCACCGCGCCGTAGCGGTCTACAATCGTCGCGTCGAGCTGCTGGCGCTGATTGGCTGGCGGCAGTACATCGCCCCAGAACTCCGGAGGAATCGTGAATTCGCTGGCCGTAAAGCGCTGCCCGACGGCCTGGCCGTTGACCCTGACTTCGATCGCATGCCCGGCGCCGAGCTGCAGCGGCGGCTCGATGGCAACGCGCACGTCGAAGAGCGCGCTGTTGGCGACGACGCTGCCGTTGTCCTCCGGGGAGACAATGCGGAAGCTGCGGTAAGCGAGCGTCGCTGCCTGTGTTCTGCCTTCTTCCTCAGGTGATCGTGGGCTGGCATCGGCTTTCGATACAGGAACGGGTTCGACAACATTGATCGGTGGCAAGGTCACCGCCTTGGCGCCAGGCTGCTGCCGATCAGAGAAGACGGGGCTGCCGGCACCGCGAGTAACGAAGACTTCCTGCTCGGCCGCCAAGGTGGGAAGCGCAAACAGGAGGCAGAGCTGCGCCGCCAGAACATCTATGGCGGGCGAGCAAACGGCGCGCGACCAAACATGGATCGCCAGCTGTGCGAACCTGACGATCGCTGGCATTTTTTGAGGTGCCGTTACCGTTAAGGGCCGCTGTCGCATCGGGAAGTCTTTGCATGGCCGGAAGATGCACCCAGTATCGACCTGCCTCGCTGGTCTGGCAAGCGCTGTCGTGAGCGTGACCACGGATCATCAGGGTTGCACCAAGCGATCGCGCCATTCGGCTTTTAGTATGAGAAGTCGTGCGGCGAGACGCGCTGAGCGTTGAGGCAACACCGCAGCGGAGAGAGTACCCAACGGATAAGGTAGGACCACGAGAGCGTTTGGCGTTTCGATGATTGTGTGCTCGGAGAGGGCTTTTGCTGTCGTGACGAACGTGGTCGTAGAGTCATCGCCCAATGACTCGGGCTCCTACACTTGACTCTCCAACCCGGAACTGGCCTTTCACAAGCTACGCCTCGGCTTGGACCGCCTCCAGTTCGCATCCAGGCCCACCAGCCATGCCGCAGTCCGCTGACCTGCAAGTTAAAAACGATTGACCACTGGCGTTGCGACCTTACAATCCTCCAAGGCTGCAACGATGCTATTCGAGCCAGGACTGAGTCCATGAAGCGCAAGATATACGTTGAAACATCCGTAATTTGCTACCTGACTGCTCGGCCGAGCAAGAACGTCATTGAAGCTGGCCATCAGCAGAGCACCGACCTCTTCTGGGATCGGTGTAGCCAATTCGATTTGGTCGCCTCGGAACTCGTGGTCATGGAATGTAATGCCGGAGATCCCATGGCGGCAAACAAGCGGCATGACGCGCTGTCGCGGGGATACCACTACTCGACATCACTGCGCTCAGCGTTGAACTCGCGAAGGGCCTAGCGCGACCTTGCGACGGACTCGCTTCGCTCGCCGCTGACTCCTGACATCAGCCGCGCCGACCCGTTTCAACTTCGATGGGCAGGTTTGCCTCCACTTGAAGCTTCGACGGCTATCATTAGCCGAAGGCATCCCCACAGCTGGGAGTGACGACGCAAGCCCGAAGCGATTCCACATCTGCATCGTAGCCAGATAAAAGGCCAAATGTAGGAGCCCGATTCATCGGGCGACACGCTACCACCAGCTTTCCGACGACAAGCGCAAGCTACCCCGCTATCCGCCTTGCACGCGAAAATCGCGGTGTGCATGCGCGGCAATCCGGCGCTCCTCAAGCCGCGTTCCCGCAACTTCGCAGGCGATGGCTCGGCAGCAGCAAGGGCAGGAAGAACACTGCCGAGCAGAGCGCCAGGCCGTAGAGGTTGGTACCGAGCAGGATCGCGTATTTGCCGTCACCGATCGCCCAGCTTGCCGGAATAAGTTGCATGACTTGCAGAATACCAAGCAGCATGCCACTCCAGAAGGCGAGGTGGAAAGACAGCGGTGAGTAGCCGACCCAGCGCGAGAAGAGGAAGATCGGCGCCAGGCCGATGACCATGGTGCCACTGATCGTCGTCGCCTTGAGGATGTCGGTGCCGGCGAGCATCGGCAGATTGCCGAGCAGCGCAAAGACGATCATGGTCAGCGCGCCGACCCGCACCGCACGCGGCAGGGGGGCGCGTCGGGCAAGCATTGGCAGCTCCTGCGCCACCGACTTCGACAGCGAGGAGAAAGTCGAGTCGAGGGTCGAAGCGGCCGAGGAAATCATCACCGCGATCATCGCGAAGAAGCCGGCAAAACCCAGCCCGCGGGCGACGTCGGCAGGGATATTGCTGCCCGAGGTGATGCCTTCGAGGCGCGCGTGCACACCGACCAGACTGAAGGCGACAATACCCAGGAAGCCCAGGACGCCAGCGACGATGAAAGCGCGCAACATGCTTTTCTCGCGCGAGATGAAGCCGCGATCGGTGAGCACCGGATCGTGGAAGGGGTAGGAGAAAACCTGTAGCAAGGCGACCAGCAGCAGGTCGACGCCGCCGGCCAGCGTGAAGCTGCCTTCCCTCAGCAGTTGCGTCGGTGAGTGTGCCGGCAGTACCAGGGCGACGACGACGCCCAGGAAGAGCAGGAAGACGACGGCCTGGATGACGTCGGTGAAAATCGAACTGCGCAAGCCGCCCTTGAGGCTGTAGAACAGGACGACGGCGGTGAACAGCAGCGCAGCGCCGATGAAGGCTGCCGATCCCGACTCGCCGTAGTAGCCACCGACGACGGCCGTATTGCTCCACACCTCGTTGAACAGGCGAACGAGGATGGCTAATGAAAACGCCAGCGCCGCACCGCGGCCGTATTTTCCGACCAGAAACGAGACCAGTCCGGTCGCCCCCTCACGGGTGCGCAAGCGGTAGATGACCACGCCGGCAAGCGGAATCGACAGCCAGTAGGTGGCGTAGGCCAGCCCGCCGACGATACCGTAGGCGGCACCGAGGTTGGCGGCATTGGTCACCGATTTGGCAAAGATCCAGCTGATGAAAACGCTCATCATCAAGGCCCACTCCGAAGGTTCACGCCCCTGTGCGTCGTGGCCACGGAAAAAACCGGCAGCGTCGCTGCTGCGCGGCGAGATCAGATACATCGCGGCGCCGAAGAGGAGCAGAAAACCCCAGAAGAATAGTCCGTGCAGTTCGTTCATCTTGTTGTTCTCACGTTTTACACAGTAGCAGGGAGTGGAAGCATGGTTTTCGTGGCCAGCAATGCTATGGTCGTCGCATGTCGGCGATGGCTTACAGTCGAGCCGAAGTATTTTTTTGTGCCAGGAAGAGCCATGAATTCAACCGCCGCATGCTGAAGCAGCGCGCCATCCCCTGGCCGCGCCTCTTGGCCGTGGTCCTGTTTCTCGGCGTGCTCTTCGCCAGCTTCGAACTATCCGGGCTGCGCGATCACTTCAGTCTCCAGTTTCTGCAGGAGCGCTTCCTGGAGAACAAGCTCAGCGGACTGCTGATCTTCGTGGCGCTGTTTGCGCTCGGCAATCTCATCCAGATTCCGGGGTGGATTTTCCTGGCCGCGGCAGTGCTCGCCCTCGGCCGCATCTGGGGTGGCGCAGTGACCTACCTTGCCGCGTGCCTGTCGTGTGCGCTCACCTTCCTGAGCATTCGCCTGCTTGGCGGCGATGCCTTGCGGCAGTTGCACAGTCCCCTCGCCACGCGCTTGCTGGCACAGCTCGATGCCCGGCCAATTGGCAGCATGGTCGTCCTGAGAGTCATCTTCCAGACCGTGCCGGCGCTCAACTACGCGCTGGCGATGTCGGGTGTGCGCTTTCGCGAGTACATGATCGCCACCCTGCTCGGACTGCCGCTGCCGATCGCCCTGTACTGCCTGTTTTTTGACTTTCTGGCGCGGCTGCTGCGGCTCGGCTAGGCGTCTGCGGCATTAGAGATCTCGCCGGTATCGCTCACTGCGCCCGGGCGACGCGCCGCAGTCTGCTCGAGCACCGTCAGCAGCGCCTGAATGACACGCGGCGAGTAAAGCATCGCCAGGTGTCCGACGCCGTCAATCCTCTGCTCCTGCGCACCGTGCAATTCGAGCAGCGCTGGCGGCATGACGAAATTGTCGTGCGGACTGTAGAGGGCCACTGCGTCGACGCTCGCTGGCGGACTGGCCAGGGCCTGCAGCCAGGGGCTGTGCGGGCGCATCTGGCGACCGTTGTCACCGAGGCCGAGGCGCGCCAGTTCACTGCCCTGATGCGGAGTCCCAAGGGTGACCAGCCGGGCGACGCGCGCGTCACCATAGCGCTGCAGATAGGCACGTGAAACCAGCCCGCCCATGCTGTGGCCAACGAGGATCACCTGTGCGGCACCGGTCGCGGCGAGCAGCTCGTCGACCCGCCTGGCCACGGGATCGACGTAATTGTCGATGCTCGTGTAGATCGGTTCCAGGCTGATCGTCGCCACGGTCCAGCCGGCCGCTTCGAGGTGTCCACGCAGCCACCACCATGCACCGCGCGAACAACCATAGCCGTGTATCAGCAGGATCGGCGGCCGCCTGCGCTTAGCCACAGCAGCCGCTGTTCTCCCTTCGTCAGTCGGCGCTTGCAGACGATCGTCGCCCATCCACCAGCGCTCGAAGGGCATGATGACGGTGAAGGTGACGACAAAACTCGCGTACTCGCCAAGCGCCATCAAAAGCCTTTTCCGCGCCGACAAGCGAGGTGCCAACAAGCCGTAGGCCCGGGCAAAGGCGTAGCTGACGGCGATCACCACGGCGCGCAACGCGAGCATGATCAGCAGCGCAAGAGGAACGGCGGCGGCAAACGAGGTGTCGCCAATACTCATCACCAGGATGACGTAAAACGTGATTTCCAGCACATGCGAAAGGCGAAGGGCGCGTGCGAGCATGGCGGTATGACTCCTTCAGGGGATGGCGGGAAGCGGCCGGCCCGACAACTCCGCGGCTAGCAGACTGGCATTGCGAGCAACCAGACCATAAATGGAAAGCTGCGGATTGACGCCCAGGCTGGTCGGAAAAACCGAACCGTCGAGCACTGAAAGATTATCGAGCCAAAAGTGTCGTCCGCGGTGATCGACGACGCCGCGCTGCGGAGCATCGGCCATGCCGCAACCACCCATCACGTGCGCGCTGACCACCCGGCAAAGGAAAGGTTTGAGCGGCAGTTCGGCGATTCCTTTCCTGGCTGCCGCCCAGCTCGTATAGTCGGGTGTCGTCTCGTGCACCGGGGTCACCCAACGAGCACCGGCGGCGAACTGGATCTCGGCCATCGCCAGCAAAGCACGGCGCGCGGCCTCCCAGATCACCGCGTCGAGCGGATAATCGAGCACCGGCAGGCGACCGGCGCCGAGGCGCACCTGGCCGCCGCGGCTTGCGGGGTTGAAGCCATCACGCAACAGCGCCAGCACGACATTGACCTTGGTGAAGTCGCCCATCAGACGAGCGTGCGCCTCGCCGTGGCCCTGCAGGGTCGTCGAATAGAGCACCGGGTGCAACGGCGGCGTTTCGAGTTTGAAGCCCAGCGGACCGTCGATCGGCGCCTGGTGCAGGAAGTGATCGCTGTAGATCGACTGCGGCGCACCGGCGTAGGCGTCGACGCGATCGTCCATCAGTGCCGAGGAAATCACCACCGGGTGCAGGAAAGTGCGCTTGCCGAGCAGCCGGTAGGGATCGGGAACGCTGCTGCGCATGAGCAGCGCCGGACTGCCAATGGCACCGGCGGCAAGGACGAAGTGGCGAGCACGAAAACGCAGTCGCCGGCCGGAAAGGTGAATTCCGTCGGACTGCAGTGCACTGCAGTCAAGCGCTACGACCTGGCTGCCATCGCAACGCAAACGCTCGGCGCGCAGGCGAGTGTAAAGCGTCGCGCCGCGGTTCAAGGCGGCCGGGATAGTGGTCAGCAACATTGACTGCTTGGCGTTGGTCGGGCAGCCCATACCGCAATAACCAAGGTTCCAGCAGCCCTTGACGTTGCGCTTGATATGGCCGACCGCAATGCCGAGCTTCGCGGCACCGGCGGCGAGGAGCGCATTGTTCGGGTTCGGCGGCGTATCCCAGGGACGCACCCACAGCTTGTGCTCCATGACCGCGAACCATGAGCTCATCGACTCGGCGCTCAGCTCGTGCAGACCGTAGTGGCGCTGCCAGAAGTCGAAGACCTCGGGCGGCGTGCGAAAGCTGCTGGTCCAATTCACCGTCGTCGAACCGCCGACGCAGCGGCCCTGCAAAATGTTGATCGCCTTGTCGGCCGTTTTGCGCGCCGCCGATTCCTGGTACAACTCGGGATAGGCCTCGCTTTCAAGCATATTGAAGTCGCTTGACGAGCGCAGCGGCCCCTCTTCGACAAGGACGACGCGCAGACCGGCAGCGCTGAGCAGATCGGCGGTAACGCCGCCGCCGGCACCAGTACCGACGATCACCACATCGGTGTCGATCGTCTGGCTGTGCGGCAATGCCGACGCGTCAATATGTTTCCAGCCGCCGGCCAGGCCGAGCTTGATCGGATCTTCCATCAGAAATACCCTCGCGGTGGTCCGGGATAGCTGATCGCCTGCCAGGCCTCCGGACGTCCGTACCAGGCGCCGTAGGTGAGATCGTGCAAAGCCCCGTAAGCACTCTGCAGCAGGCTGAGGCGGCTGAACCGCCAGGACTGCAGGAATTCGCCAACCTCGGCGACGCTGGCCTCACGCCACGGCGTGCTGACGCCGGCAAGTACCCTGCGCGCCGGCGCAATCACCAGCAGTCCGAAGAGCTCGCCGATCTCCTGCTGGCTGGCTGCAGAAAGACCGGCCACGGCCTTCGCAATGCCGTCGACGGTTTGCGCCAGCAGTGGCTGCCGTTGCCCGCCCTGCGCTGGCAGGACGCCGTCGAGCATGGCGTTGACCACCGCGCCAAGCATCTCGCGTTCGGCGGCGCTGAAACGCCGCGGCCCGGCGGCGTTGAGCCAACCGGAAAAGGACAGTAGCAGGCCGCCGGCGAGCCCGGTCTGGATAAACTGTCGACGCCCGTAAGTCATCGCATGATGATCCGCGTCAAGAGCTTGAACAGGCGGCCATACGGCGGCTTGAAGAGGCCGATGCCGGACAGCCGCGACTGCCGGAAGACGCCCTTCCTGGAGGAGAAGGTCTCGAAGCCCTCGAAACCGTGATAGCAGCCCATACCACTGGCGCCGACACCGCCGAAAGGCAGGTCGTCCTGGGCGATGTGCAGGATGGTGTCGTTGATCGTCACACCGCCGGAAACTGTTTCATTGAGCACTCGCTCGATACGCTCGCGATCGCTATCGAAGTAGTAGAGCGCCAGCGGGCGTGGCCGGCTGTTCACGAAAGCAATCGCCTCGTCGAGATGCCGGTAGGGCCGAAGCGGCAACAGCGGCCCGAAGATCTCCTCCTGCATGACGCGTTGCGTGTCGCCGACGCCGAGTAGCACCAACGGCGGCAAGCAGCGCTTCGCCGCGTCGGCAGCCGCAGCGGGGGCCAGTTCGATAATCTTTGCGCCGCTCGCCCGGGCCTCGTCAACGTAAGCGCTGAGGCGAGCGTAGTGGCGCGGGTCGATGATCGTCGTGTAATCGCCATTCGTCGCCAGTTGCGGATAGGCGCTGGCGACGACGGCGCGAGCGCAATCGATGAACGCCTGTTCGTCACCGGCCGGCAGCAAAACATAGTCCGGCGCGATGCACGTCTGGCCGGCGTTCATGCACTTGCCGATCAGGATGCGCTCGACGGCGCGCGCGAAATCCTTGCTCGCCGCCAGCCCGGGAGCGATGATCGCCGGCGACTTGCCACCGAGTTCAAGCGTCACCGGCGTCAGATGATCGGCCGCCGCGCGCATGACATGATGGCCAACGGCAGTCGAACCGGTAAATAGCAGATGATCGAAAGGCAGTTGCGAAAACGCCTGCGCGACACTGGCGTCGCCTTCGACCACCGACAACTCGTCCGCAGAAAAAGTCTGCGCGACCAGGGTGGCGAACAGCGCGGCGGTATGCGGCGACATCTCGGACATCTTGACCAACGCCCGGTTGCCGGCTGCCAGTGCCGCGGCAAGCGGAGCGATGGCCAGGAGAATCGGATAGTTCCAGGGGACGATGATGCCCACGGCGCCGAGTGGCTGATAGCGAACTTCTGCCCGCCCCGGCTGGAACCACAGCGACACCGAGCGCCGCTGCGGACGCATCCAGCGGCGCAGGTGGCGGCGTGCGTAGCGAATCGCTTCGTAACTCGGGAAGAGCTCGAGCAAACGCGTTTCAGCCGGCGAGCGGTGGCCAAAATCGCAACTGACCGCTTCGCCAATCGCCACCGCGTTATCACGCAGCATCTGATCGAGAGCCGCCAAACGGCGTTCGCGGACCGCGCGCTGCGGATTCGGGTCACCGCGTGCCGCACCCTGCTGCAGGGCAAAGCGCTCGGCCAGCGGCTGCGCCTGGAGCTGGGCCAAGCGCGCGGTCGACGTTTCAGAATGAGGCATCAAGTACTCCTTGCTAACGATCATGACCTGCCGAGAAACACCGGATCATGGAAGTCATGACCGCCCTCCTCTCACTTGCAGTGCGCATTCCGGCTTGCACGCCGGAATCGTTCGCCGGGCAGGGAGCATGCTTCCTGAACTCCCCGCCTCACCCCGGACCCTTCTCCCACGACGGGCGAAGGAAGGTTGGTGAGTCGCGTACACTACTTCCACACTAAGCTGTGGTGCAGAGCTAGTGTATGTTGCAGCGGCGCTTCTCGTTAGGCGAAGCCCTCTAAACAGCCTCCGCGCGGCCGGGCATAATCCTCTCCATGAACGATCCGACAGCCTCAATAGAGAAACAGCAAAGCGCCGCAGCACTGCGCCGACACCTGAAAGCAGCGAAGAATCTGCGCCAGCAGGCGAAGGTGGATCCGGCGGCAGCACGCGCGCGCCTGTACCTGCGGGAATGGCAGGCCGACCGCCTGGTGCGCAGCCATCGCCAACTGCTTGGCAGTCCGCGCTTCGGACCCGCCGCCAGCTTCTTCATCTCGGACCTCTACGGGCCCAAGGACTTCAGCTGCCGCGACGAGGAAGTCGAGCGCATCCTGCCCTTGCTGATCAAGATGTTGCCGGCGTCGGCGCTGCGCACCATCGCGCTGGCTGTCGAACTCGACGCCTTGACCGAAGAACTCGACTCGGCGATGGTCACTGAACTCTGTCGCGCCGGGCAGATCGAGCACATCGACGAAGCCGCCTACGCCGCGGCCTACCGTGCCGTCGCCTGCCGGGCCGAGCGCCAGCGCCAAATCGTCCTGATTCGCGAAACCGGCCAAGCACTCGACAGGCTGACAAAAAAGCCGCTGCTGAGCAGTCTTCTCAAAATGATGCGTCACCCCGCGCAACTCGCTGGTCTCGGCGACCTGCACCAGTTCCTGGACCGCGGCTTCAATGCCTTTCGGGGCATGGGCTCGAGCAGCGACTTTCTGGACGCCATCGAAGACAGGGAGCAGCAAGTCCTGAGCCGCCTTTTTGACGGCGTCGACGATCCCTTTCGGATCTAGGCACAGCCCCGAAACCCTCACCGAATCGAGATAGCACGAGTCTTTCTTATACTTTGCATCAGTAGTTTGTGGTGTTTATTTCGCCTATCACTTGAAGTTTTGAAGCGACTTCTTACACGCTGTCACATAGCGAGACAGAGAGCACACAGACTCGGGGCACGGGTACCGATAGTATTCGTTTGTCGCTGCGGTGTTCCTCCTCCCCTCCCCTCGTTGGGAATACTGCAACGGCGGCAGCACAGGCCCGACCAGTCCCCCCTGGCGGGCCTTTTTTTTGCCCTGAGTGGAGAGCCAACGCCACTCCATCCGCCGTGGCCAGCCGCCGACGCGGTCCAGGAGAGGTGACTGGCCGCCGCGCCACGGACACTTTACAATGCGCAGCAGACCTAGCGCTTCCTCACGGAACGTACCCACAAGGATTTCGATGAAAATCAATGAGCAACAATCCGGCGCCTACCGAGCGCCGCTGGCAGGCCCCCCGACGAGCGTCGTCGGCAAGCTGCTGACGATTGCAGCCGGCATTCTGATTCTGGTCGTCGCTTTCATGTTTTCGATCCTCGCGCTCGGCGTCGTGCTCGTCGTCGGCGTGCTGATCTTCGCCTACCTCAAGTGGAAAACGCGCCACCTGCCGCAACACCTGCGCGACCTGCACGAACGCATGCAGGAGCAGGCCGGCCGCCAAGGCGGCTACCAAACGCCACCAGCGGGCGGACGGGTAATCGAGGGCGAAGTCATCAGCGAGGACGAGTACCGCGCGAGCACCGCGCCCGCACAGTCGTCGAACGACGACCAGGGCCGCGCCACGGGTCGTCCGCGCACTCCCGGCACGCCCTGAGTTTTTCCGGTCGCGAGTCGCGAGTCCTGACTTCGGCTGAATCTGCGACACTCACGATCGAACGCGCGAATTCACGACCGCCTGCCTCGCTGTCGCCTCTCCATGGTAGCTGCCGAGCCTGACGCACTCGCTAGCCGCAAGCCTCCCTTCCAAGTCCCCACTGATCACAGACCTGCCATGAAAATCACCTGCCTCGCCATTTCCCTGGCGCTGATGACCAGCGCCGTCGCCGCCCAGGAAGTCGATCCGAACGATCGCTTCAGCTCATGCATGAAGACGCAGCGTGCCGTCGCTTCGTCAAAGCGAGGCATTTCGACAGCCTCCTTCGACCGTCTGACCAGCGGCTTGTCGCCCGACCTCAGCGTGCTCGAGTTTCTCGACTACCAACCCGAGTTCCGCTCGCCGATCTGGGACTACCTTTCCGGCCTGGTCGACGAGGAACGCGTCGCCGACGGCCTCGCAATGCGCGCCAAATGGGCCGACACCCTGGCCATTGTCAGTGAGCGCTACCAGGTCGACGCGGCGACGGTTGTTGCCGTATGGGGCGTCGAAAGTAACTACGGACGCAACTTCGGCAGCCGCCCGCTGCTCACTTCGCTCGGCACGCTGGCCTGCTTCGGCCGCCGGCAATCGTATTTCAGCGGCGAATTCCTGAGTGCGCTGAAGATTCTCGACTCCGGCGACATCGAACCGGATAAGCTGGTCGGGTCCTGGGCCGGCGCCTTTGGCCATACCCAGTTCATGCCGTCCACCTTCCTGCGCCTGGCGGTCGATGGCGACGGCGACGGCAAGCGCGACCTGATGGGCAACGTCCCTGATGCGCTGGCCTCGACCGCCAACTTCCTGCACAAGGGCGGCTGGCGCGAAGGCCAGCCCTGGGGCTACGAGGTCCTGCTGCCGGCCGGCTTCGACAGCAGCGTTTCCGGCCGCCGCGACAAGCGCCCGCTGTCCTACTGGACGGCACGCGGCGTTCGCCGTGCCGACGGCCAAGCGATCGCCGCTACCGATAGCGCCGCCGGACTCCTCCTGCCGGCCGGCCCCGAGGGTCCGGCTTTCCTGGTGTTCCGCAACTTCGACGTAATCTATGGCTACAACGCCGCCGAAAGCTACGCCCTGGCCATTGCCCACCTTTCCGACCGCATCAGGGGCGGCAAAGGCTTCGTCACCCCCTGGCCGACTGATGACCTGGGCCTGTCGCGCCTCGAACGCCGCGAGTTACAGACCCTGCTGCTCGCCCGCGGACACCCGATCGGAGAAGCCGACGGGATGATCGGCGCCAAGTCCCGCGAAGCGATCAAGGTCGAGCAACAACGCCTGGGCATGACTGCCGACGGCCGCGCCGGGCAGAAAATCTTGAGCGGCCTGCGGGCCAATTCGACGAGTAAATAGGCGGTCGCCCACCCGGCGGCCGGCGACAAGCCACGTCCGGGACCACGCCGGGCACCCGAACAGCGCACTGCGCACCAGAGAGGAGAAGATGCTGTCACTCCGCACCTCGGCGAGATCTGCATCGACGCAAGGCAACTGTGTGCGGGGGTGCATGTCCGGCTGCCGATCCCCTGGATCGAGCACCGCGGCAGGCGGCGGCTGATCGATGCTGCGCGTCGCCGACCTCGCCAAACAGTACCGCAGGGCCAGCCGGCCGCTCTTCAGCGCCCTCTCCTTCGCCATCGCCAGCGGTGAAATCGTCGCTCTTGTCGGCGAATCAGGCGTCGGCAAGAGCACCCTGCTGAACTGCATCGCCGGACTCGATACCGCCGACCGCGGCGCTATCGCCATCGGCCCGCAGGCCCTCGACATCGTCGCTCTCGACGAGACGGCGCGCGCCGCCTTGCGCGCGCGCAGCATCGGTTTCGTTTTCCAGGCCTTTCATGTCCTGCCCACGCTGACCGTCGCGCAGAACATCGCCGTGCCGCTGCTGCTCTGCGGAGTACCCGCCGGCGAGCATACGCCGCGCACGCAGGCGCTGCTCGAACGCGTCGGTCTGGCGGATTTTGGGCCGCGCTGGCCAGCGTCGCTGTCGGGCGGCGAGCTGCAGCGCGTGGCCATTGCCCGCGCGCTGGTGCACCGTCCGGCGCTGGTACTGGCCGACGAACCGACCGGCAACCTCGACCCACGCACCGCCGACGAGGTCCTCGCGCTGCTGCTCGAACGGGTCCGCGAGCAACAGACCAGCGCGCTGGTCGTCACTCACTCGCAGCACGTCGCACAGTCCTGCGACCGCATCCTGACGCTGACCCCGGACGGCCTGCTGGGATGCCGGCGCGCCGGGGAATGATCAGCAGTAAGGGGCTGCCAGCGGGCAGGATGCGGGCGCTGAGCACGCTTTCCTGGTGGCTGATCTGCGCCCAGTTCAAGACGCGGCGCGCAGCGACCCTGCTCTCGATGCTGGCCATCGCGCTCGGTGTCGCGCTCGGCTACGCGATCCATCTGATCAACGACGCCGCGCTGAGCGACTTTTCACGGGCGATGAAGAGCGTCCAGGGCGACCCCGACGCGGTCATCGCGGCGCGCGACAGCGCTGGCAGCGTGCCGCTGGCGACAATCAACGCCATCGCCCGCGACCCGGCGGTGCTGCTCGTCGCCGCGGTCATCGAAACGCGCGTGCGCATCGACAACGCGCCTACCCCGGTGCGCCTGATCGGCATCGACGTTTTCAGCGCCGCGGCGGTAATGCCCGACCTGCTGCCGCGCCAGGATGAGCAGGCCGCCGCGCCGAATATCCTCGACGGCGGCGTTTACGCCTCGCCGGCCCTGCTCGACCAGCTTTCCCACGGAGTCAAAGGCAGCCAGGGCAAGGAAGGCAAAGACTCCGGCACACGCGCAGGGGACACCCTGAAGCTGCTGCGTGGCGAGCAGCAGTGGCTGGCGACGCTCGCCGGCGACCTGCCGGCGGCGCGCCCTGGCGACCTGCTGCTGGTCGCCGACATTGCCTGGGTGCAGGCGCGATTCGGCCCGGCCGACGCAGTCAGCGAGGGCCGCGTGCGCCTGGCGCCGGATACCGATCTGGCAAGCTGGCGCCAGGCGTGGGCGCAGCGACTGCCGGCGGGGCTGCTGATTCGCGCCGCCGACGACGACAGCGCACGCGTCTCCAACCTCTCACGCGCCTATCGCGTCAATCTCAACGTCCTGGCGCTGGTCGCCCTGCTCACCGGCACCTTCCTGGTCTTTGCCACGCAGCTGACCGCGGTTGCCCAGCGCTCGACGCAGTTTGCCCTGCTCGGCGTCCTTGGCCTTTCGCCGCGCATGCGCCTGTTGCAGGTCCTGCTCGAAGGTGTGGCGATCGGCGTGCCGGGAGCGCTGCTCGGGCTGGCCCTCGGCTACACGCTGGCCGTCGCCTTCACCCAGCTGCTCGGCGGCGATCTCGGCGGTGGCTACTTCGCCGGCAGCGCCCCGCTGATCGTCCCGGCGCCGGCACCGGCGCTGCTCTTCCTGGCACTCGGTTGCCTGGCCAGCCTGGCCGGCGCCAGCTACCCGGCCTACCTGAACCGCATGCAGCCGCTGGCGCAGGCACTGAAGACCGGCTTTGCACAACGGCCACCTGCTGAGGCAGCGCTCGCCGCGCATTCCGGGACTTCCTGGCATTCTCGGCATTCCTGGCTGGCGCGGCTGCGAACTCTGTCGTCGCTGCCCTTGCAGCCGCCGCTACTGGCGCTGGCCGCGTTCGCGCTGGCGCAGCTGCCGCCGTTGTTCGAACTGCCGCTCGCCGGCTATGCGTCGATCGCCCTGGTGCTGGTCGTCGGCATCGCCAGCGCGCCGCTGCTCACGCAACTGCTTTTCGGCTGGCTCAGCGCGCAGCCCCTGCCGGCGCCGCAACGCATCGCGCTGCAGAATGTCGCACAGGCGCCGCTGATGGCGCAGGTGGCGGCCAGTGGGCTGATCGTCAGTTTCGCCCTGACTGCGAGCATGGTGATCATGGTCTCCAGCTTTCGCATCGCCGTCGACGAATGGCTCGATCACGTCCTGCCGGCGCCGCTCTACCTGCGCAGCAAGGCCACGCCGCTGCCGCAGGACCTGCTCGGCGCCCTGACACAGCCCGACGCACCCTTCGCCAAAGTCGAGCGCATGGCCAATGCCGCGCTGACCATCGACCCGCAGCGACCGCAGGTGGCACTCCTGATACGCGAAATCGAGCCTCGCGACCCGGCAGCACGCCTGCCGTTTACCGGCCCGCTGCTGGCGCCGCCGGCCGCCATGCCCGCGGTTTGGATCAGCGAACCAATGGCCGAAATCTACCGCCTGGCGCCCGCTCAGACGCTACAGCTGCCGCTGCTCGGACGCCAGGTTCCAGTTTTCATTGGCGGCGTCTGGCGCGACTACGGCCGGCAATTCGGCGCCGTGGTCATCAGCAGGGAGGATTATCAGCAACTCGGCGGTGATTTCCAGCCCACCGACCTGGCGCTGTGGACGCTGCCCGGGCAGGAAGCGCAGGCCAGCGCCTGGCTGGCGCCCTGGGCCGAGCAGTACGGCCTGGAAGTCGCCGACAGCGCCGCCATTCGCCGCTTGAGCCTGTCGATTTTCGACAAAAGCTTCGCCGTGACCTACGCGCTCGAAGCCGCCGCGATGCTGATCGGTCTGTTCGGACTGGCGGTGACGCTGGCCGCCAGCGTCTGGCTGCGCGCCCGTGAACTGGCGACGCTCGGCGCGCTGGGTTTCGACCGCCGCATGCTGAGCCACGCGGTGATGCTCGAAGGTGCGCTGATCGCCGCCGTCGGCCTGCTCATCGGCCTGGCCTGCGGGATCGCCATCGGTGCCATCCTGACGCATGTCGTCAATCCGCAGGCTTTTCACTGGCGAATGACGCTGGCGATTCCCTGGGCCGTGGTCTTCGCCGGCGCGGCCATCACCCTGGCGGCGGCGGTACTCGCCAGTCGCTACGCGGCGCGCCAGGCGACCCGCCTGCCGGTCGCCCAGGTCCTGGCCAACGCCCAGTAGGCGGAAGGAAACCCACCCGTGCGTCGCCGCAGCTTCCTGTGCACTCCCCTGCTCCTGCCGACGCTGGCCCTGGCGGCACCGGTGCGACCGCCGGTCACCTATGCACCGGTCAGCCGCGGCGTCGAACTGGCTTTCCCGCGTGACCACGGCGCGCATCCGGATTTTCGTACCGAATGGTGGTACGTCACCGGCGCCCTCGACTCGCCACGGACCGATATCGGTTTTCAACTGACCTTCTTTCGCAGCCGACCGGGCAGCGCGGAAGACCTGCGCTCGCCACTTGCGGCACACCAGATCCTGTTTGCACACGCCGCGCTGACCATTCCCGGCGAGCGTCTTGTGCACAGCGAACGCGCCGCGCGCGCCAATCTTGGCGCCGGCTTTTCGAGCAGCGACTGCGACGTACACATCGGCGCCTGGCGGATGCACCGCGAGGAGCGCAGCACGGGTGAGGTTTTCAGGCTGCAGATGCAGGGCGCCCAGTTCTCGTACGACTTCACGCTGACGCCATCGCAGCCGTTAATGCTGCAGGGCGATGGCGGCTATTCCCGCAAAGGCCACGCCCCGGATCTGAGCAGCCACTACGTCAGCTGGCCACAGCTGCAGGTGACTGGCTCGCTGGTCCTCGACGGCCAGCGCCAGGCGGCCAGCGGCCGTGCCTGGTTCGATCACGAATGGTCGACCGCCATTCTTGGCGACGGCGCCGTCGGCTGGGACTGGGTGGGCATCAACCTCGACGACGGTGGCGCGCTGATGGCTTTTCGCATGCGCGACGCGCGAGGCGCGACCGTTTTCGCGCACGCCGCCTGGCGCGATGCCCACGGTCGTATGCGCCAGTTCGCCGCCGACGAAGTCGTCTTCACGCCGATCCGCAACTGGTCCTCGCCACGCAGCCGCGCCAGCTACCCGGTGCAGATCGAAATCCGTCTCGGCGAGCTGAGTGTACGCACGCGGCCGATACTCGACGATCAGGAACTCGCAACGAGCCGGCCGCTGCCGGTCGTCTATTGGGAAGGTCTGGTCCGTCTCGAAGGCGCCCTCAGCGGCCGCGGCTACCTGGAGATGACTGGCTACGCCGGCCGCCTGCAGATGTAGGAGCGTGCGCGATCGAATCGTCAGCGGTACGCCTGACGTAGAAGCCATCCGCCAGCCGGAGGGTGCCGGTGGGCCGCAGTAGCGCGGAGCGACCGACCGATAAAAAAATCAGGCTCGACTTGACCCGGTTTTCTGTTCTCGTCCGTTTCACTATCACGCATCCGCGTTCACGCATTCACGCATTCACGCACTCGTCACCCAAGAATGCGAAAAAGCGTCAAGAGATCGCGCCTCGGCGCACCGAAACTTGGACCAAGAAACAGGAGCCTGACCATGAAACCTCGCACCCCATCCCGCTTGCTCGTCATGCTGCTGGCCGGCCTGCTCGCCGCCTGTGGGCCGTCGCAACAGTACGGCACGCCCACCCAGTCACAGCCACGCAGCGACCAATCTGCGCTCGGACGCGTGGCCGAGAGCGAAACTCGCCCGACCGCGCAAGCCACCCCAGCCGCTCCGACAGCCCCGCCGATGCTGGCCAAGGCGGCGCCACAACCGGCCGAGATGATGGCCACAAACGTCTCGCCCAGCCAGGCGAGCAGGACAAACGAGGCGAAGCTCGAAACACCGGCCAGGGTGGCCGCCGATCAGAGACCCGTCGCCACGCTACCGCCACCGGCCGCCTATCCGATGGCAGCCATGCCGCCCGAGGCGCGCGAGCGCTACAGCCAGCTCACGGACAACGCGGTCAAACAGGTCGCCGAAGCGCCGGTGTCTACCTTCAGCATCGACGTCGACACCGGCAGCTACAGCAATGTGCGACGCATGCTCAATGCCGGCCAATTGCCGCCCGCCGACGCGGTGCGCGTCGAGGAATTGATCAACTACTTCCCGTATGACTACGCATTGCCGAAAGACGATCGTCCGTTTGCCGTGCATACCGAGATGGCACCCGCCCCCTGGAATGCGGAGCGCGTACTGCTGCGCGTCGGCATCAAGGGGCAGGATGTCGCCAAACAAGCCCTGCCGCCGGCGAACGTGGTTTTTCTGGTCGACGTCTCCGGCTCGATGAACAGCGCGGACAAGCTGCCGCTGCTCAAGTCCTCGCTCAAGTTGCTGGTCGCCGAGATGCGCGCCGAGGATCGCATCTCGCTGGTGACTTACGCCTCGGGAACACGGGTGATCCTGCCACCGACGGCCGGCACGGAAAAAGCCACCATCAGCGCGGCGATCGATGCCCTGCAGGCTGGCGGCAGCACGGCCGGCGCTTCCGGCATTCAACTCGCCTACGCCGCCGCGCAACAGAGCTTCATCAAAAGCGGCATCAACCGCATCCTGCTGGCTACGGATGGCGATTTCAATGTCGGCATCGCCGACACGCGCCAGCTCAAAAGCATGATCGAAGAAAAGCGCAAATCCGGCATCTCGCTGTCGACCCTCGGCTTCGGCACCGGCAACTACAACGAAGCGATGATGGAGCAGATTGCCGATGTCGGCGACGGCGCCTATTCCTACATCGACAGCCTGATGGAAGGCCACAAGGTACTGGTCAATGAGATGACTTCCACTCTGGCCACCATCGCCCGCGACGTGAAAGTGCAGATCGAATTCAATCCTTCCGTGGTCAAGGAGTATCGCCTGATCGGCTACGAGAACCGTCAGCTGGCGCGCGAGGATTTCAACAACGACCAGATCGATGCCGGCGATATCGGCGCCGGCCACACCGTCACCGCACTCTACGAACTGACCCTGGCCGGCAGCAAGGCCAGCGTCGACGCGCTGCGCTACACCCCGCAAGCCAGCGTCGAAAGCACCTTGGGCAACGAACTCGGCCACCTCAAGCTGCGCTATAAACAGCCCGGAAGCAGCACCAGCCAGCTCATCGACTTCCCTCTACAACGCCAGGCAATCAAAACGTTCGAGGCCGCCAGTAGCGAATTTCGCTTCGCCAGCGCCGTGGCAGCCTACGGACAGCTTCTGCGCGGCGGCAAATACACCGGCGACTGGCGCTATGCCGACGTCCGCAAGCTGGCGCTGGCCAACACCGGCAGCGACAAGTACGGCTACCGCGGCGAGTTCCTGCGCTTGATTGATCTGGCGGCGGCCCTGGGGAGCAAGCCCGCGGGCTGATACAGCACCCGCTCGCAGCGCTTGGTGCCCGCTTTGCGCGCCTGCTCGCCCGCGGGCGGAGCGGCCGGTCTATACTGCGCGCCATGAAGACCGCCGCCGAACTTGCCGCGCTGCCTGATGAAGACCTGATGCTGCTGGTTGCCAACGGCTTGGTCGAGAAACCCGCTAGCGAGCTCTTCCGGCGCCACAACCGGGCGCTCTTCAACTTCGTCGCCTGGCAGTGCCAGGGAAATGTCGCCCAGGCCGAAGACATCACCCAGCGCAGCTGGGAGAAGCTGATGACACGCTGCGCGGATTACAAACCGCAAGCGGCCTTCCGGACCTTCCTGTTCCAGATTGCCCGCAACCTGTGGCTCGACCTGCGCCGCTCTTCGGCCGAAAAGCAACGCGCGGAACTCGACGACAGCCGCCTCGAAGCGCCCACCGAGGATCTCGCGCCGGAAGCCGAACTGGCCCTGCGCCAGAATCTCGACCGGGTGCACCAGGCCTTGCTCGCCCTGCCCGCCAATCAGCGCGAAGTGGTGGTCTTGCGCTTTTTCAGCGAAATGAGTCTGGAAGAAATCGCGCACACCGTCGGCGAAGGCTTCGAAACCGTCAAGAGCCGCCTGCGCTACGCTTTCACCCGCCTGCGCCGCGAACTGGAGGCACAGGCGTGATCCAGGTGAGCCAGGCCTTCGAAAAGTTTCTGCGCGGCGAAGACCGCCTGGCCCGCTTGCTATGCGAGCTGCCCGCCTATACCCCATCGGCCGAGGCTGAATTCGAGGCAGTTTTTGCGCGAGCGGCACAGGCTGCACAGACCACGGCAATTGCCACACCACCTCAGGCGGCCGCCACGGTAACCACCTCGCCCAGCCCAGCGCCAGAGACAGCCGCGCGCCTCGAGGCCATTCCTTCGGCTTTTGAACCACCCGCCAGCCTGGAAGCCAACTTCCTGAAGATGGCCGCCAGCATTGAATCTGCACAAGCTCCCCGCCGCGAGGCCGTCCTGACGGGCATCGCCAAAGGCGATAGTCCACAAGCCATGCTTGGCGCCGCGCTTGCGCCGGCCAGCGAAGAATGGCTGCGTGCGCAAGCAGTTACCGCGCCAGCCACCCAAGCTGCCCCCGCAGCCACCGCGGTCAAGAATCGCGCCTTCCTCCGCTTTCGCTGCTTCGACCTGCGTTGGGCGGCACTGGCTGGCTTGCTGGCAGCAATCAGCACGCAACTCGTGCTCACCCTCACCCCCGACGCGCAGCAAGTCGCGGTGCAAGACGCTTTCCAGACAGCAATGCTGACGAAGGACGCGTCGAAGAAAGCGGAACTTGGCCAAAACGCGGAGCCCGCACTTGCCGAAGCACAAGTCGCCCTGGAACAAACCCCTGGCGCCATGCGGCAAGGCGCGCAAGACAAGGGCAAACTCGCCGCACGAGAACGCCATGCCGCACCCGGCAGCGGCATGGCACAAGACGCGCGCGCCGACGCACGCGCGGCGCAGCCTGCACCTCCAGCCGCAGCCCGGATGACGGAACAGACAAGCCGCCCGGCGAAGATGGCGGCAAGCGGCATTACAAACACCCCGAAAGAAGAAGGCCCGGCACGCGAGGGCGCCACCGGCGAGATCGCCCGGCAGGAAGCCAAACAGGTCGAGCGCAAAATGCCAGCCGAGCAGCCGGTCAGCACGGCAGCAGAGCAGCCACGCCCGGCAACACTGGCGGCTGCGCCGATGACCCGCCAGAACAGCGTCGACACCGGCATCAGCGCCACGCTCGCTGACGACCCGGCCGACATCGCTGCCCGGCTGCCGACCCGCCCGGCAGGCGCGGTATGGACGGTATGGGCGGTCTATAGCCGCCACATCGACCAGCCTGAACTCGATCGCTGGCTTGAAACCCTGCGCCAGCACATACCGGAAAGCAGCCGCCCGGCGCGTTTCGAGCTGATCAGGGACGACGCCAGCGGCGGCCCAAGCTATCTGCGCATCGTGCCGCCGACCCTGCCCGCCGTCCGATAACTTGCCGCCAACTGGGCGATTCTTTGTCTGGGACTGCAAGGCGACGGTGACTATTGGCGACTACACGCGAGGTGGCCAAACGCGGGGCGACCACCAGGCGCGGGCGACGCCGCATGCGGGTTTCGGTCTGTGGCTGCGCGACCGACGCCAAAGATGTCGCGCGGGCCATTGCTGCCATCGCCAATGCACTCTGAACACGCTTTGCCGGCAATAATTCTCGGCGTACAGCCCGTCCCTTGCCCCTGGCGTCAGTCTGCTGTAATACGCGTGGGTGACAATGCCGGGCCAATCGCCCTTCATTACCCCAGTGATAAGCTACTATGCATAACCTTTTTGACGGAGAAAAACATGCGCAAAACTAAACGCCGGGCCCAAGTGCTCGCCTGCGTGCTCAGTCTGGCGGCCCTAAGCGGCAGCGCACTGGCTCAGGAACTTACCGGCACGCTGGGTTCACCCAGTGCCACCACCACCATCAGCGGCAAGCAACTGCCGGCGCCAGAACCGGCCTTCGGCGGTGTAATCAAGGATGACGCCCTGCAGTCCAAACCCTGGTGGCCGCCGCGTGTGGTGCCGCCCAAAGGCGCGCCCAATGTCCTGCTGATCATGACCGACGATGCCGGATTCGCCGTGCCGAGCACTTTCGGCGGCGTCATCCCGACACCGACCATGGACAGCATCGCGGCCAACGGGCTGCGCTACAACCGCATCTTCTCCACCGCGCTCTGCTCGCCGACGCGTGCCGCGCTCATTACCGGGCGCAACCATCACTCGGTTGGCTTCGGCGTGATTGCCGAGCAGGCCACCGGTTTCCCCGGCTACGACAGCATCATCGGCCCGGAAAATGCCACCATCGGCCGTATTCTGCGCGACAACGGCTACGCCACGAGCTGGTTTGGCAAGGACCACAACACGCCGACCTATCAGGCCAGCCAGGTCGGGCCCTTCACCCAGTGGCCGACGGGCATGGGCTTCGACTACTTCTACGGCTTCGTCGGCGGCGACGCCAACCAGTGGGGGCCGAACCTCTTCCGCAACACGACGCAGATTTACCCGTGGCTGGGTCATGAGGGAAGCCTGAAGATGGATCGCTCGGATGCAAAGGCCGCGATCTGGCCGGTCACCGGCAAGGAGCCCTCCTGGAACCTGGTCACCGCCATGGCCGACGACGCCCTTGACTGGATGTATCGGATTCACCAGACCGACCCCACGCAGCCGATCTTTCTATACTACGTGCCCGGCGCCACGCACGCGCCGCATCACCCGACCCGGGAGTGGGTGGACAAGATCCACGCCATGCATCTCTTCGACGACGGTTACGAGAAGTTGCGCGAGCGCATTTTTGCCAACCAGAAGAAGCTGGGCGTCATTCCGCAGGACGAACAGTTAAGCCCCTGGCCCAATGACGTCCTTACCCCGTGGGACAAGCTCACCCCCGAGGCGAAGAAGCTTTATATCCGTCAGGTCGAGGTGTTCGCTGCCTATGTGGCCTACAGCGACCACGAGATCGGCCGCGTGATCCAGGGCTTCAAGGACCTCGGCAAGCTCGACAACACGCTGATCATCTACCAGAACGGTGACAACGGCACCAGCGCCGAGGGCGGACCAGAAGGGACTTTCAGCGAAGTCGCGTTCTTCAACGGCGTGCGCCCGCCGGTGGAAATGCAGATGAAATTCTACGACGCCTGGGGCACCGAATTCGCCTACAACCACATGTCGGCGGGCTGGTCCTGGGCCTTTGACACACCCTTCGACTGGTTCAAGCAGAACGCCTCCCGGCTCGGCGGCATCAACCAGAACATGGTCATCTCATGGCCGGCGCGCATCAAGGACAAGGGCGGCCTGCGCGAGCAGTTCATGCACGTCATCGACGTGGTGCCCACGCTGCTCGAAGTCACCGGCATCGCCGCGCCCGAGTACGTGGACGGCATCAAGCAGAAGCCCATCGAGGGCACCAGCTTTGCCTACACCTTCGATGCCGCCAACGCCAAGGAGCCATCTCGCCACAAGATCCAGTACTTCGAGATGATGGGCCAGTGGGCTCTTTACAACGAAGGCTGGCTGCTGAGCACCAAGGTCGACCGTGCGCCCTGGGACGCTTTCAGTGCCGCCAACCCGGATCCGCTCAACAACCAGGTCTTCCAACTCTATGACCTGAGCACGAACTTCAACCAGTCCGCCGATATCGCCGCGCAGCATCCGGACAAGGTCAAGGAGATGCGCCAGATGTTCGTCGCGGAAGCGAACAAGTACCAGGTCTTCCCGCTCGATGCGTCGGTCGGCGCCCGCGTCGCGTCTCCCCGTCCGAGCCTCACCGCGGGTCTCTCCGAGTTGGTTTACACGCGGCCGATGACCGGCGTTCCGCAAGGTGATGCGCCCTACCTGCTCAACACCTCCTACACCCTGACGGCGGACATCACCGTGCCGGAAGGCGGGGCCGAGGGCATGATCGCGACTTCCGGCGGGCGTTTTGCGGGCTGGGGTTTCTACCTGCTCAAGGGCAAGCCGGTGTTCTGCTGGAACCTGCTCGCGCTTGAATCGATCACCTGGGAAGGCCCGCAGGCGCTCGCTCCCGGTCAGCACATTCTGGAATTCGACTTCAAGTATGACGGACTCGGTGTCGGCACGATGGCCTTCAACAACTTCTCCGGCATCGGCAAGAGTGGCACCGGTACCTTGAAGGTGGACGGCAAGGTGGTGGCCAGCAAAACGATGGAAAAAACGCTTCCGGTCATCCTGCAGTGGGACGAGAGCTTCGACATCGGCTCGGACACCATCACCGGCATCAACGACGCCGACTACAAGCCGCCCTTCCCGCTGACCGCCAAGTTCAACAAACTGACGATCAAGATCGACCGGCCGCAATTGTCCCCGGAAGACATCAAGAAGTTGGAAACGGCGATGAAGGTCAAGGCCATCGCCGACTGATCGCCGTTCGCCAACACGGCGCGCGCGCCGCGCCGATGTAATTCGCCGAAACGATCAAGCACGCGGGGTGTTTCCATCTTTCCTCAGCGAACGCCCCGCGCTTTTTTTGGAATTCATAAATGAAATGGCACATGCCACATCAAGACAGACAGCCATGAAAATGATTGACACCTCCTTGCTTCGCGCAGCGTGCACGACTGCCGTGCGCCTGCTGCTCTGTTCGAGCCTGGCACTGACCGTACCGCCGGCGCAGGCCGGCTTCGACGAAGCCGCCGCGGCTTTCGCGGCCGGCGATTACGCCAAGGCGCTGCAGGAAACCCGTCCGCTGGCTGAAAGCGGCGATGCGCGTGGCGAGTACGGCATGGGCGTATTCTATGAAAACGGCTACGGAGTGACGAAAGACCTGAAACTGGCGGCGGCCTGGTACCTGAAAGCCGCGAAGCAGGGCAACAGCGATGCCCAGTACAACCTCGGCGCGATGTACGAGCACGGTGTCGGCATGGCGGTGAACTATCCCGAGGCAGCGCGCTGGTATCGTCCGGCCGCCGAGATGGGTGACATCGATGCGCTGAGCAACCTGGGCGTGCTCTACCAGGGCGGCAAGGGCGTGGCGCAGGACAAGATCCTGGCCATGGCGCTGTACAACGTCTCGGTGGCCTATGCCGGCAAGGGCAAAACACAGGCGGCGCAGAACCGTCAGGTGCTGGCCAACCAGATGTCGCTGGACGATGTCAAGAAGGCGCTGGCGCTCACCGAGAAGTTGCTCAAGCCGGGCCAGCTGAAACCTGCACTTGAAGCCTATTTGCAAGAACGGCCGCGCTGATTGTCGGCTGCTTGTCGGCTGCTTGTCGGCTGCTTGTCGGCTGCTTGTCGGCCAGCACATGGCTATTGGCCAGCGCTCGAGCAATCGCCTTACGAAGCTCGCCAGTACGAACCCCAGGCGGCATTCAGTTTCTCAACTTCGGTGTTGATGAAGGTATGCTGATGGCCGGCTGCCGAGCGCCGTCATCCTGCGGCCAGCAAAGCAATTTCTGGCAAAGAACACAGCACCTTTCCAATGACTATCCGGAATCTGGAATTCCTCTTTCGTCCCCGGTCGGTGGCCATTGTTGCCGAACCCGACGAGCCGAGCCGCTACGCCGAGGTGGTGCTGCGCAATCTCGGCGCCGGTGGATTTTCCGGGCCGCTCATTTCCGTCACCGCCAGGAAAGCCTGGCGCTTCGCGATCGGCACCCATGTGCGTCTTGACGGGCTGGATGTGGTGCCTGATCTGGCGGTCGTCTGCGCAGCGCCGGATCACGTCCCGCAGATCATCAGCCAACTCGGGGCACGCGGTACACGGGCGGTGATCGTTGGCATGTCGCTGCGCGACAGGATGAACAGCCGCCAGATCGTGGCGGCTCACAAGGCCATCCTCGCTGCGGCACAACCGTACCTGCTACGCGTCCTCGGACCGGGGAGCGGCGGTCTCCTCGTGCCACCGAATGCTCTCAACGCCAGCGTTGCCCCGATCGTCGCCCGGCCCGGAAAAATCGCCCTGCTCACCCAGTCGGCTTCAATTACCGCCGCCGTTCTTGATCGCGCCGACAGCAAGGGCATCGGCTTCTCATTGGTGTTGCACCTGGGTGCCAGCATCGACATCGATCTCGCCGACGCTCTCGACTGGCTGGCGGCAGATCCGGATACCGGGTCGATCCTGGTGCAGTTCGATGCCATCACCGGCGGACGCAAATTCATGTCCGCAGCGCGCGCCGCGGCGCGCAATAAGCCGGTCGTCTACTTACGCAGCGGACGGATGGCGAGCAGGCAGCCAGCAAGCGAGCCGTTTACCGCCAGCGAGGTCTACGCGGCGGCGCTGCGCCGCGCCGGCTGGGTGCGCATCGACACTCTGGGAGACTTGTTCGAAGCTGCCGAGGCGATGGCGCGGGTGCGTTCGCTGCGCGTCGAACGGCTGACCATTCTGGCCAACGGTCACGGTCTCGGGCGGATTGCCGCTGACACGCTGCTAGCTTCCGGCGGCCAGCTGGCAACACTTTCCAAGGACACCCTGAAGCGCCTCGGCGAACGCCTGCAGATGCGCTTGACGGCGAGCAATCCGCTCGCCTTGCCGGCGAACATTTCGGCGGAAAACTGGGCGGCGGCGCTGGCTGCGGTGCTCGACGACCGCGACACCGACAGCGTGCTCACCGTCTGTTCGCCGTCGCCGTTTGCGCAAAGCACGGCGATCGCCGCGGCCTTGTGCAAAGTGATCAAGGACAGCGGGCGCAACGTGTTCACCTGCTGGGTCGGCGGTACGGCAATGCTCGAGGCGCAGCGCATTGCGGCGGCGCACGGGGTCCTGAGCCACGACTCACCGGGCAAGGCCATCGCCGTTTTTCTCGGCATCGTCGATTACCAGCGCAATCGGCGCTTGCTGATGCAGATGCCGCCGTCGCAGACGGATGGCTTCTCCCCCGACACCACTGCCGCCCGTACAGTGGTCGCTGAAGCGATCGCGGCCGGCATGGAGACGCTGACGCCGGTCCAGGCGCGCCGCCTGTTGCACGCCTACGGCATCGACTCTGCCGAGTATCAGCTGGCGCGCAACATCGATGCGGCGATCCGCAGCGCTGACGATATCGGCTATCCGGTCGATCTCGGCCTGGTCCTGGCCAACGCCCTGCCGTTTGCAGCGCTCGCCTCCGGACTCCGCTCGCCGGCCGACATCCATGCCGCCGTTCGCGACCTGCGCCGCATTGCCAAGACTCAACACCCGGGGCAGCGCGTCAGCAACTACCTCTTGCGACCCAGCGCCGCACGCAGTGGCGCCCCTGCCCTGCGTCTCGGCGTTGCCGACGATCCGGTGTTCGGTCCGGTGATTTTCCTTGGTCCCGCCGCAGCTGCAAAAAGATCCGGCGAAGGCGCTTTCGTCGTCGCCCTGCCGCCGCTCAACCCGACCCTGGCCCAGGACCTGCTGGCGCGCAGCCATTTTGCCGAGGAGCTTGGCGGTAATGAGCGTGCGGCGCTGGAATCAGCGCTGCGCACGGCGCTGGTGCGCTTGTCACAACTGCTCAGCGATATCGACGAGGTGCTTGGCGTCGAACTCAATCCGCTGCATGTCGAAACCTCCGGTGTGCTTGCCTTGAACACCCGCATCCGCATCGAAAAAAGCGGCCGCAAGCACGGCCTGCGACGCTTTGCGATTCGCCCCTATCCGCAAGAACTGGAGCAGCAAGTGGACTGGAACGGTCGGCAGCTGTTGATCCGTCCGATCCGACCGGAGGACGAAATCGCACTCGGCAATCTCATTCGCTCCCTTGATCCAGAGGATGCACGCATGCGCTTCTTTGCCGCGATGCGCCATCTGCCCCGCTCCCAGCTCGCTCGCTTCACCCAGATTGACTACGATCGCGAGATGGCGCTGGTGGCCATCGAGCGCGGCAGCGACGGTGTCGAGCGTTCACTGGGAGAAATCCGTGCCGTGTCCCATCCCGACCACGCCGTCGCGGATTTTGCCATCGTCGTCAGTTCGGGATGCAAGGGCAAGGGGCTCGGGCGCCTGCTATTGCAGAGCCTCATCACCTGCTCGCGCAGCCGCGGCATCGGCGAACTGCGCGGCGAAACCCTGGAAGGCAACCTGCGCATGCAGCACCTGGCCCAGGACCTTGGCTTCAAGCTGACGGCCGGAGCCGACCGCGGCACGGTGGATCTTCGTCTGGTGCTGTGCACGCCTTGAGATCTCGAGAGTATCGTCATGGTCATGACGCATCTGCGGATGGAGGAATGCACGGCCATCGGGGTGCGCGATAAAAAGTCGGGAGAGCGCCACGTGGTCACAAAATCGCCAGAAATTGAAGCCTGCCGCGAATCATCCCCGCCAGACCGCGGCCCCCTCAGCCAGGCGAGGAAGTGAGGAGAATAGGGGAGAGTGGAGGGCAGGCGAAAGCCTGTACTTCACTCTCCCCGATTTCCCGGTGTCCGGTTTCCCGGGAAGCTCAGCAGGGACGGCGCGCTTCAGACCAGCCCGTCAAAGAGCTGCACGTGCACCGCATCACCGACAGCGACCGAGCCCCGCTCATGCTCGAGGACGATGAAGCAATTGGCTTCGGACATCGAGCGCAGGACGCCGGAGCCCTGGGCACCGGCCGGGCGGACGCTCCATTTCCCATCCGCGTGGCCGAGAACGCCACGCTGGAACTCGGTGCGACCAGGGGCTTTTTTCATCGCCACACTGCTCACCGCCGGCAGCAGCGGCACGCCGGGCAGCGGATCGGCGCCCATCAGCGCCTGCAGCGCGTCGCGGACGAACTGGTAGAAAGCCGCCATCACCGCGACCGGATTACCCGGCAGGCCGAACAGCCAGGCCGCGTGCTCATCACCGCCATCACCACCATCACCGCCGCCGCCGCGCGAGCCGAGGCGGCCGAAAGCCATCGGGCGGCCGGGTTTCATGGCGATCTTCCAGAACAGCACTTCGCCGAGCTGCGCCATCAGCGGCTTGACGAAATCGGCCTCGCCGACCGAAACGCCACCGCTGGTGATGACCACGTCGGCCGCGGCGGCGGCGTCGCGGAAGGCTGCTTCGAGAGTCGCGGGATCGTCGCCGACGACACCGAGGTCGAGCACCTCGCAGCCGAGGCGAGTGAGCATGCCGAAAATCGTGTAGCGGTTGCTGTCATAGATTTCGCCGTCGGCGAGCGGCGTACCGATCGAGCACAGCTCGTCGCCGGTCGAGAAGAAAGCGACGCGCAGACGGCGGTAAACACTGACCTCGGCACAGCCGAGCGACGCCATCAGGCCGAGTTCTGCCGGGCGGATCAAGCGCCCGGCGGCGAGCGCCGGCTTGCCGGCAGCCAGGTCCTCGCCCGCCAGGCGGATATTCTGTCCGGCGCGCTGCCCGGCCGGGACGATGACCTGATCGCCGTCGAGCTTGACCACCTCCTGGATGACGACGGTGTCGCATCCTGCCGGCGGCAGCGCGCCGGTCATGATGCGCACGCATTCAGCGGTGCCGACGGAGCCCGCGAAAACCTTGCCGGCCAGCGCCGTGCCGATCACGCGCAGGCGCGTCTCGCCGCTGCCCGCGAGATCGGCGTGGCGCAGCGCGTAACCGTCCATTGCCGAGTTGTCGTGGACCGGGACATTGAAAGGCGCGATCACGTCGCTGGCCAGCACGCGACCCAGGGCGCTGCGTAGCGCCACTCGCTCCTGGGTACGCACCGGGGTGAGCTGGCTGCGAATGAAGGCACGCGCCTGCTCGACCGACAGCGCGTCGGGATCGTAATCGCTCAGGCAGCTGAAACGGGCAGTGAGACTCATGGCGACTCGCCTTGAAAGAGGGTGAGAAGTGACGGGTTGGCGAGCAGCGATGGCTCCATACGGACTACGGACTACGCAGACTTCCTTCAGCCAGCAGCGCTCAGCCACCGGTCATGGACATGAAGCGCACCACCTGCGGGGCGTTCATCTGATTGCTGAAGTCGTGGCCTTTGGCCTTGATACCCATGCTCTGGACGATCGCCGCGCGCAGCGGGCGGTCGTCGGTCGGATGCGCGCGCAGCAGCGGCAGCAAATGGCTGGCGTCGTTGTTGCCCAGGCAGGGGTAGAGTTCGCCGCGCGCGGTAATGCGCACGCGGTTGCAGCTGTCGCAGAAATTGTGGCTGTGCGGGGAGATGAAGCCGACGCGCGTCGAGCTTCCCGGAATGCGCCAGTAGCGCGCCGGTCCACCCGAGCTTTCGGTCGACGGCAGCAGCACGAAACGCTCCGCCAGTTGCGCCATTGCTTCCTCGCTGCTGATGTAGGTCGATTGGCGACCATGGCCGATTTCGCCGAGCGGCATTTCCTCGATGAAGGAAATATCGATCTCCCGCGCGACGGCAAACTCGACCATCTCCGGGAACTCATCGTCGTTGGTGCCACGCATCATCACCGTGTTCAGCTTGAGGCGCTGGAAACCGGCCGCCTGCGCAGCATCGAGACCGCGCAGCACCTTGGCCAGCTCGCCGACGCGCGTGATCGCCTTGAAGCGCTCGGCACGCAGGGTGTCGAGACTGATGTTGAGGCGTTTCACGCCTGCGGCCAGCAGGGCCGGCGCAAAGCGATCGAGCTGCGAGCCGTTGGTGGTCATCACCAGCTCCTTCAAACCGGGCAGCACGGCGAGTCGTTCGAGCAACCAGACGACGTTCTGACGAACCAGCGGCTCACCGCCGGTGACGCGCAGTTTGGTCACGCCGAGATCGACAAAAGTACTGGCCAGGCGCAGGCATTCCTCGAGCGTCAGCACCTGCGCCCGCGGCAGGAAAGTCATTTCCTCGGCCATGCAGTAGCAGCAACGGAAGTCGCAACGGTCGGTAATCGACAGGCGAACATAGGTCACGTGCCGGCCGTACTTGTCCACCAGCGTTCCGTCGGCATGCCGCGAGCTGGCCGGTGAAGTCGGCGGAGTGAAGCCGACCAGCGAATCCGGAATGGCCTCCGGGGTCAGCGATTCGTTGCGCATGGGAGAGGCTCCCTGGGGCCTGCCTGTGGTAGCGTGAAGAGGTGAAGATGAGAACGGTTCGCAGCGGATTATAGCGAACTTTGCCCCACCCCAACGCACTCGTGGCCGCCTGGCTGGCCGCCCATGATGGCCAGCCAGGCGGCAGGGCCGGTGACCACCGGCCCTGCCGGACGGCAATGCAGCGCTGTTGCCGCCGTCGAGAAACGCTACCAAAAAGCGCTAGCAAAGCCTCTTCAGTCAGTCACAGCGCAGGTCAAAACCGGCGACCGACTCAATCGTCACCGTTCATGAAACCCAGCAGGTGCAGCAGGCTGGTGAAGAGGTTGAAGATGGCGACGAACAAGGTCACCGTGGCCATTACGTAGTTGGTTTCGCCACCGTGGATGATGTTCGAGGTTTCGTAGAGGATCAGACCCGACATCAACAACACGAAGGCCGCCGAGACGGTCAGCGACAGGGCCGGAATCTCGAAGAAGATGGCCCCCAGCCCGGCCAGGAAAGCGAGCAGTACGCCGACCATCAGGAACCCGCCCATGAAGCTGAAGTCCTTGCGCGTCGTCAGCGCATAGCCCGACAGACCGACGAAGATCGTCGCCGTGCCGGCCATGGCCATCATCACCGTCTGGCCGCCATTGGCCAGGCCGAGGTAATGACCGATGATCGGCCCCAGGGTGTAACCCATGAAGCCGGTCAGGGCGAACACCGAGGCTACGCCCCAGCCACTGTCGCGCAGCCGGTTGGTGAGGAAGAGCAGAGCAAAGTAGCCGACCAGGGTGACGATCAACCCGGGATGCGGCAGCTTCAGGGCCACCGAGACGCCGGCGGTGAGCGCAGCGAACAGCAGCGTCATCGACAGCAGCAGGTAGGTGTTGCGAATCACCGTATTGGTGGCCATGACCGACTGGCCACTGCTCGTTGCGGTACGGGCCGCAGGTTGGATATTGAAGGTACTCATTCTGAACTCCTGTTGGGAAAAGATTTCAAGCCGCTGCGGGTACGCCGCAGGCGGCTCAAACGGTCGTTGTAGTGGCCTCTGCCGGCGGCACACCCACGGCCAAAGCCGCGCGGGCGTCCCTGCTGCGGCCAGGCTGCCGCTGGCGTTGCCGCGCTACCTGGCGGGCCAGCGCCCGCCCGGCACGATCGACAGCGCGATCGATGGCCAGGTAGAGATCGGCCTGGGTGTCATCGATGCGCACGTCGGCCGCGCCGGCAACGGCGACCTGAATGCGGCAGCGTTTGTCCTTGCCGCCGCGCGGCCCGTTGATATCGGATAGAACAACCAAGACACTATTGACGCGGTCGTATGCCCAGTCGATCGAGAAGCCCAGGCGCCGCTGGACGTGATCGCGCACTTCCGGGCTGAGCTCGAAGCCCCTGGCTTGGGTGTCGATATGCATGCTTGTCTCCTCTCTTGCGTTGATCGGAAGAGGCAGTCTAGGATATGCCGAGACATCCGACCAATCGAATATACTGTCTCGATAGATCATTTTATCTTGCCTGTTTTTCTTGCCCGTCTTGCCTGCCTA
The DNA here is from genome assembly GCF_907163155.1 of Candidatus Accumulibacter sp. ACC012. NCBI lineage: Bacteria > Pseudomonadati > Pseudomonadota > Betaproteobacteria > Candidatus Accumulibacter > Candidatus Accumulibacter sp. ACC012. The sequence goes on from NZ_CAJQUC010000002.1 coordinate 647,590, forward strand.
TTTTTTACGGACACTCATGGCTTCGCTCAATTACAAGCACCTGCGTTACTTTTGGATGGTCGCCAAGTGCGGCGCCATCGCTCGCGCCTGCGAACAACTGCACCTGACGCCGCAGGCAGTCAGCGGCCAGTTGCGCGAGCTGGAAGGATCACTCGGCGTCGAGTTGTTTCGCCGCGTCGGCCGCGGCCTGGAACTCACCGGCGCCGGGCGGCGCATCCTCAGCTACGCCGAAGAGATATTCGCCATTGGTGATGAGTTGCTGGAGGTTGCTCGTGACCAGACGATGACCCAGAGCCTGCCCTTCGCCGTGGGAATTGCCGATTCGGTGGCCAAGTCGGTCGCCCTGCGGCTCGTGGAACCGGTGCTGCACCTGCCGGAGGCAGTACGCCTGATCTGTCGTGAAGGACGCCTGACCGGATTGCTCGCCGACCTCGCCGTGCATCGCCTGGACATGGTGATCGCCGACCGACCAATGCCGGCGAACCTGAACGTGCGCGGCTACAGCCACCCACTCGGCGAAAGCGACCTCACCGTCTTCGCCGCACCCGGCTTGCTCGACACCCTGAATGGCAGCTTTCCGGCATTGCTCAACGGCGCGCCCTTTCTGATGCCCGGCGACGACGTGGCGATCCGCTTGCGCCTTGAACAGTGGTTCGAAGCCAGCCGCCTGCACCCGCACATCGTCGGCGAATTCGACGACAGCGCGCTGCTCAAGTCATTCGGCCAGGCCGGAGCCGGTCTCTTCGTCGCACCGACGGCGATCGCCGCCTACGTCAGCGATCAGTATCGCGTGCAGGCCATCGGTCGTATCGACTCGATCGCCGAACAGCTGTTCGCGATCACTACCGAGCGGCGCCTGAGTCATCCGGCAATCGTCGCCGTCATTCAGGAGGCGCGCGACAAGGTTTTCGGCGCCATCAAACGCGCCCCACGGCGCTCCGCAAAAACCAGTAGTAAAGCTGCCGCCGAGACGCCCGTTCAACCGGCACCCTCACGGGCACGCCCACGGTCGTCCGGGGATGCCTCCTGAGCCTCGCCAACAAGCGGGCGCTGCTACCTCGCCGGGCGCCGTCGGCAAACACGGCCGGGTGCGCGAACACTTCGGGATTTTCGATGTATCTTTATAAAGATTTCTGCTTTTCTGCAGAATTTCGTCGGTCTATGCTTGCCGCTCTCCAATCGGGACTTCAGAGGACGACCATGAAAACCTTCTCCTTGCTGGCAGCCGTTCTGGCTCTCGGCTTGACACTGACCGTCGGCGATGCCGACGCCGCTGGCAAGCGCCTCGGCGCTGGCAAATCCTCGGGCATGCAGCGCGACTCGACGACCACCAACAAGTCTGCCGCCGCAGCACCGGGCGCGGCCAATGCCACGGCAGCGGCGGCTGCACAACCCAAACGTTCGTGGATGGGTCCGCTCGCCGGTCTCGCCGCCGGCCTCGGACTCGCGGCCCTGGCTTCGCACCTCGGCTTCGGCGAGGAAATGGCCTCAATGCTGATGATGGGCCTGCTGGTGATGGCCGTGGTACTGGTCATCGGCTTCATCATGCGTCGCCGCGCCGCCGCCCGACAGGCCGGCTTGGGTGCTCCGGGCGGCCTGCAATACGCTGCGGCCGGCCCCGCCAGCGGGGCGACCAATCGCAGCCGCAGCGAATCACCGCTGCAGCCCGCCGCGGCGACCGACGCATCCTTTTCCGGCAGCTCTGCCGCCCCAGCTACGCCTGTAGCAACGGCTCTCGCTGGTGCAGCCTCCGCTTCGGCAGCGGCAGCGCCCGTCGCGAGCAGTGGCAACATCCCGCTTGACTTCGACGCCGCCGGCTTCGTGCGCAACGCCAAAGTCAGCTTCATTCGACTGCAGGCCGCCAATGATGCCGCCAACCTCGACGACATCCGCGAGTTCACCACTCCCGAAATGTTTGCCGAGATCAGCATGACCATCGCCGAGCGCGGTAACGAACCGCAGGAAACCGACGTGGTGACCATCGAAGCCGAAGTGCTCGACGTCGCAGAAGAGGCCAACCGCTACGTGGTCAGCGTCCGTTTCTCCGGCCTGATTCGTGAAGAGCAGGACGCGGCCGCCGAGCCCATCGACGAGGTATGGCATCTCGTCAAGCCGCGGCAAGGCAAGGGCGGCTGGCTACTGGCCGGTATTCAACAGGTGCAATAGCGGGTGATCTGACGCCCGACCGCCAGCAGCAGCAGGTAACTGTTGTTGCTGGCGCCTGGCGTCAGCGGTCAGCGCGGCGATCAGTTTTGTTGGCCCCGAAACCTGGAAGCGTCGCCAGCCGTGTCAGATCGGCCGGCCGATCGACGTCCCAGAGAGCCGGCAGCTCGCACCAGCGCAGGCCCAGCGCCAACAGGCGCTGCCGCGTCTGGGCCATGACCCGTTCGCTGCCCCAATCGACGCCTTCAAAGAGCCCGGGCTGCGGGCAACGCAAGCCAAGCAGCACGTAGCCGCCGTCTTCAGCCGGAATGAAGACGGCATCATTGCCGCCAGCCTGCTCGTCACTCAGCGCCCTGGCCGCCGCCGCGAGATGCTCCGACTGCAGTGCCGGACAGTCTGTTCCGATCAATAACAGCGGCCCGGCGTGGGCGGCAAAAGCCGCCGCCATGCGAGCGCCGAGGTCGTCGCCGAACTGCTCCCGACACTCGATTCCACAGCACCGACGAAGGGCACGAAAAAAGCGGTGCTCGCCGTCCGGTGCAACCCACAAGCTGACGCCACCCAAGGCCGCACGCCTGGCCACCGCCAGCGCGTGCAGGGTCAGCCGGCGCTGCAAGCGTGCCGCACCGGCGGCGCCGAGGGCCGGAATCAGCCGCGTCTTGGCGGCGCCAGCCTGCGGTGCACGCGCAAAAACGGCCAGCGCCGGCAGCTCAGGGCTGGCGCGGAGAATAGCCATAGCGAACGGCCAACTGCTGCGGGTCGGCGCCAAAAAAATAGCTCGCCCGCAATCGCCACATCAGGACGATGGTGCGCAGCACGCCATGCTGCTCCCAGCGCCGCCCGGAGGTACGCACGCGGGCGCGCAAACACGCCGGTGGGGCGATAGCTTTGAGCCGCCTGGAAAGCGCGATGTCCTCCATCAACGCGACTTCCGGAAAAGCGCCAACCGCCAGGAAAGCATCGCGGCGGACGAACATCGCCTGATCGCCGGTGGCGATCCCGGTCCAGCGTGAGCGCCAGTTCATCATCGCCGCGACGAGCGGCAGCAGGGGATGGCGGCTATCGATAGAAACGTCGAAGCGTCCCCACACCGCGCCGCCGGCAATCGCCGCGCGAATCAGCGCGTCGGCGTCAGGCGGTAGCGTCGTATCGGCATGCACGAAGAGCAGCACTTCGCCGCGACTGGCCCGCGCGCCGGCGTTCATCTGCAGCGCTCGCCCGCGCGGCGCGTCGAGGAGCCGGTCGGCGCCGGCCGCCGCCAGCACCACCGTGCCATCGTTGCTGCCACCATCGACCACCAGCAGCTCGGCACCGCGGGCACGCAGCGCCTGCAGCTTCGTCAATTGCGCGACGACCGTCGTCGCTTCGTTGAGCACCGGCAGAATCAGCGACAGCAAGGGGGTGCGGGCGCAACCATCACTCATCACTCGTCACTCCAAGAGCGGCAGAGCCGTCGGAAACTACTCGCCACGCTCTTTGCTTGCCGGCTCGACGACGAATCGACGGCAGGCCGCATGCAAGAAGCTCATCTGCTTCTTGAAATTGGCGCAACCCTGGCACATCACCAGATGCACCCGCAGGCGCAGGCCTTCGCCGACCGTCAGCTGGCGCTCCTGCCCTTCGGACAGCAATTGGGTGACCTCCCGGCAAGTCAACATGTATGTTCTCCGAAGCGTCGTTAGTTGTCAGGCGTTGCGCGCTCGCACGCGACGCCATTGGAAAGCCTTGAACTCAGGAGAAGCGCAGGCAGCAAGGCGACCAAGCTCCGCCGGAAAGCTCACGATTATCCGTCATTTCACCCGTTGCCGGCCCGCTCCAGCGACGATCACGCTCGCCCGGTCAGCAGCGAAAACGATCGCCGCCCAGCAATCGCCCAATTGGTGGAAAAAATGTCCCGACGGCAAGGCATGGCCGGGATACTTGTAACAGTCGCGTGAGATCTTCACTTCTTACAACTCAATCCAGTCGAGCAGCTGCCGCCCTGTGCAGGCCGCTGAGAAAGTCACGGAGGCCCGCAGCAGGCCAGGATTTCGAGATCTCGTCTTCGTATTCATCTGTCTTCTCCTTTGCTGTGCCAGCACCACTGTCAAGACAAGCGACCCGAGCCAGCCGAGCGAAACACCGCCCCCGCGCGACAGATTCCCGCCGGCAACGCCCTCCTCCCGCCCCTGAGCTACCGGTGCAGGCGCATCAGGGTGCTCTTGCCAAACAGGCTCTCGACCAGATCGACGGCCAGTTCTGCGGTCATGTTGCGCAGGTCGAGCGCCGGGTTGAGTTCAACAATATCGAGCGAGCGAAGCCGCCCGGTATCGGCAATCATTTCCATGCACAGCTGCGCCTCGCGATAGGTCGGACCACCGCGTACCGTGGTACCCACTCCCGGCGCAATTTCAGGGTCGAGGAAATCGACGTCGAGGCTGACATGCAGGTGCGTTTCCGAACCAACGCCCGCGAGCGCCTGCTCCATGGTTTCGCGCATGCCGACCTCGTCGACATAGCGCATGTCGAAGACCTCAATCCCGATTTCAGCCAGGAAACGCTTTTCACCGTCGTCGACACTACGGATGCCGATCTGGCGAATGTCTCGCGGCAACAGGGCCGGTACCTGGCCGCCGATTTCGGTCAGTGGCGATGGACCGTAACCACACAGGAAAGCGCCCGGCATGCCGTGAAGGTTGCCGCTGGGAGTCATGATGGCGGTGTTGAAATCGGCGTGCGCGTCGAACCACAGCACCCGCAGCTGGCGTCCATTCTCGCGGCAATGCCGGGCGACGGCGCTGATCGAACCGATGGCCAGACAGTGGTCGCCGCCGAGCATGATCGGCAGCCGCCCGTCCTGCAGCTCGGCGTAAACCGCAGCGTGCACGCTGCGGTTCCAGGCCACGACTTCGTGCATGTGGCGGAAGCCATTGACCGCCGGCAGATCGGGATTGCTTGGGCCGCCCAAGTTGCCGCAGTCCCTGACCTCGACACCAAAGTGGGCGATGGCCGCGACAATGCCGGCAACGCGCAAGGCTTCCGGCCCCATGCGGGCCCCCGGCGTTCCGGCGCCGACGTCGGTGGGAACGCCGATGATGCTAACGGGAAGAATGGTCATGGCAGCCCTGGCAGTTTTGGTGCTGGTCATCAATGTAATCGGCCGAAACCCGCCACGACAAGCGCAAGCGGACCGTATGCGCCGCCACACCAGCCCGCAGGTCATGGCGAGGAGGCGCAGCCGACGTGGCAGCAATCCAGTTCCATCGTCTCACCATTTCCCGCCGCATGGACATGGTGACAACACAAAAAGCCAAACCTCTGGATCATCCGCCGCGGCCACTTTACATATCCGAGAGATTGACGCCTCTTGGTCGAAGCTCATACACTCTCGTCGGTTTTGTTGGATTTCAAGTCCTTCGAGGCCCGGGAAGTGATCGATAGCGGGTTCATCGGCAGGGTCTGCGGGGCACCGTGGTGCGCGCCCTGGCCCTGCTGGCGCAAGGGGAGACAGGAGTTCCCTGAGGCGCCTATGCCACTTTCACATTAACGGTCATGACACGTGGAGACACCCCAAATCATGAAAGTCATGACCGTTTCCCTCTTCCCCTGCCCCTTCTCCCGCAAGGGGAGAAGGGAGTTTCGTGAGTCGCTGGCGCGACTTTCACATTAACGCAAGAATGCAAGAATTCGAGAATTCGAGAATCAATGTTCGGACGATCCAAACCCGTTGTCTTCGATCGCTATGAATCGCGCCGCTCGCGCAAGCTGATCCCGAACTGGCTGTGGCTGCTGCTTTTCGGCATCGCGATCGGCGCCGGCGCTTTGTTCTACGCGCAGCACCAACTGCTGCCGCCGCAGCTCTCAGCCGCCGAGGCCAGTCAGCTGCGCGCGGCCATGGATACCGCAGAACAGGAGCGTTCGCGTCTCGCCGCCGAACTGGCGCAGGCCAATAAGCAGCTTGAAGACGCCCTTGCCACGCAGACGCGCATGGCTGGCGAACTCGCTGCCAACCATGCCGATCTTGGCAAGCAGCGTGAGCATGTCGAGGCTTTGCTCGCCGCGCTGCCGTCTGACCCGCGCGACGGCATTGTCGGGATTCGTGCCGCACGCTTCACGGTCGACGAAGACCAGCTCGGCTATGACATGGTATTCACACGGACCAAAGCGAAAGGCGCCCCCTTTGCCGGCGTGATGCAATTGCACATCGCCGGCAAAACGGCCGGCGGTACCGAAACGACGATTGCGCTCGATCCGGTTGCCATCAAAGTCGGCGACTACGAAATCGCCCACGGCAGCCTGCCGATGCCGCGCGGCTTCGTCCCGCGCCAGGCAAGCATCCGCATCCTCGATCACCCCGGCGGCAAGCAGTTCGGCATGCGTGTGCTCAACGTGTACTAGCCTGGATGTTGCATAAAGAGGGCGAGTAAGCACGTAAACATTTGATACAATTGGAGTTCTATAGAAACCAGTTCGTAAAAAATGCCTACCACTACTCGCCCAGCCTTGGATTTTACCCCGGAACAACTCCACCTCCCGCCCGCTGCGGGCTTCACGGTTCGCGCCGATTTCAGCGCCGGTGAGGTGTCCTCGGACCTGGGCGCCTTGGTGCTGAGCGCCGTCGATCGTCGCATCGGCCTGATCGATCGCCTGACCGGGGCGATTGCCGATTCCCGCGATCCTCGTTACATCACCCACCCGCTGCGCGATTTGCTGACGCAGCGCGTCTTTCAGATTGCCTGCGGCTATGAGGACGGCAACGACGCCAACGCCCTGCGTCATGACCCGCTGTTCAAGCTGGCAGCCGGGCGGGCACCGCTCGATGCCGAGCAGGCGCTGGCCAGCGGTGCCACCTTCTCGCGTCTGGAGGGCGCCGTGCGACGAAGCGACATCTACCGACTGGCGCAGGCTCTGGTCGAGCAATTCATCGCTGGCTACGCCGAAGCGCCGCGCACGATCACGCTGGATCTGGATCACACCGACGATGCCACCTATGGCCAGCAGGCCCTGTCTTTCTACAATCACCACTACGGCCACCACTGTTACCTGCCCTTGTTGGTGTTCGAGGCCCACTCCGGCGCTCTGGTGAGCGCCGTCCTGCGCCCCGGCAAACGCCCGACCGGCGCCGAGAACGCCATGATCATGAAGCGGGTGCTCACCGTGTTGCGGCGCCACTGGCCGCAGACCCATATCCTGCTACGTGGCGACGGCCATTTCTCCAATCCCGAGTTGATGGCGTTGATTCAGGCCGATGGCAATGCAGATTTCATCTTCGGCCTGGCCGGCAACCCGGTCCTCACGCGCCAGGCCGAGGGCTTGATGAAGAACGTGCGCGCACACGCCGCCTTGAATCGGGCGCTGGCCGCCCGGGGCCTGCGCCCGGCCGCCGCGGCGGTGCGCCATTTCGGTGAATTCGACTACCAGGCGCGCTCCTGGCCGCGCGCCTTCCGGGTGGTGCTCAAGGCCGAAGTCCTGACCGGTAGCGCGATCACGCCTGCCAAGGACAATCAGCGCTACGTGGTCACCTCCTTGCGTGGCCCCTCGCCGCGGACGCTTTACCAACAGGACTACTGTGGCCGCGGCCAGGCTGAGAATTTGATCAAGCAAGTGAAAAGCGATCTGAAATCGGATCGGACATCCGCTTCGTCCTTCCTCGCCAACTTCGCTCGCCTGCTGCTGAGCGCCGCGGCCTACGTTCTGCATCAGCAACTGCGCCACCTGGGGCTGCAAGGCACGCCGTTGGCGACGGCACAGCCCAAGACCGTCATCCTCGCGCTGTTCAAGATCGCCGTCCGCGTCAAACAGTACAAGGACCGGGTGCTGCTGCAGCTACCCAGCAGTTGCCCGCTCAAGGGGCTGCTGGCACAGCTCTGCAAGAGGCTTTACCCCGCCAAGCGGATGCGCCCCATGCCGGCTTCGCCATGAACACGCCACGTCTGGCCCACGAGAGGCAGCCACCCACCCTGACCATCAACCACTTCTCACGCTTCTCCCCGCTTGCGGGGTCGGGGGAACTATCGCCTGGAAATCGAAAAATGCGTAGTCAAGCCCCGGGGGAGGCACAGGGCAGCGTTTGTGCAACATCCGGGCTAGGGTGCTAGGCTTGGCCCCTCGCACTGACAGTGCGCAGCACGCTGTGCGCATTCCGGCCTGCCCGGCAACGCGTGCCGGCGAGCGATAAGACGATGACCGTCGACGAAAAACGCCGGCAGAAAATGCTCGCCAGGAAGCGCAAAAGCCACGCCGCCCGCAAGCCTGTGCCGCAGCAGCCGCGCAACGCCCAGCCGCTGCCGCCGGCGCCGCTGCTGCCGATCCATGCGGCTCTGGCGACCAAAAACCTGTTCGCCAAGGGCATCGGCATGCTCGCCCTGGCGCGCAAGCTGCCCAACGGCCAGGTGGCCATGGCCACGTTTGTGGTGGACGTCTACTGCCTGGGCGTCAAGAGGGCCCGCTCCGGCATCCTCTCAGCAGACGAATGGGCGGCCTTCGCGCAGCGCCTCGACCTCGAAGCGATCGATCCCGGCTGCCTGCGCAAGCTGATCGAGGGCGCGGTCGCCTACGCCCGCGATCTGGGCTTCGCCCCGCATGCCGACTACGCCCGTGCCGCCGCCCTCTTCGGGAACATCGACGCCGCCACGTGTGCGCAGCGCTACACCTACGGCAAGGACGACAAGCCACTGTACGTCAGCGGGCCTGAAGACACGCCAGCGCAGTCGCGGCACATCCTGGAAACCCTGACCCGCCGCCTGGGAACCAAGGGCTTCCACTTCCTGACCGCTGGCGACCCCCAGCACGCGGGCCTTAGCGGCGAAGTGACAGGGCCGCTGACCGTGTGCAGCTACGAAATCACCGACCAGCCCATCCCCGACGCCGCCTTCGACCAACTGCCCGCCGAGGTGCAGGAACGGATCAACGCCCTCTACCCGAAAGTATTGAAGAGCCGACCACGGGAAGCGCTGGCCGAGGTGCGCGTCCTCATCGAGCAGTATCCCGACATTGCCCAGCTGTACAACTACCTGTACGCCGCTTGCCACAACATGGGCGAGCACGCCGAAGCCGCGCGCGTCAGGGAGGAGACGGTGCAGCGTTTCCCCGATTACCTGTTCGGCCGCATCGCCTGGGCCGAGGACTGCCTGAGTCGCGGCGAAACGGCCAGGATCGCCGAGATCTTCGAGCACAAACTCGATCTACGACTGCTCTACCCCGATCGTGTGCGCTTCCACCTGTCCGAGGTCTTGGGCTTCCAGAGTATTCTCGCGCGCTACTTTCATGCCCAGGGCAAGCAGGAGCTGGCGCAAGAATCCTATGATCTGATGTGCGAAATCGACCCCAAGCACCCGAGCACCCGGCTTGTCCGTTCCACCCTCCACCCGTCACGCCTTGGCAGGTGGCTGCGAGAAAAGCTGCTGCGGCCGTGAAAGCGTCGAGCGCAGGCCGTGCCCTTCCATGCTTGCCGTGTTTCGCAGGGCAGCCGCGGTGGGCAGGTCCAGGAATGGCGATGACAGAACGACCCTTGACTAGAGGAGCGGCCGCGTAAGCCCTTGTCTGCAAGGTGAACGTGCAGCACGGCCGATGCTTGCCTGGCTCACGTTACCGGCCTCCCTATTCCCGTCCCGGCCCCCCTCCCACACCCACCGTCATTGCGAGGAGGCGCAGCCGACGCGGCAATCCAGTGCCATCCTCTCACTGCCTTTCCGTCGCCTCGACAAGCCGCAGAGCCAAACCTCCGCAGAGCCCGTTGGCGACACCTCCGCGCAATGACGCAATGACGCGTCGGCGGCTGTAGCGCTGCTGCATTATTGACGAGACTTTCGGCAACGCAGACAGGAATGGAAGGCCGATGGATCGAGGGCCGATGAATGGAGGGCCGGTAGCCCTGCAGTGCCGCCCGTCAGAGGCGATCCTCGCCGCATCGCAAGCTTGCCATCCGCCGCCGAGCAGACAGAAGCACGCACAATGGTCGCCAGTCCAACCACCGCCCAGCCGAAGCCATGCTCACGACCACCGAAAGCCCCCACGCATACCCACGCCGCATTCTCGTCGCCGTCACCGGCCTCTCGCCACAAATTGTCACCGAGACCCTGTACGCGCTCGCCGTTGCGCCATCGGGCGCCGCGTTCATCCCCACCGAAGTGCATCTGATCACCACGCGCAGCGGCGCCGAGAAAGCACGCCTGGCACTGCTCTCCGACGAACCGGGCTGGTTCCACCGCCTCTGCCACGACTACGCGCTACCGGCGATCCACTTCACTCGCGACACCATCCATGTTCTGGAAGGCGCTGACGGCAAGCCACTCGACGACATCCGCTCGCCGGCCGACAACCGCCGCGCCGCCGACGGCATCACCGCCCTCATCCGCCAGTTCACCGCCGACCCCGACTGCGCGCTGCACGTGTCGATCGCCGGCGGGCGCAAGACCATGGGCTTTTTTGTCGGCTATGCGCTGTCGCTCTACGGCCGCCCGCAGGACCAGTTGTCACATGTCCTGGTCTCCGAGCCTTTCGAGTCCAGCATTGGCTTCTACTACCCGACGCCATCGAGCCGGGTCATTGAAATGCCCGGTGGCCGCCTGGTCGACAGCGCACAGGCGCAAGTGACCCTCGCCGAACTGCCTTTCGTCAGCCTGCGCCACGGCCTGCCCGAAGCGCTGCTCACTGGCCTCGCCAGCTACAACGAAACCGTCGCAGCAGCCCGCAGCGCCCTCGCGCCGGCACGACTGCAGATTGACCTGGCGACACGCCGCGTCGCGGCCGGCGGCAAAGTCTTTTCCTTGCCGCCGGCCGAACTCGCCCTGCTCAGCGTCTTCGCCCGTCGCGCGCAGCACGGCGAAGAGCCATTGCCGGCGCCGGCCAAGGAACTCCCCGACAGCGACTGGAAAAATCGCTATCTGGTTGAGTTGCGCTGGATCGCCGGGCCGATGAAAGACCTCGACGAGACCGAACGCGCCCTGCGCAAAGGCATGGACGGTGGTTACTTCTCGGCGCACCTGTCGAAACTCAAGAAGATCCTCAGGCGCGAGCTCGGCCCCGCCGCCGAGGCCTACCTGATCAGCGACGGTGGCAGCCGTCCACGTCGCTACAGCCTCGGCCTGCGTCCGACGGCGGTCAGTTACGGCAAGATCGAAAACTCCCCTAATGTCGAATGGGATCTGGCATAAACTGCCATCCGGAATAGCAAGGAAAACGAAGATGAACGCCACCACCAGCACCGCCCGCCACCCTGCCCGGATGCCGACATGAGCACACTGATCAGTTTTCTCGGGAAAGGCCAGGCTGACCCGCAGACCGGCTACCGCACGGCCAACTATCGTTTCGACGATGGCTTTTCGCGCCGCGTGCCCTTCTTTGGCCTGGCCCTGGCCGAATACCTCAAGCCCGATCGCCTGGTGCTCGTCGGCACGGCGAGCAGCATGTGGGACGTCTTCTTTCATCGCGAGGGTGCCGACGACGAGGCCGTGCTGCAACTGATGGCGGCTGTCGAAACCGGTGAGGTCGACCAAGACATGCTGGAGCTACCGCGCCGGCAACTCAGTGAACGCCTCGGCGTAGCGGTCGACTGCCTGCTTATTCCCTATGCGCGAGACGCCGCCGAACAGGCCGGGATCCTGCGCCTGCTGGCCGCTGTCGTGCCCCCCGCAGAAGAGCTGTACATCGACGTCACGCACGGCTTTCGCCACCTGCCGATGCTCGCGCTGGTCGCCGCACGCTACCTGGCCCGCGTCGTCGGCGTCAAGGTCCAGGAACTCTATTACGGCGCCTTTGAGATGACGACGCCGGAAGGCGAAACGCCGGTGCTGCGGCTCGGCGGCCTGCTGGCGATGCTCGACTGGGTGGATGCCCTGGCCAGCTACGACAAGGACGGCGACTACGGCGCCTTCTCGCCACTGCTCGCCGCCGATGGCATGGAAAAAGGTCGCGCCGACCTGCTGGCACGCGCCGCCTATTTTGAACGAACCAACAACCCGGTGAAAGCGCGCGAAAAGCTGAACAGCGTTTTTCCCTCGGTCGAAGCGCATCGCGGTCCCCTCGGCGAGCTGTTCGGCGAGACGCTCGCCAAACGCATCAGCTGGTTTCGTGCGCCGATGCGCAACGATTGGGAGCTGACGCTTGCCGACGCCTACCGTGAGCGCGGCGATTACCTGCGCGCGGCCACCTTCATGTACGAGGCTTTTGTCACCGGGGCATGCAATGTACGCCGCGTCAACCCCAACGAGTTCAGGGAACGTGATGAGGCCAGGAGCAGCGCCAGGGAGGCGCAGCCGGCGTTCAGGGAACTCGAAAACCTGCGCAACGCCATGGCGCACGGCGTTCGCCCGCGTGCTGGGCAGGAAGCGCGGACGCTCGACGACGAGAGTGCTCTGCGCGCCGCACTCAAGTCTCTGCGCAAAGACCTCTTCCAGCCCTGACCAGGAGCCCCGACCCTCATGAAGCTTCTCGAACAATCCGCACGCGTCGCCTTGGCCGCCTTCCTGCACGACGTCGGCAAGCTCGCCGAGCGCGCCGGCATCGATCATCACGGTCGCCTCGATGCGCATCGCACGCTCTATTGCCCCTGGCACCAGGAGGGCAGCGACCCGCGGCGTGGCTATCACAGCCATATCCACGCCGCCTACACCGGCCTCGCCTGGGACGAACTCGAAGCGACGGGACATTTCCCCGATCTTCGCCGCGACGCGCCGCCATTCTCGACGTCGACCGACGACAACGCCACCGACTCGGCGGTCAACGCCGCCAGCGCGCACCATCGGCCGGACACCTTCCTGCAGTGGATCGTCGCCACCGCAGATCGCGTGGCCTCGGGCTTCGAACGCGACAAGTTTGATAGCGAGTACAACAACAAGAAAGAACGCGAGAACCACTACCGCGCGCGTCTGCTGACACTCTTCGAGCAGATCGGCCGCGGCCCGATCATTGAAGGCGAGCTCGAATGGCGCTACGCGCTGCGGCCGCTGGCGCCGGCGAGCATCTTTCCGCAGCGCGCCGACGCGTGCACCCCGCGCGACAACGCCGCTGCGCGCGCCGAGTACCTGACGCTGTGGGAAGCGCTACTCGCCGGAATTCGCCACATCCCAAAAGCTCACGTCAGCACCCTGCCCTTGTGGTTGGACCACTTCGACAGCCTGTGGCTGACGATCACGCACGCCATCCCCGCGGCAACCGCTTTCGGTACCAAGCCGGAAGTCTCGCTCTACGATCACAGCAAGGCCACCGCCGCGCTGGCCACGGCGCTCTGGCGCTGGCACCACGAGCAGAGTGATGAAGAGCTGCGCAGCGTGCGTGCGTTGCGCGACGGCTGGTCCGCCGCGAAGTTCCTGCTCGTCCAGGGTGACTTCTTCGGCATCCAGGACTTCATCTTTGCCGAAGGCGGCGCAACGCAGAAGAACGCCCACAAGTTGCTGCGTGGCCGTTCCTTCCAGGTTTCCCTGCTCGCCGAATGCGCCGCCTTGAAGCTGCTCGAAGCACTCGAACTACCCCCGACGGCGCAGATCATCAATGCCGCCGGCAAGTTCCTGATCGTCGCGCCGAACACCGCCACAGCACATGCTGCCGTCAGCCACTGTCGGCAGGAGCTCAACGATTGGTGCCTGGCGCACACCTACGGCGAGATCGGCGTCGGCCTCGCCAGCACGCCGGCTTCGTGCAACGACTTCGCGAGCGGTCGCTTCGGCGACCTGACCAAACGTCTGTTCGCAGCGCTCGACACCGCCAAACACCAGCGCTTCGATCTCTGCGCCGACAAGGCGACGACAGCTTTCGACGGTTTTCTCGACAGCTTCGACAATACGCTCGGCGTCTGCGCCATTAACGGCCGTCACCCGGCCGATGGCGAGGCATCGGCTAAGCGCGGCTATTCCTTGTCGAAGCTTGCTGACGACCAGATTCGGATTGGCGAGCAACTGACTCGCGACGCGCGGCTGCTCGTCGCCCGCGACGCCAGCACGCTGCCGGTCCTCGGCCTCGACTATTTCGGCTATCGCCTGGCGATCGTCCGCAGCGGCGAGGAATCGGGCAAGTACGGCGAACTCGCGCGCAACGGGACGCTGTTGCGCGTCTGGGACTTCGACGCCGCCGAAGCCGACGGCACGCTCTGGCGCGGCTATGCCCGACGCTTCGTCAACAGCTACGTGCCGCGCTTCGCCGCCAGCGATGTCCAGACCGCCGGCAAGTACGGCAAGTGGCAGGGTGAAGAGGATTTCGCGCGCGAAACCGACGGCGACCCGCTGCGTTCTGCCACCATCAAGACGCTGCATCACATCGCCTGCGAGGATCGCCGCCTGACTGCTGGGGAACGTTGGCAGGGAGAGATCGCCCTGGTCACCATCAAGGGCGACATCGATGACCTGGGCAGCCTCTTCCAGCGCGGCCTCGAGAAGCCGACCTTCGCCAAGATGGCCTCTCTTTCGCGGCAGATCAACGCTTTCTTCGCCCTCTGGCTGCCGTGGTTCTGCGAGCACGGCCATGACGAGAACGGCGTCCCGCGCTACCGCAATACCTACACCGTCTTTGCCGGTGGCGACGATTTCTTCCTGATCGGCCCCTGGGAGTCGACCCTCGCGCTCGCAACCATCTTGCGCGAGAAGTTCGCAGCCTACGTCGCCAACCCGCACATCAGCTTCTCGGCCGGGCTGTCCATGACGCAGCCAAAGACGCCGATCCGCCAGCTCGGCCGTTCCACCGCAACGGCACTAAGCGCTGCCAAGGCCCGTCCCGGCAAGAACGCGGTGAGTCTCTGGCAGCGCAGCGTCGGCTGGGCGGACTGGCAGACACTGATGGTAGAGCGTCGGGCCGCCCTTGAAGATCTGATGGCGCGAGCCGACAGTCACGGTGCGACCTTCTCCAGCGGCCTGGCCTACGCACTGTTGCAATTGGCCGACCGCGCCGAAAGCACGCGGCCGGAAGACGCCATCTGGCGCTCGCAGCTTCATTACCGCCTGACGCGCTTCTTTCGCGACCGGGTCAAGGGCGACGAGGCCGCGCGCACGCGCCGCGAACAGCTACTGCGGGACGCCATCCGCGAAATCGGCGGCGCCCTGGGCACGCACAAGGGCGCCTACCGCCTGCCGCTGTCGGTACTGCTCTACCGGCAGCGCGAGTAATCGGCAAGCGGCTACGGCAAGCTTGCCGCAGCTGACAATGAAATGCACATGACACACGATACCAAAAAGGAGAAGCAACGATGTCCATCAATCTGGCCAGCTTTCCACCCGATGCCGAGCTCTTCAATGAAGAGGCCGAGCGGGTCGCCAACCGGCTCGCTCAGGCCGCTCGCCATCTGAACAAATCGACGCAGATTCGCCGCTTCTATGACGAGCTGGTCGGCTGGCAGGAACGTATCGCCGGTGACGACGGCAAGTTTGAGCAATACCTCGCCTTCATTCGAATGCTCAACGCCAAGGTTGCCTACGCCAAGGGGCGCGGTCTGGTCGATGGCGAATTCGAGACGTGGTTTCGCGGATGTCTCAAGGCCACGACCAGCGCCAGGGCCCTCGACCACTTTCGCCTTCACTTCGAAGCCGTCCTCGGATTTCTCAAGGCACTTCGTCCCTGACCTGCCACGGAGCACAAACCATGCAACTCACCCGAATCAAGCAAATCACCGCCACTCTGATCCTCAAGACCGGTCTGCATATTGGCGCCGGCGACACCGAAATGCGCATCGGCGGCACCGACAATCCGGTCGTCAAGAGCCCGCTTAACGGTCAGCCCTACATCCCCGGCTCGTCCCTGAAAGGCAAGATCCGCTCGCTGCTCGAATGGCAGCTCGGACTGGTGACGCCAGCGAACGGATATCCGTTCTCGTTTCAACACCTCGCCAAACACGACAGACCCGAGGCGCGCGATCTGCTGCGCTTGTTCGGTGGCGCGCCGGGCGGCGAGGTCGACGATCTGGTCAAGCAGATCGGCCCGACACGCAGTGCGTTCTGGGACTGCGCGCTGAACGGTGACTGGGTGGAAGGAATCCGTGCCCGCAACCTCCTGAGCACCGAAGCCAAGAGCGAGAACTCGATCAACCGCATCGCCGGTGTTGCCGAAAACCCACGCTTCACCGAGCGCGTAATCGCTGGCGCCGAGTTCGACTTCCGCTTGTCGCTGAAAGTGATCGACAACGAGGACCTGCTGCCGCTGCTGCTGCGTGGACTGAAACTGCTCGAACTGGACAGCCTGGGTGGCTCCGGCTCGCGCGGCTACGGCAAGCTTGCTCTCAGCGGGCTGGCGCTCGACGGGCAGTCGATCCAGGCCGACTTCGATACTCTGCAACCCTTCGCCACGGCTGCCTGAGTCATGTCGCACACCCTTCATCGCGCCACACTGGCGCTGCACACGGCGCTCGGCACGCCCCTGGCCGGTGACACGCTGTTCGGTCAGCTCTGCTGGGCGCTGCGCGAAGCCGCCGGCGAGGCCGAACTTGGCCGCCGCCTGGACGGCTATACCAGCGGCCGTCCCTGGCTGGTAGTCTCCGACGGCTTCCCGGCGGGCTACCTGCCGCGACCAACCTTGCCGCAGCATTTTTCAGCGCCCGTTGCCGATCCAGCCCAGCGCAAGGCGGCAAGGAAGCGGCACTGGCTACCCGTCGACCGAACCGGCAAAGCTCTCGCCGAGCAACTGGCAGGCGCCGTCAATGACCAGCAAGCCTACGCCGGCAAGCCGCCACAGCAAAGCGTGCAGGCACACAACACGCTCAACCGTCTGAGCGGCACCACCGGTGAAGGAGCTTTCGCACCCTACTCTGTGGCCCAGACCTTCCACGCCAAGGAGCAGCGCATCGACGTCTACCTGGTCCTCGACAGCGAGCGCGTCAGCGCCGACGAGGCGGGCTCGCTGCTGACCGCGCTCGGCAGCGGCGGCTTTGGCCGCGATGCCAGTGTCGGCCTCGGCAAGTTCAGCTTGCAAAACATTGAAGCGGCGGCCTTCACCGCCCCCGCCGCTGCGAATGCCTGGTGGACGCTGGCACCGTGTGCGCCGCAAGGTCAGGGCTTTGTCGGCAGCGAGAGCTACTGGCGCGTACTCACGCGCTTCGGTCGCCATGGCAACGCGCTGGCGCTCAGCGCCCATCCGTTCAAGACACCGGTACTTCTGGCCGCCACCGGCGCCGTTCTGGTTCCCACTGGCGGTCTTGCTGCTGCACGTTTGTTTATCGGCCAGGGCATCGGTGGCGCGGGGCTACTGTCGAAGGCCGAAGCCGCCACCGTACATCAGGCTTATGCCCCCACTGTCCCCCTTGCTCTGGAGCCTGCCCCGTGACTACCCAGGTACGCAACGATCGCCGCACGCTGGCAATCTCGACGCTATCGCCGCTCCATATCGGTTGCGGCGATGTCTATGAGCCGAGTGGCTTCGTCATCCACGCGGGTCTGCTGCATGTCCTCGAACCCGCCGACCTGTCGCTCGCGCTGAGCGACGCCGAGCACAAACGGCTTGCCGCGCTGGCCGAGCAGCAGCACGAGCCGGTCGGCGCCATCCAGCGCTTTTTCCGTGACTCGGCGGCTCGCTTTGCCGACCTGTCACGCCAGCAAGTGGTGGTGGCCGAGGCGCTCGCCCGCGAATACGCAGAAAAAGCAGGTCGGCCGACACAACGCGACCCAAGCGGCGAAGCGACGTACAACAGTTTTCAGCTGGCCCGTACCGCCTTCAGACCGGTGGACGGTACGCCCTACCTGCCTGGCAGTTCGCTCAAAGGCAGTATTCGCACCGCCTGGCTTAACCACTTGAACGCCGACTTGCCGCTCAACTCCGCAGAAAAGGCAGACAAGCGACGCGCATCGCAGAACCTCGAACAGCGTCTGCTGAAGTACGCTGCCGGCAAGTTCGAAAATGACCCCTTTCGCAAGCTGGCCCTCGCTGATGCCCACCCCGCGGAAGAGAGCACGCCACCGCCAACACGTGTTCTCTACGCGATCAGCAAAAAGAAGCGCCCGCCCCGTGCCGATGAACGCCCTTCGCCAGAACTGAAAGTGTTTCTCGAAACGATCCCCGAGGCGCTGCCCGCCGCTTTCCTCGGC
Source organism: Candidatus Accumulibacter sp. ACC012 (assembly GCF_907163155.1). Lineage (NCBI taxonomy): Bacteria > Pseudomonadati > Pseudomonadota > Betaproteobacteria > Candidatus Accumulibacter > Candidatus Accumulibacter sp. ACC012. Next base: position 665,730 of record NZ_CAJQUC010000002.1, read on the forward strand.
GAGATGCGTTTTGCTCCTGGGGCGACGATTCTGTGGGATGCCCTGTGCGATGCCTGCAACGGCTTCTACCGGCCGCAGCTGGAGGAAGAACTGGATCATCCTGTGCTCAGCCAGCGACTCGACCAGCAGTGGCGACAAATGATCAGTCACCTGCTCGGCGAAGAGCTCGGCGACCTGATCAAGGCACGGCAGGGCTTCCTGCTCCGTGTCGGCCGTCACTCGGGCGCTGAATCAGTCACCCTTGGCGGCGTGCGCAGCATCAAGATTCTCGGTGCACGCGTCGACGGCAAGCAACAGTTCGACTTTCGCGCGAATAGTACCGAAAAACGCTACGCCAGCCTCACAAGGGCCGGTGACCACGGCTTGCTGCCTTTTGGCTGGCTGTGGGTCGACGCCTGCGACGCCCCCCATCGCCACCTTTCCGATGCCGTCCGCCAGAGGCTCGCGGCGCACAGCCGGCCGCTGCGCGAAGCACACCAGGAACGCCTGCTGCTACTTGAGGAGAAGGCCGAACGGCGGGCTGCCGCCGCAGCCGTGCTCGCCAGCCGCAAGCGAACCGAGGAAGCGGCGGCCCGCGCCGAGGTAGAAGCTCGGCAAGCCCACGCTCGCGCTTTGGCCGAGATGAGCCCGAATCGCCGCCGTGTCGAAGAATTCATTGCCGATTTCGCCGCGCGTGCCGAGCAACTGCGCGGCAACAAGGAAAACGCCAACGCCGTGTGCCACAACGCGGCGAGGACACTCGCGCGGGATGCCGTCGCCTGGACCCATGAGGAGCGAATGGCGGTCGCCGACGCGATCGAACAATGGCTGCCGAAAGTGGTCAAGGTCGAGCTCAAGGACGAGCGCAAGAAACTCAAATTGTCGGCATTGCGTGCGCCATGAACACGACAAGCTCTTTCCCGGTCGCCCGCTACCGATTCGAATTCGAGGTCAGGCAGCCGATTCGTCTGCCTGACTACGCCGGCTCGATGCTGCGTGGCGCTTTCGGCCACTCGCTGCGCCAACTTGCGTGCATGACCCGGCAGAAGGATTGCGCCGCTTGCCCGCTGATCGCTTCCTGCCCGTATCCAGCCGTCTTCGCGCCGCCCCCGCCGACCAGTCACCGCCTGCAGCAGTTCTCGCAGCTTCCGGTGCCCTACGTCATCGAACCGCCGGCATGGGGCAGCCGCGTGCTCGCCGAAGGGGAAACGCTGATCTTCCACCAGGTGCTGATCGGCAAGGCGCTGCAGGAACTGCCGCTGATCATCCTGGCCTGGCGACGCGCGTTCGCGCGCGGCGTCGGCGCCGGCGACGGAACGGCGGATCTGCGCCGCGTCATCCATTGCGGTGATGCCGGCGAGCACGAGATTCACCGCCCTGAAATCGGAACGATCGCTACGCATGCGCAGACGGTTGTCCTGAAAGGCACGGACGACAGCGCGACGCCCGGCGCCGCCGTGCTCCACTTTGAAACACCGCTGCGCCTGCAGCACAACGGCCGCGCGCTGCCCCCCGACAAACTGCAGGCGCGCACGCTGCTCATGGCCTTGACCCGGCGTGCGAGCCTGCTCGCCGAATTCCATGCTCACGGCCCGCTGGCCAGTGACTTTGCGACGCTCAGCACTGCCGCTGCACTGATCCGCGAAGAGAAGCGTCTGACCTGGCTTGACTGGACCCGCTTTTCGTCCCGGCAAAAGCAGAAAATGAGTCTCGGTGGCGTCATCGGCACCTGGCGACTCGAAGGTCCCCTGGCACCGTTCGCCCCTTTCCTGCAACTCGGAGAATGGCTGCATGTCGGCAAGGAAGCAAGCTTCGGGCTCGGCCAATACCAGTTGGCCCGGGACCGCCACGAAGACACCTCTGACAGCCTCGACAAACCCCGCGACTGCCAGCGCCAAGTGTCTGAAACACAAGAATTAAATCTGTAGGTGCAGTCAGTAACCAGCCCTGAAATCAAAGGGATTGAGACAGGCCGCGATTGGCCTGCTTCCAGAAGGGCGTCTACGTCAGTAACCAGCCCTGAAATCAAAGGGATTGAGACCGCCTGCGGATACCGACTGCGCAATGGTAATACCGTCAGTAACCAGCCCTGAAATCAAAGGGATTGAGACCCGGGCCGTATTTCCACCCATCGGCAACTTTCTGCGTCAGTAACCAGCCCTGAAATCAAAGGGATTGAGACCCTTGGAAACCTGCTTACGTTGGCTATTTCTGCGTCAGTAACCAGCCCTGAAATCAAAGGGATTGAGACGTAAAGTGGAGGTAGTGGTTAGCAGCCAATGACCGTCAGTAACCAGCCCTGAAATCAAAGGGATTGAGACCTGGCAATTCGCCAACCGTATGACAAGCTTTTGTCAGTAACCAGCCCTGAAATCAAAGGGATTGAGACGAAACGCGAGAAACACATTTGCAACGGTCATCATGGTCAGTAACCAGCCCTGAAATCAAAGGGATTGAGACCGCCATTTCTCTTGGCACGCCTTGATTGCTACGGGTCAGTAACCAGCCCTGAAATCAAAGGGATTGAGACAGCTTGCCGCAGCTCTACGTATCCCGATCGACGTCAGTAACCAGCCCTGAAATCAAAGGGATTGAGACATCTCGTAATGGCTTATTTCCCATTCGATGACGGTCAGTAACCAGCCCTGAAATCAAAGGGATTGAGACCTGCTGGGGGAAGGTCGATAACGCCGGCCGCGACGTCAGTAACCAGCCCTGAAATCAAAGGGATTGAGACTTCATCGCCGAGCATTGCGTGCAATGCCTGCAGCGTCAGTAACCAGCCCTGAAATCAAAGGGATTGAGACAGCTTTAGATCCTGTACTGGCGGAATGACTGCGAGTCAGTAACCAGCCCTGAAATCAAAGGGATTGAGACGGATTTGCGACACGGAATGTTTCGTCGAGCTTTTGTCAGTAACCAGCCCTGAAATCAAAGGGATTGAGACAAGTGCGCCTTGCCCAATGGCGCGGTTTGCCGCGTCAGTAACCAGCCCTGAAATCAAAGGGATTGAGACGGGCATGCGGCTATCAGTGCGCTTAAAGCGCGGTCAGTAACCAGCCCTGAAATCAAAGGGATTGAGACTCAATCATCCAATCATTGTATTCAGCTACAAGGTCAGTAACCAGCCCTGAAATCAAAGGGATTGAGACGTCAGCAGCACGTCGGAATTAAGCCGACACCAACGTCAGTAACCAGCCCTGAAATCAAAGGGATTGAGACACATACAGGGCAATGCGGATGTCGCACTGCAGCTGCAGTCAGTAACCAGCCCTGAAATCAAAGGGATTGAGACCGCCGCACATGTCGAATGTTGCTTCGTCGTCAGGTCAGTAACCAGCCCTGAAATCAAAGGGATTGAGACAAGTACGTCACCCTGAATGTGAAATTTCGATCCGTCAGTAACCAGCCCTGAAATCAAAGGGATTGAGACAAATGGCATCGGTAAATAAGGTAATTTTGGTCGTCAGTAACCAGCCCTGAAATCAAAGGGATTGAGACGGATCAAGGTTACTGCACCGCTCGATCTACCACGAGTCAGTAACCAGCCCTGAAATCAAAGGGATTGAGACTTGTTGGCCACGACCAATGCGCAGCGAAAAAGCGGTCAGTAACCAGCCCTGAAATCAAAGGGATTGAGACTTGCGGCTTACGACGCACACTTCGTCGTAGTCCGTCAGTAACCAGCCCTGAAATCAAAGGGATTGAGACAAGCGACCGGACGGACGCATACGCAGAATTGAGTCAGTAACCAGCCCTGAAATCAAAGGGATTGAGACTTTGCAGGTAGATTCATGTGCAACAATAGAAGAGTCAGTAACCAGCCCTGAAATCAAAGGGATTGAGACAGCCCTTCATTGACGACTGTACAGCACTCGTCAAGGTCAGTAACCAGCCCTGAAATCAAAGGGATTGACGGACGATTGCCGCCGCTGCATTTTTCCGCCTGTATCGATCAGTGATTTTCGGCAAGCTTGCCGGACCTGACAGGAGTGCCACGGAGGCCTATCGTGGCGACATGAACGATGTGGCGCGAACGCTGTACCTGGTCTGCTACGACATCTGCGAGCCGAAGCGGCTGCGGCGGGTGCACCGGTATTTGATGGGCTACAAGGTCGGTGGTCAAAAATCGTTCTTCGAGTGCTGGCTGACCGCGGCTGAACTTCGTGAAGTGCGCAACACGCTGGCCGAATTGCTCGCTTTAAGTGAAGACCGGGCACACATCTTCCAGCTCGATCCGCGCATGCGGCGCGACATGTTGGGCCGGGCGACGCAGCCGGTGACGGATGTTTTTCTGATCGTTTGAGGGGGGAGAAACGATGACCAGTCTGTATGTTGACCGGCGCTGCGTGACGCTGAAGGCGGACGGCGAGGCGCTGGTGTTCTACGAGAACGGCGAGCGCATCGGCACGGTACCGCTGGCGCCCTTATCGCGGGTCTTCATCCGCGGCGACGTGACGCTGTCGTCGTCGCTGCTCGGCAAACTCGGCGAGCGTGGAATCGGGGTGGTCGTTCTCTCCGGGCGCAAGGCGCTGCCGACGATGCTGCTCGGTCGTCCGCACAATGACGCGGCGCGGCGAGTGGCGCAGTACCGGCTGTCGCTCGACGCCGACTTCTGCCTGCGTTTTTCGCGGGCCATCGTCGAAGCCAAGCTGCGCGCACAGGCAGACTTCCTCACCCTCCGCCGCGACAGCGAACCGCGTTCACGCTATCTGCTGACGCTGTCCCTGCGGCAACTCGCCAGCTGCATCGGGGCGGTGGACGAGCAGCATTCGCTTGCTTCGCTGCGCGGCCTCGAAGGCGCCGGTGCCGCGGCCTACTTCGAGGGCTTCGCCGACCTGCTGCCCGAGCGCCTGAAGTTTGCCGGCCGCAACCGCCGGCCGCCGCGAGACCCGGTGAACGCGGTGCTCTCGCTCTCGTACACGCTGCTGCACGCTGAGGCAGTCCTGGCCTTGTACGGCGCCGGGCTCGATCCTTTCGTCGGTTTCTATCATGCGCTGGATTTCGGCCGCGAGTCGCTCGCCTGTGATCTGGTCGAACCACTGCGCGTCGAGATCGATCAGCACACCCTGATGCTCTTTCGCTCGGAGAAACTGCGCGCCGACGATTTTTCACAGACCGACGGCGGCTGCCTCCTCGGCAAGGCGGGACGCGCCCGCTACTACGCCGAGTGGGAGCCGCTGGCCGGGCGGCTGCGCAAACTGCTCACCGAAAGCGTGTCCGACGTGGCGGCAGCGATCACCCAATCGGGTTCCGTCGATGCGCCGCCCGCGCAGCGCAAGGATACGCATGCGCTGCTGCCGGCACTCGCTACGGATGGCCTCGATACGCTGGCCGAAGGCGAAGATGATGACTTCGACGAATAGTTTGCAGGCCTTCGTGATCGGCTACGACATCAGCAACCCGCGCCGCTTGCAGCGCATCCATCGCGAGATGTGCAAGCACGCGGCGCCGCTCGAGTACAGCATCTTTCTGCTGGTCGGCAGCGAAGCCGACAAGGAGCGCTGCCTGGACGAGATTGCCGAGCTGATGGAACTTGCCGACGACGACGTGCGCTGCTACCCGCTGCCCACGCGCGGCTTTCAGGGCCGCATCGGGCGCGCCAGCTTGCCGGAGGGAATCGTGTGGACCGGGCTGCCCGCGGCAATCGCCTGAGCGGCAAGCCTGCAGGCTGCCAGGCGCCAGGCCGTGCCAGCCGCAGCGCGGCCGGCATCGCCACGCCACGCCCGGCTCCATCCCGCACGCCGCTATTGACCAACTCTGTCACCGTCACCGTGACCGACACCGTCATTGCGAGGAGGCGCAACCGAGCTGGCAATCCGGTGCCACCTCTCGCTGCCCTTCGGCCGCATCAACCACACGAAGAGCCAAACCTCTGGATTGGCGCGTCGGCTTCGCTTCCTCGCAATGACCTGCGAGTTGCGGTAGTGCTTCTTTCATGACCACGCTTTGCGCAAGCCCGCAGGCAGCGCGAACCCCGTGCGGTAGCTGGAATGCCTACGCTCCACCCGGCCCGCAACAGCACACGCGCGGCGCCGGCGGCACTTCAGGGGCTGCGGCGTTCGACAAGGTAGGCTTCGATGCAGGCACCGAGCTGCTCAAGCTGGTCGGCATCGAGTTCCGTACCACGCAGTGCGGACGGCAGGCGCAGCGTGAGATGGTAGTAACGGGCTCCGCGCGCGCAAACCTCGGCGGCAAGATTGATCGGCAGGGTGCCGATAACCGTGTCACCTGCAGCAACCTGTTGCGGGTCGAGATGGGCGAGCTGCCGATCAACGGCGATGCCCTGCCGCTTTGCCCAGGCGACGGCACCCGGGTGGCGGGAGACGAACCAGATAGTCATGTCAAGGCGCGCTTGAACCAGTAAGCATCCCCGGGGAAAGCCCGGGGTTTAAGGTGATTGTCGGAAAAGAAAAAACCAGATGGCGCCGAATTTTCGGTCGTCTTCGAGGCACGAAAACAGGCGCATAGTCGGCCGATGTCACTGTCAGACAATCGGCAATTCGCGCTGCCGTTCCAGGCAACCAAGCGTCCTGACATGCCGCTCGCGATCGGCAACTTTCACGATTGCCTTCATCGCAGCGTTTGCCCAGCGGCAACTCGCCCGGCTTGTCGCCTTCGGTCACGCGCTCTTGCCGGAATGCCTTTCTATCGCCGCGATCTCGGCGCGCAGGCGAATCAGCCATTGTTCGCGCGCCATCTGCGAGTGCCTGCGTGCTTCGGTGGCAACGGCTTCCATCAAGGCATCGAGTTGTTCATCGGAGGGCTCACGGGTGATGTCGTTCAGATCGAATGTCTGCAGATTGATCGCCTTCTCCAGAAGCCACCGCCGTCTTTGGCTGGCAACGGAGCATTCTAGTGTAGTGCTGCACTCGTGATGAGACTTTCGGCAAGCATCTCCCAGCCTCCGTCATTGCGAGGAAGCGTAGCCGACGCGGCAATCCAGAGGTTTGGCTTTTCGCCTTGCCACGCATGTCAATGCGGTGGGAAATAGTAAGAGCATGGAACTGGATTGCCACGTCGGCTGCGCCTCCTCGCAATGACGTGGGGGCGGCTGTAGCGCTCGTTTGATGACGATACTTTCAGCATTCCAGCAAGCAGCGCGCAACCCATGCGCTAGCTGAGATTCATTCGCTCCACCCTGCCAGCAACACGACACCAGCGGCGCCTACGGCACTACACGGGCCGTGGCGCTGGCCAAGGTTTGCGTTTCCGGGCGGCGGCTGACGGCGACACACCTACCCCGCACAACAAGCGCAGGGCGATACCGCCATCATCACCGGGGCGCACATCCAGGGTCGGTGATCACGCCGCCAGACGAGGCTGAGCAGTTCGTCGCCGCGATTTGCGGCTGAACCGCCTTCGCCGCCTCCAGATACACACCCGCCAGCTTATTCACGAGGGCGAGAAGATCTGACCCGCCCCCTGTGGACCCAGAAGTCTCCTGCTCTCCAGCACGCTGTTCCGCGTGTTGCTGCAGGCTGCTCAGAAGCGCAAGGAGAACGGCGGCGCGCCCTTCTAACGCAGAAGCATCCTGCCCTGCGACGCCCGGTTCCGCCTGTGGCGGCCGGCTATGTTCCTTGGCGGCCGCCTGCTTTGCGACACGCGCTTCACCTTGTTGCTGCGCGCGGTGTGCCTCAGAAACCTCCTGCTCTGCGGCAAGCTGTTCCGCTTGCGGCGGCAGGCTGCGTGCATGGTTGAGGTCCGTCATCAGATAGGGAGCATCTTGCGGCCGCTTGAAAGTGAAAGCAGTGCGGGCGATGTCAGACGATAGTTTGCCGGTCGGGAGTGTCATTTTTGGGTAAGCGTCTTTAGCGCCGCTCGGCCAGTGCGCAGTGAGGCCGAGAAATGTCGCCTCGCCCCTGGCTCTATCTGCATCCGATACCTGGTAGCTCAAAGTTACCGGCATCTGGCCAAAAACCCTGCCGTCAACCTGCGTCAAGGTCGCCCCCGGAGGGTCCGAGCGATAGGTCACAGAAACTTGACTCGCCTGTTTTTCCGAACCGGCCTGATTCGTTGAACACCCGGCCAACAGCAGCGAAGCAGACATGACGAGGGTGGTAAGGATTTTCACGACGCCGCTCACTTGGGCTATTTTGGAGGCCTTCAGCATCTCACCGTTGGCGCTTGACTGCTGCGTAAAAGCGCACAAACCTGGCATGAATATTCGCGGCGCCCTGGCGTCCAGCGGTCGATATCGACAGGATGCCAGCAGGCATGGCATCGCCGCAGGTGGCCTAGGTAGCCTAACGGCTGCTGTCGGGGCAAATGATCAATCGCCGGATGGCCGCGATACCCTGGCCGAAGCGGAAGCTGATGACCTCGACAGCGAGCCTGGCGGGTGCCAAGTACCACACCGCGCCAGCCGCAGCCCTGCCCTCATCGCCACACCCAGTCGTCCCCGCCCGCCCTTATTGACCGACAGCGTCACAGTGACCGACGTCGTCACATCGACCGACACCGTCATTGCGAGGAGGCGCAGCCGACGCGGCAATCGGGTGCCATCCTCGCGCTGCTTTGCCGTCGCCGGCAGAAAATTGCCGCGGATCAAGATGGGCGAGGCGCTGATCATCGGCGATCCGCATAGCGGGCGTGCCGTTCGGCGAGTGAGAGCCTATAGAC